>NZ_JBIVSC010000002.1:34205-802196 GCF_044756005.1 Streptomyces sp. NPDC092045 | reverse complement strand
GTTCCCGCCCCGTTCACGCACCGCCTTCACCAGCTTCGCGAACCGGTCCATCCGCAAGCCCGTGAACGTCTCCACCCACAACGGCTCAGCCCGCAGCACCCCGCCCATACAGGCAAAATGCCCAGAACTGAGCCTTCTGCAACACCCTTTAGTGGCCGCCGAACGGCTCCTTGCTCAGCAGGTAGCCGGCGTGCAGCCGGTTGCGGGCGCCGATGCTTTTCATGATGTGGGAGATGTGTCGCTGGCAATTCCGCAGGGAAATTCCGACGACCTGGGCTATTCGCTTGTCCGATTCCCCCTGGGTGAGAAGCGAGATAATGGCGTGCTGAATCTCGGACGTGGCCGCGACCCGGTCGGAACGGCGCTCCTCCGGGGAGAGGTCGGAAGCGGTCGTCCAGACCCGGTCGAAGGCTTCCGCCACGAAAGCGACGACCTGCGGGTCCCGTACGATCACGGCGCCTTTCGAATCGTTGACGAGCGGCAGGATGCCGATCTTCCGGTCGAAGATGATGCAGCGCGGAAAACCGCCCGCGAGGGTGCGGACCTGGGCGCCGAGGGGGGTCACCAGGTCGACGTACGAGAGGGTCGCGGGGCTGAAGCGGGCGGTGTGCTGGTAGAGCGTCCGCATCCTGACCCCGCGGCCGAGCAGTCTGGTCGTGCGGTCCATACTGTCGATGAGCACCTCCTCGACGCGGGCGCCGCCCGGTTGCGAGGTGAGCGCCTCTTCGCAGCACTCGTCGGCGAAGCCGGTGATCAGCCGGCGCACGTCGGACAGCTCGTGGACGACCTCCAGCGAGCAGTGGGAGTGCCGGGAGTGCGGAGCGCACAGTTCCAGCCGGTCCAGGCCGCTCCGGAGCTCGTCGACGAGCGCCTGGGCGCGGTTCAGCTCCCGCTGGAGCGGGTTGAGGACCTTCACGCGGGCGAAGTCCACCGGATGCGGGACCAGGGGTTCCGCACCGTTGCCGGTGGTGCCGCCGGTACCGGTGGTGCTGCCGTTGCCGGTGGTGCCGCTGGTGTCGGTGCTCAGCAGCCCCAGCTCCCGCAGGTCGCGGACCGCCTCGGCGGTCTCGTGCCGGTCCATGCCGAGGGCCTTCGCCGCCGCTTCGACGGTGCACCTGGGCGATTCCGATACGAAGCGGTACAAACGGTCGGCCGATTCGTGGAGCAGCGGCGGGGTAATCGCACCGGTTCTGTCGGTTTCATTCACTGTATCCCCCTGTCATGTTTCCGCCAGGAGCAACATGATCCCAGAGGGGACTGGCCTAGAAACGGCTTTCCGCCGGAGGATGGGCGAAGCGCTGACGACCTCAACGCTCATCCGAAAGGTAGGGGTTTTCCATGGCACGTGCAGCGAGAAACATTCTCGCGATCACGGCTTCCGCGGCTCTGTCCTTCCTTCTCGTCCAGGGGACCGGTACCCAGGAAGAGCGCGCATTCCTCGCCGGATCCGGCCAGGGCAAAGTGATCAACGACCTCGGGTGGGGATGACCATGCCTCGTAGCAAGTCGTACAACACGTACTCCAGCCTCCAGCGCCCCGAGTTCCGCAAGCGCGTGGACGAGCTCCTCCTGAAGTTCGAGCGTGACTTCTACGAGAAGAGCAAGGGCGCGGAGGGCATGCTCGACGCGAACAAGTTCGACATGGACCTCTACAAGCGCCACAACGTGGAGACCATGATCCGGATCGGTCTCAAGCGCGCCGTGGACCCGCTGGTCGCCAACTACTGGGCCACCCGCGACCCGCAGCTCTCCAAGGAGTGGGGCCTGTACGGCGCCGAGGAGGGCCGCCACGACCGCATGTTCGCCGGCGACCTGCACAAGGTCGGGATGACGGACGAGGAGATCTACGCGATCCGTCCGACCTTCGCCACCGAGCTGCTCAACGGCTACTTCTACTACACGCTCGCCACCGAGGGCCCGCTCGCCTCGATGATCAGCGGCTTCTACCTCGAGTACATCGCGGGCAAGACCCAGCCCGACTGGCTCGACATCATGGAGCAGCACGTCGGCGCCAACAACACCAAGGGCGCCCGTGCCCACCTCGCGCTCGACGAGGACGACGACCACGTCGACATGGTCTGGAACATGATCATGCGCGTGATCAAGGACGAGGAGGACGAGGAGCGCTTCGTCGAGCACCTCACGAAGATCAACTCCCTCTTCGTCTCGTACTTCGTCGAGGTCTACGCCGCCACGGTCCTGGGCCTCGGGTCCGACCCGTCGCAGCTGACGCAGGTCTCGCCCGGCGCCGCGGTGCAGACCAACCTGCAGGCTCGGGTCGCCGCGGTCTGACGTTCCGGGTCCGGGGCTCCGGGGCGTCGCCGCCCCGGAGCGCGCCGCGGACCCGCCCGGCACCCGAACACCCCCCTGGCGACACCGGACACCGCGTACCCATACCCCCGCCCCACGCCGCCCGCCGCGGCGCCGGGCGGCGCGGGCGGCGGTGTCCGGTGTCCCCGCGGGCTGCCCACCGTCCGGCAAACCACGGGAAGACCGATGCGATACGAATGGCCGCGCGAACTGTCCGAGAAGGACATGCGCGAAATGATCGAGCTGATGGACGCCGTCGCGGTCAAGGAGCAGACCCTCGGCTTCTACGAGCCCGTCGGGCTCGACAAGGGCCTGCCGCTGATGCGGGCCTTCGACGCCGACCTGCGCAAGGGCGCGATCGACGTCCTCGCGGTCCGCGACGAGGCGGACGACCGGATCGTCGGCATGGTGACCCTCGCCCGGGCCCCGCTGCCGGCCCGCCGCCACATCGTCGACATGCGCCGGTGTGTCATCGCCCCCGACCGCCGGGGCGAGTTCCTCCTGGAGGGCTGGTCCGTGGCCCTGCACAAGGCGCGCGACATGGGCTGCGAGGTCATCACCCTCGAAGTCCGCAGCGACGGCCCCGTGGGCCTCTGGGAGCGGCTCGGCTTCCGCGAGTACGGGCGACTGCCCGACTACGCCCGCCTCGACGGGCGCGAGGCCGTCACCGGCCACTACCTGTACGCGCGGATCGCCGACGTCCTGGCCCACTTCGAGGCCACCGGCACCTGGCTGCACGAGCCGCAGCGGGAGAGCGCCGCCCTCGCGGGCTGACCCCTCCCCTCCGCACCACCCCTCTCCGCACCACCCTTCTCCGCACCACCCTTCTCCGCACCACCCTTCTCCGTACCGCCCCCGGTCCTCCCGGGCGCGTACGTCCCCACCCTCCTCCCGGACCCGCGCGCGCCTCGCGGGGCGGCCCGTCGCGCCGTCCCGGACCGGCCCCGGCGCGCCGCCGCCCGTCCCGGAGGAGCCCTTCCGCCGCCGCGTCCTTCCGCGCGCCCGGCGTCCACACACCCGCACGGCCTCACCGAAGGGCACACCCATGTCCAAGATCGCCGTCCTCACCAACGACCTCCAGTACGAGCTCGTGGAGAAGAACCCCGAGCGCGTCGCGGCCGTCGCCGCCGCCACCCCGCACTTCACCGGCTTCCTCGACGAGATCCGCCGCCGCGGCCACCACGTCTTCCACCTCCAGCTCGTCAACGACCCCGACGACCCGAACGCCGAGCGCTACGACGGCCACCTCCCGGTCCAGCGCGGCACCCGCGGCGCCGAGGTCCTGGAGGAGTTCCTCGCCCCCGAGGACGTCGTCATGGAGAAGAGCAAGGACTCCGGCTTCTACGAGACGGACCTGCACGAGCGCCTCCAGGCCCTCGGCGTCGACACCGTCCTCATCACCGGCATGCAGACGCAGATCTGCGTCCAGACCACCGCCGCCGACGCCTTCTTCCGCGGCTACAACATCTGGGTCCCCTCCGACTGCGTCGTCTCCGCCCGCCAGGAGGACAAGGACCGCGCCCTGGAGTGGCTGGACGGCTACTGCGCCACCGTCTCCGACTCCGCCGAGGTCATCAGCGTCCTCGACGCCGAGGGCACCCTGCCCCGCAAGAACATCAAGACCCCGTGACCGCGACCCTCCCCGACCCAGGAGCAGCCATGACCGCGAGCACGGCCGGCAGCAGTGACGAGATCCTCCTCGACCACGGCACCGGGGCGAAGCTGAGCCAGGAACTGGTCCAGCTCATCGCCGAGACCCTCGGCGACGTCTACGTCGGCATCATGGAGGACAGCGCGATCCTCCCGGTCGAGACCGGGCGCATCGCCATGACGACGGACTCCTTCGTCGTCGACCCGCCGTTCTTCGGCAACGGCGACATCGGCAAGATCGCCGTCTGCGGCACGGTCAACGACCTCGCCGTGGCCGGCTCCCGCCCCAAGTACCTCACCCTGGGCCTGATCCTGGAGACCGGCCTGCCGATCGAGCGCCTCACGCAGGTCCTCGTGTCGATCCGCGAGACGGCCCGCGAGGCCGGCGTGCAGATCGTCGGCGGCGACACCAAGGTGGTCCGCAAGGGCGAGGCCGACCAGCTCTACCTCAACACCGCGGGCGTCGGCGTCTTCGAGCGCGAGCCGCTCTCCATGACCGACGTGCGCCCCGGCGACAAGGTGATCCTGAGCGGCCCCATCGGCAACCACACCGTCCACCTGCTCTCCATCCGCGAGGGCCTCGGCTTCGAGCAGCGCGTCGACAGCGACTGCGCCCCGCTGAACAACCTCATCGACGGGGTCCTCGGCAGGGTGCCGGCCGGCGCCGTCCGCTCGATGCGCGACGTCACCCGCGGCGGACTGACCGCCGTCCTCCACGAGTACGCCGGGAAGCTCGGCCGCACGATCCGGGTCGACACCCCCAGCCTGCCGATCCAGCACGAGACCGCCATGGCGGCCGACATGCTCGGCATCAACCCGCTGCACTGCGCCAACGAGGGCTGCCTCGCCGTCTTCGTCGACCCCGCCGCCGAGGCGGACGTCCTGGCGGCGCTGCGCTCGCTCCGGTACGGCGAGCACGCCGTGACCATCGGCGAGATCTCCGAGGACACCGGGGCCCTGGTGCTGCTGCGGGACGCCGACGGCCGGGAGACGCAGCTCGAAGAACTCCTCGGGGCCGAACTGCCCCGGCTCTGCTGAGGACCCGACCAGGAAACGAGGGGATCACCATGAGCACCGTGACGTCTCCGCCGGACACCGCGACCTCCCCGCCGGCCGCCGAGGAGTGGCGGCTGCGGGTCACCGGGGTGGTGCAGGGCGTCGGCTACCGGCCGTTCGTCTACAAGCTGGCCCGTGAACTGCGCCTCTCCGGCTGGGTCCGCAACGACCCCGAGGGTGTCCTCGTGGAGGCGTCCGGACCGGACGCCGCCCTGGCCGAGTTCGCCGCCGGTCTGAAGGACCGCGCGCCCGAACTCGCCCGCGTCGACGGTGTCGTGGTGACCCGGGGGCTCCCCGCGGGCAGCGTGCCCGCGGGCCCCTTCACCATCGTCCACAGCGAACACACCGGCGTCCGCACCGCCCTGCTCCCCGCCGACACCCACGTCTGCGGCGACTGCCAGGGCGAACTGCGGGACCCCCGCGACCGGCGCCACCGCTACCCGTTCATCAACTGCACCAACTGCGGCCCGCGCTACTCCATCATCCAGGACCTGCCCTACGACCGGCCGGCCACCACCATGGCGTCCTTCACCATGTGCGCCGCCTGCAAGGCCGAGTACGAGGACCCGCTCGACCGGCGCTACCACGCCCAGCCCAACGCCTGCCCCGACTGCGGGCCCCGGCTTCTGCTCACCGACCGGGAGGGCCGCACCACCGAGGGCGACACCGCCCTGCGCGGCGCCGCCCGGGTCCTCGCCGACGGCGGGATCGTCGCCGTCAAGAGCGTCGGCGGCTTCCACCTCGCCGTGGACGCCACGCGGCCCGAGGCCGTGGCCCTGCTGCGCCGCCGCAAGCGCCGCGACTCCAAGCCCTTCGCGGTGATGGTCCGCGACCTGGCCACCGCCCAGCGCCTCGCCGTCCTCTCCGAGGACGAGATCGACGTCCTGCGCTCCCCGGCCCGCCCCATCCTGCTCGCCCGCAAACAGCCCGACGCCCTGCCCGAGTCGGTCGCGCCCCGCAACCCCAACCTCGGGATCATGCTTCCCTCGGCGCCCCACCACCACCTGCTCCTGGACGAACCCGGCCTGGAAGCACTGGTGATGACCAGCGGCAACATCTCCGGCTACCCCATCGCGTACCGCAACGAGGAGGCCCTGGAACAGCTCTTCGGGATCGCTGACGTCATCCTCTACCACGACCGCGACATCGAGATCCGCGTCGACGACTCCGTCGTCCGGCTCTCCGTCCACGACGCGCTCGACGCACCCCTGCTCCAGTTCGTCCGCAGGGCCCGCGGCTACGCCCCGTACCCCGTGGACGTCGGCCGCGAGGTGGCGCCCGCCGTCGCGCTCGGCGCCGAGCTGAAGACCACGGTCGCCCTGTCGCACGGCAGCAAGGTCTTCCTCAGCCAGCACATCGGCGACCTCAAGAACGACGAGACCTTCGCCTCCCACCGGCGCACCGCCCGCCACCTCGCCCGGCTCTACGCCCTGGAGCCGCGCCTGACCGCGCACGACCTGCACCCGCAGTTCCGCTCCACCCGGGCGGCGCTCGACGAGGACGGCGCCGGCCGGACCGTCGTCGAGGTGCAGCACCACCACGCCCACATGGCCTCCTGCATGGCCGAGAACCACGTCACCGGCACCACCCTCGGCGTGATCTTCGACGGCTTCGGCTACGGCGAGGACGGCACCGTCTGGGGCGGCGAGTTCCTCCTCGGCGACTACGCCGCCTACCGGCGCGTCGGACGCCTGCGCCGGCTGCCCCTCATCGGCGGCGACCAGGCCGTCCGCGAACCCGTCCGCACCGGCTACGCCCTCGCCCTCGACGCCTTCGGCGGCGACCGGGAGAAGGCCGTCGCCGCCTTCCCCGCCCTCGCCGCGCTCGACGAGCAGCAGCGGCACGTGTACGCCACCATGGCCGCCCGGGGCATCAACTCCCCGGCCACCTCCAGCATGGGCCGCCTCTTCGACGGCGCCGCCGCGCTCGCCGGGGTCTGCTCCCTGGCCGAGTACGAGGCCCAGGGCCCCATCGAACTGGAGGGCCTGCTCGCCCGCGACTCCGCCCCGGAGTCCGCGTACCGCTTCGGCGCACACGCGCCCGAGGAGGACGGCCCCGTCGAGGTCGACCCCCGGCCCGTGATCCGGGCCATGGCCGACGACCTCGCGGCCGGCCTGCCCGCCGACCGCGTCAGCCGCCGCTTCCACACCGCCGTCGTGGAGATGGTCCGCGACCGCTGCCGGGCCTTCCGCGAGGAGACCGGCGTGCGGCAGGTCGTCCTCTCCGGCGGCGTGTTCCTCAACGAGTTCCTGCTGCTCAACTGTCTGACCGGGCTGACCGCCGACGGTTTCGACACCTACGTCCACCGACAGGTCCCGACCAACGACGGGGGCATCGCCCTCGGCCAGGTCATGGTCGCGGACGCCCGTACATCCCCTGGGAAGTGATGACGTGACCACCCGCACGACCGCCCCCACGCCGGACGAGATCTACGCGTACGTCCAGGCCCGAGAATCCGGCGCCCGCACCTACGCCACCGCTTTCGGCCAGGTCCTCCAGGACGGGCACGGCGCCCGCGTCCGCGACGGCCACGGCACCGAGTACATCGACTGCCTGGCCGCCGCCGGCACCCTCGCCCTCGGCCACAACCACCCCGAGGTGCTGCGCCGGGTCCGCGCGTACCTGGAATCCGGCCAGGTGCAGCAGGCCCTCGACCTGACCACCCCCGCCAAGTACGCCTTCCTGTCGGCGCTCTACGAGAAGCTGCCCGGCACGATGGCCGACACCTTCCGCACCCAGTTCTGCGGGCCCGCCGGGGCGGACGCCACCGAGGCCGCGATCAAGCTCTTCAAGACCGCCACCGGCCGCCGCACCGTCCTCGCCTTCCACGGCGCCTACCACGGCATGACGGCCGGCTCGCTGGCCCTCACCGGCAACCTGGGCGCCAAGGAGCCGGTGGCCTCGCTCATGCCCGACGTGCACCACCTGCCGTACCCCTACGACTACCGCTGCCCCTTCGGCCTCGGCGGCGACCAGGGCGTCCGGGTCGGCCTCACCTACATCGAGCGGCTGCTCACCGACCCCGAGAGCGGCATCACCAAGCCCGCCGCCGTCTTCGTGGAGGCCGTGCAGGGCGAGGGCGGCGTGATCCCCGCGCCCCCCGAGTGGCTGCGCGGACTGCGCGAGATCACCGCCCGCCTCGACATCCCGCTCGTCCTGGACGAGATCCAGGCCGGCTGGGGCCGCACCGGCACCATGTGGGCCTTCGAGGAGTCCGGCATCGAACCCGACGCCGTCCTCGTCTCCAAGGCGGTCGGCGGCGGCTTCCCGCTCGCCCTGATGCTCTACCACGGCAGGTACGACGCCTGGCGTCCCGGCGCCCACGCGGGCACCTTCCGCGGCAACCAGATCGCCCTGGTGGCGGGCGCCGCGGCCCTGGACGTCTTGGCCGAAGAAGGACTCGTGGAGCAGGCCGCCGTCAAGGGAGAGTTGCTCGGCGGCCTGCTGCGGCGCCTCGCCCTGACCCGTCCGGAGATCGGCGACGTCCGCGGCAAGGGCCTGATGTGGGGCATCGAGCTCGTCGACCCGGACGGCGAGGCCGACGCCCTGGGCGCCCGGCCCGCCGACGGCGACCGCGCCCGCCGCGTCAAGAAGGCCTGCCTGGAACACGGACTCCTTCTGGAGAGCGGCGGTCGGCACGGCGCCGTGCTCCGGCTCCTTCCGCCCCTCACCATCACGGAGGAAGAGCTCCACGAAGTGGTCGGCGCCCTGGAGAAGGCCCTCATCGACTGCGCCTGAGGGACCGCTCCCGGAGCGGCGCACCACGCGAACCACGTGACCGAGTGAAGGAACGAAGCACATGACGACGGCAACCGGTGCCGGGCAGTGGCGGGTCGACTTCGACGCCGAGGTGGTCTTCAGCAACGGCGGATCCCTGCGGACCGAGGGCTTCCGCCTCGACATCCCCGGTGACGACATCGACGACGCCGCACTCGGCGAACTCCTCGTGCGCCACCTGGGGCTGCTGATGGTCGGCGGCACGACGATCAGCCGCAAGGAGCTGATCCGGGAGCCGCACAAGGGCTCGCGGAACACGGGGGCGGCCGGGGCGGAGGACGGCGCCCCCGCCCGCCGCACGGTCGACCTGACCGGCCCCGGCACCCGCCTCGACCGGCCCGCCGGGGCGCCGGAGGGCATCGAGGGCCTGGTCGACCTGCCCGTCGCCCTGGTCCGGCTCGTGGGCACGGACGAGCCGGTCGCGGACCGGCTCGCGCTCGCGCCCTTCGAACCGGCCGGGCACGCCGTCGTCGTCCACACCGGCCGCCCGGACGGCCCCTGGCTCACCCCGGACGCCGTCGCGCTCCTCGCCGAGCGCGGCGCCGCCCTGGTCGCCACCGACGGCGTCGAGCGGGACGGCCCCGCGGCCGAGGCCCTCGCCAAGGCCGGCCTGCCCGTCCTCACCGGCCTGACCGGCCTGGCGGACCTCCCGGCCGTCGGCGCCCGCCTGCACGCGGTCCCGCACCCGGCCGGACACGGGGACGGCGCACGGGTGTACGGGGTGGCCGAATGAGCACCTCGGAGATAGGCACGGGGGCGGTGCCTCCGGCCGGAACGAAGGTTCCGGAGGCACCGTCCCCGGCCGCCCCCGCCGGTGAGCCCCCCGCCCGCAAGCCCCGCCGCGAACTCCTCGCCGCCAGCGTCGGGTCCGTCGTGGAGGCGTACGACTGGACGATCTACGGCGTGCTCGCGCCGTACTTCGCCGAGCAGCTGTTCCCCGGGTCCTCGCCCACCGCCCGGCTGATCGCCGCCTACCTCGGCTTCGCGCTCGGCTTCCTGGTGCGGCCGCTCGGCAGCGTCGTCATCGGGCGGCTCACCGACACCCGGGGGCGCCGCTTCGGACTCACCCTCACCGTCGGCCTGATCGCGGCCGGTTCGCTGCTCCTGGCGGTGATTCCCGGCCACGCCTCGATCGGCGTCGCGGCCCCGCTCCTCGTGGTCGCCGCCCGGCTCGTGCAGGGCCTGTCCGTCGGGGCCGAGAACCCGAGCGCCGCCGCCTACGTCACCGAGACGGCACCCGGCCGCAGCCGGTACTTCTACAGCGCCGTCTCCTACGGCGGCGTGGTCCTCGGCAGCGCCCTGTCGTTCGTCGTGCTCAGCGTCCTGCTCGGGGTGTTCGGGGAGGCGGGCGTCGAGGACGGCGCCTGGCGCCTCGCCTTCGTCTTCGGCGCGCTCCTCGGCCTGACGGCCCTGTGGATCCGGCGCGGCGCGGCCGAGAGCGAGGTCTTCGCCGAGGACGCGCGCGAACGGAAGCGCGGGCGCGGCGCGAGCCCCTGGCCCGTCCTGCGGGCCCACCTCGGGCCGCTCTCCGTGGTGTTCGCCATCACCTCCGGCGCCACCACCGTCTTCTACTTCCTCACGGTCGACTTCCCGGCGTACGCCGCCGCCGCGGGCGCCGCCACCAAGGAGGAGGCCTCCGGGGCCCTGCTCCTCGGCATGGTGGCGCTCCTCGGCGGCATGCTCGCGGCCGGGAAGGCGGCCGACCGGTTCGGGGCCCTGCCCGTGCTGCGGACCGGCTTCGCCGGGCTCGCGCTCGGCTCCGTACCGCTGCTCGCCGGCATGGTGGCGGGCCGGGTGCCCGTCCCGGTCGTCACGGTGGTGCTGCTGTTCCTGCTCGCCCTGCCCCTCGCCGTCAGCAACGTCTTCGCGGGACAGCTCTTCCCGCCCGCCGTCCGGGCGGTCGCCGTCGGCCTGCCCGCCGCCCTCGCGATCAGCCTCTTCGGCGGCACCTTCCCGGCCCTCGCCGAGTGGCTGCGCTCCGCCGGCCACGGCGGCTGGGTGCCGTGGTGGCCGGCGATCACCTGCGCGGCGGCGCTGCTCGCCTCCTGGGGCGTGCGCGAGCACCCCCTTCCCGACACCCCCGTCTCCGAGTGAGGACGCCATGGACTCCCTGACCGCAGTGCTCGACGCGCTGGAACCGCTGTTCCCCGCCCTGGAGGCCGACTACCAGGACCTGCACGCCCACCCCGAGCTCGCCTTCCAGGAGAAGCGCACGGCGGCCCTCGTCGCCGAGCGGCTCGCGGCACAGGGCGGCTGGGAGATCACCACCGGCGTGGGCCGCACCGGCGTGGTCGCCGTCCTGCGCAACGGCGAGGGCCCCGTGGTCATGCTGCGCGCCGACATGGACGCCCTGCCGGTCAAGGAGGCCACCGGCCTGCCGTACGCGAGCACCGCGACCGCCACCGACGACTCCGGCGCCGAGGTCCCGGTGATGCACGCCTGCGGCCACGACCTGCACGTGGCGGCCCTGATCGGGGCGTGCGCGCTGCTCTCCTCCCGCACGGAGCACTGGAAGGGCACGGTCGTGGCCGTCTTCCAGCCCGGCGAGGAGAGCGGCTACGGCGCCCGCTCGATGGTCGACGACGGCCTGTTCGAGCGCTTCCCGAAGCCGGACGTCATCCTCGGCCAGCACGTGGGCCCCGGCCCCGTCGGCCTCATCGCCACCTGCCCCGGCACCGTCATGGGCGCCACGGACTCCATCACCGTCAAGCTCTTCGGGCGCGGCGGCCACGGCTCCAAGCCGGAGTCGGCCGTGGACCCGGTCCTCATGGCCGCCTCGCTCGTCCTGCGGCTCCAGACCATCGTCTCCCGCGAGACCCCCGCCCAGGAGCCGGTGGTGGTCACCGTCGGCAAGCTGCACGCGGGCACCACGGCCGCCGTCATCCCGGACACGGCCGAGCTCGGCATCAACGTCCGCACCAGCTCGGCGCCCGTCCGCGACAAGGTCCTCGCCGCCATCGAGCGGCTGGCGAAGGCCGAGTCGGACGCGGCCGGCGCGACCGCCGAGCCGGAGATCACCTCCGTCTACCACCTGCCGATGACGGTCAACGACACCGCCGCCGCCGAGCGGGTCGCCGACGCGCACCGGAAGGCCTTCGGCGACGGCGCCGTGATGACGATGGGCCCGACCACGGCCAGCGAGGACTTCGGCATCCTGGCGACGGCCGCCCAGGTGCCGTCCGTGTACTGGTTCTGGGGCGGCCTCGACCCGGAGGTGTTCACGGCCGCGTTCGCCGCCGGACGCCTGGACGAGGACATCCCGCAGAACCACGCCCCCACCTTCGCCCCGCAGTCCGGGCCCGCCCTGCTCGTCGGCGTCCGCTCGATGGTGGCGGCGGCCCTGTCCTGGCTGGCGGACGGGGCCGGGGAGACGGCGGCGGAGACGGGCGCGGCGGGGGCGGAGGCATGACCAGGCCCCGCCCGCACGTGACGGTCCTGCACCGCTGGCGGGACACCCACGCGCTCTACGCCGACTACGTCGACCACGGCACCCACCGGGTCACCTACATCAGCACCGAACTCGGCCGCTCCTCCGTCCCCGGGACGGCCGAGGCCGTCGTCACCGTCGGCCTCACCGACGACCTGCCCGCCGTCCGCGCGGCCCTCACCGCGCTCGTCGAGCGGTACGGCCCGCCGGAGGCGCTGATCGCCCTCAACGAGGGCGACCTCGACACGGCGGCCCTGGTCCGCGAGGAGTTCGGGATCGCCGGGCAGACCCCGGAGGAGCTCGCCGTCTTCCGCGACAAGCTCCTGATGTGCACGACGGTGGCCGCCGCCGGCCTCCCGGTGCCCACGCTCGCCCACGTCCCCGACCCCGGCGCCGTACGGGAGTTCGGGCGCGCCCACGGCTGGCCGCTGGTCTGCAAGCCGCACCGGGGCACCGCCAGCAGGGGAGTGGTCCGGCTCGACTCCGAGGCCGACCTGGACGCGCACCCGGAGCTGGCCGCCGACCTCGCGGCCGAGCCGTTCCTCGCCCAGGCGTACGTGGACGCCCCGATCCTGCACATCGACGGCCTGTGGGAGGGCGACCGGCTCGGCGGCTGGACCGCCTCCCGCTACGTGGGCGGCACCTGCGCCGACTTCACCCAGGGCAACTGGCTGGGCTCGGTCGAGGAGGACGACCCGGCGCTGCTCGCCGCCGTGGAGCCGTTCGCCGCCGCCGTCGGGGCCGCCCTCGGCGGGGGCCGGCCGTGGGTCTTCCACCTGGAGGCGTTCGTCACCCGGGGAGCGGACGGCGGCCCCGCCCTGGTCTTCCTGGAGTGCGGGGCCCGGGTCGGCGGCGGCGAGATCCCCTTCACCTGGCGGGACGTCCACGGCGCCGACCTGATGGCCGCGGCGGCCGACATCCAGCTCGGCCGGGCACCCGTCCTGCCCGCCCCGAAGACCGGCGAGGTCGGCGGCTACCTGCTCCTCCCGCTGCCCGTCCCGGCGCCCTGCCTGGTCGAACGCGCCGACTGGACCGCGCCGCCGCCCGAGGAGCGCAGGCCGTACGCGGTGCTGCACGTACCCGTCGGCCAACGGGTCCCGCCGATCAGCGGATACGAGCACGTCGGCACCCGCTTCCGCTTCCGCGGTCCGTCCACCGCGGCCGTGGAGGAGGCCATCGGGGCCTCCGCGAACGGCTTCCGGCTCACCTGCACCCCCCTGGACGCGTAACCGGCCGGCCCCGCCCGCACTCCCCGCCACACCCGGGGCCGGTCCGGCGGATCACACCCCGGCCCCACGCACCGCCCGCATCGGAAAGGAACACACACCGTGTCCGTCATGACCACCGAACGCCCGCGCGTCATCCTGGTCGGCAGCCGCATCCGCCAGTACCGGGAGTACGCGCTCGCCTCCCTCGCCGCGCGGTACGAGGTCACCCTGATCGCCCCCGAGGCGCCCAGCTGGCAGGCGAAGTACGTCGACACCCACCGGATCGCCGACACGACGGACGCGCACAAGCTCTTCCCCTCCGTCGCCGACCTGCGCGGCGAGGTCGCCGAGGCCGCGATCGTCACCTGGGACGAGTGGTCGCTCGCCGCCGTCTCCTCGGTCGCCGCGCGCCTCGGCCTGCGGGCCATGGACCCGGCCGCCGCCAAGGTCTGCCGCGACAAGTACGCCACCCGCCAGGCCTTGGAGGCCGCCGGGATGGCGGCCGTCCGCCACGCCCCGGCCGCGAGCGAGGACGAGGCCGTCGCCGCCGCCGAGGCCATCGGCTTCCCCGTCGTCGTCAAGCCCCGCACCCTCGGCGGCAGCTTCGGCGTCATGGTGGCCCGCGACGCCGACGGCCTGCGCCAGGCCTACCGGCTCGCCGCCGCCAGCCGCCTCCAGGGCGCCGGCACCGCCGACACCGTCCTCGTCGAGGAGTACGTCGAGGGCCCCGAACTGAGCGTCGACAGCACCGTCGTGGACGGCGTCGTCACCCCCGTCTGCGTCGCCCGCAAGCGCCTCGGCCCCCAGCCGTACTTCGAGGAGGTCGGCCACCTGGTCACCGGCTGGAAGGACGAGCCCTGGGCCGAGGCCGTCGTGGAGCTGGTCAGGGACTCCCACCGGGCCGTCGGCGTCGACTACGGCGTCACCCACACCGAGCTGCGCGTCAGCGCCGACGGGCCGCGCCTCATCGAGCTGAACGGGCGCCTCGGCGGCGACCTCATCCCGCACGTCCACCAGCTCGCCACCGGCATCGACCTGGCGGTCGCCGCCGCCGAGATCGCCTTCGAGCGCGTCCCCGACCTCACCCCGACCCGCGCGCTCAGCGGCGAGGTCCGCTTCCTCTACCCCTCCTACGACGGCACCGTCGACCGGGTCGTCCTGCCCGACCCGTCCGAGGTCGACGGCCTGGTCGAGGCCGTGGCCCTCGCCGAGCCCGGCGACGAGCTCCAGCTCCCGCCGCGCGGCCTCACCCCGCGCTCCGCCGCCCTCATCGCCGTCGGCGAGGACCCGGTCGAGACCCGCCGCGCCCTGGACCGGGCCGAGGGCCTCTCCCGCACCGAGGTGACCGGCGCCGGCACCCACAAGCTCGGCGCCCGCGTCGAGAACGCCGTCACCCGCCGCTTCTTCGACCACGAGCGCACCGCCGCCCGCATGACGGTCTCCGGCGTCCGGGGCGTCGAGTGGTTCCGCTACGGCGCCGGCGGCGGCGAGGGCCTCAACCGCCCCGTCTTCCTCAGCGCCGACGACGTCGCCGGCCTCGAACGCGACCTCAACGGCCTCTTCGAACTCCTCAAGTCCGTCCCGGAGCGCCTCTTCGGCGGCGACCTGCGCGCCTTCGCCGAGGCCGTCGGCATGAGCGCCACCCAGGCCGACCTGGTCCTGCGCGGCGCGGTCGACGAGATCCCGCCGCTGTCCCGCGCCGACCTCTACCGCGAGACCGACGGCTTCCGCCTCATGGAGCTGAACACCGGCACCTCGCTCGGCGGCTGGCAGATGGGCGAGTTCGCCCGCGCCCTGGTCAAGGACGAGGAGTTCGCGGCCTTCGCCGCCGCCGAGGACCTGGTGTACCCCGACCCGCTGGCCCGCATCACCGACGTGCTGCGCCGCCAGGCCCCCTCCCTCGCCGGGATCGAGCGCCCGCTGCTCGCCATCACCGACTGGCCCGACGGCTTCGAGAAGTCCAAGTGCTGGATGGAGTTCGTCGTCCCCGCCTTCAAGGACCTCGGCTTCGACCCGGTCGTCTGCCACCTCGGGGACTTCACCTACGAGGACGGGGAGGTCGTGTACGACGGGCGGCGCGTCGACGTCGTCTACCGCCTGTTCCTGCCCGGCGAGATGCCGGACGAGCCGCGCACGTACGACCTCGTCAACCCGCTCCTGGACGCCGCCGAGGCCGGACGGGTCGAGCTGTTCGCCTCGCTCGACTGCGAGCTGTACGGCAACAAGGGCAGCCTCGCCATGCTCAGCGACGAGCGCAACCGGGCCGCCCTCACCGAGGAGGAGCGCGCCCTCGTCGACCGGATCCTGCCCTGGACCCGCTTCGTCCGCGACGAGAAGGTCACCTTCGAGGGCGAGAAGATCGACCTCCTGCCGTACGCCGTCGCCAACAAGGACCTCCTGGTCCTCAAGCCCACGCTGCTCTACGGCGGCGTCGGCGTCACCCCCGGCTGGACCACCGACCAGAAGGAGTGGGTGGAGAAGCTCCACCAGGCCGTCGGCGGCCCCTTCGTGCTCCAGCGCCGCCTGCTCCCGACCACCGAGCGGTTCCTCTCCGAGGACGGCGTCACCACCGAGGACATGGCCGTCGCCTACGGCACCCTCATGGTCGACGGGAAGTACGCCGGAACCCTGGCCCGGGGCGTCACCGACCCGGCCGTCGGCATCGTCAGCATGCTGCGCGGCGCCCAGATCGGCTGCGCCTTCCACGTGGCCGACCCGGCGGACGGCGAGGGCGAAAGGTGACCGAGTCCACCGACTCGAACGGCTCGACGGATCCCGCCGGCCCCACCGGGCCGGCGGCTCCGGCGGCACCCGGTGGCGGCGCACCCGCCGCCGCCGGGGGGCGCGAGCGCGGAGCGCTGTGGCGCGACGCCGAGTTCATGAAGTTCTGGACGGGCGAGGGCATCTCCCAGATCGGCGCCCAGGTCACCACCCTGGCCCTGCCGCTGACGGCGGTGCTCACCCTGGACGCGTCCTCCTCCCAGGTCGGCCTGGTGAACGCCGCCTCCTACGCCCCGTTCCTGCTCGTCACCCTGCTCGTCGGGGTCTGGGTCGACCGCGTCCGCCGCCGCCCGCTGATGATCACGGCGAACGTGGGACGCGCGCTGCTCGTCACGGCGGTCCCCCTGCTCGCCGTGACGGACCTGCTGCGCATCGAGTTCGTGTACGTGGCGGCCCTCCTCATCGGGGTGCTCACCGTCGTCTTCGACGTCGCCTACCAGTCGTACCTGCCGACCCTCATCGGCAAGGAACACCTGGTGGAGGGCAACAGCAAGCTCCAGGGCACCAGTTCCCTCGCGCAGATCGGCGGCCCCGGCCTGGCCGGCCTGCTCATCGGCTGGGTCACGGCGCCGTACGCCCTGCTCATCAACGGCGCCTCGTACCTGGTCTCGGTGGCCACGCTGCTCGCGGTCCGCAGGCCCGAGCCGCCGCCGGTCGTGCCCGAGCGGCCCACCGGCCTGTGGAAGAGCGTCGGCGACGGCATCCGGATCATCTGGCACAGCGCCCACCTGCGGGCCTGCGCCCTCCAGTCCGGGCTCTACAACTTCT
Organism: Streptomyces sp. NPDC092045; assembly: GCF_044756005.1. NCBI lineage: Bacteria > Bacillati > Actinomycetota > Actinomycetes > Kitasatosporales > Streptomycetaceae > Streptomyces > Streptomyces sp. NPDC092045. The sequence continues at coordinate 785,220 of NZ_JBIVSC010000002.1, read as the reverse complement.
GCTGGATGTCGCTCCAGACCGTCTTCGTGCTCTACGCGGCCCGCCGCCTGGACCTCTCCCCGGGGACGATCGGCCTGCTGCTCGGCACCGGCGCCGTCGGCTCGCTCGGCGGCTCCCTGGTCGCCCGGAGCCTGAAGCGGACGATGGGGCTCGGCCCCGCGATCCTGGCGGCGCTCGTGCTGTGCTGCGCCGCGCCCGTGATCATCCCGCTGGCCCCCCCGAACGACGGCGTTCCCACCCTCGTCCTGTTCGTCGCCGCGTTCGCGCTGATCGGCGCGGGCGGCACGATGGCCAACATCCACATCATCAGCCTGCGCCAGTCGATCACCCCCGACGAACTGCTCGGCCGGATGAACGCCGGCTACCGCTTCGTCTCCTGGGGGATGCTCCCGCTCGGCGCGCTGGCCGGCGGCTGGCTGGGCGACCTGATCGGCCTGCGCGAGACGCTGTTCGTGACCGCCGGGGCCTTCCTCTCGGCGGTCCTCGTGGTGCTCCTGTCCCCGGTGTGGCGGCTGAAGGACTTCCCGCCGCAGATCGGCACGGAGCCGGAGGCGACGGAGAAAACGGCGGTGACGTCATGACGGGCGGCGGAGACGGCACCGTGACGCGCGGCGGCGGCGACGAGGGCGTGGCGCCGGGGGACTTCACGCACCTCCTCGCCCGGCGCACCTCCTGGGGCCGCTCCGACGCCATCGACCGCATCCTGTCGGCCGCGAACGCGCCGGGCGTCCTGTCGATGGCCGGGGGCATCCCGGCCCCCGACAGCTTCCCGGTGGCCCGCCTCGCGGAGGTGACGGACCGGATCCTCTCCCGGTCGGCCGCCGCCGCCCTCCAGTACGCCCCCACGGCGGGCACCGCGGCGATGCGCGAGGCGGTGGCCCGGCGCGCGGGCGAGACCGGCGCGCCGGTCGGCCCCGAGCGGGCGATGGTCACCGGCGGCAGCCAGCAGGGCCTGGACCTGGTCGCCAGGACCCTCCTCGACGAGGGCGACCTGGTGGCCCTGGACGACCCCAGCTACCTGGGCGCCGTGCAGTCCTTCCGGGGCGCCGGGGCCCGGCTCCTGCCGCTGCCCACCGACCGCGACGGCATGCGGACCGACGTCCTGGCGGAGCGGCTCGCCGCCGGGGCCCGGCCCAAACTGGTCTACGTCGTCCCGCACTTCCACAACCCCACCGGCGGCGTGCTCACGGAGGAGCGCCGCCGGGACCTCGCGGCCCTGGCCGACCGCTACGGCTTCCTGATCGTCGAGGACGACCCGTACGGCGACCTGGCGTTCGACGGGGAGCGGCTGCCGTCCACGGACGCGCACGGCGACCGGGTGATCCGGCTGATGAGCCTGTCGAAGACGCTGTGCCCGGGGTTCCGGGTGGCCGGGCTCACCGCGCCGGCGGGCCTGGTCCGCGAGCTGGTGGCGGCCAAGCAGAGCAGCGACCTCCAGACGAACACCTTCGGACAGCACGTCCTCGCCGAACTCCTCGGCGACCCGGCGTTCCTCCCCGCCCACCTCGCCCGCCTGCGCACCCTCTACGGGGACAAGGCGCGGGCGACGGCGGCGCTGCTGCGCGAACGGCTGCCGTGGCTCGGCTTCGACGACCCGCGCGGCGGCCTGTTCTTCTGGTGCTCCGTCGACGACCCCCGGGTCACCTCGGACCTGCTGTACGAACACGCCCTGGCGCAGGGCCTCGCGCTGGTGCCCGGAGCGCCGTTCTGCATCGAGCAGGACGGCTCCCGGCTGCTGCGGCTCTCCTTCGCGACCCTCGACGAGGAACAGCGGCGGGAGGGCGTCTCCCGACTGGCGACGGCCTTCGACAAGGCGCGCGCCGACGCCCACTGACCCCCCCGAGGACCGCACACGCCCCACCGGTGCGCGCCGAACCACCCTCCCGGCGCGCACCCGCACCGCACCCGCCCTTCCGACGACACGCACCGAAGGAGCACGGTCATGACGGCACGCACACACCCCCAGGTGACCGCCGACTCGCTGGTGGCCCGGCTGTTCCAGGTGGTCGACTCCCGCACGTGGGACGACCTCGGCGAGGTCTTCGCCGACGACGCGGTCTACGAGCGCCCCGGCTACCCGGCCCTGGAGGGCCTGGACCGGATCCGCCACTTCTACGAGCACGAGCGGATCATCGCCTCGGGCGCCCACGAGGTCGACCAGGTCACCGGCGGCCTCGCGGCGGCGGCCTGCTGGGGCCGCTTCCGCGGCGCGAGCCGCGACGGCACGGCCCTGGACGAGGGCTTCGCCGACACGTACCTGGTCCGGGACGGCAAGATCGCGTACCGGAGGACGTACTTCTACCGGGCGGCGATCTGACCCGGGACCGGAACGGAGCGGGGGCCGGCCGAACGGGCCGCCCCCGCTCCGCTCATGTCCGGGGCGCCCCCGTCGACCCCCGCACCACCAGCTCCGCAGGGACCGTCACGAGGCCGCCCGGCGGGGGGTCCTCCGAGGAGGTCGCCAGGCGGCCCGCGCGGGCGCCCGCCTCGTGCAGCGGGAGGTGGACCGTCGTCAGGGACGGGACCGTGTCCAGGGCCGACGGCAGGTCGTCGAAGCCCGCCACGGAGACGTCGCCGGGGACGTCCAGGCCGCGTTCCCTGAGGGCCGCGCAGACGCCGAGGGCCACCGTGTCGTTGCAGGCGACGATCGCGGTGAGCTCCGGGTCGCGGGCGAGGAGTTCGGCCGCCGCCCCGTGGCCGGAGGCCCGCTCGTACGGGCCGTGGACCGTCGGCGCCTCCGGGACCCCGGCCGCCGCCAGCGCCTCCCGGTGCCCCTCCAGCCGGTGCCGGGTCGTCGTCCGGTCGGCCGGGCCCGCCACGTAGCCGATCCGCCGGTGGCCGAGTCCGAGCAGGTGCTCGGTGAGGCGGCGCGCGCCGGTCCGGTTGTCGAAGACGAGGGCCGCCGCGTGCGCGTCCCCCTCCACCGGCGGGCGCCCGCACAGCACGACCCGGGTCCCCGCGTCCGCGAGCCTGGACAGCTTGGCGGCCGTCGCCGCCAGCCGCTCCGGGTCCTCCAGGGAGCCGCCCATGAGGATCACGGCGGCGGCCCGCTGCTGCTGGAGCAGGGTGAGGTAGGTCAGCTCGCGCTCGGGGGACCCGCCGGTGTTGCAGACGACGGCGAGCTTCTCGCCCCCGCCCCGCCCGGACGCGCCCGCCCCGATCGCGGTCTGCGCCGCGCTCGCCATGATCCCGAAGAAGGGGTCCGCGATGTCGTTGACCAGCACGCCGACCAGGTCGGACGTGGCGGCGGCGAGGGAGCTCGCGGGGCCGTTGAGGACGTAGTCGAGGTCGGCCACGGCCCGCAGCACCCGTTCCCGGGTGGACGCGGCCACCGGGTAGTTGCCGTTGAGGACGCGGGAGACGGTGGCGGGGGAGACCCGTGCGCGGGCGGCCACGTCCGCCAGGGTGACGGTCATCGCGTGCGTACCTCCGGGGCCTTGTGGTCGGCGTTGTCGGCAGGCTAGCGTCCCCACCTGTAGAAAGCGCTTTCTATCGCGTGCGCGCCCTCCGTCGCGCGCGGAGATCGCCCGTGCGCGGAGATCGCCCCTGTGCGGACACCGCCCGTGTGCGGACACCACCCGCGCTCGGACGTCCACCGCGCACGGCCCGCCCGCCGCACGGGGACGTCCGCCGCGCACGGCCGCCCCGCCGCACGGGGACCACCCGGAGAGAGGAACCTTCCGTGACACGCAGGACCGTCCGCATCGCCATGAACGGCGTCACCGGCCGCATGGGGTACCGCCAGCACCTGGTCCGCTCGATCCTCGCCCTGCGCGAGCAGGGCGGCCTCGACCTCGGGAACGGCGAGGTCCTCTGGCCCGAGCCCGTCCTCGTCGGCCGCCGCGAACCCGCCCTGCGCGCCCTCGCCGAGCGACACGGCCTCACCGAGTGGTCCACCGACCTCGACGCGGTCCTCGCGGACGCGGGCGTCGACGTCTACTTCGACGCGCAGGTCACCTCGGCCCGCGCCGACGCGATCCGCCGCGCCGTGGCCGCCGGCAAGCACGTCTACACCGAGAAGCCGACCGCCGGGGACCTGGCCGGAGCCCTCGACCTCGCCCGGCTGGCCACCGAGAAGGGCGTCAAGCACGGCGTCGTCCAGGACAAGCTGTTCCTGCCGGGCCTGCGCAAGCTCAAGCGCCTGGTCGACGGCGGCTTCTTCGGCGAGATCCTGTCCGTACGCGGCGAGTTCGGCTACTGGGTCTTCGAGGGCGACTGGCAGGAGGCCCAGCGCCCGAGCTGGAACTACCGCGCGGAGGACGGCGGCGGGATCGTCGTCGACATGTTCCCGCACTGGGAGTACGTGCTCCACGAGCTCTTCGGCCGGGTCACCTCCGTCACCGCCCACGTCGCCACCCACGTCCCGCGCCGCTGGGACGAGCACGGCAAGCCCTACGAGGCCACCGCCGACGACGCCGCGTACGGGATCTTCCGGCTGGAGGGGGGCGCCGTCGCCCAGATCAACTCCTCCTGGGCGGTCCGCGTCCACCGCGACGAGCTGGTCGAGTTCCAGGTCGACGGCACCCACGGCTCCGCCGTCGCCGGACTGCGCGGCTGCCGCGTCCAGCACCGCTCGGCCACCCCGAAGCCGGTCTGGAACCCCGACGTCCCGGCCGCCGATTCCTTCCGCGACCAGTGGCAGGAGGTCCCGGACAACGCCGACTTCGACAACGGCTTCAAGGCCCAGTGGGAGCTGTTCCTGCGCCACGTGGTCCTCGACGAGCCCTACCGCTGGGACCTCCTCGCGGGCGCCCGGGGCGTCCAGCTCGCGGAACTGGGCCTGCGCTCGGCCGCCGAGGGCCGCCGCCTGGAGGTCCCGGAGGTGACGCTGTGACGACGGCCCCGCCCCCGCACCCGGCGAACGGACGTTCCGGAACCACCTCCGTCACGCCCCGCCACCCCGAGACCGCCCCCGTCACGCCCCGCCACCCCGAGACCGCCCCCGTCACGCCCCGCCACCCCGAGACCGCCCCCGTCACGCCCCGCCACGCCGGAACCGCCTCCGTCACGCCCCGCCACCCCGCCACCCGGGAGACGACCCCATGACGCTCCGCCTCCCCACCCCCGACGGCGGTCTGCGGACCTACGAGCCCCGCACCGACCCCCTGGTGCCCGCCCCGGCCGGCCCCCCGGCCTCCCGCACCGTCTTCTCCGCCGCGCACGTCGTCGCCGACCCGTACGCCGACACCACCCCCGACGGCCCCGCCGCCGTCGACTGGGACGCCACCCTCGCCTTCCGCCGCCACCTCTGGTCCCACGGCCTCGGGGTCGCCGAGGCCATGGACACGGCCCAGCGCGGCATGGGACTGGACTGGGCGGGGGCGGCCGAACTGATCCGGCGCTCGGCCGCCGAGGCGAGGGCCGTCGGCGGCCGGATCGTCTGCGGCGCGGGCACCGACCAGCTCGCGCGCGGCACGCTGCCGGAGGTCCGCGCCGCGTACGAGGAGCAGCTCGCGGTGGTCGAGGAGTCGGGCGCGCGGGCGGTCCTGATGGCCTCGCGCGCCCTCGCGGCGACCGCCGCGGGCCCCGAGGACTACCTCGACGTCTACGGCCACCTCCTGCGCCAGGCGTCCGAACCGGTCGTCCTGCACTGGCTCGGCCCGATGTTCGACCCGGCGCTCGACGGCTACTGGGGCTCGGCCGACCTCGACGCGGCGACGGAGACCTTCCTCGACGTGGTCGCGGCCCACCCGGACAAGGTCGACGGCGTCAAGGTCTCCCTCCTGGACGCCCGGCGCGAGGTCGAGCTGCGCCGCCGCCTCCCCGACGGCGTCCGCTGCTACACGGGCGACGACTTCCACTACCCGGAGCTGATCGCGGGCGACGCGCAGGGCTTCAGCCACGCCCTGCTCGGCGTCTTCGACCCGCTGGGCCCCCTGGCGGCGCAGGCGGTCCGCACCCTGGACACGGGCGACACGAAGGCCTTCCGGGAGCTCCTGGACCCCACGGTGCCCCTCTCCCGCCACCTCTTCCGGCCCCCCACCCGCCACTACAAGACGGGCGTCGTCCTCCTCGCCTGGCTGGCCGGCCACCAGGACCACTTCACGATGGTCGGCGGCCTCCAGTCCGCCCGCTCCCTCCCGCACCTCGCGCGCGCCTACGAACTGGCGGACGGCCTCGGCCTGTTCCCCGACCCGGCGCTGGCGGAGTCCCGGATGAGGTCCCTCCTCACCGTCCACGGAGTCCCGCGGTGAACCCCGAGCGCTTCTCGGTCAACCAGATGACGGTCAGACAGCTCTCCCTCCCCGACCTCGTCTCCCACTGCGTCCGCCTGGGCATCCGGGGCGTGGGCCTGTGGCGCGAACCCGTCCGGGAGTACGGGCTGGAGGCGGCGGCCCGGCTCGTACGGGAGGCGGGCCTGGAGGTCACCAGCCTCTGCCGGGGCGGCTTCTTCACCTCGGACGACCGGCTCGCCTCCCATCGCGCGGCGGTCGACGAGGCGGCGGCCCTCGGCACCGACACCCTGGTCCTGGTCTCCGGCGGCCTCACCCCCGCCTACCCCGACCTCCCCGCCGCCCGGGCCCGCATCACGGAGGCGATCGGCGAACTGGCCCCGTACGCGGGGGAGCGGGGCGTCCGCCTCGCCGTCGAACCCCTCCACCCGATGTACGCCGCCGACCGCTGCGCCGTCTCCACCCTGGACCAGGCCCTGGACATCGCGGAACGGTTCCCCGCCGAGCAGGTGGGCGTGGTGGTCGACACGTACCACCTCTGGTGGGACGACCGGGCCCCGGCGGCGGTGGAGCGCGCGGCCGCGACCGGCCGCGTGCACTCCTTCCAGCTCGCCGACTGGACCACGCCCCTGCCCGCCGGCGTCCTCAACGGCCGGGGGCAGCTGGGCGACGGCGTGATCGACCTGCGCGCCTGGGCCGACCTCCTGGAACGGGTCGGCCACACGGGCCCGGTGGAGGTGGAGCTCTTCAACGACGGCCTGTGGGCCCGGGACGGCGCGGAGGTCCTGGAGGAGACGCTGGAGCGCTTCCTGGCGGTCTGACGCGGGGACGCCGGGTGTTGTCCATCTCTCCTGCGCCCGGAGGACGTTGTGGGGGCCCCGGCGCCACGACAGGATCGACACCGTTGTCGACCGGCTCCGCGACCGGGCGGAGTGCCGGCGAAGGACGCCGTTCCCCCGCCCGGCCGGTGCCCCACCCCGAGAAGAGCGAAGGGAGCGCCGAACGACGTGCGCACTTCAGGAGCGATACGGAAGAGACACGGGGCCCGGCGCCCCGCGAGCGAGGGCTTACTCGTCCTGCTGGTCTCCCTGGCGACGCTGTTCGCCGTGGTCGCCGAGCCCGCCGCCGCCGCGCCCCCGGCCCCCCGGGCCGCCGCCGCCGCGTGCGCCACGCACGCCACCTCCTTCGCCGTCGACTCCGGCGGCGGGCCCGTGTCCGTGCGCCTGGGCTGCGCGAAGGACGCGGGCGCCCTCCGCCCGCTCGCCGGGAACGACGACGACCTGGTCATGGTCCTCGACTTCCACGTGCCGGAGCGCGGCCGGCAGACGCGCGACCTGATCGGGAAGCTCGTCGACGAGACGCGGGCCGACCAGCGCGCCGGCATGAGCCTGGCGGAGTCGTTCACCCGGCGCGCCCAGCGCGCGAACGTCGGCGTCTACCCGCCGCAGGGCGGCGGACCCGACTTCGACGGGCAGGTCCACGCCACCGGCGACAGCCTCGTCCTGGTGACCCCGGGCGGCGGTATCGGCACCGCGGCCACCTGGTGGCAGAAGTGGATCGCGTCCGGGATCGCCCTGGGCGTCACCATCGCCTCCTCGGCCCTGTGCCTGCTCGCCTTCAACGTGGGGGCGCCCGCGGCGGGACCGGTCTGCGGCGCCGTCGGCGGCGCGGTCGGCGCGCTCGTCGGCGAGCTGATGAACGCCTCCTTCGACAACAGGTCCCTCGGTGACGCGGAGGTCTGGAAGGAGGCGCTGGCCGTCGCGATGTGGGGCGCGGTCGGCGGGGCCTTCACCGGACAGCTCCTCACGTGGGCCTCCGCCGGAGCCACCTCCCTCATCTCCGAGATCCAGGTCTCGCTGCGGAGGTTCGCCACCCGGATCAAGGCCTTCGGCGACGTGCTCGGCTTCATGGCCGGCCGCATGGAGGGCATGGGCCCCGCACTCCTGAACGCCCTCGAACGCCTCCGCGGGCTCAACGGCGTCGTCCAGCCCCTGCGGGTGATGGTCGTCGGCGACTCCATGTCGCAGGGCGACGAGGGCGACTGGACCTGGCGCTACCGGCTGTGGCAGTGGTTCAAGAGCCAGCGCGTCCCGGTCGACTTCGTCGGCCCGTACGGCGGGACCAAGAACAAGCCCGTCCCCGCCGGGCCCTCCGCGCCGCCGATCCAGGGCGAGATCCCGCCCCCCTCCGTGGAGGACCCGCCCGTCTCGGGCCGGTACGCGGCCGGGGTGGACGCCGACTTCGACAGCGACCACTTCGCGGTCTGGGGCCGCCAGGCGGCCCAGGACAAGAAGACCATCGCCGGGATGGTCACCCGGTACCGGCCCGACCTGCTGCTCGTCGGCCTCGGGTTCAACGACATGGGCTGGTTCGTCAGCGGAGCCGGGGGCACGCTCGACAGCGTGAAGGCGCTGATCGACAACGCCCGTTCCGCCAAGCCGGACCTGCGGTTCGCGGTGGCCAACGTCCCCCAGCGGTCCGCCATCGGCGGCCGCGAGGACCTGCCGGTCACGACCTCCTCCTACAACGCGATGCTGGCCGCGGTCCTCCCGTCCTGGAGCACCCCCGCCTCCCGGGTGGAGCCGGTCGACTGGGCGGGCGCGTACGACTGCGCGCCGAAGGCGTGCCCGGCGGCCTACGACGGACTGCACCCCAACGCCCTGGGCGAGTTCCAGATCGCGCGGGCCTTCGAGAGGACCCTGCACGAGCGCTTCGGGATCGGCGGGTTCGTGCCCGACGTGCCCGGCACGGTCCCGGCCCGCCCCACGCCCGCCGTCTCCGGCCTCACCGCCACGGCCGTCCCGAGCGGGATCAAGGTGACCTGGCAGCCGGTCTTCGGCGCCCACGGCTACACGGTCCGCAGCCGGATCGCGGGCTCCGGCGCGTGGAGCGAGCTGACGGTCCCGGCGAACCGCTTCGACACGACCTGGACCGCGGACGGCTGGAAGTGGGAGTACCAGGTCCGCGTCGACAACGGCGACGACGGCAGGTCCGCGTGGTCCCCGGTGGTCGGCGCGGTCGCCCGACCGGAGACCGCCGCCCCGCCCGAGGAGATCGTCACCCGCGCCACCGCCACGGGCGTCGACGTCTCCTGGGACGCCCCGAAGGGCCCGTACGCGGACACCGTCGAACGGTACGAGCTCATCGTCTGGGACAAGGACACCCCCGGCGCGTTCTTCGAGAGCACGGGGATCCGGGGGCGGTCGGCGCACGTCGACGGCCTGAAGCCGGGCCACCGCCACCTCGTCGCGCTGGTCACCTGGAACCGGGCGGGCGGCGGCATGCCCGGCACGGGCCGCCCGGTCACCGTGGGCGCGGGCACCCCGCCGGCGCCCACGGACCTGCGGGCCACCGCCGTCGACCCCACCACCGTCCGACTGGAGTGGAAGGGCTCGCGGGAGGCCGCCGGCTACCGGGTCTGGGTGCGGAACGCCACCGAGGGCGGCGCGTTCAGGACCGACGAGTACATCTCGGAGACCACCGACCGGGGCATCGCCTTCCTCTTCCCCGGTTACTGGAACTTCGAGTTCTGCGTCAGCGCCGTCAACGGCGCGGCGGAGTCCCCCCGGTCGCGCTGCGTCTCCCTGCCGGGCCCGCCGCCACCGGGCACCGGCACGGGCGGCGAACCGCCGGGCACGGGCACGGGCGGCGGTCCTCCGCCGGGTACGGGCACGGGCGGCGGTCCTCCGCCGGGTACGGGCACGGACGGCGGTCCTCCGCCGGGTACGGGCACGGACGGGGACACTCCGCCCACCGGGCCCGCCGGGTCCGCGGAGCCGGCCGCGGCCCTGCGGGACGTCCTGCGCGCCCGCCCGGCGGGTGACGTCACCGCCGTGCCGGCGGCACGCTGAGGAACGGGCGGCGGCCCCGCGCACGGGACCGCCGCCCGGTACCCGCCCGTCCGGACCGGACCGCTCGCTACTTCTTCGCCCCGCCGCCCAGCAGGTCCCCGAGGCCGCCTCCCGTGCCGCCCTTCCGTGCGGCGCGTTGGGTGAGGACCGCGAGGACGACGGGGACGAGGAGCTCGACCGCGCGGTTCGCCGTGGCCGGCGGGATGCCGGTGCGCTTCGCGACGGCGTTCGCCGCCGGCTTCGCCAGCCTGGCGAGCACCCCGGCCATCAGACCCCCGCCCATCAGGCCGCCGAGGGTCGCGACGCCCCGGAGCGGCGGCTCGGGGGAGGCGACCTCGTCGACGGCGGCGCGCACCTCGTCCGCGCTGCCGGGCTCGGCGGCGGCCTGCCGCAGCCCGCCGGAGAGCTCCGCGACCGAGCTGCCCACGACCTCCCGGGCCCCGGCCGCGTCCGTGCCGAGCAGCCCGGCGATCTCGTGGAGCCGGTCGGCGCCCAGCTCGTTCAGGACGTCGTCCTGGAAGGAAGGATCCTGGAAGGAAGGTTCACTCATGCCGGAAACGCTACGGTTCGTCCGTACCCCCGGCATCCGGAGCAGCGGGTTCCCCCCCGGGCCCGGCCACGTCCTGTCCGACCCCTTCGCTACGGTCGACACATGTCCAACGAGGGTCGCGGTCCGGCAGTGGTCGAAGGGGTCCTGGAGCGGATCACCTACGCCAACGAGGAGACCGGGTACACGGTCGCCCGGGTCGACACCGGGCGCGGCGCCGGCGACCTCCTCACGGTCGTCGGCGCGCTGCTCGGCGCCCAGCCCGGGGAGTCGCTGCGGATGGAGGGCCGCTGGGGCTCCCACCCGCAGTACGGCAAGCAGTTCACCGTCGAGAACTACACGACCGTCCTGCCCGCCACGATCCAGGGCATCCGCCGCTACCTCGGCTCCGGCCTGGTCAAGGGCATCGGGCCCGTCTTCGCCGACCGGATCACCCGGCACTTCGGGCTCGACACCCTCGACATCCTCGAAGACGCCCCGGGACGGCTGATCGAGGTCCCCGGGCTGGGTCCCAAGCGGACCAGGAACATCACCGCCGCCTGGGAGGAGCAGAAGGCGATCAAGGAGGTGATGGTCTTCCTCCAGGAGGTCGGCGTCTCCACCTCCATCGCGGTCCGGATCTACAAGCAGTACGGGGACGCCTCGATCTCCGTCGTCAGGAACCGGCCCTACCGGCTCGCCTCCGACGTGTGGGGCATCGGCTTCCTCACCGCCGACCGGATCGCGCAGTCCGTCGGCATCCCGCACGACAGCCCCGACCGGGTGAAGGCCGGCCTCCAGTACGCCCTGTCGCAGTCCAGCGACCAGGGGCACTGCTTCCTGCCCGAGGAGCGGCTGATCGCCGACTCGGTGAAGCTCCTCCAGGTCGACACCGGGCTCGTCATCGAGTGCCTGGGCGAGCTGGCCGAGGACCCCGAGGGGGTCGTGCGGGAGACCGTGCCGGGCCCGGAGGGGACGCCGGTCACCGCCGTGTACCTGATCCCGTTCCACCGGGCCGAGCTGTCCCTCGCCGGGCAGCTCCGGCGGCTGCTGCGGGCCGAGGAGGACCGCATGCCGGCCTTCCGGGACGTGCCCTGGGACAAGGCCCTGGCCTGGCTCGCGACCCGCACCGGGGCCTCCCTCGCGCCCGAGCAGGAGGAGGCCGTGCGGCTCGCCCTGACCCGCAAGGTCGCGGTCCTCACCGGCGGCCCCGGCTGCGGCAAGTCGTTCACGGTCCGCTCCATCGTGGAGCTGGCCCGCGCCAAGAAGGCCAAGGTGGTGCTCGCCGCCCCCACCGGGCGGGCCGCCAAGCGCCTCGCGGAGCTGACCGGCGCCGAGGCCTCCACCGTCCACCGGCTCCTGGAGCTCAAGCCCGGCGGGGACGCCGCCTACGACCGGGACCGGCCCCTGGACGCGGACCTGGTCGTCGTCGACGAGGCCTCCATGCTGGACCTCCTCCTGGCGAACAAGCTGGTGAAGGCGGTGGCCCCCGGCGCCCACCTGCTGCTCGTGGGGGACGTGGACCAGCTCCCGTCGGTCGGCGCGGGCGAGGTCCTGGGCGACCTGCTCGCCCCGGGCAGCCCCGTGCCGTCGGTCCGGCTGACCCGGATCTTCCGGCAGGCCCAGCAGTCCGGCGTGGTCACCAACGCGCACCGGATCAACGCCGGCACGCCCCCGCGCACCGACGGCCTGCCGGACTTCTTCCTCTTCGCCGAGGAGGAGACCGAGGACGCCGCCCGGGTCGCCGTGGAGGTCGCGGCCCGCCGCATTCCGGCCAAGTTCGGCCTCGATCCGCGCCGGGACGTCCAGGTCCTCGCCCCGATGCACCGGGGCCCGGCGGGCGCGGGCGCGCTCAACGGACTGCTCCAGCAGGCCATCACCCCGGCCCGTCCGGACCTCCCGGAGAAGCGGTTCGGCGGGCGTGTCTTCCGGGTCGGTGACAAAGTGACCCAGATCCGTAACAACTACGACAAGGGGGCCAACGGCGTCTTCAACGGCACCGTCGGAGTCGTCACCGCCCTGGACCCCGTCGAGCAGCGCCTGACGGTGCGGACGGACGAGGACGAGGAGGTGCCCTACGACTTCGACGAGCTGGACGAACTCGCCCACGCGTACGCGGTCACCATCCACCGCTCGCAGGGCAGCGAGTACCCGGCGGTGGTGATTCCGGTCACGATGAGCGCCTGGATGATGCTCCAGCGGAACCTGCTCTACACGGCCGTGACCCGGGCCCGGAAGCTGGTCGTCCTCGTCGGCTCCCGCCGCGCGATCGCCCAGGCGGTGCGCACGGTCTCGGCGGGCCGCCGCTTTACCGCACTCGCCCACCGGCTCACAGGGCCCGCCCTCGTGTGAAAGATCACGGAGGGGTACCGGAACCGGGGCGAAGGGGGCAGGATATGAAGGTTGGCGGCACTGAGTGCCTCCAATTGGCCCAATGGTCGACCCCGAGTGCACTCTCCTGAGCCAAATGGGGGATGGTAGAGACAGTCAGGGCACCTCGAAGAAGAGGCACTACGTCGGTGAGGGATGACGTGAGCGACAACTCTGTAGTACTACGGTACGCGGACGGTGAATACACCTACCCGGTGGTCGAGAGCACCGTCGGTGACAAGGGCTTCGACATCGGGAAACTCCGAGCCCAGACCGGTCTGGTCACCCTGGACAGCGGATACGGCAACACCGCCGCCTACAAATCCGCGATCACCTACCTCGACGGTGAGCAGGGCATTCTGCGGTACCGCGGCTACCCCATCGAGCAGCTGGCCGAGCGCTCCTCCTTCCTCGAGGTGGCGTACCTGCTGATCAACGGCGAGCTGCCCAAGGTCGACGAGCTGTCGACCTTCAAGAACGAGATCACGCAGCACACGCTGGTCCACGAGGACGTCAAGAACTTCTTCCGCGGCTTCCCGCGGGACGCCCACCCGATGGCGATGCTGTCCTCGGTGGTCTCCGCGCTGTCCACCTTCTACCAGGACAGCCACAACCCGTTCGACGAGGAGCAGCGCCACCTCTCCACGATCCGGCTGCTCGCCAAGCTGCCGACGATCGCGGCGTACGCGTACAAGAAGTCGATCGGCCACCCGTTCGTCTACCCGCGCAACGACCTCGGGTACGTCGAGAACTTCCTGCGCATGACCTTCTCGGTCCCGGCGCAGGAGTACGAGCTCGACCCGGTCGTCGTCTCGGCCCTCGACAAGCTGCTCATCCTGCACGCGGACCACGAGCAGAACTGTTCGACCTCCACCGTGCGCCTGGTCGGCTCCTCGCAGGCGAACATGTTCGCCTCGATCTCCGCCGGCATCTCGGCCCTCTGGGGCCCGCTGCACGGCGGCGCCAACCAGTCGGTCCTGGAGATGCTGGAGGGCATCAAGGCCAACGGCGGTGACGTCGACTCCTTCATCCGCAAGGTGAAGAACAAGGAGGACGGCGTCCGCCTGATGGGCTTCGGCCACCGGGTGTACAAGTCCTTCGACCCCCGCGCCAAGATCATCAAGGCGGCGGCGCACGACGTCCTCTCGGCGCTCGGCAAGTCCGACGAGCTCCTGGACATCGCGCTCAAGCTGGAGGAGCACGCGCTCTCCGACGACTACTTCGTCTCGCGCAACCTCTACCCGAACGTGGACTTCTACACGGGTCTGATCTACCGCGCCATGGGCTTCCCGACCGAGATGTTCACCGTGCTCTTCGCGCTCGGCCGCCTTCCCGGCTGGATCGCCCAGTGGCACGAGATGATCAAGGAGCCGGGCTCCCGCATCGGCCGCCCGCGCCAGATCTACACGGGCGAGGTCCTGCGCGACTTCGTCCCGGTCGAGGCCCGCTAGGTCGTCTGCCGGGAGGAGCGCCGTCCGCCCTTCGCGGCGGCGCACCGGACGCCGGAAAAGCGAGAAGCGCCCCGCTCCCCGATCCCCCCACGGGTCGGCGAGCGGGGCGCTTCCCATATCCCCCGGTGCGGATTCCCCCCACGGGATCCGGGCCGGGCGTCTGCCGGCGTCAGCCGGTGGCTGCGCGGATCGGGCGCGACGCGGTCTGCCGGGGTACGTACGGGAGGGCCGCTCAAAGCTCCCCGGTGCACGTGCCCCGGCCAACGCTTGCCTGGGACGTCCCCCAAGACATCCCATGAACGTCCCCCAAGACGTTCTCGGCATCGCCCACTTAGACCCACGAACAGCCCAGATGGTTACCCCACAATATCTGTGATCTAGGTCTCGATGTGAAGGTCCTGTGCATCACGTGTAGGTGAACTCACGTGAACCGCCGGAGCCGCAGGCTGTTGGACACGACGAACACGGACGAAAAGGCCATCGCGAGCCCCGCGATCATCGGATTGAGCAGTCCGGCCGCCGCGAGCGGCAGCGCGGCCACGTTGTAGCCGAAGGCCCAGCCGAGGTTCCCCCTGATCGTGGCCAGGGTCCGCCGGGAGAGCCGGACGGCGTCCGCCGCGACCCGCAGGTCGCCCCGGACCAGGGTCAGGTCGCCCGCCTCGATGGCCGCGTCCGTGCCCGTGCCCATCGCCAGGCCCAGGTCGGCGGTGGCGAGCGCGGCGGCGTCGTTCACGCCGTCCCCGACCATGGCGACCGTCCGCCCCTCCTCCTGGAGCCGCCGGATCACCTCCGCCTTCCCCTCGGGCAGCACCTCGGCGATCACCTCGTCGATGCCCACCTCGTCCGCCACGGCCTCCGCCACCGCCCGGTGGTCCCCGGTGAGCAGCACCGGACGCAGCCCCAGGGCGCGCAGCCGGGCGACCGCCTCGGCGCTGGTGTCCTTGACGGCGTCGGCGACGGTCAGGGTGCCCCGGGCCACCCCGTCCCAGGCGACGTGGACCGCGCCGGGCTCGGAGGCCGCGGGCACCTCGATCCCCTCCGCCGCGAGCAGGGCGGCGCGTCCGACGACGACGAGCCGGCCGTCGACCGAGCCGCGCACCCCGAGCCCGGGGACGTTCTCGAAGGTCTTCGGCGCGGGCAGCGGGCCGCACCGTTCGGCGGCGGCCTCCGCCACCGCGCGGGCCACCGGGTGCTCGGAGGAGTGCTCCAGGGCGCCCGCGAGCCGCAGCAGTTCGTCCTCGTCGGCGCCCTCGGTGCCGTACGTCCCGCCGTACACCCGGACCCCGGCCAGGCGCATGCGGCCGGTGGTGACCGTGCCGGTCTTGTCGAGGACGACCGTGTCGATCCGGCGGGTGGACTCCAGGACCTCCGGGCCCTTGATCAGGATGCCGAGCTGGGCGCCCCGGCCGGTGCCGACCAGGAGCGCGGTCGGGGTCGCGAGGCCCAGGGCGCAGGGGCAGGCGATGATCAGGACGGCGACGGCGGCCGTGAACGCGGCGGTCGGGTCGTCCGTCGCCAGGAGCCACCCCACGAGGGTGCCGAGCGCGATCAGCAGGACGACCGGCACGAAGACGGCCGAGACCCGGTCGGCGAGCCGCTGGACGGCGGCCTTGCCGCTCTGCGCCTCCTCGACCAGCCTCGCCATCCGGGCCAGCCGCGTGTCGGCGCCGACCCGGGTCGCCTCGACGACCAGCCGGCCCGAGACGTTGACGCAGCCGCCGGTCACGGCCGAGCCGGGGACGGCGTCGAGCGGCAGCGACTCGCCGGTGAGCAGGGAGGCGTCGACCGCCGACGCGCCCTCGGTCACGGTGCCGTCGGTGGCGATCTTCTCGCCGGGGCGCACGACGAAGAGGTCGCCGGCCCGCAGCCCGGCGACCGGGATCCGTACCTCCGCACCGCCCCTGAGGACGGCCACGTCCTTGGCGCCGAGGTCCATCAGGGCCCGCAGCGCGGCGCCCGCCTTCCGCTTGGCGCGGGCCTCCAGGTACCGCCCGAGGAGGATGAAGGCGACGACCCCGGCCGCGACCTCCAGGTAGATCGCGGAGGAGGCGTCGGAGCGGTCCGCGGTGAGGTCGAAGCCGTGCCGCATGCCGGTCGTGCCCGCGTCGCCGAGGAAGAGCGCCCGGAGGGACCAGCCGAAGGCGGCGAGGGTGCCGACCGAGACGAGGGTGTCCATGGTGGCGGCGCCGTGCCGGAGGTTGGCCCAGGCGGCCCGGTGGAAGGGCAGTCCGCCCCAGACGACGACGGGGGCGGCGAGGGTGAGCGAGAGCCACTGCCAGTTGTCGAACTGGAGCGAGGGGACCATCGCGAGCAGGACCACGGGCGCGGAGAGGACGGCGGAGACCGTCAGCCGCTGCCGGAGGGAGACGAGCTCGGGGTCCTCCGGGCCCCCGGGGTCCTGCGGATTCTCCGGGTCCTCCCGTACGGGCTCGGGCTCCGGGTCCGGCGGCGGGGGCTCCTCGGCGGTGTAGCCGGTCTTCACGACGGTGGCGATCAGCTCGCCGACCGGGAGGTCCGACGGGTGCTCGACCCGTGCCTTCTCGGTGGCGTAGTTGACCGTCGCGGTCACCCCGTCCAGCCGGTTGAGCCTCCTCTCGACGCGGGCGGCGCAGGAGGCGCAGGTCATGCCACCGATCGTCAGCTCGGTGATCGTGGACGTCATCAGCGGTTCCAAACGGGAGCGGGGCCGTACCCGGTAACGGTACGACCCCGCGCGGCGCCGGCGGTCCGGCGGTCGGCCGGCCCGGGGCCGGCCTCCGCTCAGACCAGCTCGTAACCGGCCTCGTCGACGGCGGCGCGCACGGCCTCGCGGTCGAGCGGGGCGTCGGAGACGACGGTGACCTCGCCGGTCTTGGCGACGGCCGTGACGGAGGCGACGCCGGGGAGGCCGGAGAGCTCGCCGGAGACGGCGCCCTCGCAGTGCCCGCAGGTCATGCCCTTGACCTGGTAGACGGTGGTGAGTTCGTTCTTCGTCTCTGCGGCCATGGCGTTCTCCTCGTGGGGTTCGGAGCCGTGTGGGATCGAGCTTATACCCCTAGGGGGTATGAATTCCACTCGCGCCGGACCGTGTCGCCCCGGGCTCCGCCGCGTCGGGCCGCTCCTCGACCAGGGGGGAGAGGTAGCGCAGCAGGAGCGTCTTCACCTCGGCGACCGTGGCGTCCCGCTCGGGCCCCTCGGGCGCGGCGAGGACGAGGTCCAGGCCCCCCTTGAAGGCGGCGAAGGTCATCCCCGCGATCCGGCCCCGATCGGCGGCGGACAGTGCGGGCGCGTAGTGGCCGATCACCCCCTCCACCCGGGTGAGCAGGGTCGCGTGCAGCTCGTCGTGCTCCTCGGCGATCCGGCCGGGGATCTCGGAGCCGTGCATCAGGGCGAGGAAGGCCGGGTTGGCGCAGTTGAACTCGATCAGCGGGTCCACGACCGCGTCCAGGAGCTCGGGCAGCGGCAGGGCGAGGTTCTCCGCCGTGAACGCCTGGCCGTGCGCCTCCCGCATGTCGTGCAGCAGGCGGCCGCCCAGCTCGATCGCGATGGCCTCCTTGTTCGGGAAGTACTGGTAGAGCGTGCCGGGCGAGACGTGCGCCTCGCGGGCGATCGCGTTGGTGCTGGTCGCCGTGTAGCCGTTCGCGCAGAAGACGTTCGCGGCGGCCTGGAGCAACTGCGCGATGCGGCGCTCGCCCCGCGCCTGGCGGCGGCGCGGCTTCGGTTCCTCGGACATGGCTGTCCCCAGCTCTCCTCGACCCGTTTGACAAATGCGAGAGGTCGCTCGCATTCTTGAGAAACGCGAGCGGTCGCTCGTGTTTGCCAGTCTATGGCAATGGGGGACCCGTGCGTCCTGCCGGGAAGCGTGAGCGCACGGGTCAGGTGAAGGGGACACCGCGTCATGGCCGAAGTCAAGAAAACCGCACCCGGCGGGTCCGGCGGCGGGGGAGAAACCGCAGGTGGGGGCAGGTCAGGGAGCGGGCCCCGGAGCGGTGGGGCGGCCGGGCCCCGGGGCGGGGGCTGGACGCGGTTCGTGACCGCGCGGCCCCGGCTCACCCTGCTCGTGGCCCTCGTGCTCACCGCCCTCGCCGTCCTGGCCGGCGGCGGGGTCGCGGACCGCATGGGCAGCGGCGGCTGGGAGGACCCCGCCGCCGAGTCCACGTACGCGTCCGAGGCCCTGGAGCGGCACTTCCCCGGCTCCCGGCCGAACCTGCTCCTCCTCGTCGACTCCGGCACGGCCGGGACCGACGCGCCGGCCGTCGCCGCCGAGGCCCGGCGGCTCGCCGAGCGGCTCGAAGCCGAGCCGGGCGTCGAGGGCGTCGGCTCCTACTGGTCCACCGGCTCGCCCGCCCTCCGCTCCGAGGACGGCCGCAAGGCCGTGATCGCCGCCCGGATCACCGGCGAGGAGAAGGAGGCCGCGGAGCTCCTGGACCGGATCGCCCCCGCCTACCGGGGCGTCCACGGCCCCGTCGAGGTCGCGCTCGGCGGCGAACTCGCCGTCCGCCACGAGATGCAGACGCTCATCGAGGAGGACCTGCTGCGGGCCGAGCTCATCGCCCTGCCCCTCACCCTCGTCCTGCTCGTCATGGTCTTCGGCAGTGCCGTCGCCGCCCTGCTGCCCCTCGGCGTCGGCATCGTCGCCATCCTCGGCACCAACGCGATCCTGCGCGGCCTCACCGAGTTCACCGACGTCTCCGTCTTCGCGCAGAACCTGACCACCGCGCTCGGTCTCGGACTCGCCATCGACTACGCCCTGTTCGTCGTCCGCCGCTACCGCGAGGAGCTCGCCGCCGGCGCCGACCCCCGCACCGCCGTCCGCACCACCCTGCGCACGGCCGGGCGGACCGTGCTCTTCTCCGCCCTGACCGTCGCCGTCTCGCTCGCCGCGATGCTGGTCTTCCCGCAGTACTTCCTGCGCTCCTTCGCCTACGCCGGGATCGCGGTCGTCCTCCTCGCCGCCACCGCCGCGCTCACCCTGCTCCCGGCGGCCCTCGTGCTGCTCGGCCACCGGGTCGACGCCCTCGACCTGCGGCGCCTGGTCCGGCGCGGCCGGGAGCCCCGCGAGGACGCCTCCGGCGCGGGCTGGGCGCGCGCCGCCGGCCTGGTGATGCGCAGGGCGCCCGTCTTCGCCGTCCTCACCACCGCCGGACTCGTCCTCCTCGGACTGCCCTTCCTCGGCGTGAAGTTCGGTACGGCCGACGACCGCCAGCTCCCCGTCACCGCCTCCTCCCGGATCGTCCAGGACGAGCTGCGGAACGGCTTCCCCGGCGACCCCGGCGGCGGGATCACCGTCCTCGCCGAGGGCCCGGCCACCCCCGCCCAGTACAAGGCCTTCCGCGAGCGCATCGAGGTCATCGACGGCGTCGGCCGGGCCGACGGACCGGTCACCGCCGGCGGCGGCGACTCCGCCCGCGCCTACTTCACCGTCGTGCCCGACGGCGAGGCCGTCGGCGCCGGGGCCCAGCGGGTCGTCGGAGAGCTGCGGGCCGCCCGGGCGCCGTTCGACACCTCCGTCACCGGCCCGGCCGCCGTCCTGGCCGACTCCAAGGACGCCATAGCCGAGCGGCTGCCCTGGGCGGCGGGCGCCATCGTCCTCGTCACCCTGCTCCTGGTCTTCCTGCTCACCGGAAGCGTCGTCATCCCCGTCCAGGCCGTCGTCCTCAACGCCCTGAGCCTCACGGCCATGTTCGGCGCCGTCGTCTGGGTCTTCCAGGACGGGCACCTCGCCGGGCTCCTCGGCTTCACCCCCACCGGCGACATCGAGACCACCCTGCCCGTGCTCATGTTCTGCGTGGCCTTCGGGCTCTCCATGGACTACGGGGTGTTCCTGCTCTCCCGGATCAAGGAGGAGTACGACGCCACCGGCGACCACGAGCACTCCGTCCGCTTCGGCCTGAGCCGCACCGGCGGCCTGATCACCGCCGCCGCCGTCATCCTCGCCGTCGTCATGGTGGCCATCGGCACCGCCCGCGTCACCAACACCAAGATGCTCGGCCTCGGGGTCGCCCTCGCCGTCCTCATGGACGCGATGGTGGTCCGCAGCCTCCTCGTCCCCTCCGTGATGAAGCTGACCGGCCGCCTCACCTGGTGGGCCCCGGGGCCGCTGCGCCGCTTCCACGACCGCTTCGGCCTCAGCGAGTCCGACGCCCCGGCCGGCCCCGCCGCCACGGAGGAGACCGCCGGCGGCAGGGACAAGGAGTACAGCGCCGCCCGCTGAACCCGTCACGCGCCCGGCGGCCCCCTCACGACAGGACGCCGGGTCCCGGAGGGGGATCCGGGACCCGGCGTCAGGCGGGTGCGGGTGCGGGGTCAGTCGCGGCGGGTCCGGTTGCCGGGGCGGCTCGCGACCCAGACGCGGATCGTGTCCGCGTACCAGAAGGGCTTGCCCGACTCGACGTGGTCGGGCGGCGGGAGCAGTCCGTGCTTCCGATAGGAGCGGACGGTGTCCGGCTGCACCCGGATGTGCGCCGCGATGTCCTTGTACGACCAGAGCCTCTTGTCCGTCATGCCTCGTACCTCCCTGCGCACCGCGCAGCGGCGGCGGGGGTGCCGTTCGGGGGCGCTGCGGGTGGGCGTCGGCGATCACTGAGCCTGTGCCCCCTGCAACGGCCCCCTCAGACCGGAGGAGAACGGCTGTCACGCGCCTGTGACGGGAAACCCGCGTAACGGAGAAAAGCGTGACGAAGGAGGGACGCGTGTGACGGAAGTGACGCATCGGACCACCGGTGTGTCCGCGTGCGCCGCCCCGGACCGGTGCGGTAGGCGGACGGCAGAGGCCCGGTCACACCCCGCAGGAGCGGAGGAAGCGCCGGGTGCGCAGGGCGATCGGGTACGGCACGTCGGGGTCGCACGGGTACATGTCCTGCTCGACGATGGCGAAGAGGTCCACGTCCAGGGCGCGGGCGGCGGCGAGCACCGGCTCCAGGGCGGGCACCCCGGACGGCGGTTCGCACATCACGCCCCGCGCCACCGCCGGGCCGAACGGCGTCCCCGAGGCCACCACCTCCGCCAGGACCGCCGGGTCGACCTGCTTCAGGTGCAGATAGCCGATCCGCTCGCCGTAGGCCTCGATCAGCCCGACGCTGTCCCCGCCGGCGTACGCGTAGTGCCCGGTGTCCAGACAGAGCGAGACCGCCTCCGGGTCGGTGGCGTCCAGGAAGCGCGTCACGCTCTCCTCGCCGTCCAGGTGCGTGTCCGCGTGCGGGTGGACGACGATCCGCAGGCCGTACCGCTCGCGCACCTCCCGGCCCAGGCGCTCCGTGAGCCGCGTCAGGTCCCGCCACTGACCGGCGGTCAGGACCGGGTCCTCCAGGACCTCGCCCGTCCGGTCGTCCCGCCAGAACGACGGGATGACGACCAGGTGGCCCGCCCCCATCGCCTGCGCCAGGGCCGCGTTCTCGGCGACGTGCGCCCAGGTCCGGTCCCAGACGTCCGGGCCGTGGTGCAGCCCGGTGAAGACCGTCCCCGCCGAGACCCGCAGACCGCGCCGGGCGGTCTCCTCCGCGAGCACCGCCGGATCGGTGGGCAGATAGCCGTACGGGCCGAGTTCGATCCACTCGTACCCCGCGCCCGCCACCTCGTCGAGGAAGCGCTGCCAGGGCACCTGCCGGGGATCGTCGGGGAACCACACGCCCCACGAGTCGGGGGCGGACCCGACCCTGATCCTGGAGGGCGCGGAGGGCGCCGGAGACGGGGAAGGCGCCGGAGACGGGGACGGCCGGGACGAGGGCTGCGGGGACGGCTTCGTCATGACAGTCACCCTGACCGGGGCTGGGGACACCGTCAAGCGCGCCGTCGGTCCGCATGTCCGGACATGTCGTTGACACCCTCCGGGTAGGGGATTAGACCTGGGGACGGGGCCGAGGGCGGGAGGAGGCGCGTGGAGACGGAGCCGTACGACCTGATCACCATGGGGCGCCTCGGCGTGGACCTCTATCCGCTCCAGACCGGCGTCGGGCTCGACCGGGTCGAGACCTTCGGCAGGTTCCTCGGCGGCTCCCCGGCCAACGTGGCCGTCGCCGCCGCCCGGCTCGGCCTGCGCACCGCGCTCGTCTCCCGCACCGGCGCCGACCCCTTCGGCACCTTCCTGCACCGGGAGCTCAAGGGCTTCGGCGTGGACGACCGCTGGGTGACGGAGGCCGCCGCGTACCCCACACCCGTCACCTTCTGCGAGGTCTTCCCGCCCGACGACTTCCCGCTCTACTTCTACCGGCTGCCCAAGGCCCCCGACCTGGAGATCCACCCGCACGAGCTGGACCTCGCGGCGATCCGCGCCGCCCGGGTCTTCTGGGCCACCGGCACCGGCCTGTGCGCCGAGCCGAGCCGCACCGCGACCCTGGAGGCGCTGCGGGCCAGGTCCGGCGCCGGCGAGGGGGGCGGGGACGGGGGCGCCGGGAGGACCACCGTGTTCGACCTGGACTGGCGGCCGATGTTCTGGACGGACCCGGCCGAGGCCCGCCCGTACTACGCCGAGGCCCTGCGCCACACCACCGTCGCCGTCGGCAACCTCGACGAGTGCGAGGTCGCGACGGGGGAGCGGGACCCGGAGGCCGCCGCCCGCGCCCTGCTCGCCTCCGACGGCGGCGCCGTCCGGCTCGCCGTCGTCAAACAGGGCCCGAAGGGCGTCCTCGCGCTCGCCGCCGACGGCACCCGCGCCGAGGTGCCGCCGCTGCCGGTGGAGGTCGTCAACGGCCTGGGCGCGGGCGACGCGTTCGGCGGGGCGCTCGTCCACGGCCTCCTCGCCGGCCCGGACCTCGAAGAGACCCTGCGCCGGGCCAACGCCGCCGGCGCGATCGTCGCGGGCCGGCTCGCCTGCTCCTCCGCCATGCCGGACCCGGCGGAGATCGCGGAGGCCCTCGCCCGGGGGACGGGGACGATCGGCACGGGCGGAACGGGGCCGACCGGCACAGGCGCGGGGGCGGGTACGGATACGGGCGGAACGGGTGCGACCGGTACGGGAACACCGCCGGAAAAGGGGTAGGGATGTCCGCCATGAGCCCCAGCCCCGAGCCCCCCGACGCCCACCGCGCCGCCCGCCCCGCCTCCCTGCACCTCCCCGCCGGGACCGCCGCCCGGGGCCCGTACGCGGTCGACGTCGACCCCGAGCGGGCCGGATGGACGTACTCCGCGCTCCGCGTGCTCACCCTCGGGCCGGGGCAGCTCCACTCCTTCGCGAGCGGGGATTCCGAATGGACCGTGCTTCCCCTCGCCGGTGCCTGTAGCGTGCGCGTCGACGGCGGGATCTTCGAACTCCGGGGCCGCGCGAGCGTGTTCGACGGGGTGACCGATTTCGCCTACGTACCGCGCGACGCCCACGCCCAGATCGCCTCCGGCGCGGGGGGCCGCTTCGCTTTGGCAGGAGCGAAGTGCGAGCGACGACTCCCCGCCCGCTACGGCCCCGCGCCGGAGGTTCCCGTCGAGACCCGGGGCAGCGGCGACCGCGCCCGCGAGGTGCGGAACTTCGCCTCCGCCGACGCCTTCGGCTGCGACCGGCTCATCGCCGTCGAGGTCGTCACGCCCGGCGGCCACTGGTCCTCCTACCCGCCGCACAAGCACGACGAGCACCGCCCCGGCGCCGAGTCCGTCCTGGAGGAGATCTACTACTACGAGGTCGAGGGCCCGCACGGCCTCGCCTACCAGCGGATCTCGCCCTCCCGGCCCGGCGGCGCCGACCTGCTCGCCGAGGTCCGCCACGGCGACGCCGTCCTCGTCCCCGACGGCTGGCACGGCCCCTCGATCGCCCAGCCGGGCCACGCCCTCTACTACCTCAACGTCATGGCGGGCCCCGGGCCCGAACGGGAGTGGAGGATCAGCTTCCACCCGGAGCACACGGAGGGGTACGCGTGAACGAAGGCGTCCGCGCGAGCAGCGCACGGTCGGCCCCGCGGGACGGCGGGGAGGCACGCGCGAGCAGCGCACGGCCGGCCCCGCGGGACAGCGGGGAGCCGCGCCCGGACAGCGCACGGCCGGCCCCCGGGCGCACGCGGAGGCGCGCATGAGCACCGTCCGGCTGACCACCGCCCAGGCCCTCGTCCGGTTCCTCGCCGCCCAGTACACCGAGCGCGACGGCGAGCGCCGCCGCCTGATCGCCGCCACCTGGGGGATCTTCGGCCACGGGAACGTCGCCGGGATCGGCCAGGCGCTCGTCGAGAGCGCCGCGCGGCCCGGGGACCCCGCCGCCATGCCCTTCCACCAGGGCCGCAGCGAACAGGCCATGGTGCACGCCGCCGTCGGCCACGCCCGCCAGTCGAACCGGCTCTCCGCGCACGCCGTCACCACCTCCATCGGCCCCGGCGCCACCAACCTCGTCACCGGCGCCGCCCTCGCCACGATCGACCACCTCCCCGTCCTGCTCCTCCCCGGCGACACCTTCGCGACCCGCCCCGCCGACCCCGTCCTCCAGCAGCTCCAACTCCCGTGCGCGGGGGACGTGTCCGTCAACGACTGCCTGCGGCCCGTCTCGGTGTACTTCGACCGGGTCGTCCGTCCCGAGGCCCTGGTCCCGGCCGCCCTCGAAGCCGTACGGGTCCTCGCCGACCCGGCCGCGACCGGCGCCGTGACCCTCGCCCTGCCCCAGGACGTGCAGGCGGAGGCGCACGACTGGCCCGAGGAGTTCTTCGCCGAGCGGACCTGGCGCGTCCGCCGCCCCCGCCCCGACCGGGGCGAACTCGACGCGGCCGTACGGGCCGTGAAGGCCGCCGAACGGCCCCTGGTCGTCGCGGGCGGCGGCGTGCGGTACAGCGGCGCCGAGGAGGCCCTGCGGACCTTCGCCGAACGGACCGGCCTGCCCGTCGCCACCACCCAGGCGGGCAAGGGCGTCCTGCCGTACGACCACCCCTGCGACGTCGGCGGCGTCGGCCACACCGGCACGGAGACCGCCGACGCCCTGGCCCGCACCGCCGACCTCGTCATCGGCGTCGGCACCCGGTACACCGACTTCACCACCGCCTCCGGGACCCTCTTCCCCGGGGGCGCCCGCTTCCTCAACCTCAACGTCACCGGCTTCGACGCCCACAAGCAGGCCGCGCTGCCGCTCGTCGCCGACGCCCGCGAGGGCCTGACCGCCCTCACCGGGGCGCTCGGCGGCCACCGGTCGCGGGACCCGGAGGAGTGGGCCGCCGCCAAGCGGGACTGGCAGCGGCGGGTCGACGCCGCGTACGCCGTTCCCGACGAGGACGCCCGCCCCACCCAGGCCCAGGTCCTCGGCGCACTCGACACCCTGGTCGACGCGAGCGACATCCTGATCAACGCCGCCGGATCGCTCCCCGGCGACCTCCACAGGCTCTGGCGGCCCCGCTCCGCCGACCAGTACCACGTCGAGTACGGCTACTCCTGCATGGGATACGAGATCCCCGCGGCGATCGGCGTCCTCCTCGCCGCCCCCGGCCGGCCCGTCTGGGCGCTCGTCGGGGACGGGACGTACCTGATGAATCCCACCGAGATCGTCACCGCCGTGCAGGAGCGCCTGCCGCTGAGGCTCGTCGTCCTCCAGAACCACGGGTACGCCTCCATCGGCGGCCTCTCGGAGGCCGTCGGCGCCGAGCGGTACGGCACCGACTACCGGTACCGGGACGCGGACGGCGGCTTCACCGGGCCGCCGCTCCCGGTCGACCTCGGCGCCAACGCCGCCTCCCTCGGCATGCGGGTGCTGCGCCCCCGCACCGTCCGTGACCTGCGGGAAGCCCTCGCGGAGGCGCGGGCGGCGACGGTTCCCACATGTGTCTACGTCGAGACCGAAACGCCCGACACAGTGTCGGGCCCGCCCCCGGCCGCGGCGTGGTGGGATGTGCCCGTGGCCGAGACCTCGACCCGCCCGTCGGCGGTCACGGCCCGGGAGGAGTACGACCGGCACGTCACCGCCCGACGCCGCCATCTCTGAAGGAGCATTTCGTCATGACGAACACCGTCAAGACCGTCGACCACTGGATCGGTGGCAAGGCCGTCGAGGGCACGTCGGGCAACTGGGGGCCGGTCACGGACCCGGCCACCGGCGCCGTGACCACCCGGGTCGCGCTCGCCTCCGTCGAGGAGGTCGACGCGGCGGTGGCCGCCGCCAAGGCCGCCTTCGCCACCTGGGGCACCTCCTCGCTGGCCCAGCGCACCACGATCCTCTTCGCGTTCCGCGCGCTGCTCGACGCGAACCGCGACGCCATCGCCGAGCTGATCGTCGCCGAGCACGGCAAGGTGCACTCCGACGCGCTCGGCGAGGTCGCGCGCGGCCTGGAGATCGTCGACCTGGCCTGCGGCATCACCACCCAGCTCAAGGGCGAGCTCTCCACCCAGGTGTCGAACCGGGTGGACGTGGCGTCCATCCGCCAGCCGGTCGGCGTCGTCGCCGGCATCACGCCGTTCAACTTCCCGGCCATGGTGCCGATGTGGATGTTCCCGATCGCCATCGCGACCGGCAACACCTTCGTCCTCAAGCCGAGCGAGAAGGACCCCTCCCCGTCCCTGAAGATCGCCGAGCTGCTCGCCGAGGCCGGCCTGCCGGACGGCGTCTTCAACGTCCTGCACGGCGACAAGGTGGCCGTGGACCGCCTCCTGGAGCACCCGGACGTCGCCGCGATCTCCTTCGTCGGCTCCACCCCGATCGCGCGGCACATCCACACCACCGCCTCCGCCAACGGCAAGCGCGTCCAGGCGCTCGGCGGCGCCAAGAACCACATGCTGGTCCTCCCGGACGCCGACCTCGACGCGGCGGCCGACGCGGCCGTCTCGGCGGCGTACGGCTCGGCCGGCGAGCGCTGCATGGCGATCTCGGCGGTCGTCGCCGTCGGCTCGATCGCGGACGAGCTGGTGGACAAGATCCGCGAGCGCGCCGAGAAGATCAAGATCGGCCCCGGCACCGACCCCGCCTCCGAGATGGGCCCGCTCATCACGGCCGCCCACCGCGACAAGGTCGCCTCCTACGTGCACGGCGCGGCGGACGAGGGCTGCGAGGTCGTCCTCGACGGCACCGGCCACACCGTCGACGGCCACGAGGACGGGCACTGGATCGGCCTCTCCCTCCTGGACCGCGTCCCCACCACGGCCAAGGCCTACCGGGACGAGATCTTCGGCCCGGTCCTGTGCGTGCTGCGCACCGAGACGTACGAGGAGGGCCTCGCCCTCATCAACGCCTCGCCGTTCGGCAACGGCACCGCGATCTTCACCCGCGACGGCGGCGCGGCCCGCCGCTTCCAGCTGGAGGTCGAGGCCGGCATGGTCGGCGTCAACGTCCCGATCCCGGTCCCGGTGGGCTACCACTCCTTCGGCGGCTGGAAGGACTCGCTCTTCGGCGACCACCACATCTACGGCAACGACGGCGTGCACTTCTACACCCGGGGCAAGGTCGTCACCACCCGCTGGCCCGACCCGTCCGACGCCCCGGCCGGCGTCGACCTGGGCTTCCCGCGCAACCACTGACGGGACGGGCGGGGCACGAGCGTCGAGCACGGCCCCCGGGGCGCACCCGCGCCCCGGGGGCCGTCGGCGTTCCGCCCCGTCCCCGTACCGCCGCGCCTGCCACCGCCGCGACCCGCCGCCGCGCCGATCACCACCGCCTTACCGCCCACCGCCCCACCGCCGTACCGGCCACCGCCCCACCGCCCCACCGCCGTACCGCCGTACCGGCCACCGCCCCACCGCCGTACCACCCACCGCCCCACCGACCACCGCCGTGACCCGCCGCCGCTTCAGGCCGGAGGCGGCGCCTCCCCGGTCGGCAGGGGCCAGCCCAGCATCGCGAACACCCCCTCGTCCGCCGCCCCGGCCGCGCGGTAGGTCGCGAGGGCGGGGCCGTTGTCCGTGTCCACGCCCACCCAGGCGCCCCCGCAGCCGCGCTCCCGGGCCGCCGCGAGCAGGGCCTCCGTCAGCGCCCGGCCCGTGCCGCGCCGCCGGTGGCCCTCGTCCACGGACAGTTCGTAGAGGCACATCTCCGTCCCCTTGTCCGGGTGGGTCATCTCGACCCCGGACACGAAACCGGCCGGGAAGCCGTCCTCCGCGTAGGCGATGAGCATCAGGTGCCCCGGCGCCGCCAGGAAGCGGTCCGCCCACTCCTCCCGCGCCGGGCCGTCGTAGAGGTGCTCCGCCGCGAGCAGCTCGGCCGCCGTCGTCGCCCGCCGGATCTCGATCACGTCTCCTCCATGGGACCCGGGGCGTGCGCCCCGCCGATCGTGCCGGGCGCCGCCCCCGGATCCGGTCCGATCGGCGCGGCGCCCCCGCGTACCGCGCCTGCGGTACGCGGACCGTACTCCGTACGACCCCAGGAGGTGCGGGACCTCCGCCTTTCGGGAGCCGTGGTCCGCGGCGGGCCCGCTTAGGCTCGGGACCATGCGACTCCGACTTCCCCGGTGGGCCGCGGTCACCGCCGCGCTCACCGTCCTCGCGGGTGCCGGCACCTGGACCGCCGTCGCCTCGGACGATCCACCGCCCGTGCACCGCGCGGACCGGACGCTCGACGTCGACGGCGTACGGCTCGACACCTCGTACTTCACCGGCGACGGCGACGGGCGCAGGCCCGCCGTCCTGCTCGGCCACGGCTTCGGCGGCTCCAAGGAGGACGTCCGCGACCAGGCCGAGGGCCTGGCCCGCGAGGGCTACGCCGTCCTCACCTGGTCCGCCCGCGGCTTCGGCGTCTCCACGGGCGAGATCGGCCTCAACGACCCCGAGCACGAGGTGAAGGACGTCAGCCGGCTGATCGACTGGCTCGCCGGCCGGCCCGAGGTCCTCCTCGACAAGGCCGGTGACCCGCGCGTCGGCGTCAGCGGCGCCTCCTACGGCGGCGCGGTCTCCCTGCTCGCCGCCGGGCACGACCCGCGCGTGGACGCGATCGCCCCCCGGATCACGTACTGGAACCTCGCCGACGCGCTCTTCCCGAACGGCGTCTTCAAGAAGCTCTGGGCCGGGATCTTCTTCTCCGCCGGGAACGGCGCGGGCGCCGGGATCGGGCCGGGCGCGGGCGACGGACCCGCCACCGGCGAGACGCCCGCACCCGGTGACGCCCCCGCCGCCGGCGGAGCCACCGCCGCCGGATCGGGGAGGACGCCCGCCGCGCCCGGCAGGGCCCCCGCTCCCGGGAAGCCCCCGGCCTGCGGCCGGTTCACCGCCGAGCTGTGCTCGCTCTACCAGCGCGTCGCCGTCTCCGGGAAGCCGGACGCCGCCGCCCGCGCCCTGCTCGAAGCCCGCAGCCCCTCCGCCGTCGGCGACCGGATCAAGGTGCCCGCGCTGCTCGTGCAGGGCCGGTCCGACTCGCTGTTCACCCTCGCCCAGTCCGACGCCATGGCCCGCGCCGTCACCGCCAACGGCGCCCCCGTCGCCGTCGACTGGACCGCCGGCGGCCACGACGGCGGCGACCAGGAGACCGAGCGCGTCGAGCGGCGCGTCGGCGCCTGGTTCGACCGCTGGCTGAAGCGGGACGCCTCCGCCGACACCGGCCCCGCCTTCCGCGTCAGCCGCACCGGCGGCGTCGACTCCACCAACGGCCGGGCGACCCTGCGCGCCGCGACCGCCGACCGCTACCCGGGCCTCGCCGCCGGCACCGCGGCCGTCCCCCTCGCCGGCGCGCCGCAGACCTTCGCCAACCCGCCGGGCGCCGCGCCGCCCGCCGTCTCCGCCGTTCCCGGCCTCGGCGGCGGACTCTCCGGCCTCTCCTCCCTCGGCGTCGGCCTCTCCCTCGACTTCCCCGGCCAGCACGCCCGCTTCGACGCGAAGCCGCGGACGGAGGCGCTGCGGATCACCGGCGCGCCGACCGTCCGCGTCAAGGTCTCCTCGACCGCCGACGACGGCTCCGCCGTCCTCTTCGCCAAGGTGTACGACGTCGGCCCCGACGGACGGCAGCAGGTGCTGCCCTCCCAGCTCGTCGCCCCCGTCCGCGTCGAGGGTGCCCGGACGGGCCGCGACGTCACCCTGACGCTGCCCGCGATCGACCACGAGGTGGAGGCCGGGCACCGGCTGCGGCTCGTCGTCGCCGCCACCGACCTCGGCTACGCCTCCCCGGTCACCCCCGCCGCCTACACCGTCGCCGTCGAGGGCCCGCTGACCGTGCCCACCGCGCCCGGTCTCACCACCCGGGCCGCCGGCCTGCCGTGGTGGGTGTGGGGCCTGCCGCTGATCGGCCTGGCCGTCGCCGCCGTCCTGCTCTTCACGGCCCGCCGCCGGACCGCCGCACCCGCCCCCGACCCGGAACTCGTCTCCGTACCGCTCCTGATCACCGGCCTGTCCAAGAAGTACAAGGGCGGCGAGAGGTACAGCGTCAAGGACCTCTCCTTCCGGGTCGAGCGGGGCCAGGTCCTCGGCCTCCTCGGCCCGAACGGCGCCGGCAAGACCACCACCCTGCGCATGCTGATGGGCCTGATCGCCCCCGACGAGGGCGAGATCCGGGTCTTCGGCCAGGCGATCCGGCCCGGCGCCCCGGTCCTCTCCCGCGTCGGCGCCTTCGTCGAGGGCGCCGGCTTCCTGCCGCACCTGTCGGGCCGGGAGAACCTCGACCTGTACTGGAAGGCCACCGGCCGCCCCGCCGGGGACGCCCACGTCGACGAGGCCCTGCGGATCGCGAACCTGGGCGGCGCACTGGACCGCGCCGTGCGGACCTACTCGCAGGGCATGCGGCAGCGCCTCGCCCTCGCCCAGGCCATGCTCGGCCTGCCGGACCTGCTGATCCTGGACGAGCCGACCAACGGACTCGACCCGCCGCAGATCCGCGAGATGCGCGAGGTGATGATCCGGTACGCGGCCGGGGGCCGCACCGTCATCGTCTCCAGCCACCTCCTCGCGGAGGTCGAGCAGTCCTGCACCCACCTCGTCGTCATGGACCGGGGGCAGCTCGTGCAGGCCGGCCCGGTCGCGGAGATCACCGGCTCCGGCGACACCCTCCTCGTGACCCTCGCCGAACGCACCCCCGACGGCGCTCCCGTCCCCGCCCTCCCGGACGCCCTCGTCGAGAAGATCGGCGCCCTGCCGGGCGTCGGCTCGGCCGCCCGCACCGACGCCGGACTCCTGGTCCGGCTCGACGGCGCCGACGCGACCGCCCTCATCGGCGAACTCGTCCGCCTGGACGTGCCGCTGACCGGGGTCGGCCCGCACCGGCGCCTGGAGGACGCGTTCCTGACCCTGATCGGAGGAGGAGCCGCATGAGCAGCGCCACCCCCAGCACCCTCGCGACCGAAGCCCCGGCCGAGGCCGCGCCCGGCTACCGGCCCGGACGCACCCTGCCGCTGCGCGTCGAGATCCTGCGCCAGTGGAAGCGGCGCCGCACCCTGGTGATGGGCGGCATCCTGGTCGCCCTGCCGTTCGTCCTGATCGCGGCCTTCGCGATCGGCGGCACCGGGGACGGCGACCGCGACGGCCGCGTCTCCCTGATCGACACGGCGACGACCTCGGGCGCCAACTTCGCGGCCACCTGCCTCTTCGTCTCGGCCGGCTTCCTGCTCGTCGTCCCCGTGGCGCTGTTCTGCGGGGACACGGTGGCCTCCGAGGCGAGCTGGTCCTCGCTGCGCTACCTGCTCGCCGCGCCCGTGCCCCGGTCCCGGCTCCTCGCCTCGAAGCTGGCGGTCGCGCTCGGCTACAGCGCGGCCGCGATGCTCCTCCTCCCGCTGGTGGCCCTGGCGGCGGGCACGGTCGCCTACGGCTGGGGCCCGCTTCAGCTGCCGACCGGCGGCTCGGTGCCGGCCGGGGACGCCCTGCTGAGGATCGCGATCGCCGTCGCCTTCGTCTTCGCCTCCCAACTGGTCACCGCCGGGCTCGCCTTCTGGCTGTCCACCCGCACCGACGCCCCGCTCGGCGCGGTGGGCGGCGCCGTCGGCCTCACCATCGTCGGCAACGTCCTGGACGCCGTCACCGCGCTCGGCGACTGGCGCGACTTCCTGCCCGCGCACTGGCAGTTCGCCTGGATCGACGCGCTCCAGCCCCAGCTGGAGTGGGGCGGCATGGTGA
This sequence comes from Streptomyces sp. NPDC092045, assembly GCF_044756005.1. Taxonomy (NCBI): domain Bacteria; kingdom Bacillati; phylum Actinomycetota; class Actinomycetes; order Kitasatosporales; family Streptomycetaceae; genus Streptomyces; species Streptomyces sp. NPDC092045. The sequence continues at coordinate 752,963 of NZ_JBIVSC010000002.1, read as the reverse complement.
AGGGCACGGCGATCTCCCTGACGTACGCCCTGGTCCTCTTCGCCCTCGCCTTCCGGGGCTTCGCCCGCAAGGACATCGTGTCCTGACCGGGTGAACGGCCCTCACAACCACCCCCTGCGAGCCGCTTCCGCACCCGCGCGGAAGCGGCTCGTCGTGCCGAGGGCCGCCATCAGCTCGCCGACCCGCCGGCTGTAGGTCCGCGCGGACATGCCGAGCCGGGCCGCCGCCGTCTCGTCCGTCAGCCCCGCGAGGAGGGCGTCGAGCACCGGCCGCAGCTGGGGCGGCAGGTCGTCCGGCGGCGGCGACGGGGACGGCACCGCGCAGGCCGCCGGGTCCTCGGCCAGCGCCCAGCAGATCTGGTGGGCCCGGACGAGGGCCTGCACCACCACCGGGTCGCGGATCAGCAGCAGTCCGTTGTAGAGCAGCTCCAGATCGAGCGGGATCGCCGCCACCGTCCGGTCGACGAGGATCATCTTGAACGGGATCGCCTCCACCAGCCGGGCCTGCCCGGGGACCCGGAGCCCCTCCCCGAGCCGGGGCAGCGCGTGCCGCGGGATGATCCTCCGCACCTCGTCGGCCCGCTCCGCCGCGGCCCGCATGCACGCTCCCGCCAGCTCCAGGAACGGCTCGGGGATCGCGTAGCCCGCGGACGCGACCGGATCGTCGAAGGTCAGCAGCTCGTGCCGGGTGGAGGCGGCCAGCCCGGCGAGCGCGGCACTGATGCGCCGCGCGCCCCGGACCGGACGCCCCACGGGTCGCCGTCCCTCGGCCGCGGCCCGGTTCATCGCCGAACGGGCGAGCATCACGGAGCCCGCGCTCTCTGCCACCGCTGACCACCCCCGCCGATCGATGTCCACTCCATGTACGCATGTGACTGCACACGGTGACAACCCCTGTTGAGAAGGATGGCGAATCCATGCCACCGGAGTTCACCCGTGTCGCCGTTGCCGCATCGAGATCCATCCGCAACCCCTTCGACTGCTCTTTTCGGGACCCCGGTTCGTCACATTCACAAGTGCCGTACCAAGAGGGGGAGATGGAATGGAACGAAACGAGACGCGTGGGATCCGGCCCCGCCGGCCCCGGGTCCCGGCCGTGATCGCGGGGTTGCTCGCCGCCGGAATCGTCCTCACGGGCTGCGGCGCGTCCGGCGACGGGGGCACCGCCGACCGGAGCGCGAAGGAGGGCGGACGCGCGGCCCCGGCCCCGCCCGACGGCGGACGCACCGCCCCGGCCGCCCCCGACGCCGGGCGCACCGGGACGGCCGCCCCCGGGGAGGGCGAGCAGCGGTCCCCGTCGCCCGCGCCCGACTACCTGTCCACCTTCGCCCTGGACGTCGACACCGCCTCGTACGGGTACGCCCGCCGCGCCCTCGCCGACGGGCGGCTGCCCGATCCGGCGACCGTGCGCCCCGAGGAGTTCGTCAACAGCTTCCGCCCGGACTACGAGCGCCCCGCGGACGACGGCTTCGGGGTCACCCTCGACGGCGCCCGCACCGGCCGGGACGGCTGGTCCCTGGTCAGGGTCGGGCTCGCCACCCGGGGCGCGGACCGGAGCGGCGCCCGCCCGCCCGCCGCGCTCACCTTCATCGTCGACGTCTCCGGCTCCATGGACGAGCCGGGGCGGCTCGACCTCGTCAAGGAGTCGCTCGGACTGCTCGTCGGCGAGCTCCGCGACGACGACTCGATCGCGCTCGTCACCTTCAGCTCCGAGGCCGAGACCCGGCTGCCCATGACCCGCGTCGGAGAGGCCCGCGGCCGGATCCGCGAGGTGGTCGGCTCCCTGGGGACCGGCGCGTCCACCAACGTGGAGGCCGGCGTCCGCACCGGCTACGACACCGCCGTCGCCGGACACCGCGAGGGCGCCACCAACCGGGTCGTGCTGCTCTCCGACGCGCTCGCCAACACCGGCTCCACCGAGGCGGAGACGATCCTCGCCCGCATCGACGAGGAGCGCCGGAAGTACGGGATCACCCTCTTCGGCGTCGGGGTCGGCAGCGAGTTCGGCGACGCGTTCATGGAGAGGCTCGCCGACCGGGGCGACGGCCAGACGACGTACGTCTCCACCGCGGCGCAGGCCCGCAGGGTCTTCGTCGACCAGCTCCCCGCCCACGTCGAGCTGCGCGCCCGCGACGCCAAGGCGCAGGTCGCCTTCGACCGGCGGACCGTCGAGAAGTTCCGGCTGATCGGGTACGAGAACCGGGAGGTCGCGGACGAGGACTTCCGGAACGACCACGTGGACGGCGGCGAGATCGGGGCCGGCCACACGGTCACTGCGCTGTACGCGGTCAGGACCAGGCCCGGGGCGACCGGGACCGTCGCCACCGCCACCGTCCGCTGGCTCGACCCCGCCACCCGGGCCCCGCGCGAGCGCTCCGGCACCGTCGCGACCGGCGCCCTGACCGCCGACATCTGGGGCCCCGGCCACGACAGCCTGCAACTGACCGCCGTCGCGGCCTACTTCGCGGACGCCCTGCGGGGCGGCGGGCTCCCGGGGGCGCCGGGGCTCGGGACGCTCGCGGCGCGCGCCGACGCGATCGCCGGGCGGTCCGGCTCGGCGGTGGTGCGGGAACTCGCCGAGTCGGTGCGGAAGGCGGAGACCCTGAGCGGCCCGTCGGGGGAACCGTCGGAGCCGGGCCGGCCGGGGGAGGGGGAGCTCCGCCCGGGCGACCCGTACAGCTGACGCGCGCCGGCGGAGCGGGGCGGGCGGCGCAGCCGCACACGCGCCTGAAGCGCCGCCGCGCACGCGCCTGAAGCGCCGCACACGCGCCTGAAGCACGCGTCCGAAGCGCACGCCTGAAGCGCGCGCCCGACGCGCGAAGCGCCGCCGCGCACACCTGACGCCCGGGGCGGGCAGCGGGACACCATGGGCCCATGGCCACCCTGCTGCTCGCCCCGGCGGTCGTCTGCACCGGTCTCTGCGCCGGTTTCATGCTGGTCTTCCTGACCGGGGTCATGCCCGTGCTCGCCCGTCTGACGGGCGACGGGTTCGTCACGGCGATGCGCCGGATCAACGAGTACGTGCCGAGGGCCGTGTTCCTCACCGTCCTCCTCGGCGTGATCGCCTTCCCCGCCGCCGCGTTCCCCGTCCCCGTCGCCGGGCGCACGGACGCGCAGACGTGGTGCGTCCTCGCGGGGCTCGCGTGCGCGGTCCTCAACCACCTGGTCGCCCTCGGCGGCAACATCCCCCTCGACAACACCCTGGCGCGCGACCCCGGGGGCGATCCCTCGGCGGCCCGGGCCGCGTTCGAGAACCGGTGGAACGGTTTTCACCGCGCCCGCACGGTCCTGATCACCGCCGCGTTCGGCCTGTTCACGGCCGCCGCCGTGCTCCGAAGCCCGCCCGAAACATCCGTACCGTCCCTTCCGGAACCGTACCGGGGCGTCTGTTTGTGGCGCGAAGTCGCGGGTCGGCACCCCTCCGCTCCCCGCGAAGGACCCCCAAAAGCATACCCCCGAGTCCGGAAACAGACTTTCGCCACGGGTCGATTATCGGCCGCTGGCGGAAACTTGACGCGCCCAAAGACGGACAAAGAGGGTGGATCACCCCGATATCCCGGGAGGTGATTCCGTACCCTCCGGTTTCTTATTGACATGCCTACGGGGGTCTTTTCTAATCATCGAGAGTCATCCCGCGCGCAGACACCGCACAGGCACTGAGGGGGCAAGGTGGACGTCCGGATTCTGGGGGGGCTGTCGGTACGCGAGAACGGGGTGTCGATCACCCCGACGGCGGCCGCGCCCCGGCAGCTCCTCGCCCTGCTCACGGCCAGTGCCGACCAGGTCGTCCCCGTGACGGTCCTGACCGAGGAGCTGTGGCCGTCCGGCGCGCCGCGCGGCGCCCGCGCGGAGCTCCAGGCCCACATAGCCGGGCTGCGCGCCCTCGTCGACGGCGCGCTGCGCGCCACCGCCCCCGCCGACCCGCGGGCCGGCTGGTCCGACCGGCGCACCGCCGACGCGGTCCTCGTCTCCCAGCCCGGCGGCTACCGGCTCGACACCGGCGGCGGCGCCCACGACGTCTGGCAGTTCGAGCGCGCGGCCGGCGCCGGCTACCGGGCCATGGAGGCCGGCGACCTCCAGCGCGCCGCGCTCCGCCTCGGCGAGGCCCTGGCCCTGTGGCGCGGCGACCCGTACGCGGGCGTCGCCGCGGGCCCCCGCCTCCGCCGGGAGATCGAGCGCCTCGAAACCTCCCGGCTCAGCGTCCTCGACCAGTGGCTCGAAGCGCAGCTCGGCCTCGGCCGGCACGCCGAACTCGTCCCGGAGCTCACCGGACTCGTCTCCCGCTACCGCACCAACGAGCCGCTCCACGCCCACCTCATGGTCGCCCTGCTACGCTCCGGCCGGCACGACGAGGCCCTCACCGTGTACGAGCGGCTGCGCCTCGCCCTCAAGGCGGAGAGCGGCATGGAGCCCTCGGCGCGGCTGCGGCGCCTCCAGCGCTCGGTGCTGGCCGTGCGGCACACCGGCGAGCGTCCCGCCCTGGGCCTCCGGGTCCCCACCCAGTACGCCCCGCCCCGCCCCCGGCTCGTCCCCGCGGGCTCCTTCGGCTGACGGCCGGGCCGCCCCGGACGGCCGGTCCCGGACGACCACCGGACGGCCGGCGGCCGTCCACCACCCGGCCCCTCCCCGGCACCGGAGGGAATGAAGTGCCGCAACTCACCGTTGACCGGCTTCCGAAGCCGAATTAGTTTCGGCGGGCAGGACGGGTTTCCTCCGAGGTGCCCCGTTTCGCTCGACATACGGGGGACTCGACCATGACCACGTACGGCGCCGACGGAGCCGGTGGTGCCGACGCGCTGCTCACGGTCCTCGAACTCCTCGCCCGGCAGGCCCCGCCCGCCCGCTTCGACGCCCTCCTCGACGAGGCCCGCCGGGGCGGTCTCGGCCGCGAGGACCTCGGCCGTCTGGAACGGGCCGTCGTGCTCGCCGGCCAGGTCCACGCCGAACGCGCCCACGACGCGCGCCGCGAGGCCGGACTCGACGCCCTCACCGACACTGCCCGCGACCTGACCCTCTCCTACGACCTCGACGGCCTGCTGCACGTCATCACCCGCCGCGCCCGCCGGCTCCTCGGCCTCGACCTGGCGTACGTCACCCTGCGCGGCCCGCACGGCGCCTGCTACGTCCACACCACCGAGGGCACCCTCCCCGGCCGCGCCGGGGGACCGCGCCTCGCCCCCGGCCTCAGGATCGCCGAGGGGTACGGGCTCGGCGGCGCCGTCCAGCTCCACGGCGAGCCCGTCTGGACCCCGGACTACCTGGCCGACGAACGGTTCGCCCCCTCCGGCTCCCTCGACGCGGGCGTCCACGCCCCCGCCTTCGACGAGGCCGCCGAGGCCGCCCTGCGCGCCGAGGGGCTGCACGCGATCGTGGCCGCCCCGCTGCGCAGCGGGGAGACCGTCATCGGCACCCTGTTCGGGGCCGACCGGCGCGTCCGCCACCACACCTCCGAGGAGATCGGGCTCCTCGCCGCGCTCGCGGACCTGGCCGCCCTCGCCGTCGAGAAGGCCGGCCTCCTCGACCGGACCCGGGCCGAGGTCTCCGAACTGGAGCGGGACAGCTCCCGGGTGCGCACCCGGCTCACCCGGATGCGGCACGTCAGCGAGGCCCACGGCCGCATCATGAACCTCGTCCTCGCGGGCGGCGACCTGTGCAACGTCGCCAAGGCCGCCGCCGACGCCCTCGACGCGAGCGTCCTGATCCGCGACCCCGGCGGCCGGACCCTCGCCCTGATCGGGGAGGTCCCCGGCCTCGACGAGGAGGCCGTCCAGGAGGGCGTGGAGAAGGCCTCGCTCGACGCCCACGCCCGCCGCCGCCCGGTCCTCGCCGCCGCCGACACCTGGGTCGCGCCGGTCATCGCCGGCTCCGAGGACCTCGGCGGCCTCGTCGTCCACGCCGACGGAGGACTCACCGGCGAGGACGAACGGCTCCTCGAACTCGCCGCCCAGTCCGTCGCCTTCCTCCTGCTCATGCGGCGCTCCACGGCCGTCGCCGAGGGCCCCGTCCGCGACGAACTCCTCGACGACCTCATCGCGGACCCGCCGCACGCCCCGCAGCAGATCGCCCAGCGGGCCGGCCGCCTCGGCGTCGACCTGCGCCGCCCGCACGTCCTCGTGCTCGCCCGGCCCGAGGGCGGCGAGCAGGGCCGGGCGGTGGTGTGGGCGTCCTCGTACGCGTACCGCCTCTCCGGTCTGAAGACCGTGCAGGGCGGCTGCCTCGTCCTGCTGCTGCCGGGCGACGACGCCTCGGCCGCCGCCCGGGCCGTCGCCGCCGAGCTGTCCCCGCTCCTCGGACACCCCGTCTCCGTCGCCTCCGCCGGACCCGGCTGGAGCCCGGACGCCGTCGCGCGGATGCACCGGGAGGCCTGGCGCTGCCTCGACGCGATGAGCGCCCTCGGCGGCACCGGCTCCGCGGCCTCCGTGCGGGACCTGGGCTTCCTGGGGCTGCTGCTCTCCGACGACAACGACGTGGACGGCTTCGTGGAGTCGGCGATCGGGCCCGTGCTCGACTACGACGCCGAGCGGTTCACCGACCTCACGCACACCCTGGAGGCGTACTTCGCCTCGGGCGGCAGCCCGACGAACGCGGCCGAGGCGCTGCACGTCCACCCCAACACGGTCTCCCGCCGCCTGGAGCGGATCGGCGACCTCCTCGGGCCCGAGTGGCAGAAGCCCGGCCAGGTCCTGGAGGTGCAGCTCGCGCTCCGGCTCCAGCGCACCCGGGAGGTCCTGGCCCGCGGCCGCGTCGCCCCCGAACCGCTCCGCCCGCCGGAGCGCGGCGCCTGAGACGGGCCGGAAGCCGGCGCGGGGCCGGGACCGCCCCGTACGAGCCGGAACCGGCCGCCCGCCGGGCCCGGCCCGCCGGACGCGGCCGACCGGGTCCGGCCGCCCGGACTCAGCTCGCCGAGCGCCGCGAGCCGTAGCCGGAGTCGTAGCCCGCGTCCCACTGGGTGGCCAGGACGGTCGCCGCGTGGGCCGCCGAGGCGAGGGTGATGTGGCGGTGCCAGCCGCGGAACGAACGGCCCACGAAGTCCCGCAGCCCCGCCTCCTCCCCGACCTCCGCGAAGTCCCGCTCCACCCGGCGGACGAGCTTGGTCAGCCGCAGCAGGGTGCCCACCTGAGAACCGGTCAGGTCGCTGATCCACACCCGGGACGGGGCCCGCCGCGGGTCGTCCCACTCGCCGAGCAGCACGAGCGGACGCATCCGCTCCCCGCCCGGCGTCGGCAGCGCCACCCGGACGGCCGTGGCGAGCGAGGTCCGCGAGGTCCGCACGCCCCCCACCGTGTCCACCCAGCTCACCGGCCGGCGCAGCCCCTTGAGGGACTCCAGTATCTGCACGGCGGACAGCGGGCCCGCCCCGAAGCCGGGCAGCGAGCGGTCCGCGATCGCGAGCCGGGAACCCGGCCCGATCCGGGCCACGACCGGCACCCCGGCCGCGGCGAGCCGGGTGAGGGCCGCGCGGCCCGCGCCGCCCCGGATGTCGATGAGGACCGGCTTGCGGGTGACGTCGGACCAGCGGGCGGTGTCGAGCGCCGCCGAGACCGCGCACTCCTCCAGGGTCTCCTCGCCGGCCTCCTCGGGGACCTCCGCGCGGTCGCGCCGCGTGCGGTCGTTCACCCAGGGGTCCGGCAGGAAGAGGCGCCAGTTGACCGGGACGCTCAGGTCCTCGCCCGCGAACCACACGCCGAAGGCCTGCTGCCCGTGGAAGACCTGACCGCGCTCCGGGTCGAAGCGCCGGTCCACGCCCACGGAGTGCTCCCCGGCCTTCGGGATCGGCATGGGCCGCACCACCCAGGCCTGCGGGCAGCCGTTCCGCTCCAGGTAGCGGCCGAGCGCGGCCCGCATGGGCTGCCAGTCCCAGGTGGAGCTGGAGACGAAGTGGTGCAGGCTCTGCTCGGCCGCCGGGCCGCCGATCTGCGCGGCGATGTTGCGGATCGACTTGCGGCCCTGCGCGGTGAGCAGACCGTGCAGGTACTGCTCGGCCTTCAGGCGCTGGTCGCGGCGGGCGAAGCCGGAGAAGAGCGCGGAACACAGCTCGGCGTAGACGTCCTCGCGCGAACCGGCCGCGCCGACGGACCTGGCGGCGCCCAGGGGGACGGCCGGGGCGACGATCCCGGTGGTGGCCCTGCGCTTGGTTGCGACGGATGTACTCACGAGACTCCTGCCCGAAGGTTGCGCAGCTCCTTCCCGCTGCACCACCACCGTCGCGCCCCACCCCCTCCGGGGACGAGGTGTACCCGGCACCCGAATCGGCCGCCGGATGGTGGCCGGACCACCGCCCCCTCCTTCCGCGCAGGTCACAGCCCTCCCCGCGGCCCCGCCGCGGGCCCCCGTGGGACTCGCGGGAGACCTTCGGGAAGGCCCGGGGGGATCTGACAGACTCGGCGGCCGGGCTTTGACCCGTCGCACTGCGTGGCCGGACCATCGCAGAGCGAGGCGGCACGGGCCGGTCCGGTTAATGCCCCAGGCCGGGAACCGGGCCCGTGCGCCTCGCCCCGACGCACGCGCCGTTCAGGAGCGCCGCCGGCTCAGGCGGTGATCCAGTCGTCGGTCGCGATCACCGGCCGCACGCCCTGGCGGTGCACGGTGCCCTCGATGAGGCCGTACATCCGGTCGGCCGCGAAGTACACCTCGTTGTCGTTCTTCAGGCCGAACGGCTCCAGGTCGACCAGGAAGTGGTGCTTGTTCGGCAGGTTGAGCCGCACCTCGTTGACCGTGGGGACGTGGTCCAGGACCCGGTCCGCCATCGCGTGCAGGGTCTGCTGGAGGGAGTGGCTGTACGTCTCCGCGAACGCCTCCAGCATGTGCCGGCGCACCTTTCCGTACGAGCGGTCCCAGTCGTGCTCCGGGTCCGCCGCGGCCGCGGCCGCGTTCGCCCAGCGGGCGGTCACCTTGGTGGCGAGGATCCGGTCGTACGCCTCCTGGAGCGTCGTGTACCGGTCCTTGACGAAGCCGTGGAACTCGGAGTTGGTCGAGTTCATCACCGTCAGCTCCTTCAGGCCCGACATGACCTGGAGGCCGGTGGACTCCGAGTGCGTGACCTGCGCGGTGCGGACCTCCTGGCCCTTGCGGACGAAGGAGTGCTGCTCCTTGCGCGTCGGGACCGGGATCCGCTCCCAGGCGAACTCCTCGACCCGGATCTGCGCCTCGTGGACGGCCGGCTGCGAGGTCACGAAGTGCCGGGCCAGGTGGATCGCGAAGGCCTCGGGGGAGGCGACGCCGTGCTCCTTGGCGAAGGCGTAGACCGTGTTCTTGGTGGTGTCGGTCGGCAGGCAGTTGCCGTTGTCGCCGGTCAGGTGCACGTCGCGGTACTCGCCGCGCAGCGCCACCGACACGTTCAGGTCGCGGATCTCGTGCCAGGCCCCTTCGTCGCCCTTGCGGGTGACGGCGACGATCCGGTTCTCGGCCTTGCCGTACTGGTTCTGTGCCAGGACGTGGTTGCTCATCTGCTGCTCAGCTCCCGCGGGTACGTGGATACGGATATCCCGTACGCCCGGCGTCCAGCGTCCCCGTCGTCCCGAGGGCCCGCTCCCCGCCGTCCGGCCCGTGAACGGCGGACCGCCCCGGGACTGACGAGCATCCCGGTCCGTAGGTTTCGGCTCGAAGATATGTGCGTTCCGGCCGCCTGGCAATGGTCCGGCGCGCGCGGCGGCGGACCCGGTCGCCGGCGTGGGCACGGGGGCCGGGGCCGTCCGCCGGCCCGGGAACGGCGGGGCCGGGAGGGCGTCCGGCGGTCAGCCCGTGGGCAGCGTCCGGGTCTCGGCGGCCGGGAAGCCCTTGTCCCACCAGTGGCCGTAACGCCGGTACAGCAGCGGGTCCCTGGCGGCGAGGAGGCCGCCGAGCGCCGGGGCCTCGGCGGCCAGGCCCGCCCAGGCCCCGGCGGACAGCGGGTGGAAGGCCGTGGCCTCGATCCCGCCGTCGACCGGCCGCCAGACCCCGGCGACGTACCCGTCGACCAGGAGCGTCGGCAGCGTGTCGCCGTTCACCCGGATCACCAGCTTCCGGTACGCGGGCGGGATGATCCGGGAACGGTCCGCGTACGCGAGGAGGACGCTGTCCCACATGGCGAGGAGGCGCGGCGGGGCCGGGGCCTCCCCGTCGGGGAGCGGCGCGCCCGGGACGTCGTACAGCACCGTCCCGTCGGCCGACTCCAGCCGTTCGAGGCCCCCTTCCAGCGTCCGGACCGCCTCGCGGACCAGGCGCCGGGGCGCCGTCGTGAACTGCGCCATGTCCGCCACGGACGCCGGACCGAACCCCTCCAGATAGCGGCGGAGCAGCACGGCCAGGGCGGCGGCGGACGCCTCCGGGTCGGCGAGCGCGGGCCGTTCGGCCGCCGTGACGAAGGACTGCGCACTGCCGAACGCCCACGGCGGGCCCGTCGGCGCGTGCCACAGCGGCGCGTACTGCCGCACCGTCCGCCAGACCACGGGCGCCACCGGGCCGTCCCGGCCCCGTCCGATCAGCTCCCGCAGCTCGGCCCCGGTCCGCGCCTCCGAGGCGTGGGCGAGCAGGCCGGGCAGGAGCGCGTCGGCGTCGGCGGGCGTGAACCCGGCCGCCGCGAACCGGGGGTCGTGGAGGCGCCCGCCGCGCAGCGTCGGCTCCATGGCCTCCCGGAAGGTCCGGTAGTCGTCGGCGTGCACCTGGTGCAGGGTGAGCCGCAGCAGCGTCGAGCGGACCACCCGGAACCCGTTCTGGGCCTCGTCGAACCGCTCCGGCTCGAAGCCCGCGATCCGGTTCCACAGCGCCACGTACGGGGAGCCCGGCTGCTGCGCCTGGAGCGCCACCACCCGCCGCACCGCGTCCTCGACGCCGATCGGCTCGCGGGCGAGGAGCAACTGCCGGGCGAGGGTGGAGCGGTTGAGCGCGCGCGGGGTGATCACCATGGGGCGATCCTCTCTCGCGGAGAGGGTGTTTCGAACGTGTTATCGGATGAGGAGGGGCGGGTCCGGCGCGGGGCGGATCCGCGCGTTCACCCGGGGATCGCCCCGCCGTCGCGCCCGCGTCGCTCCGCGTTGTGGCCGGAAACAGACCATGGGTCCGCCGTCACCGGCGCCGTTCCACACATCCGTCCCCGTCTCCGTCCCTGTCTCCGTCTCCGTCCTCCACGTGCTCCGAGGGAGTTCCCCAGATGATTCCGCGCCTCCTGCGCCGCCGGCCCGCCGCCGTGGTCCTGCCGCTGTCCGCCGCGCTCGCCCTCACGGTGGTCGGAGGGACGGCGGACGGGACGCCGGCGCACCGCGGCCCCGACGGCTCCGCCGGACGCGTCGTCTCCACCGCGACCCTGCCCGACATCCCGCTGGCCGCGTTCGGCAACGGCATGCTCCCGGGCAGCGTCGCGGACGACCGGGACATCGACCTGGGCGGCATCGGCAGCGACCTGTTCCCGGCCGAGCGGCGCGGCGAGTACTGGACCGTCACCGACCGCGGACCCAACGGCCAGATCGAGATCGGCAAGGACAAGCGCCGCACCTTCCCCGTGCCCGGCTTCGACCCGGCCATCGTGAAGATCCGCGCCGTCGGCGGCCGGATCCAGGTCCTGAGGACCATCCCGATCACCACCTCCCACGGCGCCCCCGTGACCGGCCTGCCCAACCAGCCCGGCCGCGACGAGGCCCCGTACGCGTACGACGCCTCCACCCCGCTCCCGTACAACCCCGACGGCCTGGACACCGAGGGCATCGTGCGGGACCGGGACGGCAGCTTCTGGCTGGTGGACGAGTACGGGCCGTCGCTCGTCCACGTCTCCGCGAAGGGCCGGGTCCTCGCCCGCCACGTGCCCGAGGGGCTGGGCCTGACCGGCGCCGACTACCCCGTGGTCGAGTCACTGCCCGCGATCTTCCTCAAGCGCAAGGTCAACCGCGGCTTCGAGGGCCTCGCGCTGCTCCCCGACGGCGACCTCGTGCTCGGCCTCCAGAGCCCGCTGCTCAACCCCGACGAGGCCGCCGGCAAGGACTCCCGCACCACCCGGCTGCTGCGCTTCTCGCCGCGGAAGAACCGGGTCACCGCCGAGTACGCCTACCGCTTCGACCCGGTCGGCACCGTCGAGCCCGGCCAGACCAAGACCTCCGAGCTGAAGCTCTCCGCGCTCGTCGCCGTCGGCGGCGACCGCCTCCTCGTGCAGGAGCGCACCGACAAGTCCGCCCGCCTCCACGAGGTCCGCCTCCGCCGCTCCGACGACATCCTCGGCTCCGCCTGGGACTCCGGCGCGCGGCCCACCCTGGAGCAGCTCGACGACCCGGCGTCGGCGCGCGTGCCCGTCCTGCGGAAGCGCCTGGTCGTCGACCTCAACACGGTGAAGGGCGTCCCCGGCAAGATCGAGGGCGTCGCCGTCGAGGGCTCCTCGACCCTCGTCCTGCTCAACGACAACGACTTCGGCATGACGGACGGTCCCGGCGCCTTCGACGCGAAGGGGCGCCTGGTCGACAGCGGCGTGGAGACCACCCTCGTCAAGGTGCGGCTCGACCGCCCCGTCCGCTGACGTCCCGGCCCCCGGCCTCCGGCCCCCGGCCTCCGGCCCACGGCCTCCGGCCCACGGCCCCCGGCCCACGGCCCCCGGCCCTCGGCCTCCGGCTCCCGGCCTCCGGCCTCCGGCCCACGGCCCCCGGCTCCCGGCCTCCGGCCTCCGGCCCACGGCCCCCGGCCCCCGGCCTCCGGCCCCCGGCTCCTGGCCCCGGCTCCCGGCCCCGGCCCCCCTCGCCCCGGAGGCGCCCGCCCCGGATTCGCTCACGCGGCACTCCCCGCGCCGGACGCCTCCGCATCGGGTCGCTTCGCGCAGGCTCCCTCAGGGCCGGGCCCGGGGCCGGTCGTCGTCGGCGGTCCGGGGGAGCGCTTCCGGAGCAAGAGCCCCTCCCGTACGCCCGGCCCGCGCCAGCCGCCGGCGCCGCGTGCCGCCGGGGACGCGGTGGAGGCGGTACGAGCCGGGGGCGTCCGCCTCGCCGGCCAGGTGCCCGACGATCCCCGCGCACACCTTCTCCTTGAGCTTCGCGCCCAGGCGTCCGGCGACGTGGAACCGGACGGCGGTGTCGCGGCGGGCGAACTGGAAGATGCCCTCCTCCCGCCCGAGGCTGACGCACTGCCCGGCGAAGAGCTCGTTGAGGGGCTCGGGCCGTTCCCCCGCGATCCGGGCGAGCACCGTGTCGGCGGCCCGCGCGCCCAGCGGGATCGCCGCCTGGCAGCTCATCCGCAGCGGCAGGCCCGAGGGAGCCGCCGAGTCCCCGGCCGCGACGACACGCTCGTCGTCGACGCTGGTCAGCGTCTCGTCGGTGAGCAGGCGGCCCAGCGCGTCGGTGCTCAGCCCGCTGCGCGCGGCCAGGTCCGGCACGCCGAACCCGGCCGTCCAGACCGTCACCGCGCTCGGCAGCTCGCGCCCGTCGGCGAGCCGCACGGACGCGCGGGTCACCTCCGCCACCCGCGTGCCGGGGCCGTCGAGCACCGCCACCCCGAGCCGGTCCAGCCGCCGGGCGACCGCGCGCCGGCCCCGGGCGTGCAGGTACGGGCCGAGCACGCCGCCGCAGACCAGCGTCACGGCACGCCCGGCCTCCGCCAGCTCTGCGGCGGTCTCGATGCCGGTCGGACCGGCCCCGACGACCGTCACCGGTGCCGTCGCGGGCGCGGCGTCGAGCGCCGGCCGCAGCCGCTCGGCCTCCTCCAGGGAGGCGAGCGGCCGGGCGAACTCGGCGGCCCCCGGCACGCCCGGGTCGGCGCTCCCGCTGCCCACCGCGTAGACCAGGTGGTCGTAGCCGACCGCGCCGCCGTCGGCCAGCTCCACGCGGCGCCCGGCCGTGTCGATCCGCACGGCGCTGCCGACCACCAGCCGGACGCGCCCGCCCAGCACCTCCGGATAGCCGACGACGGCCTCGCCGGTCCCGCCCACCAGCTGGTGCAGCCGGACCCGGTGGACGAACGACGGGCGCGGATTGACCAGCGTCACCGTCACGTCGTCGCGCCGCGTCAGCCGGTTGGCCGCCATGACACCGGCGTACCCGCCGCCGATCACGACCACCTCGGTGTTCCCGGTCATGGTGTCTCCTCCGTTCACAGGGGGCGCCCCTTTCGAGGGGCTCGTCCTCTAGACACCGCGCGACGGTTTTTTGTGACATCACCGGCGGCTTGTGACGGGGATCACTCCCCGGGGGCGGCCGGGGCGGCCCGTGTCCGGCCGCCCCCGGTCCCCTTCAGGGCGTGCGCGAGGTGGTCGGCGAGGCGGGGCAGCCAGTCGGGCCGCGCGTTGCCGAGGAGGTGGTCGCCGTGGGGGACGGAGAGGTGGGTGCCGCGCGGTGCCAGGCGGGCCAGCGGCTCGCCGTTCGTCACGCCGGGGATGACGTCCCGCCCGCCGTCCACGACGAGGAGCGGCGCCGTGACGCGGGGCGCCAGGTCGGTGAGGTCCACGTGCCGGGTGAACTCCCGTGCCGCGTCGGCCCCTCCCGTACGCCGGGCCACCATGTCCCTGACCGGGCGCGGGAGTTCCTCCCAGTCGAGGCGGAACGGGCCGCTGACGGTGGCGACCGCCGCCACGCGCGGTTCGAGCGCCGCCGCCCGGGCCGCGAAGTACCCGCCCAGGCTGAGGCCGACGAGACCGACGCGCGGGACGCCGAGGGCGTCGACGACCCGGGCCACGACCTCCTCGTACTCCGGTACGAGGGTCGACGTCGCCGCGAGCGCGCCCTGCCCGGGGCCGTCCATCGCGAACACCGCGAGGCCTCTGGCGAGCAGCGCGGACACCAGGTCGAGGAACTCCTCCTTGGCGGAGTCGAGCCCGGGGACGACGATCACGGTCCCGGCCGCGTCGGCATCGTTCGCACCGGCATCGTTCGCACCGGCATCGTTCGCGCCGGTATCGGGAGTGCCGGTATCGGGAGTGCCGGTACCGGACGCGCCGGCATCGGGCGCATCGACATCGGGAGTGCCGTCGGCGGGCGCGGGGGAGCGGGGGAGGCGCAGCAGGCCCGTGAACCCCTCCCCGCTCAGCCGCCGCGCCCCCGGCTCCAGGAGCGCGAGCGCCCGGCCCAGGGCGTCGTCCGCCGCGGCGGCGGCGCGGGCCGCCTCCGCGTACGGCGCCAGGGTCGCGGCGTGGAACCACCGGGCCGCCGCCAGCAGGTGCGTGCCCGCCGAGGCGGACGATCCGGCGTCCTCGGCGCGCCTCAGGTGCTCCTGCCCGGTGCGCAGGAAGGCGGGGCCCCAGTCGGCGACGGAGGCGAGGCCGTCGGTGACGCGCCGGTACTCGTGCGGGTCGAGGCCCGCGCCGGTCGCGCGCGTCCACTGCATGGCGGCGAGATCGGCGGCGCCGGGGGTCTCGGACGGATCGGGACGGTCACTCACCGGGCTTCTCCCGTCAGCAGAACGGCCTTGCCGCGTATGCGGCGTTCTCGCAGGTCGACAAGGGTGTCGGCGGTCAGCTCCCAGGGGGCGACCCGGCCGATCTCCGGGTGCAGCCGGTCCTGTTCCACCAGGCGCACCAGGGTCGCGAGATCGGGGCCGTAGGGGGCTCCGGCGTAGTGGAAGTGCCGGATCGTGACGCGCTCGGGCCCGCCGAGGAGCGCGAAGAAGTCGAGGGTCGCCGGGGTGCGGCTCGCCTGGCCGAACCAGACGAGCGTGCCGCCCGGCCGCACCTTCGCGAGGGCGAGGGCCAGGTCGGGGCCGCCCGTGGACTCCAGGACGACGTCGAACGGCCCCGCCGCCTCCGCGACGCCGTGCACCACGCGCGCGCCCAGCTCCGCGAGCCGCGCGCCGCGCTCCGGCGTGGCCGTCACCGCCGTCACCTCGGCGCCGGCCGCGACGGCCAGTTCGGTGACGTAGTGGCCGACCCCGCCCGAGGCGCCGGTGAGCAGCAGCCGCAGGCCGGCCAGCGCGCCGACCGCGCGCAGCAGCCGCAGGGCGGTGATCCCGGCCAGGGGCAGGGCGGCCGCCCGCACGCCGTCGACGCCGTCCGGGAGGACCGCGAGGGAGTGGACGGGCACGGCGGCGTACTCGGCCCAGCCGCCCCGCGCCGGATGCCCGACCACGCGGGTGCCGACGGCGGGCCCGGAGCCGTCCGCCGCCTCCTGGACGACGAGCCCGGCGACGTCCTTGCCGGGCGCGAACCCCGGCTCGGGGTCTTCGAGGAGGAACGTCTCGCCCCGGTTCGGCGCGAACGCCTCCACCTTGACCAGCACCTCCCCCGGCTCCGGCACGGGCTGGGGGACCTCGGCGAAGGCGACCGGACGCGCCGCATCCCCGGTGGGAATCAGTCTCTGCATGCCGGGCATGCAAACCCGGCGCCCGGCCGCCGATCCAACAACGGAAGGGAGAGGCCGACAACCACCGGTTGTCGCCTAAGGTGAGGGCCGTGGAGGCGGGGACCGTGGATCTCGACGTGGCGCAGGTGCGGGCCTTCGTGCGCGCCGCCGAGGAGCTGCACTTCGGGCGGGCGGCCGAGACGCTCGGGATCTCCCAGCAGGCCCTGTCCAAGAGGATCGCGCGGCTCGAATCCCTGCTGCGCGCACCGCTGTTCCTGCGCGACGGCCGGGGAGTCTCCCTCACCGGGGCCGGCCGGCGCTTCCTCGGCCCGGCCCGGCGGACGCTGGAGGCCGCCGACGCGGCGGTCGCCTCGGTGACGGGGAAGGAGCGCCCGCTGCGCGTGGACGTCTGGGGCCACCTCTACGCGCCGACGCGCACGCTCGCCCAGGTGGCCGGACGGTCGGGCGAGTTGGCCCTCGGGCACGGGCGCGACCTGGCGTCGGTGACGGGCGCGCTCCTCGCGGGCGACGTCGACGTGGCCTTCGGCCGGGTCCATCCCCCGCTGGGCGCGGGCCTGACCCACCGCCTGGTCCGCCTCGAACCGGTGGACGCCGTGCTGAGCGCCGACCACCCCCTCGCGGCCGAACCGGCTCTCCGGCCGGAGCAGTTGCGCGAGAGCGTGCTGTGGGCGCCCGGCGCGCTGGACCGGCTCGACTTCCTTCACCGGTTCGCCGACCGGTTCGGCGTCCGCGACCGGGCCGCGAGCGTCAACCTGGGCCTCGCGCACTTCCTCGCCGGGATCGCGGAGGACCCGCACCGCTTCTCCCTGCTGCCCGCCGACGTCCCCCTGCCGGAGACCCCCGGCCTCCGCGTCGTACCCCTGGTCGACCCCACCCCGCTGTACGCCTGGTCCCTGCTGTGGCGCACCGGCGACGAACACCCCGGCCTGTCCCGCCTCACCGCCGCCTGCGCCGCCGAGGCGCGGCGGAGCCGATGGCTGGAGTACGACCCCGCTCGCGACTGGCTCCCGGAACCGCCGCCGCCGGGAGGGAGCCGGGGGAAGACCGACGACCTGCCGCACCGACACGCGGAGGCGCTCGGCCGCGGCGGGGCCTGACCGTGGGGGCGGTACTGACCGTGTTGGCGGTACTGGCGGTACTGACCGTGTGTGCGCGGCGCTCCCGCACTTCCCGCACCAGGCTTCCCGGGCCCTCGCCGCCGTGGCCGCCGGCGGCGACCCGGCGGACCGGGCCATGGTCGTCGCGGCGCTGCGGGCGGCGACCGAGAGGGGGAGCCTCTCGGCGGCGGAGGCCCTGTACGACCTCACCGACGACCCCGCGCCGCTGCTGCGGTGCCTCGTGCGCGAAATCGGCCGCGACGGCGGGGACCTGAGGGAGGCAGCCCGGCTCGCGGCCTCGCTCGGCACCCGGGGAGCGACCCTGGCGCCGCTCCTGCGCGGGGCGCTCGGCGACCCGGCGAACAGCACCACGCCCGCCCTCGACACGGACATCGCCCTCGCCGAAGCCCTGTGGCGCGTCGCGGGGGACCCGGACCCGGTGGTCGCCGTCCTGGAGTCGGTCTTCGCGCGCGCCGAACGGAACCAGTGGTCCCGCTGGTCGGTGGCGCGGGCCGCCCGCGCGGCGGCGCTCCTCGGCCCGGCCGGACGCCCGCTCGCCGCACGCCTGCGAGCGGCCCTGGACGATCCGGCCCGGGCACCGGCGGCGGTACTGGCCCTCGTCGCCGTGGCGGACCCCGCCGCCCTGGACCGCACCGCCCTCGCCGAGGCCGCCCTGACGTCCGCCGAACAGGACGCCGACCCGGCCGGCGCCTGCGACGCCCTGGAGGCCCTCGGCGCCACCGCCCTCCCCGACGACCACCTGCGCCGCCTCGCCGTCCTCGCCGACGGGGACGCCCGCGTGGTCCGCTCGGGCCTGGAGCACCGCATCATCGACCGGGACGAATCCTTCCGGAACCGGGCCCGCGCACTCCTCACCGCGTACGAAAACCCCACGACACCGGCGCCCTGACGGGCCGGGAACCCTGACGGGCCGGGAACCCTGACGGAGGCCGGGTCACCCGAAGCCGGCCATGCGAACGGGCACGATCCCGAGGGCGAAGCTCTCCATGGCCTCGGGCACCCGACCGACACGGGCCAACCAGCTGCCCGCGAAGCGCAGTTCGCCGTACTCGCCCAGCGGGAAACCGCCCCGCTCCGGACGTCCCTCCCGGCCCGCCGCATCGACGGAACGCCCGGGACGACGGCCCGCGTCCCGCGGAACCGCTCCCACCTCGGGCGGCCACGCGCACGGTTCCCCACGGGAGAGCGGCCCCGTACCGAACGCGCCGGCCTCCACGGGCTCGGCCGCCGACAGCCGGACCCCTTCCCCGACCGGGCGCGTCCCACCACCGCGTATCCGCCGGGAGCGGCGAACGCCCCGCTCCTCCCGGTCCACGGAGAACCACCTCCCGGAACCACCACTACCGGCCACCGCCGCCGATCCGCCCCACGATCCCGGCCGCCCCCACCGAACCCCCCGACCAGCAGAAAGACCCTCCCGAAGGAGGGTCCTCAGCCGTACGGAGAAAAGCGCCCCCGGCAGGACTCGAACCTGCGGCCAAGTGCTTAGAAGGCACCTGCTCTATCCACTGAGCTACGGGGGCCGGTGGTGGCCGTGCGGCCAGGAGCCCCTGGTGGGTGGGGTGTGGCCTGCCGGGACAAGGATAGGGCTCCGATCGCCTTGGCCCGGTTGCTTCACCTGCGTGGCACGATGTGGAGGTTCGGTGAAGCGGAACGATAATCGCAGGCAGGTGCGATTCGCGCAGCGCTTTTCGCATCGCTCGGGGCGGGTGTTGTGCACTCGTTATGCCCCGTGTTCCGGCCACCGCCCTTTTCTTCGGCGCGCAGGGCCCCCATACGCTTCAAAAACACGCGTAAATTGGGCATTCTTCGCATGTGGTGACCTTGGACGAACGGCCTCAGCTGATCGACGCACTCTCCGCCCTGCGCGACCGTGTCGCCGCCGTGCGTCTCCCACTCCCGCTTCCCGGCGCCGACCGCGC
Organism: Streptomyces sp. NPDC092045; assembly: GCF_044756005.1. Classification (NCBI taxonomy): domain Bacteria; kingdom Bacillati; phylum Actinomycetota; class Actinomycetes; order Kitasatosporales; family Streptomycetaceae; genus Streptomyces; species Streptomyces sp. NPDC092045. Next base: position 733,689 of record NZ_JBIVSC010000002.1, on the reverse strand, counting down.
CCGCCAGAACCGGGTGGAGCTGCTCGCCCAGCTCGACGACTACCTGGTGCCCCGGCTCAAGGACCCCGACGCCCCGCTCCTCGCCGTCGTCGGCGGCTCCACCGGCGCCGGGAAGTCCACGCTCGTCAACTCCCTTGTGGGACGCCGCGTCAGCGAGGCCGGCGTGCTCAGGCCCACCACCCGCACCCCCGTCCTCGTCTGCCACCCCGAGGACCACCACTGGTTCGCCGGGACGCGCGTCCTCCCGCAGCTCACCCGCGTCTGGCTGCCCCAGGCCGACGAGGACCACCCCGTCGACGGGCCCGCCCCCGAGGACAACGCCCTCCGCGTCGAGACCGCCTCCTCCACGCCCCGCGGCCTCGCCCTCCTCGACGCCCCCGACATCGACTCCCTCGTCGTCGAGAACCGCCTCCTCGCCGCCGAGTTGATGTGCGCCGCCGACATCTGGGTCATGGTCACCACCGCCTCCCGGTACGCCGACGCCGTCCCCTGGCACCTGCTCCGCACCGCCAAGGAGTACGACGCCACCCTCGTCACCGTCCTCGACCGCGTCCCCCACCAGGTCATCGGCGAGGTCTCCCGCCAGTACGGCGCCCTGCTCGACAGGGCCGGCCTCGGCGACGTCCCCCGCTTCACCATCCCCGAACTGCCCGAGTCGACCGGCGGCGGCAGCGGACTGCTGCCCGACAGCGCCGTCGCCGCCCTGCGCGGCTGGCTCGCCCACCGCGCCCAGGACCCGGCCGCCCACCAGCAGGCCGCCGACCGCACCGCCTTCGGCGTCATCGACTCCCTCGACACCCGGCTGCCCGAACTGGCCGGCGCGGTCTCCGCCCAGTACGCCGCCGCCGTCCGCCTCGGCGGCGTCGTCGAGACCGCCTACCACGAGCAGGGCAGACGGGTGCGCAAGCAGCTCGGCCGCGGAGACGTCCTGGCCGGCGACGCCCGCGCCCGCTGGCGCGCCTACCCCCGCGACAGCACCGCCGACGAGCTCCTGGACGCCCTCGCCGAATCCCTCGCCGCCCTCCTCCACTGCGCGGTCTCCGCCGCCGAGGAACGGGTGCGGGACGGCTGGCGCCACGAACCCGCCGCCGAGGCCCTCGGCCCGGCGCCGACCTGCGCCGACCGGGAGACCGGCGAGCGGATCGGCGTCGAGATCCGCCGCTGGCGCCGCGTGCTCGAAGAACTGGCCGACGAGGAGGTGCGGGCCGTCGAGCGCCCCGCCGGCGCCCGCGGCGCCCTGCCCGAGACCGACACCGTCGCCGCCCTCCTCGCCGCCTCCCTCCTCGGCGGCCGCCGCACCCGGCCCGCCGGCGAACGCCTCGCCGAACTGCTCGGCGCCCAGACCGCCCTGCGCCTGCGCGACAAGGGCGGCGAACTCGTCCTCTCGTACGTCGACCGTGTCCTGCACGCCGAACGCGACCGGCGCCTCGCCCCCCTCGACGCGCTCGACGTGACCCCCGAGCCGCAGGCGGAGCTGATCGCCGCGCTCTCCGTACTCCAGAAGGAGAAGTGACGTGCAGCTGGAAGACGGCCGCAAGCGGGACTTCGGCCTGGACCGCGACCAGATCCGTGATCGCGAACACGACCGGGGCCGTGACCGAGAACACGACCGGGGCCGCGGCCACGACCAGGGGCGCGAGCGGAGCCGTGGCAGCGATTCCGGTCAGGGGCGGGAGCGTCGCTCCGGTGGGTCCGGCCCCGACCGGGACCGCCTCACCGGCGATCCCGACTCCGGCTCCGAATCCGGCTCCGACTCCGGCCCCGGCCGCGATCGCGGCCGCTGGGACGACGGGCTGATCGCGCGCCGCGCGGGCGAGCGCGCCGCCACCGCCCTCGACGAGGGGGCCGGGAAGGGGCCCGAGGGCGGCGCGGCGGACCGCGACGAGGACTCCTCCTTCGGCGGTCACTACGGCCGCCCCCTCCGCAACCGCCTCGACGCCCTCCACGAGCTCGTCGGCCTCTCACGCGCGCGCGTGGAGAGCGACGCCCTCGCCGAGGCCGGGCGCGTGCTCGACGAGGCCGCCGCCCGCCAGCGGCTCTCCTCCCGGCACACCGTCATCGCCATCGCCGGCCCCACCGGAAGCGGCAAGTCCACCCTCTTCAACGCCCTCGCCGGCGTCTCCGTCTCCGAGACCGGCCTGCGCCGCCCCACCACCGCCGCGCCCATCGCGCTCAGCTGGTCCGAGGGCGCCGCCGGACTCCTCGACCGGCTCGCCATCCCCAACCGGCTGCGCCGCCGCCCCCTCGCGGGAGGCACGGGCGACACCGGTCTCCAGGGCCTCGTCCTCGTCGACCTGCCCGACCACGACTCCGCCGTCACCGCCCACCGCGACCAGGTCGACCGGGTGCTCGGCCTCGTCGACGGCGTCATCTGGGTCGTCGACCCCGAGAAGTACGCCGACGCCGCCCTCCACGAGCGCTACCTCCGCCCCCTCGCCGGGCACGCCGAGGTCACCTTCGTCGTCCTCAACCAGATCGACCGGCTCGGCACCGAGGCCGCCGACCTCGTCCTCGACGACCTGCGCCGTCTCCTCGACGAGGACGGCGTGGCCCTCGGCGAGCACGGCGAACCCGGCGCCACCGTCCTCGCCCTCTCCGCCCTGACCGGTGAGGGCGTCCCCGACCTGCGCGAACTCGTCGCCCGCTTCGTCCAGGAGAAGACCGCCCCCGAGCGCCGCCTCTCCGCCGACATCGACGCCGCCGCCGCGAAGCTGCGCCCCGCGTACGTCGCCGAAGGGCGCGCCGGCCTCGACGAACGCTCCCGGGACGCCTTCACGGACCGCCTCTCGGCCGCCATCGGCGCCCAGGCCGCCGGCGAGGCCGCCGAGCGGGTCTGGCGCCGGGGCGCCATCCGCGCCTGCGGCACCCCCTGGCTGCGCCTCTACCGCTGGTACGAGCGGAAGCGCGCGCACGGCTCCGCCGACCCGCACCCCACGCCCCCCGAGGAGGAGCTGACGGCACGCCAGCGCGTGGAGCAGGCCGTGCGGATCGTCGCCGACGACGCCTCGCGCGGCCTCCCGGCCCCGTGGGCACAGGCCGTACGCGAGGCGGCGACACGCGGGGCGGACGGCCTCCCCGAGGCCCTGGACGAACTGGCCTTCTCCCTCGGCGACCCGGCGGCCCGGCCGCCCCGGCCCGCCTGGTGGCCCGCCGCCGTCCTCGCCCAGGTCGTGATGACCCTCCTCCAGGTCTTCGGCGCGCTCTGGCTGGCGGGCCAGATCATCGGCGTCGTGGAGCCCGGCCTGCTCCCGCCGGTCCTCGTGATGCTCGCCGGCATCGTGGGCGGCCCGCTCGTCGAATGGGCCTGCGAGGGGGCGGTGAAGGGGCCGGCGCGCCGGTACGGACAGGAGGCCGAGCGCCGCCTCCGCGAGGCGGCCGCCGCCTGCGGCCGGGCCCGGGTGCTCGACCCCGTGGCGGCCGAGCTGGTGCGCTACCGCGAGGTGCGCGAGCAGTACGCGACGGTGGTGGGCACGCGCCCGTCGGCCCGGGTCATGGGTGCGTCGGCCCGCGTCGTCGGCGCACACCGCTCCGGTACGAGGCGCCTGGGCGCCACGCGCGCGGGCGCACGCGGGAGGTGGTGAGGGGAAGGGTGGGGAGGGGTGCCCCGAGGCGGTGCGGCGAGCGGCCCCTCGCGCCGCCTCCCTCCGCACCGCTCCCTCCGTACCGCTTCCTCCGTCCACCCCGTCTTCCTTCGACCGGCCCCGTTCCACCCCGTTCCACGCCGCCCCGCACCGTCTCCCTCCTCCTTCTCCGCCTCCCTTCTTCCGTCTTCACCCTTCCGGGTGAGCCGGTCGCCCACCGCCGCCGGGTTCTCCACAGGCTCCGGCGGGATCCGCCGGGCCGTCCCACCATGAGCAGCGAAGGGCGCCCGTCCGAAGGGCGTCCGGCGGAGACGGATGGGGGCGGGACCATGAACGACACGACCGTGACGCTCGTCGGCAACGTGGCGACGGCGGTGGAGTACCGGGAGACGGTGACGGGCGGGGTGGCCCGGTTCCGGTTCGCGGTGACCGCGCGCCGCTGGGACCGGGAGCCGAACCTCTGGTCCGACGGGAGCACCAGCTTCTACACGGTCTCGGCCTGGCGTTCCCTGGGCGCCAACCTCGCGGCCTCGGTCTCGGTCGGGGAACCGCTCGTGGTGCACGGCCGGTTGCGGGTCCGGGAGGACGAGCGCGACGGGCAGCGCAAGACCTTCGTGGACGTGGACGCGCTGGCCGTGGGACACGACCTGACCCGGGGGACGGCCGCCTTCCGCCGCGCGGCGCGGGCCGAGTCCCGGGCGCGGCCGGACCGGGGGCCGGATCCCGGCGACGGGCCCGCGCTCGGTCCGGCGCCGGAGGCGGACCCCTGGACGGAGGCGGTCGCGGAGGCCGTGGCCGAGGCGGAGGAGGAAGCGCGAGCGGCGGCGGAGACAGCGGCTCCCGGGGCGGGAAACGGAGGAAAAGGCGAGGAAAAGAACGCCGAACGCCCACTGGTAACCACTTCCTGACGTTCCGTCATGGCGATTTGTCGACCAACGTGCCGCGCGTGATAACGATTCCGAGACGGAATGGTTGCCTGACCATACGGCCGGGCAACCGGCTCTTCCGCATCCCTAGGATTTCCGGGTGCTCATGTGGCACGTGAGCCCATCGAGTCTGTGAGTCTGTCGGCGCGCGCTCCCCCCACGCGGAACATCGCTGTTCGCGGAGCGGCTCGCCCGGAGGGGAATCGGATGTTTTCAGTTCGCGGGCGGGGCGTCGTGCGTCGCCTGGCCGCCGCCGCTCTGGTCTCGGGGCTCGTCGCCGTCGGCGTGACGGGCGTCGCGGGCCCCGCAGCCGCCGAAGAGGGCCCGGGCGACAACGGCGGTGCCTCCGCCGTGCTGGGCCGGCTGAAGATCTCCGCCAAGGTGAGGATCGCCGAGAAGGTCGACGGCGAGGAGCGCGTCTCGGAGAAGAGCGGCGGCCTCTTCGAGATGAAGGTCGAGAACGGCGGGAACCTCCAGACCTACTGCATCGACTTCCGGACCAACGCCTACGAGGAGAAGGAGTACAAGGAGGTCGGCTGGAGCCGGTCGTCCCTCCACGACAACCCCGACGCGGGCAAGATCCTCTGGATCCTGGAGAACTCCTACCCGAACATCCCGGTCGCCGCCCTCGGCGAGAAGGCCGGCGTCAAGGGCCTGACCCGGGAGACCGCCGCCGCCGCCACGCAGGCCGCGATCTGGCGCTACTCGGACAAGGTCGACGCGACGCCGGTCGACGGGAACGCGCGGAAGGTGACCGAGTACCTGTTCGGCAAGGCCACCAAGGTGCGGGAGCCCAAGTCGTCCCTCAGCCTGTCCCCGGCCTCCGTCGCCGGCGGGGCCGGCGACAGGCTCGGTCCGATCCGGGTCTCCACCAACGCCGCCGAGGCCACCCTCTCCGTGGTCCCCGGCGCCCCGGCCGGCACCGAGGTCGTCGACAAGGACGGCGAGCCGGTCACCGCGGCCCGGGACGGCGCCGAGGTCTTCGTCGACCTGCCGGAGGGCACCGAGGACGGCGCGGCCGAGATCAGGGCCGAGGCCACCACGAAGGTTCCGCTCGGCCGCGCCTTCGTCAGCGTCAGGGAGAAGAGCCAGACCATGATCCTGGCCGGCTCCAGCAGTTCCACCGTCACCGCCGAGGCCGCCGCGACCTGGGCCGAGAAGGGCGCGGTCCCGGCCGTCACGGTCGTCAAGAACTGCGCCGGGGGCGGCCTGGAGGTCATCGCCTCCAACAAGGGCGACGAGGACTGGACCTTCGAACTGAAGGGCGCCTCCCACACGGTCGCCGGCGGCGGGACCAGGACCATCCCGGTCGAGGTCGCCGAGGACGAGGCGTACAAGTTCACCCTCACCGGCCCGAACGGCTTCGAGCGGACCTTCGAGGGCGTCCTGGACTGCGACACGGCCACTCCCGAGCCGAAGCCCTCCGCGACCACTCTCGGCGCGGCCCCCTCCGCCCCGGTTCCCGCCCCCTCGGCCACGGACGGCAAGGGCGGCAAGGGCGGCACCACCGGCGGTGACGTCACGGGCGGCGGCACCGGCACCACCGGCACCACCACCGGCGGCGGAGACCTCGCCGCGACCGGCGGCTCCGGCGCCACCCCGGTGATCGCGGGCGTCGCCGCCGTGCTCGTCGTGGTCGGCGGCGGCGCGGTGTTCCTCCTCCGCAGGAAGAAGACCACCGACGACTGACCCGCGGCCCCGGCGACCGATCCGGGGCCCCGGTACCGGCCCCGCATCCGGCACCGGACCCCGCGTCCGGCCCCGCACCGGCGCCCGACCCCGTGCGGTGAGGTGCGTCACACGGCGTCCGTCCCCCGGTCCCGCACGACCCCGGGCCGCACCCGCGGCCGGGGTCGTCGCACGTCCGGGGGCCGAGAATCCTCCGTACCGCCCCTTCCGCGCCCGGCGCCCGACCCCGCGCGCCCCCGCCGGCGGGGTTACCGGTTTCCGCCCGGGGGCGGCGGTCAGGCAAGATGGGTGTATCTGCCCACTCACTCCTTGCCGGACGGTTTCTCTTGGCTGAGTACATCTACACCATGCGCAAGACGCGCAAGGCGCACGGCGACAAGGTCATCCTCGATGACGTGACGCTGAGCTTCCTGCCCGGTGCGAAGATCGGTGTGGTCGGCCCGAACGGCGCCGGTAAGTCCACCGTGCTGAAGATCATGGCCGGCCTGGAGCAGCCCTCCAACGGCGATGCCTTCCTGTCGCCCGGGTACTCGGTCGGCATCCTCATGCAGGAGCCGAAGCTCGACGAGTCCAAGACGGTCCTGGAGAACGTCGAGGACGGCGTCGCCGAGGTCAAGGGCAAGCTCAACCGGTTCAACGCGATCGCCGAGGAGATGGCGACGAACTACACCGACGAGCTCATGGAGGAGATGGGCAAGCTCCAGGACGACCTGGACCACGCCAACGCGTGGGACCTCGACGCCCAGCTGGAGCAGGCCATGGACGCCCTGGGCTGCCCGCCCGGCGACTGGCCGGTCGGCAACCTCTCCGGTGGCGAGAAGCGCCGCGTCGCGCTCTGCAAGCTGCTCCTGGAGGCCCCCGACCTCCTCCTGCTCGACGAGCCCACCAACCACCTCGACGCCGAGTCCGTGAACTGGCTGGAGCAGCACCTCGCCCAGTACAAGGGCACCGTCGTGGCCATCACCCACGACCGGTACTTCCTCGACAACGTCGCCGAGTGGATCCTGGAGCTCGACCGCGGCCGCGCCCACCCCTACGAGGGCAACTACTCGACCTACCTGGAGAAGAAGGCCGAGCGCCTCAAGGTCGAGGGCCGCAAGGACGAGAAGCGCCAGAAGCGCCTCAAGGAAGAGCTGGAGTGGGTCCGCTCCAACGCCAAGGGCCGCCAGGCCAAGTCCAAGGCCCGCCTCGCCCGCTACGAGGAGATGGCGGCCGAGGCCGACAAGATGCGGAAGCTGGACTTCGAGGAGATCCAGATCCCGCCGGGTCCGCGCCTGGGCTCCGTCGTCGTCGAGGTCAACAACCTCTCCAAGGCCTTCGGCGACAAGGTCCTCATCGACGACCTCAGCTTCACCCTGCCGCGCAACGGCATCGTCGGCATCATCGGCCCGAACGGCGCCGGCAAGACCACGCTCTTCAAGATGATCCAGGGCTTCGAGAAGCCCGACTCCGGAGACATCCGCGTCGGCGAGACCGTCAAGATCTCCTACGTCGACCAGGGCCGCTCCAACATCGACCCGAAGAAGACGCTGTGGGCCGTCGTCTCCGACGAACTGGACTACATCAACGTCGGCCAGGTCGAGATGCCGTCCCGCGCCTACGTCTCCGCGTTCGGCTTCAAGGGCCCGGACCAGCAGAAGCCGGCCGGCGTGCTCTCCGGCGGCGAGCGCAACCGCCTCAACCTCGCGCTCACCCTCAAGCAGGGCGGCAACCTGCTGCTCCTCGACGAGCCCACCAACGACCTCGACGTCGAGACCCTGTCCTCCCTGGAGAACGCGCTCCTCGACTTCCCCGGCTGCGCCGTGGTCGTCTCCCACGACCGCTGGTTCCTCGACCGGGTCGCCACGCACATCCTGGCGTACGAGGGCGACTCCAAGTGGTTCTGGTTCGAGGGCAACTTCGAGTCGTACGAGAAGAACAAGGTCGAGCGGCTCGGCCCGGACGCGACCCGTCCGCACCGCGCCACCCACAAGAAGCTGACCCGGGGCTGACGGTTCCATGGCGAGGCACATCTACAGCTGCCCCCTGCGCTGGTCGGACATGGACGCCTTCGGGCACGTCAACAACGTCGTCTTCCTGCGGTACCTGGAAGAGGCGCGGATCGACTTCATGTTCCGCCTGGCGCCGGGGAACGGCTCCCCGTCGTTCTCCGGCGGGTCCGTCGTGGCCCGGCACGAGATCGACTACGTGCGGCCGCTGGTCCACCGGCACGAGCCGGTGACCGTCGAGTCGTGGGTCACGAAGATAGGCGCGGCGTCGCTGACGATCGCGTACGAGATCAAGGACCCCGACACCGTGTACGTACGGGCGTCCACGGTCGTCGTGCCCTTCGACCTGGAGGCGCAGCGGCCCCGGCGGATCAGCGCCGAGGAGCGCGCCTTCCTGGAGGAGTACGTGGACGACGGGATGACCGCCGCCGCATGACCGTCCTCGCGCCGCTGCACTTCGCCGACGCCCGGGAGGCGGCGGCCCTCGCCGCCTTCCTCGCCCGGCTCGTCCACTACGACCGGGCCGCCGCCGTCCGCCTCCAGGCGGGCGGCGGGGCGCTGGCCGTCTTCGGACGGCCGCCGTCGTTCGAGGTGCTCGCGATCCGCACGGCCCGGCTCGTCGACGCCGTGGACCTCGACGTCACCGTCTCCGCCGGCGAACTCCTCGACGGCATCGAGGAGACCGCGGGCAAGGCGGTCGTCCCCGACGCCGTGACCGGGCCGCCCTGGGCGGGCGTGCTGCCGCCGCGCTCCGGCTGGCGGCCGGTCGCGGGGCTCCCGGAGGCCCCGGAGATGCGGGGCGCGGTCGCGGCGGCCGTCGCCGAGTTCCGCGCCCGGGACGAGGAACTGCCCGAGGAGCGCCGCACCCGCGCCGAGCGCGAGCGGATCGGCCGCGAGATCTGGTCCAGGACCCTCGGCGCCACCGGACTGCCCCTGCGGGCCGTCCACGCCGCCCAGTCCCTCGGCTTCCTGCCGCCCGCCGGGGCGGAGGAGGGCCCGGTCGCGCTGTTCGCCTCGGGCCCCTGGCTGCGCCTGCGCACCCCGTACGGCTCCGTCGCCCTGCGCACCGCGCCGATGGCCCTGCCGGTGGCGCCGGGGCGCTGACCCCGGCGCCCGCCCCGCGGGACTACCGGCGCTCCGCGTCGTCCGGCCAGACCCCGATGTGGTCCTGCTCCAGCTCCAGCGCCACCCGGTGCTCCATGCCGAGCGCCCTGGTGTACTCCGCCGGGAGCTGGAGGCGGCCCGCGCGGTCGAGCATCGCGTACTCCCGGGCCACGAGCGACTCCTGCCCCTGGTCGTCGACCTCCGTGCGGCGCAGCACCTCCGAGGAGGTGCGGCCGTCGCGGATGGCGACCGTGCGGCGCACCTCGGAGGCGACCGCCTGGTCGTGGGTGACGATCACGATCGTCGTGCCCAGCTCCTCGTTGGCGCGGCGGAAGGCCGCGAAGACCTGCTCGCCGGTGGCCGAGTCCAGCTCGCCCGTCGGCTCGTCGGCCAGGAGCACGGCCGGGTTGTTGGCCAGGGCCACCGCGATCGCCACCCGCTGCTGCTGACCGCCGGAGAGCTGGTGCGGCCGCCGGTCGCGGATCTCCGCGATGCCCAGCATCGCGAGCAGCTCCTCCGCCCGCTCCGTCTTCTGCCGCGCCTTCGACCGGCCCCGCAACTGCATGGGGAGCGCCACGTTCTGGGCGGCCGTCAGATAGGGGAACAGGTTGCGGGCGGTCTGCTGCCAGACGAAGCCGACGACCTCGCGCCGGTAGCGCAGCCGCGCCTTCCCGTCCATCGCCAGCAGGTCGCACCCCGCGACCCGGGCCGCGCCGGCGGTCGGCACGTCCAGGCCCGCCAGGATGTTCATCAGCGTCGACTTGCCGGAGCCCGACGCGCCGACCAGGGCCATCAGCTCGCCCTCCTTCACGAGGAGGTCGAGCCCCTGGAGCGCCTGCACCTCCACCCCGTCCGTGGTGAAGATGCGGACGAGCCGGTCGCAGGCGATGAGCGCGTCGTGGCCGTACGAGGGCCGGTCGCGCCGCGCCGTCGCCCGCCGCTCCAGCTCTTCGAGGGTCGTGGCCCCGGCCGCTCCGGCCTCCGCCGCCCCGGCCCCGTCCCGGATCCCGGTCTCCGTCATCGTGCGTCTCCTGCCCTGAGTTCCTTGATCGAGCCCCTGCGCCCCGCCCACCAGGCCTGCCCGACCGCCGCGAGCGCCGTCAGGAGCACGACGGCGAGGGCCGGGACGAGCAGCGACCACGGGTCCGCCCGCAGCGGGGCGCCGTCGAGCCGGGCGAGGCCCGGGGCCGTCGCGAGCGCCAGCCGGAACAGGTCGATGCCCGGCGCGAGCAGCGGCACCGTCGCCCAGCCCACCAGCACGCCGCCCAGCGCCGCGAGGACCGCCTGCGGCAGCGCCTCCAGGCCGAGCAGCCGCCGTCCCTGCCGCCTGGTCAGGCCCATCGTCCGCAGCCGGGCGAGCAGCGCGTTCCGCTCCGGCGCGCTCTGCGCGAGCGAGAGCAGCACGGCCACCACGGCGTAACCGGCGCCCGCGCCGATCGCACCCAGGTAGATCCGCTCGGCGCCGGTCTGGAGCGGCGAGTCCACGTACGTGGCCCGCTCCTCGCTCCGCAGCCGCACCACGAAGGCGTCCGACCGCTCCCGCACGGCGCCCCGCAGCGCGGCCCCGTCCACCGGGCCCGTGACGAGCAGCGCGGTGGCCGCCCGGCGGGTGAGGTCGGCGCCGTTGACGAGGAGGAAGTCCTCGCCGGGCAGGGCCGGGGTGGCCGGCCGGACGCCGACCACCTCCACCCGGAACGTCCCGGCCGCCGCCACGACCTCCATCGGCTCGCGGCCGAGCCGCTCGGCCACCGACGGCGAGGCGATCGCGGGCAGCACCCGGCCGGTGTCGCCCGTGACGCCCTCCCCGCCCTTCCCCGTCGAGGCCAGCAGCTCCGCCGGGAACGCGCCGAAACCGGTCCGCTTCGCCAGCCGGGCGTACGAGGCGGGGTCGACGCCCACGAGCGGCGCGCTCATCGCCCGTGCGGTGGTGCCCTCGTGGGACGGCAGGTCCACCCCGTACTCGATCTGCACCGGCGCCAGGTCCCGCACCCCCGCCGTGCCGCGCACGGCCTCGGCGAGACCCGCCGGCAGCGGGGTCCACTCGACCGAGCCGTCGATCCGGGCGTCCGCGCCGGTCGCCAGGAGCGCGGCCCGGTCGCGGGCGTCGGCGACGCCCGCGAGGACGGAACCGCCGAAGGCCGCCGTGGTCAGCGCGAGGACGAGGGCGAGCAGCGGGAGCATGCCGGTCGAGGACGAACGGCCGGCGCGGGCCAGGGCCAGCGGGCCGACCGCCCCGCGCAGCCGCAGGGCCGGGCGGCCCAGCCACCGCAGCGGCAGGGGATAGACCCGTACGAGCACCATGGCGGCGATCAGGCCGACCAGGACCGGGGCGGCGCTCACCAGGTGGTCGCCGGAGTCGTCCGCGCCGCGCAGCCGCAGCGAGGCGACCGCGCCCACGGCCAGGACGAGCAGGGTGAGTTCGAGGACCGTGCGGCGCCGGGAGGGGCGCGCGGTCAGCAGGTCGTCGCGTCCGCCGTGCAGCCGGGGGCGCCGGTGGAGGACGACCGCCCGCAGCGGCAGGACGAGCATCGCGACCAGGGCGACGGCGGAGGCGGCGAGGAGGGAGGGGCCGAGGGGGATCCCGTCGGCCGCTCCCGGTCCTCCGCCGGGCGGGCGGACCGTCAGGACCGCGAGGCCGAGGGCGAGGGCGGCGGCGGGCACGGCGACCGCCGAGGTCTCGCCGAGCAGCCGCAGGCCGATGCCGGTGAGGGAGGCGCCCCGGGAGCGGAGCAGCGCCAGCTCGCCGTCGCGGCGGGCGGTGAAGAGGCCGCCGGTCATGGCGAGGACGACGGCCGCGACCGCGCCGATCCCGAAGACGGCGACGGCCACGACCGGGGCGATCGCGTCGCGCATCGAGCCGTACGCGTCGACGATCTCGTCGAGGCCGGTGGTGAGCGCGCCGTTGCCGCCCATGGCCTCGCGCATCCTGACCAGGTCGGGGCCACCGGCGGCGGAGGCGAGGGCGGCGGAGAGCCGGTCGGTGTCCCGTCCGGTGAGGTGGCCGGCCGTCGGCACGAACCGGAAGAAGACCTCCTTCTCGCCGACGGTGGCGAGCACCGAGGCCGCCGAGGAGGGCGAGAGGAGCAGGGCCGCCTGCCAGTAGTACTTCACCTCCTCCTCGACCAGCGGGGCGAGCGCGGGCGTCCGCAGCAGCGGCTCCACCGCCCAGTAGGCGGTCCCGGGGCCGAGCGGCTCCACGACGCCGGTGACCGTGACGGCGAGCGGCTCGCCGCTCCGGCTCGGCACGTGCACGACCGAACCGGGCTTCAGACGCAGGGCCTCGGCGGTCTTCGCGGTCACGACCGCCTCCGGACGGAGGGCGGTGCCTCCGGCGGGCCGGCCCTGCCGGAGCGTCGTGTGACGGGCGAGGTCGGAGGGGGAGGAGAGCACGAACTGCGGGGAGAGCCCGTCGGGCCGGGGCAGCCAGGGGTCGAGCCCCTCGACCCGGTCGATCGTGCGGACGCCGTGGACGGCCTGGTCCGGGTCGGTCCGGACCGGGTCGGGCAGCAGGGCCCGCAGCGCGTCGCTCCGCTTCCGGAGGGCCGCGGAGGTCAGGTTCGCCCCGTACTCGGCCGCGGTGGTGACGGGCAGCGGCGCGTTCAGTTCGAGGACGCTGTCCCGGGGCGCGGCGGACGCGACGTCGTGCCGGAGGCCCTCCGTCTCGTACCGGTCGACGGCCCTCGGCAGCGCCGCCGCGAGGTAGGCGGTGACCAGGACCAGCAGCGCGAGCGCGGCGGCGGCCCGGGGCGCGGTCCGCAACCGGGTCCGCACCCAGGGGGCGACGACGGGGGCGGCCCCGGCGGGGCGGGCGGCCCTGCCGGCCGGGGCGGTCCCGCCGGGGGCGGTGGGGCGGTCCGCCCCGGAGGACCGGTCGGGCTCGGAAGGCTGGTCGGGCCGGGAGGGCCGGGGCATGTCGGGGGCCTTCCTGCGTGCGTCGGGCTGGTGGGTGCCGTCCCCGCCGGGGGCGGCGGGCGTCTGGTCCGGGACCCGGCCGAGGGGCCCGGGGGCGCCCGGCGTCGGCGTCTCGTCCGCGTCGGGGCCCCGGGCCCCTTCCGGCGTCCCGTGCTCGTCGCGCGCCGGCATCAGCTCGCCCCCTGGTGGCGCAGGGTCACGACCGGGTCCGTGCGGCGCAGGGCGATCGTGGCGACGATGGCCAGGGGGAGCGCGGCGACCCCCGTGAGCAGCAGGGCGACCTGGCCGGGGGGGAGTTCGACCAGGACCGGCGGGACGGGCCGGGCGGCCTGGCCGGTGAGGACGACGAGCGGGACGACGGCCCGGGCCAGGACCGTGCCGAGCCCGGTGCCGACGAGCAGGCCGATGCCGATGAGCAGCCCCTGTTCGGCGGCGATCAGCCGGGCGAGCCGCCGCTGCGGCGTGCCGAGCGCCCGCAGCACCCCGAACTCGGCGGACCGCTCCCGCATCGCGCCGGCCGAGCCGACCGCGAAGCCGACGGCGGCGAGCGCGGCGGCGGCCGCGGCCACCGCCATCAGGGCCGCGTTGGGGCCCGCGCCGAGCGGGTCGCCGAGGAGTTCGGCGGCGATCTCGTCGCGCACGAGGACCTGCGCCGGGTCCGCGTCGGGGCGGGCGCGCAGGGCGGCGGCGACCTCGGCCGTCCTGCCCGGGGCGGTGGTCAGCCACCACTCGGTGGCCGGTACGGACAGGGTGCCGTCGCCGGACCCGGCCAGGTACCGGTTGACGGTGACCAGGTCGAGGAGGAGCGCGCCGCCGTCCGCCGGGGTGGTCGCCGACGTGCCGGCGGAGGCCGCCGGACCGGTGGTCGGCAGCTCCTCGACCACCCGGTCGACGACGACGCGGACCCGCAGGCCGTCGAGGGTGACCTCGACGGTGTCGCCCGGTCCGGCCCCGGTCGCCGTCATGAAGGCGCCGGTGGCCACGGCCGGCAGCCGCTCGGGCGGCTTCGGCGCGGGGGCCGCCATCCGCAGGGCGTACTCCTCCGTCGGCGCGCGGAGCTTGCCGGCGTCGGCGCCCCGCACCCCGAACGAGACGGTGTACGGCGCGGATCCGCCGGGCCCGGCCGGGCCGGTGCCGCCGCCCGCGGTGCCGCTCCTCCGTCCCGCGCCGCTCTCGGTCTGCTCGACACCGGACGACCAGCCGGCGAGGACCTTCGCGGGGGAGAGCGTCCGCGTGCCGCCGTCCGCCCCGGTGGTGGCGAGGCCCTCGACGCGGACGGTGCGGACGTGGTGCGGGCCCGCGGCGATCACGCCGTCGAGCTCCAGACCGGTGAGGGTGAGCAGGCCGTCCGAGCCGCGGCCCGCGTCGCCGCCGGGCGCGGCGGTGAGGGTACCGAGGTCGAGGGCCAGCCGGTGGACGCGGTCGTCGGAGGGCAGCGTGCCCAGGGTCTGCCGGTACGGGACGCCGCTCGGGTCCTCCAGGACGGCCGTGACCCGGGAGGCCCCGCTGCCCTCCGGCGCGGCGGCCCGCAGGTCCGCGGCGAGCGTCCGGGTCCCGGCGGGCAGCGCGAGCCCGGGGCGGGGGCCGGCCGCCGGGGCCAGCGGGGCGAGCAGCGAGGAGGCCGTGGTGCCGGCGAGGTCGGGGCGAAGGAGCAGGCCGCCGGCGGCGTTGCGGGTGTCCACGGCGAGGACGGTGGCGTTCCGGCCGGAGACGTCCATGGTGGCGCGGTGCACGGGTGCCACGGCCGTGACGCCCGGCACGGCGGCGAGCCGTTCGGTCCGCGTGGGCTCGCCGGGCCCGGGGCTCAGGACGCGGACGTCCGTCCCGGTGCGGAAGTCGGCCTGGTCGCGCTGCGAACGCTCCCACGAGCCGCTCTGCCCGATGGCCAGCATGCCCATCGCCACGGCGAGGACGAGCAGGAGGACGGGGCCAGCGCCCCGCAGCGGCCGGCGGCTGAACTGCCAGCCGGCGAGGGCGGCGGACAGCCCGCGCCCGCCGGCCGCGCGCCGCTCGGCCAGCTTGGCGGCGGGCGGCAGCAGCCGCAGCGTCAGGACGGTCCCGGCGAGCAGGGCGAGGGCGGGCGCGGCGACGAGCACCGGATCGATCGAGCCCCCGCCGCCCGCGTCCGCGCCGAGGGTGCCGCCCGCGGCGTCGGGCCGCTGGAGCTGCCAGTACGCGACGGCGGCGACGGCGAGCAGCCCGAGGTCCGCCCCGGCCCGCACCGGTCCGGGCAGCGAGGCCGAGCGGGCCTTGCGCAGCGAGACGGCCGCGCCGTCCCCGGCGGCCAGCGCGGGCGCCACGACGGCCGCCGCGCAGCACAGCGCCACCACGGCGGCCACCAGCCACACCTGGAGCGAGGGCGAGGTGTCGAGCCGCACCCCGAGCGAGGAGAGCGCGGACCGCTCGGCGAAGAGCCCGGTCAGCGGGCCGGACAGGAGCGGGGCGGCGAGCGCCGCCGGCAGGGCGAGCAGCAACGCCTCGACGCCGGCGAGTCCGGCGATCCGGCGCCGCGACCCGCCGCGCGCCCGCAGCAGGGCCGTCTCGCCGGAGCGCTCGGTGCTGAGCAGCCGGGCGACGAGCAGCAGCGCGTACGCGGCGAGCAGCACGAGCTGCACGGCGACGATCAGCAGGGTGGAGCGGGAGACGAGCAGGGCCCGTTCGGTCCGGTCCAGGACGGCGGGCAGCGCGGTGGTCGCCGAGACCGTCGCGCCGAACGCGGCCCGGTTCTCGGCCAGGGCCTTCGGGCCCTCGGTCGCGGCGGTGCGCAGGGCGCCCATCCGGTCCGTGGTGAAGCCGGTGAAGTCGGCGGTGCCGAGCCAGGAGGTGTCGCCGTGGCTCAGCGCCCCGGAGGTGAGGATGGCCGGGTCGGCGAGCAGCGGCTCGTACGTCGTGAACGCGACCGTCCGCACGCCCCGGCCGCCCGCCGGGTCGAGCTGCCAGTACGGGTCGGAGGTGTCCACGGGCCGGTAGACGCCGGTGATCCGGGCCTTCACCCGCCGGTCGGTGAGCCGGTCGGTGAGGTCGAGGACGGTGCCGGGGCCGATCTTCAGGCGCCGGGCCGCCTCCTCGGGCAGCGCGGTCTCGACCGCGCCGCCGGGCCGGGCGGCCGTGGGCCAGGAGCCCCGGACGAGGGAGAGCCGCGAGCGGTCGAGCGCGGCGAAGCGGGTGAGGTCGGGTTCGCCCGCGCGGGCGGCGACGGGCTGGAGGCTCCGGGGCAGCGCGTACGGTCCCGAGCGTTCGAGCCGTCGCACGGTCACCGGCAGTCCGTCGAAGGACGCCCGCATCCCGTCGCGCACGGCGGCGTCGGCACCGGCCCGCTTCTCGGCGGGCACCTGGCCGCCGACCAGGAGCGCGGCGGCGGCCGCGGACCGGCCGCGCAGGCCCGCCTGGAGCGCGGCGTCCCCGATCGCGCCGGAGAGGGCGGCCAGGGTGGCGAGGACCGAGGTGGTCAGGAGCACGGAGAGCAGCGCGGCGGCGAGCAGCAGCCGGTGCGCCCTGACACGCAGAAATACGAACCCCGTCACCCGTCCCCCTGGCCGCCCTGATCACGGTGCGCTCGTCGAACGCTCGTCGAACGCCACCGGAACTTCTTCCGGATGCTTTCAGAGGGCACGTACGGCTGGAAACCGCTTGCGGGGTCACCTTGATCCGATCGTGACCGTTATCCGGTGCCCCGGCTCCGGAATGCGCCCTTCCGTGCGGTGAGGTTGCCCGGACGCACCCGCGAACGTGCCCGAACGGACACGGGGCGCCTCCGGCGGCCGGGTCAGCCGGCCGTGTTCACCATCGAGGCGGCGGCGTAGGTGAGGTAGCGCCAGAGCTCCGCCTCGTGCTCGGGCGCGAGGCCGAGCTCGTCCAGGGCGGTCCGCATGTGGCGGAGCCAGGCGTCGTGGGCCGCCCGGTCGACGGCGAACGGGGCGTGGCGCATCCGGAGGCGGGGGTGGCCCCGGCGGTCGCTGTAGGTGCGGGGCCCGCCCCAGTACTGGATCAGGAAGAGGGCGAAACGCTCCTCGGCGGGGCCGAGGTCCTCCTCGGGGTACATCGGGCGCAGCAGCGGGTCCTCCGCGACGCCCTCGTAGAAGCGGTGGACGAGACGGCGGAACGTCTCCTCGCCGCCGACCTGCTCGTAGAAGGTCTGCTCCTGTGCCGTTTCCCCGGGAATCTCGCTCACCGCTCCATCGTCTCAGATGCCCCGGCCGAGGACCGGAGGTCTAGGACCCCCGGCCCCCGGGCCCGGGCGGGATGTCAGCCCAGGCGGATCGTGATCGTGGTCCAGGCGCCGACGTGCACCCGGTCGCCGTCCTGGAGCTGCACGGGCACGTAGGGCTGGATCGGCTCCTCGCCGCCGTTGATCGTGGTGCCGTTGGTGGAGTTCTGGTCCACCACCGCCCACGAGCCGTCCGGCTGCTGCACCAGGACCGCGTGCTGGTGCGAGACGCCCGGGTCCTCCGGCGGCACCGACAGGTCGATGTCGGGGGACTCGCCGGTGGAGTGCCGGCGGCGGCCGATGGAGATCTGGTTGCCCTGGAGCGGCAGGTGCTTGTCCGGGGAGTACGCGGGCAGGTTCAGGCCCGTCGCCTCCGGGCCGCTGCGCTGCATCATCGCCATGAAGTACGCGCGGTCCGGACCGATGACCGCGCTCCAGCTCCGGTGCGCCTGCGGCTGCTGGAACTGCTGCGGCGGCCCCTGGTGCTGCTGCGGGGCCTGCTGCTGCGGGGGCCCCTGGTGCGCGGGGGGCTGCGGCGGGCCCTGGTGGTGCTGGGGCGGCGCGCCCTGGTGCTGCGGCGGCGCCTGGTGGGGCGGTGCCTGCTGCTGGTGCTGCTGCGGGGGCGCCTGCGGCGGCTGGTGCTGCGACGGCGGCGGCAGGAGCCAGTCGTCGTCCGCGCGCGGCTGCGGCGGCGCGGGCGGCGCCGGGGCCTGGGCGGGCGCCCGGAGGTACGGGGGCGGCTCCGGCTGCCGGTGCTGCGGGGGCGCCGGGGGCTGCTGCTGCGCCTGCGGGCGCTGCGGCGGGGCCTGGTGGTGGGTGGGCTCGGCGCCGAGCGGCTCCGCCGGCCGGTTCACCTGCGAGGGCCGCGAGCCCTGGTAGCCGAACGGGTCCTGCTGCTGCGGGGGCCCCGGCGGCGGGGTCCGGAAGCCCGGCGGCAGGTTCAGGCCGGGCGGCGGCCCGGGCTGGCGCGGCGGGATGTTGGAGGGGGCCACCGGCGTGTACGAGGTGGCCGTGTTCGTGAGGAAGTTCCAGCGGCACTCCTCGCAGAACGGCGCCATGTGCTCGCGCGGCGTCCGGCACTGCGGGCACAGCTCCGCCTGGGCCGTGGCGTTCGGGTCGCCGCCGGGGCCGAAGCCGCCGGGCGCGGCGGGCGGGGGACCCGCCGGGGGCCGGCCGGGACCGTGGTCACCGGGGCCGCCGGGGCCCGGACCGTGGTCGCCCGGACCGGGGCCGCCGGGGCCGGGGTATCCGTACGCGGGGGGCGGCGGCGGGGGAGGCGGCGGTACGGCACCCGTCGGCGCACCCGCCCCGGCCATGCGATGGCCGCAGACCTCGCACCAGTCGTCGGAGACCGACTGGTGTCCGTTCGGGCAGGTCGGCATGTCGGTGCTTCCCCCTCTCGTCGTCCGGCCCGGTGGCCGGGCTACCTCTTGACGCGAACGGTCTTCGTGGAGCGGGTCTCGAGTGTCATCTCGTCCGCTTCGGCGACCTTCGCCTTCAAACGCACAGTACCCGCCACCGCGTCGACCACGTCGACCACCTTCGAAAGCAGTTTCGCCGTATCCGCGTTGCCGGAGGCCGCCGCGAGCTGCACGGCACGGCCCAGTTTGGCCGTCGCACCGTCGTGATCGCCCGATTTGCGGGCATCCAGCCCCTGCTGGATGGCGTCCGCCAGCTCGGCCTGTCCCGTGTAGTGCGCCACCTGCGGGTTGATCGACGTGGACATGGCCAGGTCGTCCGTCCACACCGCCCGTACCAGTCCTTGAGACAGCGGGCGCGCGTCGCCGCCCGCCGGGTCCGGGGCGATCAGGGAGACCCGGGCCGCCAGCATCTCCTGGCCGACCGCGGCCCGCGGCACCCGCACGCTCACGTGGTAGTCGCGGGACTCGTCGCCCCACGAGCCCGTCGGGTAGTCCCCGGCGCGCGGCCCCGCCTCCGTGCGCCGCCCGGTGAGGTCCTCGACCGTCGGCGCCACCTGCTTCACGAACGCGATCTCCACCCCGACCGGGGTCCACAGGCGCAGCGCGACGTCCGCCACGCCCTTGCCCATCGCCTGCTCCATCATCGCCGTGAAGTCGGCCGCGAGACCGGCCGGGTCGGCGACGATGTCGGCGGTGCCGAGGAGCGCCGAGGCGATCCCGGTGACCTCCTTGACCTCCCAGTCGGTGCCGACCCCGCGCGCGTCGCAGGTGAACCGGCCCGCGCAGGCGTCCAGCGCGGCCCGCAGCTCCTCCGGGGACTCGTGCTCGTTGCGCCCGTCGGTGAGCAGGATGCCGTGCCGGATGGCGAGGTCGGCGGAGGAGAGCAGCCGGTCCGCGAGCCGCAGCCAGGTGCCGATCGCGGTGCCGCCGCTCGCGGCGAGCCGGCGCAGCGCCTCCTTGGCCTCGGCCCGGGTGCGGGCGTCGGCGACGGCGAGCCGTCCGTTCCCCGGGTAGACCTCCTTGGCCACGTGCGTGCCGGCGACGACGGCGAAGGAGGTGCCGTCGCGCAGGGTGTCGACGGCGGCGGCGGTCGCCTCCCGCGCCCCGCGCATCTTGGTGGCCGGGTAGTCCATCGAACCGGAGCAGTCGACCATGATCACGACTCCGGCCGAGCCGTGGGCGCCCGCGCCGACGGTGCCGCCGCCGGTCGAGGTGACCGTGACGATCGCGCTGACGTCCCTGCCGCCCTCCGGCAGGAACTCGTTCTGGTACACGTCCACCGAGAACTGGGGCACGGTCGACTTGGAGAAGTTCGCCATCTGTTCGGCTCCTCGGACAACGGCGGTGGGCTGGAAGGACGGGACCGGCGGCCGGTCAGGCGGGTCCCGCCCCCTGGGGAGGGGCGGCGAACGGGACGAGCGCGACCGTGATGTTGTCGTGGCCCCCGCCGTCCAGGGCGTGCCCGACCAGGACCCGGGCGCTGTGCAGCGGGCGGTCCGCCGCGTCGGCCGGGACGACCCGGGCCATGTCCTCGGGGCCCTCCGCGTAGTTCCACAGGCCGTCCGTGCAGACCACCACCACGCCGGAGCGGTCCGGCTTGAACGCGGCCGTGTGCGGGTCCAGCTCGTACGCGTCGGCGCCGAGCCAGCCGGTGATCGCGTGGGCGCGCTCGTCCGCGTACGCCTCGGCCTCGTTCATCAGGCCCGCCGCGACCATCTGCGCGGCCCACGAGTCGTCCTCGGTGAGCCGGGCGGCCGGGGCGGCGCGGTCGTCCGGCACCCAGTAGGCCCGGCTGTCGCCGACCCAGCCCACGACGAGCAGGCCGTCCGCGACGACGGAGCCGACGATGGTGCACGCGGGTGCGTTGCGGTGGGGTTCGCCGTCCGCCGCCTTCTCGGCGAGGGAGTCGACGGCCCGGGAGGCGGCGACGATCGCCTCGTGCATGGCCTGCTGCGGGTGCGTGCCCCGGGGCAGCGCGGCGAGCAGCGCGGCGCCGGCCGCCTCCGCGGCGGCGGCGGAGGCCTCGTCGGGCCGGGTCGCCGAGGAGACGCCGTCGCAGACGACGGCGAGGGTGGCGGGGGAGCCGTCGGGCAGGGTGGTCGAGGAGACGGCGAACGCGTCCTCGTTGCGGTGGTGGCGCAGCCCCCGGTCGCTGACGGCGGCCACGCCGCCGAGCTCCCGCTCCATGTGGTCGCGCTCGCGGGGCTGCGCGTGCCCGCAGTTCTCGCAGTACCCGTCGGTGTCCACCCGGCCGGCCCGGCAGGCCACGCAGAGCGCGGGACCGTGCGCCGCCCCCTCCGGCGCCGGCGGCTGCTGCACCGGGGCCGGTGCCTGCTGCACCGGGGCCGGTGCCCGCGCGGCGGCGGGGGCCGGCACCGGATCGTCGACGCGTACGGCCGCCCGGGGATCGGGCGCCGCCAGCTCGAAGTCCCCGGCGGGGGCGGCGGCCGGCAGGTCGTGGCCGCCGGAGTCGGTGCCCGGCAGGTCGCCGGGGTGCTGGGTCATGGTCGAGAGCGAACCGGGTTCGCGCGGCGGCGCGTCCGGCCAGCTCACGGGGGTGCCGATCGCCACGGTCGGGCGGTCGGGACCGTTCCCGGCGGCCGGGACGGCCGACAGGTCGTAACCGCACGCCCCGCAGAACCGGTCACCCGAGTCCAGCGGCTCCGCGCAGCCCGGGCAGGCGGCGAGTCCGTGCGACGGCTTCGGCTTCTGGGACATCCTCACACCCACGTCCGGGGGCGGAAGCGGTTGGCCCGCTCCACCAGTTCGATCCTCTCCCCGCCCTGCTGGGCGAGCCGGGCCAGCACCCGGTACGAGCGTTCGAGGCCGAAGCGCAGTCCGCGCTCGTCCAGTTCGCTCCCGAGCAGCAGCGCGCCGCCGCCCGGTGCCGCACCGGGACTCCCGGAGAGTACCCAGTCGAGGGCCGTTCCGAGGACCTCCGTCGACAACCGCTCCCGGCGCACCGCGTCCAGACCGAAGCCCCGGAGCGCCGAGACCTGCGCCGCGGCGGCCGTCAGGTCGGCGCCGAGCGGCTCGGACGGCGGGCGCCGCCGCAGCCGCGCCCGCACGGCCGCGACCCGGGCCGCCGTGTAGTGGATCGACGCCTCCGGCACGGACTCCAGGGTCCGCACGGCCCCGGCGCGGTCGCCCGCCGCGAGCCGCACCCGGGCGAGACCGAAGGCCGCGCTGACGAAACCGGGGTCGGTCGCCCACACCAGGCGGTAGTACTCGGCGGCGTTGTCGAGCTGGCCGAGGACCTCGGCGCAGATCCCCAGGGCCAGCTTCGGCGCCGGCTCGCCCGGGAAGGCGTCGTACACCGCGTCGAAGGCGAGCGCCGCGTGCTCGTGGTCCCCGGTCACCAGCGACGTGACGCCCCGGTACCAGACGACCCGCCAGTCGTCCGGGTCCCGCTCCTCCAGACCGGCGAGCGTCCGGGCGGCGGCCGGCAGGTCGCGCAGCTCCAGCTGGGCCCGCAGGGTGCGCAGCCGCAGCTCGACGGAGGGCGCGGGCGCGGCCTGGAGCGCCCCGAGCAGCTCGCCCGGCGCGGCGGCCGCCAGACCCGCGAGGAAACCGGCGTTGGGGTCGGCCGGCGAGACGTGCGGCACGGGCAGCGCGAGCGCGGTGGCGGGCGTGTCGAGCGGCGCGAGCAGCCCCCCGAGCCCGGCCCCCGGCGGAACCGCGCCACCGGCACCGGATCCTGGCGGAACCGCGCCACCGGCACCGGCCCTCGGCGCCACCACGCCACCGGCACCGGCGGCCCGCCCCGGGCGCGCCTTCCGGCCGCCCCGGACCCGCCGGGCCCCCAACAGGGAGACGTCCTCGGTCGACTCGGCGAACAGCTCCGTGTCCGTGACCCGCACCTCCGTGCCGAACAGCGTCGACAGCGCCGGACGGGGCCGCCCCGACTGGAGCGCCACCACCTCGCGCAGCACGCCCGTCAGCTGCTCGGCCATCTCCTGCGCGGAGGCGAACCGGCGCGCCGGGTCAGGGTCGGTGGCCCGGACCAGGAAGCGGTAGAACGACTCGTACGTCCGGAAGACCGCGATGTTCCCCGGGTCCGGCAGCGAGTCCACGAAGACGTTCGTGTAGCCCTGGAAGTCGAAGGTCATCACGGCGAGCGTGCGCGCCACCGTGTACAGGTCGCTCGCCACCGAGGGGCCGACCTCGGCCACCTCCGGCGCCTGGTAGCCGACGGTGCCGTAGATCGCCGACTCGTCGTCGTCCATCCGCCGGACCGCGCCCATGTCGATGAGCTTGAGCTGGTCCTCGGTCTGTATGGCGTTGTCGACCTTGAAGTCGCAGTACAGCAGGTTCCGGCTGTGCAGGTGCCCGAGCGCCTCCAGCGCCTCGATCCCGTACGCGCAGGCCTGCTCCACCGGCAGCGGGTCGCGCCGTCCGTCCGGCGTCCGGCGCCCGTTGGCGATCTCCTTGAGCGACTTGCCGCCGACGTACTCCATGACGATGTAGCCGTCCAGGGAGCCGGTCCGCTGGTCGAGGTGCTCGACGAAGTTGTAGATCCGGACGATGTTGGAGTGCTCGATCTCGGCGAGGAAGCGGCGCTCGGAGATCGCCGCCGCCATGGCGTCCTGGTCGCCGGTGTCGAGCAGGCCCTTGAGGACGACCCACCGGTCCGAGACGGCCCGGTCGACGGCCAGGTACACCCAGCCGAGACCACCGTGCGCGAGGCAGCCCGCCACCTCGTACTGGCCGTGCACGATGTCCCCGGAACGCAGCTTCGGCACGAAGGAGTACGGGTGCCCGCAGCTGGTGCAGAAGCCCTCCGTGCGGCCCGGCCGGTCGCCCCGCGCCCGGCCCACCGGGGCCCCGCAGTCGGAGCGGGAGCAGAACCGCTTCCGCTCGGGGACCTCCGGGTTCTCCATCACCGCGCCCCGCGGGTCGGGGCGCGGCACCTCCGGGATCGTCACCAGGCCCGCGCCGAGCCGGTTCCGGGCGGACTGCCCGGTCGACGCGCCGGAGCTGCGCACCGACACCGAACGGCCCGTGGAGCTCCCCGACAGCGAGCGCGACAGGCGCCCCGAGACCGACCGGCGCGAGGTCGAGGAGCGGGACGAGGCGCGCGAGGAGGCCCGCGAACCGCTCCGCGAGGAGGCGGAGTCCGGCCCGCCGGCCCCCGTCCCCGTGCGGGAGGACCGGCCCGGCACGGCCAACCCGGTCGGCGTCGAGCCGATCATCCCGCCGGGCGCCACGACCGGCGCGAGCCCGCAGGTGTCGCAGTACAGCTCGCCGCCGCCCATGTCCTCGTACGCGCCCTCGCACGAAGGGCGCTGGCAGCTCACCGCGCCCGTCTCCCCGCTCACCACTGTCGTCCTCCCGCGTCTTCCGCGTTCCCCGCGCCCTCGGGCCCGGACAGCACCTCCGCCACCGCCCGCTGGTAGCGCAGCACCGCCTGCTCCGCGACCCGCAGGTCGCAGGGCGCGCTCCACAGCATCCGCCGGGCCGCGTCGTACCGCTCGACCAGGAGCGGGTCCTCCACCGCGCCGAGCCGCGCCGCCTTCGCCTTGTACGCGTCGAGGCGGCCGCGCAGTTCCGCCCGGACCGCGAGCGGCGCGGTGACCGCCGTCAACGACTCGCGGGCCCGCAGCAGTTCCTCCTCCGCCTCCCGCTCCAGCGAGTCCAGGAGCGGGGACAGCCGGTGCCACCGGGCGTGCCGGCGGTACTCGGCGGCGGCCACCAGCCGCTCCTGGAGCGCCGTCGGCGGACCGCTGACGGCCGGCACCTCGGAGGCCGCGATCTTCGCGAGGACCTCGCCGCGCGCGGCCCGCGCCTCGGCGAGCGTCCGGTCCGCCCGCGACAGCACGTCCCGCAGCCGGAGCAGCCGGTCCTCGGAGTCCTGCCGGACCGCGAGGACGGCCTCGATCTCGCGCCGCACGTCCTCCAGGGCCAGGGCGGCCCGGTCGTACCGCGCGGTGTCGGGGCGGCCCCCGCCGGGCGCCGAACTCCCCGCGGCCGGGCGCCAGAAGGCCAGCGGGTCCGTGACCACCTGGGAGCGCAGCAGGCCCAGCTCGGCCGTGATCTCCTCCAGCTCGTCCCCGGCCGGGTGCTCGCCCGGCCGCACGCCCACCGAGTGCGCGAGGGACCGCGTCCGGCCCAGCTCGGCGGCGAGCAGGTCTATCCGGGCGGGCAGCGCCGACCAGACGGCGTCGGCGGTGACGACCAGGTCGAGCGAGGAGGCGTACAGCTCGTTCATCCGCCGCACCAGGCCCTCCAGGGTGAAGCGCTCGGACAGCAGCGCCTCCTCGCCCGCGCCGCCCGGGACGAGGACGCTCTCGCCGCGCAGCCGGTCGGTCAGCTCCACCAGCTCCTCCCGGCCGGGCCAGCGGCGCCGCGCGCGCACCTCACGGGCCTCCCGCAGGGCGTCGGTGTACACGTCGAAGCAGGTCCAGAGCAGGGTGATGGTCCGCTCGGCCGCCGCCCAGCGCTCCCGGGTCGTGCCGGTCAGCCCGGCTCCTTCGAGCAGCCTGCGGCCCGCGTGGTCCTGGAGCGCGAGCAGCGAGTCCTCGACCGCCTTGTGCTCGGCGCCGAACCGCGCCAGCGCACGGTCCACCTCGTCCCGGTCCATCACCGGCCCAGGGGGTTCCGCGACGCCCATCGGTCACCTCTTCCGCCATGTGTGCAAGGACTCTTGTGTGCAGGGGCCGTGCGCGGCGGCTACTTGTACAGGGGAGCGGGCGGCCCGGGTATCCCGGGCAGGTCCTTCTCCAGCCACTGTCTGTACGCCGCTTGCCAGGGGCCCTGCCGGTAGCCGACCAGGACGTGGTTGACCCGGCGCACCAGGTCGTCGTTGCCCAGCTTGGCCGCCACCCCGTAGTACTCCTTCGTGAACGGCTTCCCCTTCAGCTCGACCGCCGGGTCCTGGGCGGCCTGGCCGGCCGCGAGGGCGTTGTCGGTGACCACGGCGTCCACCTCGCCGAGCTGGAGCCTGGCCAGGCAGTCCAGCTGGTTGGGGACGGTCAGCAGGTCCGGGTCGTCCTTGGTGCCGTCGCCCTCGTCCTCGAAGACGGCGCCGAAGGAGTTCTCCTCCAGGGCCTCGTGGGCCGTGGAGCCCTCGGCGGTGCAGACCCGCTTGCCGCGCAGCGAGGAGTCGTAGCCGGTGATGTCGGAGCGCTTGGGCGCCAGGACCTGCTGCCCGGCCTGGAAGTAGGCGGTGGAGAAGGCGACCTGCTCGATCCGCTTGCAGTTGATCGTCATGGTGCGCACGACGAGGTCGACCTTGCCGCCGTCCAGGGCGGCGATCCGCTGGTTGGTGGGGATGGCGCGGAAGATGACGGCGTTCTCGTCGCCGAGGAGGTCCTTGGCCACGGCCCGGGCGAGGGCGATGTCGAACCCCTCCAGGACGCCCTTCTCCGGGTTGCGGTAGCCCCAGCGGTAGCTGGACTGGTCCACGCCGACGATCAGCTTCCCGCGCTCCTTGACCGCCCGGACCGACGGGCCGTCCTCCGTGGAGGGGGTGAGGGAGGCCTCCGGGTTCCGGCAGGTGTCCGCCCTGACCTGGACGCCGACCCCCGTGCCGCCGCCCGCACCGCCGTTCGCGCCGGCCGCCCGGTCCGTCCCGGGCGCCGCCGTGTCGCTCCCCTCACGGGCGAGCGGGAGCAGGGTGAGCGAGGCGGTGAGCCCGCAGGCCACGGCCATGGCAGCCACTCCGCCCCAGCCGCGCAGCCGCCGCGCGGCCCGCCGCACCAGCGGCTCCGTGTCCTCGGACATCCCTCCCCCTCTCACCGGTACTCCGACAGTCTGCGGTTGACGCCGAGCACGGCGCCCGCCGCCCCCAGGATCGCGAGGACCGCCGCGCCCGGGGGCAGCGCCGTCAGCGCGTCCCGGGCGTCCCCGGCGGAGCGGGTGAACTCGGCCTGCTCGTGCCCGAGGGCCCGCTCCAGGGCCGCGTCGACCTGGTCGAAGGACTGCCCGGTGGACTCCTTCGCGCCGACGATCCGGTCGAGGGCGCCCTCGTAGTCCCCGGCGTCGTCCTTCGCGCGCGCGTCCCCGTGGCGCCGCTGCCACTCGCCCGCGCGGGCGGCGGACTCGTCGACCGGGCCCCGGCCCGCCTCGTCGTCGGCGAGCCGCCGCGCCGAGGCGAGCGCCTTCGTCAGGGCCCGCATGCTCGCCGCGTACTCGGCCTCGTACTTGTCGTTCCTGCCGTCCTCGGTGAGGACGGCGCCCCGGGCGACCAGGGTCAGGTTCTCGTTGGCGCGGGCGGTGAGCGAGCTGATCCGGGCCGTGTTGAGGACCTGGAGGGACTCCTGCCCGTGCGCCCGCGCGTCCTCCAGGCCGGACCGGGCGACGGCGTGCGCGCTCAGGAGCCAGAGCAGGACGACGCCCGCGGCGGCGGTCGCGGCGAGCAGCCCGTGGTTGAAGACCCGGTGGGTGCGGACGTAGGTGCGGCGCTGGGCCCAGCCGAGGGCGGCGAGGGCGACCAGGCCGGCCGCGAGCGACAGGAGGGGCCAGGCGCGGGCCGAGTCGTCGTCCCGGCGGAGCCGCTCCGTCTCCGCCGCGTACAGCCGCTCGGCGGCGGGCAGCAGGACGGTGGTCATCTGCTGGTTGGCGTACCGCAGATAGGCGCCGCCCAGCGGCAGGCCCTGCCGGTTGGCGGCCCGGGCGCGCTCCACGAGGCCCGTGTAGCGCGGCAGTTGCTCGCCGAGCGTGGTGATCTCGCGGGCCGCCTCCGGCGAACCGTCTGTGTGCGCCGCCGCCTTGACGAGGAGGCGGGAGGCGGTGGCGATGTCCTTCGCGTACCGCTCGCGCGATCCGGCCGGCTCCAGGGTGCCCGCGAGGAAGCCGCTGGCGGCGGTGGTGTCGGCGTCGGCGAGGGAGCGGTAGAGGGCGGCGGCGTCGGCGCTGAGCGGCTGGCTGCGGCCCACGACGTCGTCGGCGGCGGAGGCCCGGCCGGTGACCTCCAGGGCGGTGACGGCCCCGAACGCGACGACGAGCAGCGCCAGTACGGCCCCGAGGATCCTGAGCCGGCCGGGCTCGGTCGTCGCGGCCGTCCGCAGCAGTTCCCGCCCCACGGCCCAGGCGCCGCGCTCCGCGGGCGGCGCGGCGGGAGCCTCCGACGGCGCGGGCGCGGACGGCGGCGTCGCGGACGGCGTCCGGGCGGGCGTCGCCTGCGCGGGCACGCCGGCCGGGCGCGCGGGCGCCGGGTCCGTGCTCCGCGCCGCCGGTCCGGCGGGCGGGTCCGGCGGTTGTGTCACGTGACCTCCCCCTCGGTCGCCGACGAGCCGGTCCGCCCCGGAGCGCCGGCTCCGGTGGAGGACCACCCGGCGAGCAGTATGGCCGCACGGGCCCTTCCGCACACCGGGAATGACTGGATCTTGTTCCTGCCGGCTCCCATCGTGCCCCATGCCTCCCGCGCGACCGCGGGAGAACCCCCTCCTCATGAATACGTGCCCCGCCCGGGATCGGTTCCGGAGCGGGCATCGCTCGAACAGGTGAACACGGGGGCGGGGCGCCCCGCCGAACCGGCGAGGACGCCCCGCGCCCGTGTTCCGCGTATCCCCTCACGCCCCGGGCCCGCGCCCGCATCCCCCTCGCGCCCGACGCCCGCGCTCCCGTGGCGCTCCTGCGTCCCCGTGGCGCTCCCGCGCCCCTCACACCCCGTAGTGCTCCCGCAGTCGCGCCGCGGCCGACGGGTCCGCCCCCCACGCGTCCAGGGCGAGGAGCCCCGCGCCGAGCACCGGCGGTGCCGTCACGAAACCGACCACCGCCTTCGGGGCCCGCTCCGCGAGGAGTTCGCGGATACGTTTCTCCAGCTGCGGGTGGCGGGCGGCGAGCACGCTGCCGCCCAGCAGCACCGGCGCCGGACCGTCGAGCAGCCCGAGCCGCCCGAGCGCCACCGACGACATCGCCACGACCTCCTCGGCCAGCCGGTGCACGAGCGACAGCGCGACCGGGTCGCCCGCCGCGCCCACCCGGAAGAGCACGGGCGCCAGTTCGTGCCGCCGTTCCATCGGGATCCGGCCCAGGTGCAGCGCCTCGATCAGCGCGTACATCGTCTCCAGACCGAAGTGCGCGGGCAGCGCCCGCGACAGCTCGGTCGGCTCGCCGCGCCCGTCCTCGCCGCGCGCCGCGCACCACAGCGCCTCCTCGGCCAGGCCGCCCCCGCCGCCCCAGTCCCCGGAGAGCTTCCCGATCGCCGGGAAGCGGGCGGTCCGCCCGTCCGGGGTCATCCCGACGCAGTTGATCCCGGCCCCGCACACCACCGCCACGCCCCGCGGCTCGTCGACCCCGGCCCGCAGGATGGCGAAGGTGTCGTTGTGCACGCGGACCGAGCCGCTCAGGCGCCGCGCGTGGAGGGCCCGTTCGAGCTCCAGCTCCTCCACGGGCAGGTCGGCGTTGGCGAGGCAGGCGGTGACGTGGGCGAAGGCCGGCGGGCGGTCCGCCGGGCCGCCGGCCGCCGCCCAGGCCCGTCCCACGATCTCCACGAGCCCGTCCACCGCCGTCGCCACCCCCACCAGCGGGGGCTGGAACCCGCCGCCGCGGGCCGCCCCGAGGACGGAGCCGTCCGGGGAGAGGACCGCGACGTCGGTCTTGCTGTTCCCCGCGTCGACCGCGAGGAGCGTGTCCGCCCCCGCCGCGGGGAAGGTCTCGTTCACGCCCACGCGAGGTGCTCCCGGTTGTGCGCGATCAGCCGGTCCGTGAGGCCGTCGGCGTACGCGTACTGCCCGATCAGCGGGTGCGCGAGCAGGGCCTTGAAGACCCGGTCCCGGCCGCCGCGCAGCGCCGCCTCCAGGGCCAGGTCCTCGTAGGCCGTCACGTTCGCGACCAGACCGGCGTACAGCGGGTCCACCGGCGCGACCGGCAGCGGCACCGCGCCCTTCGGGCCGACCGCCGCCTGCGTCTCGATCACGGCGTCGTCCGGCAGGAACGGCAGCGTGCCGTTGTTGTACGTGTTCACCACTTGGTGCGGCGAACCGCCGCCGCCCAGGAGGGCCGCCGCCAGGTCCACGGCCGCCTCCGAGTAGAAGGCGCCGCCGCGCTTGGCGAGCAGGGCCGGCTTCTCGTCGAGCGCCGGGTCCCCGTACATCTCCAGGAGCTCCCTCTCCATCGCGGCGACCTCGGCGGCCCGCGAGGGCTTCTCGCCCAGCTCCCGCACCACCTCGTCGTGCGCGTAGAAGTAGCGCAGGTAGTACGAGGGGACGACGCCGAGCCGGTCCAGGACCGGGCGCGGCAGCCGCAGGTCGGCGGCGATCGCGTCGCCGTGCCCGGCGAGCAGCCGGGGCAGCACGTCCTCGCCCCCGGGGCCCCCGATCCGCACCGCCCGCTCCCAGGTCAGGTGGTTGAGCCCGACGTGGTCCAGGTACACGTCGGAGGGGGCCACGTCCAGGAGCGCGGCGAACTTGCGCTGGAAGCCGATGGCCACGTTGCACAGGCCGACGGCCTTGTGCCCGGCCCGGAGCAGCGCCCGCGTCACGATGCCGACGGGGTTGGTGAAGTCGATGATCCAGGCGTCCGGGTTGGCGCGCCGGACCCGCTCCGCGATGTCCAGGACCACCGGGACCGTGCGCAGCGCCTTGGCGAGGCCGCCGGCGCCGGTGGTCTCCTGGCCGACGCAGCCGCACTCCAGCGGCCAGGTCTCGTCCTTCTGGCGGGCGGCCTGCCCGCCGACCCGGAGCTGGAGCAGGACGGCGTCGGCGCCCTCGACCCCGGCGTCCAGGTCGGAGGTGGTGGTGATCCGCCCCTCGTGCTCCTGCTTGGCGAAGATCCGCCGGGCGAGCCCGCCGACCAGGCCGAGCCGGTCGGCCGCCGGGTCGACGAGGACGAGTTCGGTGACGGGCAGGGTGTCGCGCAGCCGCGCGAACCCGTCGATGAGTTCGGGGGTGTAGGTGGAACCGCCCCCCACGACAGTGAGCTTCATGTGTGGTTCAGCCCTTCACTCCGGTCAGTGTGACTCCCTCGACGAACGCCTTCTGGGCGAAGAAGAAGACGAGGATCACGGGGGCCATGACCAGGACGGTCGCGGCCATGGTCAGATTCCAGTCGGTGTGGTGCGCGCCCTTGAAGGACTCCAGGCCGTAGCTCAGGGTCCAGGCGCCGGGGTTCTCGGACGCGTAGATCTGCGGTCCGAAGTAGTCGTTCCAGCAGAAGAAGAACTGGAAGAGGGCCACGGCGGCGATGCCGGGCCTGGCCATCGGGACCACGACCTTGAGCAGGGTGCGCAGTTCGCCGCACCCGTCGATCCGCGCGGCCTCCACGTACTCGTCGGGGATCGTGAGGAGGAACTGGCGCAGCAGGAAGACGGCGAAGGCGTCCCCGAACGCCAGCGGGACGATCAGCGGCCACAGGGTGCCGGAGAGGTCCAGCTGCTTCGCCCAGAACAGGTACATGGGGATGATCACGACCTGCGGCGGCAGCATCATCATCGAGATGACGAGCAGCATCGACAGGTGCCGTCCCCGGAAGCGGAACTTGGCGAGGGCGTACGCGACGGGGACCGAGGACACCACGACGAGGACGGTGCCGAGCCCGGCGTACAGCAGGGAGTTCCGCCACCAGGTGAGGAAGCCCTCGGTCTCGAAGACCCTGACGTAGTTGTCCCAGTGCCAGGAGTTCGGCGTCAGGTCCCGGGTGAGCGCCTGCTGGTCGCTCATCAGGGAGGTCAGGAACACGAAGACGAACGGCAGGACGAAGAACAGGGCGGCGGCGACGCCGAGCGCGTGCACGCCGATCCAGTGCAGCAGCGCCTTGCGGTGGGCCCGCTTCCCGGCGGGGGTCGGTGCGGTGGCCGTGAGGGTCATGGTTCAGTCACCCGAGCCGATCAGGCCGCCGCGCCGGCGCATCAGGAGCGCGGTGAAGGCCATGGAGAAGACGAAGAGCACCAGCGCCACCACGCAGGAGGCGCCGTAGTTGAACTGGCTGAAGCCGAGGCTGTAGACGAGCTGCGGCAGGGTGAGCGTGGAGTCTTCCGGGTAGCCGGGGACGAAGGTGACGCCGGAGCCGCCCATCACGCCCGAGGCGACCTTGGAGGCCACGATCGGCTGCGTGTAGTACTGCATCGCGCCGATGATCCCGGTGACCACGGCGAAGAGGACGATCGGCGCGATGGTGGGCAGCGTGATGTGGCGGAACCGCTGCCAGGGCGAGGCGCCGTCCAGCTCGGCGGCCTCGTACTGCTCCTTCGGCACGTCGAGCAGCGCGGCCATGAAGATGACCATGAGGTCGCCGACGCCCCACACGGCGAGGACCGTGAGGGCCGGTTTGGACCAGGCGGGGTCGGTGAACCAGGCGGGGGCCGGCAGGCCGGCCGCCTCCAGGAGCGAGTTGACCGGGCCGGTGCCGGGGTTGAGCAGGAAGACGAAGGCGAGCGTGGCGGCCACCGGCGGGGCCAGGTACGGCAGGTAGAAGAGGGTCCGGAAGATCCCGGTGCCCGTCTTGATCTTCGTGATCAGCAGGCCGACGCCGAGGCCGAAGACGACCCGGCAGGTCACCATGACCACGCAGAGCCAGAGCGTGTTGCGCAGGGCCGGCCAGAACTGCGGGAAGTCGCCGAAGACGTACGACCAGTTGTCGAGGCCCCGCCACTCGGGCGGGTTGAGGCCGTCGTAGCGCATGAAGGAGAAGTAGACGGTGGAGACGAGCGGATAGACGAAGAAGACGCCGAATCCGATCAGCCAGGGCGACAGGAACGCCAGGGTGCGCAGCGCGTCGCGGCGGCGCCGGGACCGCAGGGTGTTCCGTCCCCCGGGGGAGGGGGCGGCCGGGGCGGCCGTCCCCTTCGCGGGCAGGGTGTCCGTGCTCATGGGCGGTGTCCGGCCGTCACTTCGCCGCGGCGATGTCGCGGTCGATCTGGGCCGCGGTGTCGGCGAGCCCCTTCTTCAGGTCGGTGACCTGCCCCTTCTCGTACTGCTGGGAGAACTTCTGGAGGGTGTCCTGGTAGGCGGAGCCGTTGACCGCGGCGTCCGAGGTCGTGGAGGCGGGGTGCCGGGCGATGTCCAGGAAGGTCCTGAAGCGCGGGTCGAACTTCAGGGCGGGGGACTTCAGCGCCTCCAGGGTGGAGGGCACGTTGCCGATGTCGTTGGCGAAGGCGACCACGGCGTCGGTGTCCGTGGTCATGTACTTCACCAGCTCCCAGGCCGCGTTCTGCTTCCGGCTCTGCGGCGCGATGCCCATGATCGTGCCGGAGAGGTAGCCCTTGCCGTACTCGGCCACCTCGTCGTCCGCGACCGGCAGCGGCGCGACGCCGATCTCGAAGCCGGGCTTCGCCTCCTCGGCGAACCTCAGCCGCCACTCGCCGTCGAGCTGCATGGCGACCTGGCCGGTGTGGAAGGGGTGCTTCGGGCCCCACTCGTCACCGAACGTCGTGCGGTACCTGTCCAGCTTCCGGAACCCGCCGAGGGCGTCCACCAGCGACTTCTGGTACGTCATCATCTCGGCGAACGCCGGGTCCTTCGCGACGGTCGACTTCCCGTCCCGGTCGAAGTACCCGCCGTGCTTCCACTGCGACATGTAGTGCGAGACGACCGTCTCGTAGCCGAGGTAGGTCGGCATGAAGCCGAGCCGCTCGTACGAGTCGCCCCTGGGCTTCGTCAGCCGCTTGGCGACCTCGGTGAACTCGGACCAGGTCTTCGGCGGCGCCTCGGGGTCGAGTCCGGCCCGCCGGAAGGCGTCCTTGTTGTAGTAGAGCCCGTACGCGTCGGAGAGCAGCGGCAGGCTGCACCGCCGGCCCTCGAACTGCGTGTAGTCCTGGAGGACCTTCGGGAAGGTCTTGTCCAGGTCCAGCTTCGACTTCTCCACGAAGGGCTTCAGGTCCGCCAGGGCGCCCGAGGCGCAGAACTTGCCGACGTTGGACGTGGTGAACGAGGAGACGACGTCCGGGCCGTTCGAGCCGCCCGCGCGGAGGGCCTGGCCGAGCTTGTCGTCGTTGATGTTGCCGACGAGCTTCACCTTGATGTGCGGGTGGGCCTTCTCGAAGCGCGCCACGTTGGCCTCGATCGCCTTGACCTCGGCGGGGTCCGACCAGCCGTGCCAGAAGGTGATCGTCGTCTCCGCGTTCGGGTCGTCGGCGGCCGCGCCGCCCGCGGAGCCGGTACAGGCGGAGGCGAGGAGGGCTATCGAGGCGGTGGCGGCGAGCGCGACGGCGGCTCTGCGCGGGCGTACGGGCATGGCGGGTTCTCCCTGGGACGGGCGGAGGGGAAGCGGGTCAGCGGGACGTGTCGAAGACCTCGTCGCGGGTGGCGGCGAGGGCGCTTTCGAGGGCACCGCGCAGGACGGGGCGCCGGGGCACGGCGGCGAGGACCAGGCGCGGCCGGGAGGCGGCGAGGTCGGCGAGCGCGGACTGCACTCGGGCGCGCAGGGGTTCGCCGCCGGCGACGAGGACCTCGCCGGAGAGGACGATCAGCTCGGGGTCGAGGACGGCGACGAGGGAGGAGAGGCCGACGGCGACCCGCTCGGCGTACTGGTCGAGGAGGGCCGCGTACGCGGGGTTCCCGGTCTCCTCCTCGGCGGCGCGGGCGAGCAGTCCGGACGCCACCGGCACGTACGGCTGCTCGGGGGTGTCGATGCCGAGGGCGCGGGCGATCCGGGGCACGGACTGGACCCCGGCGAGCTCCTGGTAGCCGCCGGAGTTGGCCTGGGCGACCCGGCGCACGAGCGGGGTGCCGGGCACGGGCATGAACCCGACCTCGCCGGCGCCGCCGGTGAAGCCCCGGTGCAGCCGCCCGCCGAGGACGAGGGCGGCGCCGATGCCCTCCTCGTTCCAGAGCAGGGCGAAGTCGGAGTGGCCCCGGGCGGCGCCCAGGCGCTGTTCGGCCAGGGCGACGAGGTTGACGTCGTTCTCGTACTCGAACGGCATCGGCAGGGCGGCGGCCAGCTCCTCCAGGAGGGTGGGGGAGTGCCAGCCGGGCAGGTGGGAGGCGTACCGCAGGCGTCCGGTGGCCGGGTCGAAGGCGCCGGGGGTGCCGATGACCAGGCGCCGCACGTCCGCGCGGGCGATCCCGGCCGCCTTCACGGCCCCGTCGAGGACCTCGGTGACCTGGCCGACGACCCCGGCGGCGGAGCGGCCGGGGGTGGGCAGCTCGGACTCGCCGACGATCTCGCCGGTGACGTCGGCGACGGCGGCGCGGATGCGGCGGGCGGTGACGTCGAGCCCCGCGGCGTACGCGGCGCGCGCGTTCACCGAGTAGAGCTGGGCGTTCGGCCCGGGGCGGCCCTCGGTGGTGCCGGTGGCGACGACGAGCCCGGCCGCTTCGAGGCGGGCGAGGAGCTGGGAGGCGGTCGGCTTGGAGAGCCCGGTGAGCTTGCCGATGCGGGTCCGCGAGAGCGGGCCGTGCTCCAGGAGCAGGTCCAGGGCGGCGCGGTCGTTCATGGCCCGCAGCACGCGTGGCGTGCCGGGGGTTCCCGGGGTCGTACCGGCCATGGGGTCCGCACCTGCCCTTGCACTGTTAGGAAAGTTTCCTATTGAGTGAAAGGAAAATAATTCGCCCGTCACCGGCCCGTCAATACCCCGGAACGCGCGAAGCCCCCGAAGGCAACGAAAGCGTTACCCGCGGGGGCTTCGGAGGCTTGAGGCCCGGGGCGCAGGAGCCCGGAGACAGATACCGCCGGAACCTACTTGGAGAGGTCCTTCGGCAGCGGCGTCGTCGCCACCGACTGCGGCGAGGCCGCGTTGCCGAAGACCGAGGGGGCCGCCATGCCCGCCGTCGGGTCGGCCGCCGACTCCTCGGCCGGGGCCGGGAGCCCGCCCACGATCCGGATGCCCGCCTCGTCCAGGCCCCGCTTGATCCGCCAGCGCAGCTCGCGCTCCACGCCGAGCGCCTTGCCCGGCATCGTCTTCGCCGCGACCCGGACCGTCATGGAGTCGAGCAGCACTTCGTTCAGGCCGAGCACCTCCACCGGACCCCACAGGCGCTCGTTCCACGGCTCCTCCTTGGCCATGGCCTCCGCCGCCTCGGTGATCACCGACCGCACCCGGTCCAGGTCCTCCGTCGGCCGGACCGTCACGTCCACGGCCGCCGTCGCCCAGCCCTGGCTGAGGTTCCCTATCCGCTTGATCTCGCCGTTGCGCACGTACCAGATCTCGCCGTCCACCCCGCGCAGCTTGGTCACCCGCAGGCCCACCTCGACGACCTCGCCGGAGGCCACGCCCGCGTCGACCGAGTCGCCCACGCCGTACTGGTCCTCCAGGATCATGAAGACGCCGGACAGGAAGTCGGTCACCAGGTTCCGCGCGCCGAAGCCGATCGCCACGCCGGCCACACCGGCCGAGGCGAGCAGCGGCGCCAGGTCGATCTTGAAGGCGCCGAGGACCATCAGCCCGGCCGTGCCCAGGATCAGGAAGGACGCCACCGAGCGCAGCACCGAACCGATCGCCTCCGAGCGCTGCCGCCGCCGCTCGGTGTTGACGAGCAGCCCGCCCAGGGCCGTCCCCTCCACCGCCTGCGCCGAACGGTTCATCCGCTCGATCAGCTTCGTCAGGGCCCGGCGGACGGCCATCCGCAGGAGGAGCGCGACGACCAGGATGAGGAGGATGCGCAGACCGGTGTTCAGCCAGGTGGACCAGTTCTCCTCCACCCAGGTGGCGGCGTTCGTGGCCCGCTCCGCGGCCTCGTCCAGGGTCACCGGCATCGGTTCGGGTTCGGTGGCAGCCGCCAGGGCGGACCAGGACACGGGACAACCTCCAGGCATCGCGTACGCAGGCCATCCACAGTAACGGGGGGCCCGACGTGGTCCCGTGGTCCCGTCCGGGGGAGAGACGGACCTCACCAGGGAGGGAGGGGAGGGCACGCGTGCGGCCGGTGTGGTCGAGAACACTCCGGGCCCCGTCACCCCGATCGTGATACGTGGTGGCGCTCCGACCAGGCATGAGGAGAGACTGAGAGCAGTTCGTCCCGGCGCGAGCCACGCGCCGCCGGCGTCATAGGAGGCATCCGTGCCGCATGTCCTGGTCCTCAACGCGTCGTACGAGCCGCTCGGCGTCGTACCGCTCCGCCGCGCACTCGTCCTCGTCCTGGAGAACAAGGCTCTCTGCCTCGAGGAGTCCGGCGCCTTCCTGCACAGCGAGACCCAAGTCGTCCCCGCGCCCAGCGTGGTGCGACTGAAGCGCTTCGTGCGGGTCCCCTACCGGGGGCCCGTTCCCTTGACCCGCCGGGCCCTCTTCGCCCGCGACGGCGGGCGCTGCGCGTACTGCGGGGGCGTCGCGACCAGCGTCGACCACGTGATCCCGCGCAGTCGCGGGGGCACGCACGCCTGGGAGAACGTGGTGGCGGCCTGCCGCCGCTGCAACCACGTCAAGGCCGACCGGCACCTGCGCGAGCTCGGCTGGCGGCTGCGCCACCAACCGGCCCCGCCGACCGGCCTGGCCTGGCGGATCATCGGGACCGGCCACCGGGACCCCCGCTGGCTGCCGTACTTGCAGCCGTACGGCGCCGAGGCCGTGATGGCCCGGATCGACTCCGTCGCGGAGACCCCCGTGGGGGCGCTCACGACGGGTTGAGCCGGGCCTTTCGCGTACGCGGGGCCCGCGCACGGCCTGCGGCACGGAGCGGCGCGCCCCCGGGTGGGGCCCGGCGGGTCGGGGCGGGGACCGCCGGACACGCCCTAGGGAGCGGGCCGCTCCCCGGGCGTGCCCGGGAGCGCGGTCCCGGCGACTTCCGGGGCCTCCGGAGCCGTCACGGGCTTCTCCGGCTGTCCCCGCACGGGCTCTTCGGGGGCCTTCGGCTCCCCCGGGGCCTCCGGCTTCTCCGGCTTCTCCGGCTTCTCCGGCGGCGCCACTGCGTACGTCTCCACCGACCAGAGCGAGTAGCCGAAGCGGGTCGCCCGCTTCTCGCCCTGGACCCGCAGGAAGCGCGTGTCCGCCGCGTCCATCCGGACCGACTCCCGGCCGCCCCTGCCCTCCGCGACCGTCGCCGCCGTGCGCCACACCCGGCCGTCCGCCGAGACCTGGACGCGGTAGCGGGAGGCGTACGCGTCCTGCCAGTGCAGCACCACCTGCCCTATCCGGGCCGGCGCGGGCAGCTCCAGCTGCCACCAGGCGCCGTCCTCCGCCGGGGAGGACCAGCGGGTGGCCGGATCGCCGTCCGCCGCCGACGAGGCGGGGAAGTCCGCGGTCTCGTCGCCCGACGAGGAGGCCCGCGCCGTCCGCGCCAGGTCCGGGCCCGCCGTGCGGGGGAAGGCCCGGACGGTCAGGACCCGCTCCTCGCCCGCGAAGGACACCGGCACCCGGTACGAGCCGACCGGCACGTCCGCCGCCACCGACACCTCCAGGGGGACGCGGGTCCGGGCGCCGCGCTCCACCGCGACCTGCTGCGGCAGCCGGACCGCGATCCCCTTCGGGGCCCTCGCCGTCAGCGGCCCGCGCACGCCGCCCGCGCGCCGGCCCGTCAGCTCCACGTCCACCCGCTGCGCCGGGCCGCCGATCTCCGCGTCCGCCTCCGCGCGGGCGAGGGCGACGTCGGCGCGCGGCCCGTCCGCGAACCACGGCACCAGGGACCGCACCTCGGGCGCCGGTCCCCCCTCGCTCCACGCGACCCGCAGCGCCTCGGCCCGCAGCCCCTTCAGATCGGTCTGCGTCCACCCCGACGGCGACAGCGGGCCGAGCGGCCGCCAGCCCTCGCCGGGGACGTACGCCTCCACGCGCGCGTCCGTGCCCGCGCGCCCGCCCTCCGGACCCGGTGCGGCAAGCACCGTCAGGGCCTCCACGGGCCGCGCCCGGTCGAGCCGCACGGTGTACGAGCCGGTGGTGCGCTCGGCCGGCGCCGCCGGGGCCCGGTCGGCGCCCGTCCAGGCCGCCGTCTCCTTCAGCGCGCCCGTGAGGAACGGGTCGAGGACCCCCGCGCCGACGGTCACCGGGCTCGTGTCCAGGGCCTTCCGCAGCCCTTCGAGCCCCAGCTGCGCCCGCCAGGCCGCCGCGCCGTCGCCGCGCCCCTGGGCGAGCAGCATGTCGACCGCCGTCTCGCCCGCCAGGCCGTACCGGGAGAGCTGTTCCAGCCAGGGCCCCGTCTCGTCGCCGAGGGCGCCGCCCGCGGTGCCGGCCAGCCGCTCGGGGGCCCGCCGCATCACGGTGAACGCGTTCCGAAGCCCGCGCGCCGCCTCTTCGCGCGCGCGCGTGTCCGCGCCGCCGCGCGCCTCCCGGAAGGCGGCCAGGAGCGGCTTCAGATAGGCCGACTCGCCCGCCGGGGCGAGGATCGAGGAGGCGCCGTTCCCGGCGAGCGCCCGCAGCGCCTCGCGGGCGGCCGGGTCCGGGCCCGCGAGGTCGTCGACGGCGGCCCGCCAGGACTCCTCGGGCCGGTAGCCCTTCGGGTTCCAGGCGTAGTCGGCGGTGGTGAACAGCGGCACGCGCGAGGCGGTCGCCTGCTCCATGGCGTGGGCGAGGTAGGCGGCGGAACCGGCGGCCACGGCCGGGTCCCGGCCCGTCGCGGGGCCGAGGAACAGCCGGTCCTGCGCGTAGTCGTTGACCGGGTAGTTGTCCATGGTGACCAGCGGGTGGTCCAGCGCCTTCCGGGCGCCGGCCAGCTCGCCGCCGGTGATCGTGCGCGGCACGACGCCGACCCCGGTCCACGCCACCCGAACGCCCTCGTCCAGCGCCTCGGCGAACTTCGCCCGGTACGCGGTCGACCCGTCCTGGTAGTACTCCGTCGGCATCACCGTCAGCGGCTCGCCGTCCGGGTGCCGCTCGGCCAGGTGCCGGGCGACCGTGTTCGCCACGCGCGCGTGGGCGGCGGCGGCCGCCTCGGGACCGCGCCCGAAGGCGTCGGCGTCCCGCGAGCAGTGCCACTCGTCGTACGAGGCGTCCTGGAACTGGAGCTGGAAGGAGCGCACCCCGAGCGCCCACATGTCGTCGAGCTTCCGGGTCAGCGCCGCCACGTCGGCGGACGAGGCCAGGCACATGGACTGGGCGGGCGACACGGCCCAGCCGAGCGTCACGTGGTTGGCGCGGGCCCGCTCCGCGAGCGCGCGGAACTCCGCCCGCTGCGCGGCCGGGTAGGGCTCCCGCCACTGGAGCTGGCGGTACGGGTCGTCCCCGGGCGCGTACAGATAGCGGTTCTGCTTGGTCCGGCCCAGGAAGTCGAGCTGCCCGAGCCGCTGCTCCAGGGTCCACGGGCGCCCGTAGAAACCCTCGGTGACACCGCGTTCGGCCGTGCCGGGCCAGTCCCGGACGACGACCCCGGGCACCTCCCGGCCGGAGCCGAGGAGCTGACGCAGCGTCTGCACGGCGTGGAACAGGCCGTCCTCGCCGACCCCGTCCAGGACGACGGTGTCCCGTCCCCGGAACCGGCCCGTGGCGAGCCGGTAGCCGCCGCGCGGCAGGTCGAGGCGCTCGGGCGCGCCCAGGGCGGTCAGCGCCTCCTCCGCGCCCTCCCCGGCGGGTCCCGCGGCCCGGACCACCGGGCCCCGGCCCGGGAGCCCGGTGTGGACGGTCCGCACCCCGGCCGCCCGCAGCAGCCCGCGCAGCGCGTCCAGGGCGTACGGATCGGCGTCCGCGTCCGCGAGGAGCGTCACCTCGTCCCCGAGCCGTACGGAGGGCCCGGCGGCGGCCAGGGACTGCGGCCGGGGCCACACGGCGGGCACGCGCGCGGGGGCCTGCCGGACGGGGGCCCGGACGGCGTCCGCCGGGGAGGGCGAGGGCGATGCGGGGGTCCGTGCGGGCGTGGGGGCCGCCGGGGCCGCGGGCACCCTCGGGAGGGCCTGCGCCGCGCCGGGGACGGCGCCGCCGAGGAGGCCGCCGATGACCGCGGCGGCGACGGCCGTCGCCGTCCGCTTCCTGCGTCCGAGGTGCACGGGCGTCTCCCTTCGGCGGGGCCGGCCGCTCCGCCGGTTGGTCACGAGTGGGTCACGAGCCCACCACCCGTCGTACGCACGTGTCAACGCACATGGCCGATGTGTCGGCTTTGCCCGGTGTGCCGTCGGCGAGGTGACGCCACTCCACCGCCTCGCGCCGGTAAAACGAGGTGCGGTGGGTAGGTCTCATGCGTTGTCCAGGTCCCACCTGTCGAGACGAACCGGGAGACCCCCGTGACCACGACCGCCCGCCACGGACGGATACGGATTCCGCAGCAGACGGCGCCCGCCGGCGAACCGCTGACCAGCGAGCCGCCCCTGCCCGAAGCGTCCCCCCTCACCAGCGAGCCCCCGCTGACCGCGGAGGCCCACCTGACCAGCGAACCCACCGCCCCCGTCAACGCGGGCGGCCCGGAGTCCCCCGGAGTGTGAAGTGACCCTGGCCCGTCTCGCCGCCCGTCACGGCGTCGCCACCGTCCACAGCCCCGCCGACGGCGGTGACGTGCCCGTGCCGGAGGCCACCGTGGTGGCCGTCCTCGCCGCCCTGGGCGTGGACGCGTCCACGCCGGAGGCGGTCGCGTCCGCCCTCGCGGCGGCGGAACGAGCCGACCGGGAGAGCCTGTTGCCCCCGACCCTGGTCCACTGGCGGACCGGGGCCGGGAGCGGGGCCCCCGGAGCCGACCCGCTCGGGGGGACGGGCGGGGGAGCGGACGGGGAGGCGCGCGGGGAAGCCGGCGAAGGGACGGCCGCGGGCGCGGGCGCGGGAACGGGCGCGTACGGCGACCCCCTCCGCCCCCCGTCCCACCTCCCGCCCGGCACC
This sequence comes from Streptomyces sp. NPDC092045, assembly GCF_044756005.1. Taxonomy (NCBI): domain Bacteria; kingdom Bacillati; phylum Actinomycetota; class Actinomycetes; order Kitasatosporales; family Streptomycetaceae; genus Streptomyces; species Streptomyces sp. NPDC092045. The sequence continues at coordinate 692,315 of NZ_JBIVSC010000002.1, read as the reverse complement.
CGGCTCCAGGTCACCACCGAGGACGGCGCCGTCGTCCTCGGCGACGACTGGTCGGGGCTGCCCCTCGGCGTCCACGCGGTCGAGGCCGAGGCCCCCGACGGGCGCACGGCCACCGCCACCCTGATCGTGAGCCCCGCGCGCGTGCCCGGGCCGGACCGGCGCGCCTACGGACTGCTCGTCCAGCTCTACTCGCTGCTCTCCGGCCGCTCCTGGGGCATGGGCGACCTCGGCGACCTGCGCGAGCTCGTCACCTGGGCGGGCCGGCGGCACGGCGCCGGGTTCGTCCAGGTCAACCCGCTCCACGCGGGCGTGCCCGGCGCCCCCACCGACCCCTCCCCGTACCGCCCCTCCTCGCGCCGCTTCCCGGACCCCGTCCACCTGCGGATCGAGGAGATCCCCGAGTACGCCCTGATCGGCCCCGAGCGCCGCGAGGAGCTGGACCGGATCCTCGCCGACGCGGCCGAGCTGCGCGAGCGGGTCCTCGGCAAGGGGGCCCTGATCGACCGGGACGCGGTCTGGGAGGTCAAGCGGCGGGCCCTGGAGCTGCTCCTCACGAGCGTGGAGCTCGGCCCCGGGAGGCGCGCCGACTTCCACGACTTCCTGGCCGGACGGGGCCGCGCCCTGGAGGACCACGCCACCTACCAGGCCCTCGCGGAGCGGCACGGCCACCACTGGCGCGCCTGGCCCGACGCCCTGCGCACCCCGCGCACGGCGGAGGCGGCCGTGCGCGCCGACCCGGCCCTGGCCGCCCGGGTCGACTTCCACTGCCGGCTCGCCTGGCTGACGGACCGGCAGCTCGCGGACGCGGCCGGGGCCGCCCGCGAGGCCGGGATGGCGGTCGGGATCGTCCACGACCTGGCCGTCGGCGTCCACCCGGAGGGCTCGGACGCCTGGGCCGGCCAGGAGGCCTTCGCCGCCGGCATGTCGGTCGGCGCCCCGCCCGACGCCTTCAACTCCCGCGGCCAGGACTGGGGCCTGCCGCCCTGGCGGCCCGACGCCCTCGCCGCCGCGGCCTACGCCCCGTACCGGGGCCTCCTGCGCGAACTCCTGCGTCACGCGGGCGCGCTGCGCATCGACCACGTGATGGGCCTCTTCCGGCTCTGGTGGGTGCCGGAGGGCCGCGAGCCCACCGAGGGCACGTACGTCCGGTACGACGCCGAGGCGATGCTCGCCGTCCTCGTCCTGGAGGCGCACCGCGCCGGGGCCCTGGTCATCGGCGAGGACCTCGGCACGGTCGAGCCGGGGGTCCGGGAGGAGCTGGCCCGGCGCGGGGTGTTCGGGACCTCCGTGCTCTGGTTCGAGCGGGACTGGGCGGACACCGGCCGTCCGCTGCCCCCGGAGGAGTGGCGCGCGGAGTGCGTGGCCACCGCCACCACCCACGACCTGCCCTCCACCGCCGCCCGGCTCTCCGGCGACCACGTCGTGCTGCGGCACCGGCTCGGGCTGCTCCCCGGCGACCTGGAGCGCGCGCGGGCGGCGGACCGGGCCGAGACCGCCGAGTGGCGCGGCCTGTTCGAGCGGCTCGGGCTGCTCCCGGAGGGCCCGGGCGAGGAGGCCGAGATCCGGGCCGTCCACCGGTACCTGCTGGCCACCCCGGCCCGGATGGTCGGGGTGTGGCTGCCGGACGCCGTGGGCGACCGCAGGCCGCAGAACCTGCCGGGGACCTGGGACGAGTACCCCAACTGGCGGCTGCCGATCGCGGGCCCCGACGGGCAGCCGCTCACCCTGGAGCGGCTGGCCGCCTCGCCCCGGGCGCACGCCCTCCTGAGCGAGCTGCACGCCCGTACGGCACCCCCGGGCGCGCGGCGCGTCTAGGCGTTCGCTACGTTTGCACCGTGGACAAGAAGAACGCCCTGCGCGCCGGCGCCGTCGCGGCCGGTACGACGCTGATGATGCTGCTCATGTCGTCCCCCGCGCTCGCGCTCACCCGCGACGACGGTGACGACCCGGCCCCCAAGCTGGAGGTCATCGAGACCCTCGGCCTGTTCGTGGCCGCCCCGCTGGTGCTGTTCCTGGTCATCACCGGCCTGGTGATGGTGCTCGACAAGTCCAAGAAGGTGTGACGCCGAGAAGGCGTGACGCCGAGAAGGTGTGACGCCGAGGGGGCGCGGCTCCGGGCGGGAGCGGCTCCTTCCCCGTCTTCGTCGAGGGCGCCGCACGGTACCGACGTACCGTGCGGCGCTTTCGCGCGCCCGCGCGCGGCCCGCTACGCCGTGGCCGCGAGCAGTTTGCGCAGCAGTCCGGCCAGTTGCTCCGCCTCCTCCGCGTCGAGCGCCGCCTCCAGGGCGGCCCGCTGCTCCGCGAGGCCGTCCGCGACCGCCAGGTCCACCAGCTCCCTGCCGCGCTCGCTGAGGGTGACCCGCAGCCCGCGCCGGTCGTTCGGGTCGGGGCTGCGGCTGAGCAGCCCGGCCTTCTCCAGGCGGTCGAGCCGGCCCGTCATGCCGCCCGTGGTGATCATCAGCGTGGCGGACAGCTCGCGCGGCGAGAGCGTGTACGGCGCTCCCGACCTGCGGAGGGTCGCGAGCACGTCGAACTCCCCGCGCGCCACGCCGTGGGGCGCGTACGCCCTGCCCACCCGGTCGCCCATGGCGTCGGACAGCCGGTAGATCCGGCCGAAGACGGCCATCGGGACCGTGTCGAGGTCGGGCCGGACTGCCGCCCACTGGTCGGTGATGGCGTCGACGGCGTCGTGGGCGGGGCCGGGGCCGCCGGCTCGACCGGGGCCGGGGTTCTTCGTGTCCATGCGCCCAGTCTCCCCTTCCGTCCGGTCCCCGTACGAGGCGGCCGGACGGAGAACCTTGCGAGTGAATAGCTTAGTGCTAAGTTAATTAGCGCCAAGCGAATTCGGGGTCTCCGCACCCGCCGCACCGGCACTCGCACTCAGGGGGAACCCGCATGTCCCGCCCGACCCCAACGTCCCACCGGACCGCCACGTCCCACTCGACCGCCACGTCCCACTCCACCGCCGCACCCCATCCGACCGCCGCGTCCCACTCGACCACCGCACCCCATCCGACCACCGCACCCCACCCGACCGCCGCGTCCCCCGGGCCGGGCGCGTCCCGCAAGGCCGCCTTCGTCGCGCTGACCGCGCTCGCCCCGATCTCCTGGGGCTCCACCTACTACGTCACCACCGAGTTCCTGCCGCCCGACCGGCCCCTCTTCACCGGCCTGATGCGCGCCCTGCCCGCCGGACTCCTGCTCCTGGCGCTCACCCGCACGCTCCCGAAGGGCGCCTGGTGGGGGAAGGCCGCCGTCCTCGGCGCCCTCAACATCGGCGCCTTCTTCCCGCTGCTCTTCCTCGCCGCCTACCGCCTCCCCGGCGGGGTCGCCGCCGTCGTCGGCTCCGTCGGCCCGCTCTTCGTCGTCGGCCTCGCCGCCCTCCTCCTCGGCGACCGGCCCACCGTCGGGTCCCTGGCCGCCGCCGTCGCCGCGGCCTTCGGCGTCAGCCTCGTGGTCCTCAGGGCCGGAGCCGCGCTCGACCTCGTCGGCGTGGTCGCCGGACTGCTCTCCGCCCTCTCCATGTCGGCGGGCGTCGTCCTCACCAAGCGCTGGGGCCGCCCCGAGGGCGTCGGCGCCCTCGCCGCCACCGGCTGGCAGCTCACCGCGGGCGGCCTCGTCATCCTGCCGGTCGCCCTCCTGGTGGAGGGCGCCCCGCCGGCCCTGACCGGCGCGAACCTGGCCGGCTACGCCTACCTGGCACTCGGCAACACCGCCGTCTCGTACGTCCTCTGGTTCCGCGGCATCGAGCGGCTGGGCGCCTCCTCGGTCACCCTCCTCGGCCCCCTCTCGCCGGTCACCGCCGCGATCATCGGCTGGGCGGCGCTCGGCCAGGTCCTCGGCCCGGTCCAGCTGCTCGGCGTGGCGATCGCCCTCGGCGCCACCCTGGCGGGCCAGCTCGCCCCCCGTGCGCCCGAGATCCCGGCCGACGCCCTCGGTGCGGGCGAACGGGGGAAGCCGCGGGCGCCGGCCGAACCGGAGGCCCGCGAGGCGCCCCGATAGGTTGCGCCCATGACCGAGTGGGACATCAAGAAGCTCCGGATCCTCCGCACCCTCCGCGACCGCGGCACCGTCACCGCGACCGCGGAGACCCTGCTCATGACCCCCTCGGCCGTCTCGCAGCAGCTCGCCAACCTCGCCAAGCAGCTCGGGGTGACGCTCCTGGAGGCCCAGGGCCGCCGGGTCCGGCTCACCGACGCCGCCCATCTGGTGCTGCGCCACGCGGAGGCGGTCTTCGCGCAGTTGGAGCGCGCCGACGCCGAACTCGACGCCCACCTGCGGGGCGAGGCCGGACGGGTGCGGGTGGCGGCCTTCCCCACCTCCGTGCCCGCGCTCGTCGTCCCCGCCGTACGGCACCTGCGGACCGCCCACCCCCGGCTCGACGTCCGGGTCCGGGAGGCCGAGGCGGCGGAGGCGTACGAACTGCTCACGGCCGGCGAGGTCGACCTCGCCCTCTCGCTCGCCGCCCACGCGCCCTCCGCCCGCGACCCCAAGTTCGGCCGGACGCCGCTGCTCGCCGATCCGCTCGACGTGGCCCTGCCCGCCGGGCACCCGCTCGCCGACGCGCCCGGCCTGCGGCTCGCGGACCTCGCCGCCGAACCCTGGATCTACGGCGGTTCCGGCCCCTGGTCCGAGATCACCACCGCCGCCTGCGAGGCCGCCGGCTTCACGCCCGAGCAGGCCCACAGCGCCTCGGGGTGGACCGCGATCCTCGCCATGGTCGAGGCCGGGATGGGCGTCGCGCTCGTGCCCCGCATGGCCTCCGCCGAACGCCGGGGCGGCACCGGGGTCGTCATGCGCGTCCTCTCCGCCGACCAGCCGCGCCGCCACGTCGTCGCGGCGGTGCGGAGCGGGGCAGAGGAGGGCCCGGCGGTGGCCCGGGTCCTCGCCGCGCTCCGGCGGGCGGCGGCGGAACGCGAAACCGTCCAGCGCGGCTGACCGCGGGCGGCGGCGGAACGCGAAACCGCTCGGCACGACCGACCGACCGACTGTCGGGCGGCGGACCGCGAAACCGTCCAGCGCGGCTGACCGCGGGCGGCGGAGCGGAAAAACGTTCAGTTCAGCTGAAAAGAACCGTCGAAAACATTCGATGGACCTGGAAGGGCCGGGCGCGGGAAGGTCGGTCCATGAGCAGCTTCGACGAGAACCAGGACCCGCACGCCAACGACGCCGCCCCCTACTCCGGCGGGGACCCCTACGCCGACTACCGCACCGGGGACTTCCCCTTCACCGACCTCGTCGACCTCGCCGACCGCCGCCTCGGCGCCGGGGTCGTCGCCGCCAACGACGAGTTCTTCGCCGAGCGGGAGAACCTCCTCGTCCGCGAGCGCGCCGTCTTCGACCCCGAGCGCTTCGGCCACAAGGGCAAGATCATGGACGGCTGGGAGACCCGCCGCCGCCGGGGCGCCGACGCCGGGAACGTCTTCCCCGCCCCCGACGACCACGACTGGGCGATCGTCCGCCTCGGCGCCCCCGGCGTCGTCCGGGGGATCGTCGTCGACACCGCCCACTTCCGGGGCAACTACCCGCAGAAGGTGTCGGTCCAGGCCACCGCCGTCGAGGGCAGCCCGAGCCCGGCCGAACTCCTCGACGCGAAGTGGGAGGAGCTCGTCCCGCCCACCCCCGTCCGCGGCCACGCCGCCAACGGCTTCGCGATCGACGCCGAGCGCCGCTTCACCCACGTCCGCCTCCGCCAGCACCCCGACGGCGGCGTCGCCCGCCTCCGCGTCCACGGCGAGGTCGTGCCCGACCCCGAGTGGCTGGAGCTCCTCGGCACCCTCGACCTGGTCTCCGTGCTGAACGGCGGCACGTACGAGGACGCCTCGGACCGGTTCTACTCCTCGCCCACCCAGATCATCCTGCCCGGCACCTCCCGCAAGATGGACGACGGGTGGGAGAACCGCCGCCGCCGGGTCCGCGACACCCACGACTGGGTGCGCTTCCGGCTCGCCGCCCAGGGCGCCGTCCGCGCCGTCGAGATCGACACCGCCTACCTCAAGGGCAACTCGGCCGGCTGGATCGCGCTCCAGGGGCGCGACGGCGAGACGGGCGAGTGGTTCGAGATCATCCCCAGGACCCGGCTCCAGCCCGACACCCTCCACCGCTTCAAGCTGCCCGCGCGGGCCGTGGTCACCCATGTGCGCCTGGACGCCTTCCCGGACGGCGGCGTCGCCCGGATGCGCCTCCACGGCACGCTGACGGAACAGGGTGCGGCCGATCTGCGCGCCCGCTTCACGGCGCTCGGCGGCTGACCGCCGGGACGAGGAGAAGGGGCGCCCCGCCGGGCCGCCGGGACGGGGAGAAGGGGCGCCCCGCCGGGCCGCCGGAACGGGGAGAAGGAGCGCCCCGCCGGGCCGCCGGAACGGGGAGAAGGGGCGCCCCGCCGGGGAGGGCGCCCCTTCTCACCCACGGCTCACCGGCGGTCTCAGACCGCCGCCGCCGCGTCCGCCGCCTGCGCCTTCAGGGCGCGCTCGACGCCCGCGCGGCACTCCGTCACCAGGCGCCGCAGCGCCGGGGCCGGCCGGTGCTCCTCCAGCCACGCGTCCGTCGCGTCCAGCGTCTCCTGCGAGACCTGGAGCCTCGGGTAGAGGCCGACCACGATCTGCTGCACGATCTCGTGGCTGCGGGTCTCCGCGACGCCCTTGATCGCGCCGAAGTACCGCGCGGTGTACGGGGCGAGCAGCTCGCGCTGGTCGGACTGGACGAAGCCGCCGATCACGGCCTCCTGCACGGCGTTCGCCAGCTTGTCGTCCTCGACGACCGACGCCCAGGCCTCGGCCTTGGCCTCCTCCGACGGACGGGCCGCCCGCGCGGTCGCCGCGTGCCGCTCGCCCGCCGCCGTGCGGTCGCGCTCCAGCTCGCCGGCGATCTCCGCCTCGTCGTAGCCCCCGGTCGCCGCGAGCCGCTGCACGAACGCCCAGCGCAGCTCGGTGTCCACCGCCAGGCCCTCGATCGTCTCGCGGCCCTCCAAGAGCGCCGCGAGCAGGTCGAGCTGCTGCGGGGTGCGGGCGGTCGCCGCGAAGGCGCGCGCCCACGCGAGCTGGTGGTCGCTCGCCGGCTCGGCCGCGCGCAGGTGCGCGAGCGTCGCCTCGGTCCAGCGGGAGAGCCCGGCCTCGCGCCACTCCGGCGCCGCGTACAGGTCGAGGGCCGCCTTGACCTGGCCCTGGAGCGACTGCACCACGCCGATGTCGGACTCCTTGGCGATGCCCGAGAGCACCAGCTCCAGGTAGTCGCGGGTGGCCAGCTCGCCGTCGCGGGTCATGTCCCAGGCCGAGGCCCAGCACAGCGCGCGCGGCAGCGACTCGGCGAAGTCGCCCAGGTGCTCGGTGACGTTGGCCAGCGACACGTCGTCCAGGCGCACCTTGGCGTACGACAGGTCGTCGTCGTTGAGGAGGACGACCGCCGGGCGGCCCTTGCCGACCAGCTGCGGCACCTCGGTCCGCCCGGCCGCCGCGATGTCCAGCTCCAGGCGGTCGGTGCGCACGAGCCGGCCGGTCTCGTCGAGCTCGTAGAAGCCGATCGCGATCCGGTGCGGGCGCAGGACGGCCTCGCCCTTGGCGCCGGCGGGCAGCGCCGGGGCCTCCTGGAGGACCGCGAAGGCGGTGATGGCGCCGTCCGCGCCGGTCTCGATCTCCGGGCGCAGGACGTTGATGCCGGCCGTCTCCAGCCACGCCTTCGACCAGGCGGTCAGGTCGCGGCCCGAGGTCTTCTCCAGGGCGCCGAGCAGGTCCGACAGGCGCGTGTTGCCGAAGGCGTGCGCCTTGAAGTACGCCTGTACGCCCTTGAAGAACTCGTCCTGGCCGACGTAGGCGACGAGCTGCTTGAGGACCGAGGCGCCCTTGGCGTACGTGATGCCGTCGAAGTTGACGAGCACGTCCTCCAGGTCGTTGATCTCGGCCATGATCGGGTGCGTCGACGGCAGCTGGTCCTGGCGGTAGGCCCAGGTCTTCTCCGCGTTGGCGAAGGTGGTCCAGGCGTTCGGCCAGCGGGTGCCGGGCACGGAGGCCTGGCAGGCGACCGAGGTGTAGGTGGCGAACGACTCGTTCAGCCACAGGTCGTTCCACCACTCCATGGTGACGAGGTCGCCGAACCACATGTGGGCGAGCTCGTGCAGGATGGTCTCGGCCCGCCGCTCGTACGCCGCGTCCGTCACCTTCGAGCGGAAGACGTACTGGTCGCGGATGGTGACCGCGCCCGCGTTCTCCATCGCGCCCGCGTTGAACTCCGGCACGAAGAGCTGGTCGTACTTGGCGAACGGGTAGTCGTACGCGAACTTCTCCTGGAACCAGTCGAAGCCCTGGCGCGTGACGTCGAAGATGTGGTCCGCGTCGAGGAACTCGGCGAGCGACGGACGGCAGTAGATGCCGAGCGGGACGGTCTGCCCGTCCTTCTCGTACGCCGAGTGCACCGAGTGGTACGGGCCGACGATCAGGGCCGTGATGTACGTGGAGATGCGCGGGGTCGGCTCGAAGACCCAGACGTCGTCCTCGGGCTCCGGCGTCGGCGAGTTCGAGATGACCTTCCAGCCGGCCGGGGCCTTCACGGTGAACTGGAAGGTCGCCTTGAGGTCGGGCTGCTCGAAGGAGGCGAACACGCGCCGCGCGTCCGGCACCTCGAACTGGGTGTACAGATAGGCCTGGTCGTCGACCGGGTCGACGAAGCGGTGCAGGCCCTCACCGGTGTTGGTGTACGCGCAGTCCGCGACGACCTTGAGCTCGTTGCGGCCCTCCCGCAGGTGCCGCAGGGCGATCCGCGAGTCCCGGAAGACGGCGGCGACGTCCAGCGCGTGTCCGTTCAGGACGGCCTCGTGGACGGCGGGGGCGACGAGATCGATGAAGGTCTCGGCGCCCGCCTCGGCGGAATCGAAGCGGACGGTGGTGACGGACCGGTAGGTGCCGCCCTCCTGCGCACCGGTGAGGTCGAGTTCGACCTCGTACGCGTCCACGGTCAGCAGCGCCGCCCGCTGCCGGGCCTCTTCACGGGTCAGGTTCGTACCAGGCACCCGGTCAACTCCTCTGTTTCATGACGATTGGCCCCATCCTTCCACGGGGCGGCTCAGCGACGCACGGCACATTTCCACGGCCCGTCGCCGCTGATCCTGAGCAGCCCGGGACCCGCCACGGGGGCGCTCGCCCGGACCTCGCCGATCTCGTCCACCAGCAGGATCCGCTCCTCGTCGTCGTGGAGCGGGTCCTCCGGCGCGGCGTGCCGGTGCACGGAGAAGCGGCCCTCCCCGTGGTGCAGGAAGTCGAGGACCCCGGGCGGTCCGTCGTAGACCACGAGGTCGTGCGCGATCCCCTCGACGTGGCTGTCGAAGCGGCGCGCGTGGGAGAGCGGGAGGACCCGCAGCGTCCAGGGGGCGTCGGCGTCCACCCGTAACGCCAGCGGGCGGGAGCGCGGCACCAGGGCGACGGTCCGGGCCCGGACGTCGTCCTCGTACGCCATGAGCAGGGAGTCCTCGGCCCGTCCGTACGCGTCGCAGGACTCCACCGAGGTGAGGAGCGAGTGGTACGACTCCACCTCCAGGAGCACCCAGCCGCCCGCCGGAAGCCCCGGGCCGCAGTGCACGGTCTCCTTGCCGCGCCCCCGGTGGACGGCGGGCCGGAAGTCGGGGCCGGACGGGACGGGCGGGGGCGGGGGCGCCGGGCGCTCGTACTCCGGGTACTCCGGGTACCTCCGGTACTCGGGGTACCCCTGGTACTCCCGGACCGGGGCGCCCGGGACCGCCGGGACCGCGTACGCGGGAGGCGCGTACCCCGGTGCCGCCGGCGCCGCGTACGCCGGGGGAGCCGCCGGGGGCACGTACCCCGGCCCCGGGATCGGGGGCGGCGGGGGCTCCACCACGATGCCGAAGTCCGTCGCGAGCCCGGCGAGCCCGGAGCCGTACCCCCGGCCGCCCGCGTGGAACCGCCAGCCGCCGTCCCGCCGGTGGAACGCGCCGAAGACGAAGGCGGTCTCCGACGTCGCGTCCCCGACCACCCGGTACGCGACGGGCGCCCCTGCCGCGTCCGTGACCCGCACGTCGAGGCCGGGCACCCGCCCGAAGGCGCTCCCGTCGACGGAGGCGGCGACCACCAGCCGCCCCACGTCCGGCTCCACGCGCGCGAGGTCCAGCCACAGCCAGTCGGCGGCCCGGCTGCCGGGCGCGCCGGGCGCCGACCTGCCCAGGTGCCGCACGGCCCCCGAGGGGTGCCCGGCGTGGTTGTAGAAGACCAGGTCGGCGTCGCCCCGCACCCGCCCGGCGGGGCCCAGGAGCAGCGCCGACACGTCCACGTCGGGCACCCCGTGCCCGGTCCGCCAGCCGACCGCCACGTGGAGGGCCTGCGGGGGCACCGGCACGCCGTCCCCCTCGGGTATCCGGTTCATGGGGGAACTCTGGCACGGCCGGACGCGCCGGAGGGGCGGCTCCCGCAACGGGAGACCGCCCCTCCGGTACGCGTGCCGCGGGGTCTCAGCCCTCCAGCTCGGCCGCGACCAGCTCCGCGATCTGCACGGCGTTCAGCGCCGCGCCCTTGCGCAGGTTGTCGTTGGAGAGGAAGAACGCGAGGCCGTTGTCGACGGTCTCGTCCACGCGGATGCGGCCGACGTACGAGGCGTCCTTGCCGGCGGCCTGGAGCGGGGTCGGGATGTCGGAGAGCTCGACGCCCTCCGCGCCCTTCAGCAGCTCGTGGGCGCGCTCGACGCCGATCGGGCGCTCGAAGCGGGCGTTGACCTGGAGGGAGTGGCCGGAGAAGACCGGGACGCGCACGCAGGTGCCGGAGACCTTGAGCTCCGGGATCTCCAGGATCTTGCGGGACTCGTTGCGGAGCTTCTGCTCCTCGTCGGTCTCGAAGCTGCCGTCGTCGACGATGGACCCGGCGAGCGGCAGCACGTTGAAGGCGATCGGGCGCTTGTAGACGCCGGGCTCCGGGAAGTCGACGGCCGCGCCGTCGTGGGTGAGCGCGGCGGCGTCCTCGGCGACGGCCTTGACCTGGCCGTCCAGCTCGGCCACGCCGGCCACGCCCGAGCCGGAGACGGCCTGGTAGGTGGTGGCGACGAGGGCGAGGAGGCCGGCCTCCTCGTGGAGCGGCTTGAGGACCGGCATCGCGGCCATCGTGGTGCAGTTCGGGTTGGCGATGATGCCCTTGGGGCGGTCCTTGACCGCGTGCGGGTTCACCTCGGACACGACGAGGGGGACCTCGGGGTCGCGGCGCCAGGCGGAGGAGTTGTCGATCACGACGGCGCCCTGGGAGGCGACCTTCTCGGCGAGGGCCTTGGAGGTGGCGCCGCCGGCGGAGAAGAGCACGATGTCCAGGCCGGTGTAGTCGGCGGTGGAGGCGTCCTCGACCGTGATGCCGTCCACGACGGTGCCGGCGGAGCGGGCGGAGGCGAAGAGCCGCAGCTCGTCGAGCGGGAACTCGCGCTCGGCCAGGATGGTGCGCATGACTGTGCCGACCTGACCGGTGGCTCCGACGATTCCGACCTTCACGGGGACTCCTCCGTGCTCATGGGGACGTATGGGCGGGGGTGCTGCTCGTCCATCATGCGGGCGACCACGGTCGCCTTGTCCAATCCATTGTCCAAGGTCCGGGACGGAGACGGGGAGGAGGGGGCGGGAACGCGGGGAGGGGGCGGGCCCCGTCTCCGGCGCCCGCCCCCTCCCGTCACGCGGTGTCGCGGGGTGTTACGGGGTGACCGCGCCGATCACGACGCTGCCGGTGCCCGCGACGGTGCCGCGGGCGTTGACGAGCTGCACCTCGCCGAAGAACCGGCGTCCCTCGGGGGCGGCACCGGCGACGACGACCTCGGCCGTCACCGTGGCGGACCCGCCGTTGGGCAGGGCGGCCGGCTTCGAGCCGGCGACCTTCACGGTGCCGAGCGCGGACGAGTAGTACACGTCCTTGTAGTCGTAGGTGGTGCCGCCCTCGGCCTGGACCGAGTAGGCGTCGACCACGACGGTGTACGTGCCCGCGGCCGGCTTCACCAGGGAGACGGCCTCCTCCGAGTCGCCGTCGGCGGCCTGCGCGACCTGCTTGCCGTTGAGCAGCACGGTCAGGTCGAGGTCGGCGGCCCGGTCGGAGGTGTTGCCGATGCCGATGTCGAGCCGCTCGACGCCCTCGCCGATGGTGACGGTCCGGGTGTGCGTCTCGTGGTGCCGGATGGTCGGCGTCTCGGTCTTCTGCGAGCCGAGGGAGCCGCCCTTGAGGGTGCCCTCGATGCCCGCGAAGCGGTTGGTGACCTTCCACTGGACGGGGGCCGGGGTGCCGACCTTCGCCTCGGGGACGTTCTGGACGGCCGGGTCGAAGTCGACGCCGAGCGCGGAGACGTCCAGGGTGTACGGGTTGTCCAGGTCCGGCGACGTGCGGCGGGCCTCGACCTCGATCTCCCAGACGCCCGGGGTCGGGTTCGGGTAGGAGCGCAGGTCGGGGCGGCAGGTGTTCGCCGGGTTGTAGTGCGGGTAGCAGCCCGTGGTCGCGGTCGGGTCGACCGGGACGCCGACCGGGTGGATCGCGATGAAGCGGGTCTGGCTCTTCGCCTTCAGACCGGACAGCGCGACCTCCAGCGTCTTGGCGCCCTGCGGCACGGTGACGAAGTACGAGGTGGTGCTGTTGCGCTGCACGGAGCCCTTGGCGGTGAGGCCGTAGCCCGGCGCGACCAGGTCGTGCGCGACGACCGAGGTGGCGAGGATCTGCTTGTCGACGCCCTCGGTGCGCTCGTCGTCGGCCTCCAGGATGACGCTGTGCACGCCCGCGGAGGACGCCTTGGCCTGGAGCTTGACCGTGACCGGCTTGTTCAGCGGCAGCTGGATCCGGTCGTCACCGACGATGCGGAAGGTGCCGTCGTTGTACTTGAGGTCCAGGTCGTGCCGGACCGGGCGGTCCGGGCCGCTGGTGCGCGTGATGGTGACGTCGTAGACCCGCTTCTGGCCGACCTTGAGGTCGCCCTCGCGGTCGTACACGCCGGTGCCGGTGCGCGGGGCCGGGAAGATCAGGGTGTCGACCGGAGCCTGCACCGTGTAGTCGTGCGCCGTGGCGCCGTCCTTGATGGACTCCCAGGCCTCTTCGATGTCGATGCGGCCGGCGCCCTGCTCGTGCGCGGCGACCCCCGGGATCCGCTGGGCGGTGGAGGTCAGCGCGGTGCGCAGGGTGAGCGGGGAGAGCGCGATGCCCTTCTGCTTGGCGGCCGAGAGCAGCAGCGCGCTCGCGCCCGCCGCCTGCGGCGAGGACATCGAGGTGCCGTTGAGCATGCCGTAGCCGGCGGGCAGCGCGTAGCCCGACTCGGCGAGGCCGGCGCCCGGCAGCCAGGTCGGGATGGTGTTCACGGCCGAGCCGGGGGCGGTGATCGTCGGGGTGAAGCCGCCGTCCTCGCGCGGGCCGCGCGAGGAGAAGGGGAACATGGCGTACTTCTTGTCGACGGCCGAGCCGTAGTTGGCGGCCCAGGTGTCCTTGGAGACGGCCGCGCCGACCGAGAGGACCTTGTCGGCCAGGCCGGGGTCGCCGATCGTGTTGATGCCGGGGCCCGAGTTGCCGGCCGAGATGACCAGCTGGACGCCGTACTGGTCGATCAGGCGGGTGTAGAGGCGGGCGCGGACGTTGTCGCCGTCGTTCTGCTGCGGCAGGCCGCCGATCGACATGTTGACGATGTCGACGCCGCGGTTGACGACGAGGTCCGTCATGCCCTCGGTGAGGGCGGTGTTGGTGCAGCCGCCGGTCCAGGTGCACGCGCGCGAGGAGACGATCTTCGCGCCGGGGGCGGCGCCGTTCATCCTGCCGCCGAAGAGCCCGTGGGCGGCGGTGATGCCGGCGACGTGGGTGCCGTGCGAGGACTCGACGAGGCCGATGTTGACGAAGTCGGCCTTCTTGCCGACCCAGGTGCCGCCGGCCGGGTCCATCGGGACGTCCTTGCGGATCTCCACGACGAACGGGGTCTTCTCGACGACCTCGGTGGCCGGGTCGTCGGTACCGAAGTAGCCGATCTGGAACCCGTCCTTGTACGGCTTCATCGGCGCGTTGTCCGTGAAGTCGTTGTTCTGGTCGGTGTCCACCCGGACGGTTCCGGCGACCGGGTCGTACAGCAGGCCGAAGACGTCGGTGGTGTCGCCGTCCCGGTTGATGTCGCCGGCCGGGTCGCCGCCCGCCGTGATCGACTCGGTGAAGCGGCTGAACTGGTACGAGCCCGCCGGTGCCTTCCAGCTCTGCGCGGAGGAGGTGAAGACGGGGCCGGAGACCGGGGTGATCTGGGGGCGCCAGGTGGCGTCGCCCTCGGTCAGCGGGTCGGTGGCGGTGACCCAGTCGACGATCTTGCGCTCGCCGGTGGTGGTCTTCTGCAGGGCCGGGTGGCCGAGGTCGACGCCGGAGTCCAGGACGCCGATGGTCACGCCGCGGCCGTCGGCCTTGGGGTGGCTCTCGACGAAGTCGACCGCGCCCGTCTCGTGCGAGGGGTTGTACGGGTTCCTCGCCGGGGTCTTCCTGCTCGGGGCCGGGTAGGTCTTCTTGACCGTGGTGCCCTCGACGGGGCCCGTCGCGCCGCCCGTGTCCGGACGCGGGTCGTCGAGCGGGATCTCGGCCTGGAGGTCGACGGCCTGGACCGAGGAGAGCGCGGTGGCGGCGCGGATGGCGGCCTCGGCCTTGGCGGTCGGCAGGGTGGCGCGGACGTAGCCGAGCGCGTCCTGCCGCTTGCCGATCGAGGCGCCGGCGACGGCGTCCAGCTGGGCGGCGACCTGCTCGGTGGCGCCGGGGGCGGTGGCGACGAGGACGGTGACGTTCTTCTCGCCGCTCTCCTGCGCCTCGACGAGGCGCTGGGCGTCGACGGCGCCGAGCTTGTCGGCGGAGTCCGAGGACTTGACCGGGGGAGTGGTGCCCGGGTCGTCGGAGGCGAACGCGGGCACGGTGCCGGCCGCGACGAGCGCGGCGACGAGACCGGTGGCGGCCGCGATGCGCGCGGCGCGTCTCTGTCCGGGCGCCGGGCGCCGGGCTATGACGCCCGGAGTCTGGGGGGTGGCCATGTACATCCCTGTCTGTGAAGGAGAGGGTCCGGATACCGGTTCCGGATGACCGCTCAGCCTTTCGCAAATGACAGGGTTTTGGGGAGAGTTGCCAGGGAGAAGGTGTGCGTCATGGCGTGAACCCGCCAGCGCGCCCGATGCGCCATCGTGGTCAAAGCGGTACCGACCGGGGCGTCACGCCTCCTTGGCGCGGGCGTGGTGCCGGGAGGCCTTGGCCCGGTTGCCGCAGACCGCCATCGAGCACCAGCGGCGGGTGCCGTTCCGCGAGGTGTCGAAGAAGTGCAGGATGCACGCCTCGTGGGCGCAGGCCCGGATCCGGTCGGGCGCGGCGCGCAGCAGGTCGAGGTAGTCGCGGGCGGCGGTCCAGCCCGGCCCCCACGCCGGATCGGCGAACTCGGGCTCCTCGCCGGGGCCGTCGGCGGTGAGGGTGGCCCGGATGCGGCCGTGGCCGAGGACGGCGTCGACGCGGGCGGTGGCGGCGGGGTCGCCGGGACGGTCGACGAGCGCGGCGAGCGCGTCCCGGGCGGCGAGGGTGTGGCGCAGGGTGGTCGCGTCGGCGGCGAACCGCCCCTCCAGGCCGTTGGCGGCGAGCCAGACGGCGAGCCCCTCGACGCCGGTGAGCAGGTCCCGGCGGGCGCCCTCCTCGATCCAGCGGGTGTTGAGCAGGTCGAGGGAGACGGGCTCGCCGGTGAGCGGCCGGGGGTCGACGGCGGTCATGGGCGGGCGCCCTCCTCGTTCTCCTCGCGCGCTAACCCCTCAAGAGTACGTGAACGGTTGACGCCCACTTCGACTAACCCTTAAAGTCGAATTAGAGGGTTAGCCCGCACGGGGCGGCCCGTACGGGAGGGAACCGTCATGTCCGCGATCGGCACGCTCACCACCCACCACGTCGGCATCAACGTCACGGACCTGGAGCGCTCGCTCGCCTTCTACGCCGACGTGCTCGGCTTCGAGGTCCTCGGGAAGGGCGCGGAGGGGGAGAGCGGCTACGCCTTCCTCGGCAGGGACGGCCGTCTGGTGATCGCCCTCTGGCAGCAGGCCGAGGGCGCCTACGACTCCGGCCGCCCCGGCCTCCACCACCTCGCCTTCGAGGCCGAGTCCGTCGACCACGTCCGCGCCGCCGAGGCCGCGCTCACCGCACGCGGCACCACCTTCGCGTACGAGGGCCTCGTCGCCCACCAGGAGGGCGCCGCCGCCGGCGGCATCTTCTTCCACGACCCCGACGGCACCCGCCTGGAGATCTCCGTCCCGAAGGGCGCCGAAACGGCCCCGGCCCCGTCGGGCACGGCCCCCGCCTGCGGCTTCTTCTAGACGGAACCCCGCTCACACCCCGGAGGAACCCCATGGGCGCCTACCACCCCGGATCGCTCGCCGTGCAGGAGCGCGTCGGCGTCCGCGACCTCGCCGAGCACGTGGGCCGCTCCATCGGCGCCGGCATCCGCCCGGTCGCCGCCGCCTTCCTGGAGGCCCAGCCGATGCTGGTGGTCGGCGCGGCGGACGCCGGCGGGCACGTCTGGGCGAGCCTGCTCACCGGCCCGCCCGGCTTCGCCCGCGCCACCGGCCCGCACACCGTCTCCGTCGCCGGCGGCGTCCCCGCCCACGACCCGCTCGACGGCGCGATCACCGAGGCCGGCACCCCCGTCGGCACCCTCGCCCTCGACCCCCGCACCCGCCGCCGCATGCGCCTCAACGGCACCGCCCGCCCCAGCCGCCGCGGCTTCACCGTCGAAGCGGAACAGGTCTTCTCCAACTGCCCCAAGTACCTCCAGAAGAGGGAGTGGTACGGCTCCGAGCCCGCGGGCCCCGGAACCGGCGCCCCGCACCGCGGCGCGACGCTCACCCCCGCCCAGGCGGACCGCGTCCGGGCGGCGGACACCTTTTTCGTGGCCACCGCCGCCCCCGACGGGGCCGACGCGAGCCACCGGGGCGGCAACCCCGGCTTCGTCCGGGTCGACGGGCCCCGGGAGCTGAGCTGGCGGGACTACCCGGGCAACGCGATGTTCCTGACCCTGGGCAACCTGGAGTCGGACGGCCGCACCGGCCTGCTCTTCCTGGACTGGGAGACCGGGACGACCCTCCAGCTCGGCGGCCTCGCGCGCACCGAGTACGGCTCCGGGGAGCGGGTGGTCCGCTTCCGCGTCGACCGCGTGGTGGAGACGCCGGGGGCCAGCCCGCTGCGCTGGTCGCCCCCGGAGTACTCCCCGGCGAACCCGGCGACGCCCTGACGGCGGGGCTCCACGCGCACGCCCCGCCGCGGACACCACCGCCCCCGTGACCGACGACCCCACCGCCACCCCGACACTCCGCCGCCTTCACGCGCCCCTGCGCCTCCACGCGCCGCCGCCTTCACGCCCCCTGCGCCTTCACACGCCCCTGCCCCCTCGCCCCCTCGCACTCCGCCGCCCGCCCGCCCAGACGACCCCCGAGGACCCCGTGCCCGCCGCCCCCGCCGCAGAGGCCCCCGAAGCATCCGGACTCCCCGAGACCCCCCGGCCCCTCGAACCCCCCCGACCGCCCCGTCCCCGGCCGCCCGCCCGGCCCCGCCCCCGCGTCCTCCTCGGCGCCACCGCCGCCGCGGTCGCCGTGCTGCTCCTGCTGGTCGCGGTGGGCACGCTCCTCCGTCAGCCCCTGCTGATCCCGCCGCTCGCCGCGAGCGCGGCGCTCGTGGCGGGCGCCCCCGAGCTGCCGCTCTCCCAGCCCCGCTCGGTGGTCGGCGGCCAGCTCCTCTCCGCGCTGACCGGGTTCGCGGTCCTGGCCCTGGCCGGGCCGGGGCCGTGGGGCGCCGCCGTCGCGGGCGGCCTCGCCCTCGGCGTGATGGCGCTCGCCCGCGCCCCGCACTCGCCCGCCGCCGCCACGGCCGTCGTCGTGGCCCTCCAGGCCACGCCCTTCTGGTCGTTTCTCGGCCTTCTCGCCCTCGCCTGCCTCCTCCTGGTCGCCGCCGGCCTCGCGGCCGCTCCCGCGACGGGCCGGACGTATCCCGCGTACTGGATCTAACCTCTTCGCATGAAGCGGGAGTTGAGGGTGGCGGCCTACGCCGTGTGCGTCCGGGACGAGGAGATCCTGCTCGCCCGCTGGGTGGCGGGCGACGGCAGCGGGCTGTGGACCCTGCCGGGCGGCGGCATGGACCACGGCGAGGAGCCCGCCCGGACCATGGTCCGGGAAGTGGAGGAGGAGACCGGACACACCGCCGAACCCGTCGCCCTCCTCGGCATCGACTCCGTCCGGCGCTCCTGGCCGCGCCGCTTCGCCGGCCCCGGCCACTTCCAGGGCCTCCGGATCGTCTACGAGGCCCGGATCACCGGCGGCGAACTGCGCCACGAGACCGGCGGCTCCACCGACCTGGCCGCCTGGCACCCGCTCTCCGCCGTCCCCGGCCTGCCCCGCGTCGAACTCGTCGACATCGGCCTCGACCTGTGGCGCGAGCGGCCCCCGACCGGCCGTTCCCGGCTGAGCGTGCCGCGCGACCCCGCCCTTCCGCCGAACGGCTGAAAACGGCTCAACCACCCCCGGTCCGCTCAACCCTCCCGGCACCCCGGCGAGTCCTGCCCGCCGACCGAGGCACACGCCGCGCAGAGCCCCAGGGGAGAGCCCACATGCCAGCCGTACGCACCACCCGTACCCTCCGCACCACCGTCGCCGCCGTCCTCGCGGCGGGCCTCACCGCCACCGCCCTCGCCACCCCCGCCCTCGCGGCCTCCGAACCCCGGCAGCGGGGCCACGCGGCCACCCAGCGCGCGCTCCAGGCGCAGGTCGACGCGGGTGTGCCCGGCGCCGTCGCGCAGGCCCGCGACGGACGGGGGAACTGGACCGGCACCGCAGGCGAGCGCGGGGGCGACGACCGCTACCGCGTCGGCTCCCTCACCAAGACCTTCGTCTCCACCGTCCTCCTCCAGCTCCAGGCCGAGCGCCGGATCGACCTCGACGACCCGGTCGAGAAGTGGCTGCCCGGCGTCGTCCGGGGCAACGGCCACGACGGCCGGCGGATCACCGTCCGCCAGCTCCTCAACCACACCAGCGGCGTCTTCGACGTCACCTCCGACCCCGGCTTCCAGGAGAAGGTCTTCGGCCCCGGCTTCCTGGAGCACCGCTACGACACCTGGACCCCGCAGCAGCTCGTCGACGTCGCCCTGGCCCACCCCGCCGACTTCGAGCCCGGCACGAGCTGGAGCTACTCCAACACCAACTACGTCCTCGCCGGCATGATCATCGAGAAGGTCACCGGCCGCCCCTACGGGAAGGCCGTCGAGAACCGGATCATCAAGCCCCTGAAGCTGCGCGCCACCAGCGTCCCCGGCACCCGCGCGTCGATGCCGAGGCCCAGCAGCCCGGCCTGGTCCACGCTCTCCCGGGACCCGGGCGCGCCCGTCCACGACGTCTCCCGGCTCAACCCGTCCATCGCCGGAGCGGCGGGCGAGATCATCTCCGACTCGAACGACCTCCAGACCTTCTACCGGGCCCTCCTCAAGGGCCGGCTGCTGCCGAAGGCGGAGATGCGGGAGCTGACCGCCACCGTCCGGATCTCCCCGGAGGTCCCGCAGATCCGGTACGGGCTCGGGATCATGTGGGAGAAGCTGAGCTGCGGCAAGGAGATCTGGGGCCACGGCGGCGGCATCCACGGCTCCTCCACCGAGAGCCGCGTCACCCGCGACGGCGAGCACTCCCTCGCCCTGAACCTCAACGCCGACTGGACGGGCGACGGCGCCGCCGTCCTGGAGGCCGAGTTCTGCGGCGCCTCCCCCCGGGGCTAGCTCACCGGGGCAGGACGACGACGTACGCGGCGGGGTGCCGGTCCGGCGCGGCCATCAGGGCCGTGCGGACCACGGCGGCCTGCTGGTCCATCGCCTCGCGCAGTTTGCGCGGGGTGAGGTGGACGACCGTGATGCCGAGCCGCTCCAGGTGCTCCCGCTTGCGGGCGTGCTCGGACCACAGCTCGTCGTCGTCCTGCCGGGGCGCCCGGGTGTCCAGTTCGACGGCCACCGCCTGGTCGGGCCAGTAGGCGTCCACCCCGCCCAGGTGCGGGCCGCCCGGCAGCCGCAGGTCCACGTTCCACAGCGGGTCCGGAAGCCCGAACTCCCGCACCAGCGCGTACAGCCGCTCCTCGGAGCGCGCGCGCCCCTCGGAGAGCAGCGCGTCCACCGCGTCCACCACGTGCGGCCGGGAGAGCAGCCGGGCCCGGCTCAACTCCCGCACGATCACACCCGGTTCGCAGTGTCCGCCGCGCACCGCCTCGGTGAGCAGCGCGCGGACCGCCTCCGCCTCCGAGAGGCCCGCCACCGCGTCGGCGACGGCGCGGGCGACCGGGGCGACGGGGACGCCCGTGAGCAGCACCGGCTCCGGCGCCTCCGGGGCGCGCACCACCCGCACCCAGCCGGTGGAGCGCAGCCGCCGGGTGCGCGGCACCAGGACGTCGATCCGCTCCAGGGCGGTGAGCGGGGGAGCGGAGGAGAAGCGGTGCAGGGTCAGGGCCGCGAGGCCGGTGATCATCGCCTCCCGCTCCTGGCGCGGCAGGGTCCCGGGCCTGCGGGCGTAGAGCAGGGCGGCGTGCAGCCGGTCCTCGCCGGTGGGCGGTCCGGGCTGGAGCAGGAAGACGCCGGGCAGCACCTGCTGCCAGCCGCCGGGCCGGCACCGCGCGGCGACGTCGGCGGCGGGGACGCCCTGCGCCCTCAACTGGTCGGAACTGGCGAGGCGCCGGGGCCGACCGGTGCGGGAGGAGAGGGGGAGGGGGCGGGGGGTGAGGGGGGCGTTGTGGTTCATGCCGGGGGTCTTCCGCTTCCGAAGGCTCCCCTAACCCCTGTTACACGCTCGTCGACAATTGGGGACGAGCTCGCCCTAAAGTACGCGCGTTCGAATGCCGATGAGGTGCCGCGCCGGCACGGCGGCGGGGGCCCGGGCCGAAGCCCGTGACCCCCGCCGCGTTCAGCCGTCCGTCACTCCGCCGCGCGGTCGCACTCCTGCGCGCGCAGGGCCCGGGCCAGGTCGTCGCGGGACTCCAGGACCAGGCGCCGCAGGGCCGGCGCGGCCGACTCGTGGGACGACAGCCAGGCGTCCGTGGCGGCCAGGGTCGCCGGGTCGTCCTGGAGCCCCGGGAACAGGCCCCGGACCACGTCCATGCCGATCTGGATCGACCGCTCGGCCCACAGGCGCTCGATCGCCGCGAAGTACTTCTCCGCGTACGGGGCGATCAGCTCGCGCTGCGAGGGCTGGACGAAGCCCGCGATCGTCGCCTCGACCAGCGCGTTCGACAGGGCGTCCGACTCCACGACCTGCGCCCAGGCCTGCGCCTTGACCGCCGCCGAGGGGCGCGAGGCGAGCAGCCGCACCTGGTGGCGCTTGCCCGTCGCCGTGTCGTCCCGGGCCAGCTCCTCGCCGATCCGGGCCTCGTCCGCGCGCCCGTGCGCGGCGAGCGGCGAGAGCAGCGCCCAGCGCAGCTCCTGGTCGATGTCCAGGCCGTCGATCCGCGCCGTACCGTCGAGCAGCCCCTCCAGGAGCTGGAGATCGGCGTCCGAGGAGGCCGCCGCCGCGAAGAACCGCGCCCAGGTCAGCTGGTGCTCGCTGCCCGGCTCCGCCGCCCGCAGCTCGCGCAGCCCGCCCTCGGCGAGCAGCCGGCCGCCCTCCTCGCGCCACTCCGGGTCCGCGTACAGGGTGACGGCCGACTTCGTCCAGGCGTGCACCATCTGGAGGACGCCGATCTCCGTCTCGCGGCCCGCGAAGGCGAGCACGACGGCGACGAAGTCCCGGGCGGGCATCAGGCCGTCGCGGGTCAGGTTCCACAGCGCCGACCAGCACAGCGCGCGGGCCAGCGGGTCGGTGACGTCGCCGAGGTGCTCCCGCAGGGTGGCGAGGGAGCCCTCGTCGAAGCGCATCTTGCAGTAGGTGAGGTCGTCGTCGTTGACGAGCACCAGGTCGGGCCGTTCCTCGCCCGCGAGCCCGGCCACGACCGTGCGGGCGCCGGTGACGTCCGCCTCGGCCCGCGCGTACCGGGTGAGCGAGCCGTCCGCGTCCAGCCGGTAGAGGCCCACGGCCGTCCGGTGCGGACGGAGCTCGTCGCCCTCCTGGAGGACGGCGAGCTCGGTGATCCGGCCCTCGGCGTCGTAGGTGACGTCCGGCGCGAGGACGTTCACGCCCGAGGTCTGGAGCCAGGACTTCGCCCAGCCCTTCATGTCGCGCCCGGAGGTCTCCTCCAGGATCGCGAGCAGGTCGCCCAGGCGCGTGTTCCCGTACGCGTGGCGCTTGAAGTAGCGGCGCGCGCCCTCCAGGAACGCGTCCCGCCCGGCGTACGCCACGAGCTGCTTGAGCACCGAGGCGCCCTTGGCGTACGTGATGCCGTCGAAGTTCAGCTTGGCGTCCTCCAGGTCACGGATGTCGGCCGTGATCGGGTGGGTGGACGGGAGCTGGTCGGCGCGGTACGCCCAGGACTTGCGGTTGTTGGCGAAGGTCACCCAGCTGTTCGTGAAGCGGGTCGCCTCGGCGTTCACGAAGGAGCCCATGAAGTCCGCGAAGGACTCCTTCAGCCACAGGTCGTCCCACCACACCATGGTGACCAGGTCGCCGAACCACATGTGCGCCATCTCGTGCAGGACGACGTTGGCCCGCGCCTCGTACGAGGCCTGCGTGACCTTGCCCCGGAAGACGTACTCCTCGCGGAAGGTCACCATGCCCGGGTTCTCCATCGCGCCGAGGTTGTACTCGGGGACGAAGGCCTGGTCGTACTTCCCGAAGGGGTACGGGTAGTCGAAGTTGTCGTGGAAGAAGTCGAAGCCCTGCTTGGTGATCAGGAAGACGTCGTCCGCGTCGAAGTGCTTCGCGAGCCCCTTGCGGCACATCGCCCCGAGCGGGATCTCCAGGTCCCCGCGCCGGTAGGTGTCGGTCACGTAGTGGTACGGACCGGCGACCACGCAGGTGATGTACGTGGAGATCGGCGCCGTCTCCGCGAACCGCCACACCCCCTCGGCGTCCCGCTCCCCGGCGCCGTTCGACCAGACCGTCCACTCTTCCGGCGCGGTCACCGAGAAGCGGTACGGCGCCTTCAGGTCGGGCTGCTCGAAGTTGGCGTACACCCGGCGGGCGTCGGCCGGCTCGTACTGCGTGTAGAGGTAGACCTCGCCGTCCTCCGGGTCGACGAAGCGGTGCATGCCCTCGCCGGTCCGGCTGTAGGCGCACCGCGCGTCCACGACGAGCGTGTTCTCGTCCTCCAGGCCGTCGAGCGCGATCCGCGCCCCGTCGAAGACCTCCGCCGGGTCCAGCGACCGCCCGTTCAGGGTCACCGCGTTCACGGACGGGGCGATCAGGTCCGCGAAGGTGCTCGTGCCCGTCCCCGTGCGGCGGAAGCGGATCGTCGTCACCGAGCGGAAGGTGCGCACCGCCTCGTCGGACTCGCCGACCGCCGAGCGCAGGTCGAGGGCGACCTCGTACCCGTCGACGGACAGCAGCGCCGCCCGCTCGTGGGCCTCGTCGCGGGACAGATTCTCACCGGGCACGGTCACTCCTTCGTGGCACGTTCGAAACAGCACCGATCCTCCCATGTGCCCCTGTCGCCCGGTACACGGGAATGCCCGTCCGGGTCCGTGGCGTTCTTCCCCTTCGGCGCACCGCCTCCTTCCTTCCGCGGCCGTACCGAGGAGTGACATGTCCGAGAGCAGGACCACCGCAGACTTCTACTTCGACCCGCTGTGCCCCTGGGCCTGGATGACCTCCCGCTGGATGCTGGAGGTGGAGAAGGTGCGCCCGGTCGACGTGCGCTGGAAGGTGATGAGCCTGGCCGTGCTCAACGAGGACCGGCTCGACGAGCTCCCGGAGGAGTACCGGGAGATGCTGGAGACCAAGGCCTGGGGCCCGGTCCGCGTGGTGATCGCCGCCCGCGAGCTGCACGGCGACGAGGTCGTCGGAAGGCTCTACACCGCGCTCGGCACCCGTTTCCACGACAAGGGCGAGGGCCCGACCCGCGAGGCGGTCGTCGGCGCCCTGAAGGACGTCGGCCTGCCCGAGGACCTGGTGGAGTACGCCGACAGGGACACGTACGACACCGAGCTGCGCGCCTCCCACAAGGAGGGCATCGACAAGGTCGGCCAGGACGTCGGCACCCCGGTGATCGCGGTGCCCGGCCCGGACGGCGAGGAGGTCGCCTTCTTCGGCCCGGTCGTCACCCCGGCCCCGCGCGGCGAGGCGGCGGCCCGGCTGTGGGACGGCACGCTGCTCGTGGCGGCGACGCCGGGCTTCTACGAGATCAAGCGCACCCGGACGGCGGCGCCGAGCTTCGAGTAGCCACCGCCCGCAGGCACAGAAGAACCCCCGCGACTCACGTCATCGCGGGGGTTCTTCCTCCTTCCGCCCGCACGTGAAGGTTGAGAAGACGATCACGAGCAGGACGACGGGGCCGCCGGCCGGCGGGAGGTCAGAAGGAGATCAGCGGGACCGAGGCCTTGGCGGCGTGGTAGCGCTTGTTCACGTCCTGCCAGTTGACGACCTGCCACATGGCCTCGATGAAGTCGACCTTCTGGTTCTTGTACTGGAGGTAGAAGGCGTGCTCCCAGGCGTCGAAGACCAGGATCGGGACCGAGCCCTGGCCGACGTTGCCCTGGTGGTCGTAGACCTGCTCGACGATGAGGCGGCCGCTGATCGGCTCGTAGGCGAGGACGCCCCAGCCGGAGCCCTGGGTGGTCGCGGAGGCCTTGGTCAGCTGGGCCTTGAACTTCGCGAAGGAGCCGAAGGACTCGGTGATCGCGTCCGCGAGGTCGCCGACGCCGTCGGCGGCCAGCGGCTCGCCGCCGCCGCCCTCCTTCGGGCTGTTCATGTTGTTCCAGTAGATGGAGTGGAGGATGTGGCCCGAGAGGTGGAACGCGAGGTTCTTCTCCAGCCCGTTGATCGACCCCCACTGGTCCTTGTCGCGGGCTTCCTCCAGCTGCTCCAGGGTGTCGTTCGCGCCCTTGACGTAAGCCGCGTGGTGCTTGTCGTGGTGCAGCTCGATGATCTGCGGATTGATCACCGGCTCCAGCGCCGCGTAGTCGTACGGCAGCTCGGGAAGTGTGTAGATCGGCATGTGCCCGGCCCTTCGACTGCTCCTGCTTATTGCAACCTGTATGCAGGTGCAGGCTAACAGTAGGTGCGCACGGAAGTTGATCAGCCCTTCGTCCTAGGTCCCGTGTCCGGGCATGGAGAGACCCCCGGACCGGGTGTGGTCCGGGGGTCTCCCGTCGGTGCGGGCGGGGTCAGGAGGCGCGGTTCCGCGCCGCCCGCTGCCGCACGAGGCCGACGGCGGCGAGCAGCAGGGTCAGGCCGCCCGTCGAGTACAGCTGCACCCGGGTGCCCTCCTCGCGGGCCATCAGGACGAAGACCGCCGCCATGCCGGCCAGCGCCACCCACGTCAGGTACGGGAAGGCCCACATCCGCACGACCAGCTTCCCGGGCGCCTCGCGCTCGGTGCGGCGGCGCAGCACCAGCTGGGAGGCGGCGATGAAGAACCAGACGACCAGGATGATCGCGCCGATGGTGTTCAGCAGCCAGACGAAGACGTCGTCCGGCCGCCAGTAGCTCAGCAGCACGCAGCCGAAGCCGAAGACGGAGGAGGCGAGCACGGCCGGACGGGGGACGCCGCCGGAGGTGCGGCCGAGCGCCTTCGGGCCCTGGCCGCGCGCGACCAGCGAGCCGGCCATGCGGGAGGCGCCGTAGACGTTGGCGTTCATCGCCGAGAGCAGGGCGACGAGCACGACCACGTTCATGATCTGGCCGGCGCCCGGGATGCCCAGGTGGTCGAGGGTGGCGACGTACGGGCCCTTCTCGACGACCGCCGCGTCGTCCCACGGCACCAGGGTGACGATGACCGCCATGGAGCCGATGTAGAAGAGCGCGATCCGCCACATCGCCGTGCGGACGGCCTTGGCGACGCCCTGCACCGGGTGCTCCGACTCGGCCGCCGCGATGGTGACGGTCTCCAGGCCGCCGTAGGCGAAGACCGAGGCGAGCAGACCCACGATCAGGCCCTCGGAGCCGTGCGGGAAGAAGCCGCCGTCGCCGGTGAGGTTGGCGGTGCCGGGGGCGTCCGCGCCGGGCAGCAGACCGGTGATCGCGAGGACGCCGACGCCCAGGAAGAGGACGATCGCGCCGACCTTGAGGGCGGCGAACCAGAACTCGAACTCGCCGAAGTTCTTCACCGCCGCCAGGTTGGTGACGCAGAAGACCAGCATGAAGAGCGCGACCCAGGCCCACTCGGGGCTGCCGGGGAACCAGCCGGTCATGATCTTCGCCGCGCCGATGCCCTCCAGGCCGACGGCGACGCAGAGCAGGAACCAGAAGGCCCAGCCCGAGGTGAAGCCCGCCCAGGAGCCGAAGGCGCGCTCGGCGTGGACGGAGAAGGAGCCCGAGGCCGGGTTCGCGGCGGACATCTCGCCGAGCATCCGCATCACCAGCATCACGAGGACGCCGGAGAGGGCGTAGGCGATGACGATGGAGGGGCCGGCGGCGGCGATGCCGGCGCCGGAGCCGACGAAGAGGCCGGCGCCGATGACGCCGCCGAGGGCGATCATCGAGAGGTGGCGCTGCTTGAGGCCGTGGGAGAGCCCCTCGGCGGGGGCCGCGCCGTCGTCCTCGCGGTCGACGGGCGCGGGCGCGGTGGTCCGGGACATGGGCCGCCCTGTTCACTGGCTGGGACGGGGGAACGGGCCACAGTCTGGGCGGGCCCACCGCTGAGGGGGAACCGGTGTCCGCTATACGGGCACGGGCTTCACACAAGGTGAAGATTCGGTTCCGTTTCGTGCGGGGCCCTCACGTGCCACGCGACCCGGCCCGTACGTGTCCCCGATCCGGCCGTACGCGCTCCCGCCCCGCCCGGGTCCGCTCCCCGCCCGGGTCCGCTCCCCGCCCGGGCCCGGTCCGCGTTCAGCCCCGGTCCGCGTTCAGTCCCGTCCCGCCCGCAGCTCCCGCACCCACGCCACGAGCAGCACCGCGCCGGTCGCCGCCGCCGACCACAGCACCTGCGGCCGCGCGCCGTCGTCGTACAGCATCAGGACGAGCACCGCGCCCATCGCCGCGAGCGCCACCCACGTCAGCCAGGGGAAGCCCCACATGCGCAGCGTCAGCGTCTCCGGCGCCTCCCGCTCGATCCGGCGCCGCAGCCGCAGCTCCGAGACCGCGATCAGGCCCCACACGAAGAGCAGCACCGCGCCGACCGCGTTGAGCATGTAGAGGAAGACGGAGTCCGGCCACTTCAGATTGAGCAGCACGGAGACGAAGCCGAAGGCCACCGAGGCGAGCACCGCCCGGCGCGGCACCCCTCCGCCCGAGACCTTCAGGAGCCCCCGCGGCGCCTCCCCGCGCTCGGCGAGCGAGAACACCATCCGCGAGGAGCCGTACAGGTTGGCGTTGAGCGCCGAGAGCAGCGCCACGAACACCACCACGTTCATGATCTGGCCCGCCGCCGGGACCCCGATCGCGTCCAGGACCGCCACGTACGGCGACTCGCCCGGCTCCATCGACGTCCACGGCAACAGGGTCACGATCACCAGCATCGAGCCCACGTAGAAGAGCAGGATCCGCCACACGGCGCTGCGCACCGCCCGCGCCACGTTCCGCGCCGGGTCGTCCGACTCGGCCGCCGCGATCGTGACGACCTCCAGGCCGCCGAAGGCGAAGACGACGGCGAGCACCCCCGACACCACCCCCGACCAGCCGTTGGGCAGGAAGCCGCCCTGCCCGGTGAGGTTCGCGAGCCCGACCGGATCGGTGTCCGGGAGCCATCCCGCGATCGCGAGGACGCCCAGGACCAGGAAGAGGACGATCGCGCCGACCTTGAGTGCGGCGAACCAGAACTCGAACTCGCCGAAGTTCTTCACCGCCGCCAGGTTGGCGAGGGTGAACACGACCATGAAGACGAGCACCCAGCCCCACTGCGGGACCCCCGGCACCCAGCCGTGCGCGATCCGGGCCGCGCCCGTCGCCTCCACGGCGAGGACCACGACCAGCAGGAACCAGTACAGCCAGCCCACCGAGAAGCCCGCCCAGCGGCCGAGCGCCCGCTCCGCGTGCACCGAGAAGGCGCCCGACGCGGGCATCGCCGCCGACATCTCGCCCAGCATCCGCATCACCAGCATCGCGAGCGCGCCCGCGATCAGGTACGAGAGCACGATGGCCGGCCCGGCGACGGCGATCCCGGCGCCCGACCCCACGAAGAGCCCCGCGCCGATCACCCCGCCGAGCCCCAGCATCGTCAGGTGACGCTGTTTCAGACCGTGGGAGAGGGGCTCCGGTTCGGTGGGCGGAGAGGGCGGCGGGGCGTCGGGCATGATGAGGGGCTCGTGCTCTCGGGAGGTGGTGCTTTATGGAGACTCCACAGTCTCTCCGTTGACCTCCCTCCGGCGCAAAAGGGGCGTCTCCCAGCGAGTTGCCAGTGACAAGGGTCACGTGGCGCCCGGTGTGAAAACCGTCCTTTGTCGGAACTCCATGAAGCGGCTGGCTCCGGCTTTGTCGGCTGCTGACGGTGATCGGGCGTTCACCCCTGGCATAGCGTCGACCTGTCCCTCCACCCTCACCCCCGCGGAGTACCGATGAGCATCGCCGCCCCCGCCCGCTCCCTCCGGCCGGGCATCGTCCTCGCCGACCTGGTCCCGGCCAGTCGCGCCCGCGACATCGCCCTCGTCGTCGGCGGCGCCGCCCTCACCGGCCTCGCCGCGCAGCTCTCGGTCCCGGTCCCCGGCTCCCCGGTCCCGGTCTCCGGCCAGACCTTCGCCGCCCTGCTCGTCGGCACCGCCCTCGGCGCCCGCCGCGGCTTCCTCGCCCTCGCCCTGTACGCGGTGGCGGGCGCGGCTGGCGTGCCCTGGTTCGCCCAGGCCACCTCCGGCTACGGGATGCCGTCCTTCGGCTACGTCCTGGGGATGCTCCTGGCCGCCACCGTCGTCGGCGCCCTCGCCCGCCGCGGCGCCGACCGCTCGGTGCTCCGCACGGCCGGCGCGATGGCGCTCGGCTCCGTGATCATCTACGCCGTCGGCGTGCCCTACCTGGCCCTCGCCACCGGCATGACCTTCGGCCAGGCCGTCGCCGCCGGCCTCACTCCGTTCCTCGTCGGCGACGCCCTCAAGGCCGCCCTCGCGATGGGCGTCCTCCCGGCCGCCTGGAAGCTCGCCGGCCGCAAGGGCTGAGCCCGCACGGCACGCGGAAGGGCCCCGGCGGAGTGCGCCGGGGCCCTTTCACGTGTGCGCGGAAGCGGTCAGGACTTCGCGGAGGACTTGCCGATCCGCTCGCGGACCAGCGCGACCGCGACCACCAGCGCGGCCACCAGGAGCGAGAGCACGACCTGCTCCCGGGCGCCGCCGCCGTCGTAGATCATGTAGCCGAGGACGAAGACGATCATGCCGATCGTCGCCCAGGTCAGGTATGGGAAGAGCCACATCCGCACGACCAGCTTCTCCGGGGACTCGCGCAGGATGATGCCGCGCATCCGCAGCTGGGTCACGCAGATGACCAGCCAGACGAAGAGTGCCACCGCGCCGGAGGAGTTCAGCAGGAAGGCGAAGACGGTGTCCGGCCACTTGTAGTTGAAGAAGACCGCGACGAAGCCGAAGACGACCGAGCCGAGGATCGCCGCCCGCGGCACGCCCCGCGCGGTGGTGCGGGCGAAGGCCTTCGGCGCGTCACCGCGCTGCCCGAGCGAGAAGGCCATCCGGGAGGCGGTGTAGAGGCCCGAGTTCAGGCAGGACAGGACGGCCGTCAGGACGATCACGTTCATGACCTGACCGGCGTGCGGGATGCCGATGGAGTCGAGGGCGGCGACGTACGAGCCCTTCTCGACGATCGACCCGTCGTTCCACGGCAGCAGGGTCAGGACTACGAAGATCGAGCCCAGGTAGAAGACGCCGATCCGCCAGATCACGCTGTTGGTGGCCTTGGTGACCGCGCGCTGCGGGTCCTCCGACTCGCCGGCGGCCAGGGTGACGATCTCGCTGCCCATGAAGGAGAAGACGACCATCAGCACACCGGTGAGGATCGCGCCCGCGCCCATCGGGAAGAAGCCGCCCGCGTCGGTGAGGTGCGCGAACCCGGCGCCCGGGTTGTCCGAGCCGGGCAGCACGCCGAAGACCGCGAGCAGGCCGATGACGACGAAGGCGCCGATGGCGACGACCTTGATGCCGGCGAACCAGAACTCGAACTCGCCGTAGGAGGCGACCGAGGCGAGGTTGGTGGCGGTGAGCACCACCATCACGATGAGCGCCCAGGCCCACTGCGGGACGGCCGGGACCCAGCTCTCCAGGATCACCGCGCCCGCGGTCGCCTCGACGGCGAGCACGACGACCCAGAAGAACCAGTACAGCCAGCCGATGCTGAAGCCGGCCCAGCGGCCGAGGGCCTGGTCCGCGTAGGCCGAGAAGGAGCCGGAGGACGGCCGGGCGGCGGCCATCTCGCCCAGCATCCGCATCACGAAGACGACCATGGTGCCGACGAGCGCGTACGAGAGCAGGATCGCGGGGCCGGCGGCGGCGATGCCGGAGCCGGAGCCGACGAAGAGGCCGGCGCCGATGACGCCGCCGATCGCGATCATCGAGAGGTGGCGGTTCTTGAGACCGGCCTTGAGACCGTCGGAGGATGCGGGCGTCCCGGTGGTGCCGGTCGGGCCGTCGTCCTTCGTCAGGGTCGGTTGCGTGTTCATGGACGCTTCCTCGTGTGTGGGGGTCGCTCGGGTCGCGAGCCCGGGCATTCAACCCCGCCGAAGGGGCTGATCGGAAGCCCCTATTCCGGATCGTTGCACGGACGGCCGCGCGAGAGGCGAAGGTCCGTACCAGGCCGGGCGAAGGTCCCGACCCCGCTGCCCACTACCCCGGTCCGGACGTGCCACACTCGGCACCATGCGCGTCTACATCGGTTCCGACCACGCCGGCTACGAACTCAAGAACCACCTCGTCGAGTGGCTGAAGGCCCACGGCCACGAGCCCGTCGACTGCGGCCCCCACGTCTACGACGCCCTCGACGACTACCCGCCGTTCTGCCTGCGCGCCGCCGAGAGGACGGCCGCGGACCCGGACGGCCTCGGCATCGTCATCGGCGGCTCCGGCAACGGCGAGCAGATCGCCGCGAACAAGGTGAAGGGGGTGCGCGCCGCCCTCGCCTGGAGCGAGCAGACCGCCGCCCTCGGCCGCGAGCACAACAACGCCAACGTGATCTCCGTCGGCGGCCGGATGCACACCCGGGAAGAGGCGACCAAGTTCGTCGAGATCTTCCTCAGCACCCCGTACTCCGGTGACGAGCGCCACACCCGCCGGATCGACATGCTCACCGCCTACGAGAACACCGGCGAGCTCCCCCCGATCCCGGCCCACCACCCGCAGGAGCCGACCGCCTGATGCCCGAGGGGCACACCGTCCACCGGCTGGCCGCCGACCACCGCGAGCGGTTCGGCGGCCGGCCCGTGCGCGTCTCCAGCCCGCAGGGCAGGTTCGCCGACTCGGCCGCCCTGCTCGACGGCGCCGTCCTGGAGACCGCCGAGGCCCACGGCAAGCACCTCTTCCTGGGCTTCGGCGGCCGGGGCCGGGTCCACATCCACCTCGGCCTCTTCGGCAAGGTGGCCTTCGGCGACGCCCCCGCCCCGCCGCCCGCCGACACGGTGCGGCTGCGGCTCGCGAACCCCGAGTCGTACGTCGACCTGCGCGGCCCCACCACCTGCGCCCTGATCACCGACGCCGAGGAGCGGGCGATCCACGACCGGCTCGGCCCCGACCCGCTCCGCGACGGCGACGACCCGGACAGGGCCTGGCGCCGGATCTCCACGTCCCGCACCACCGTCGCCGCCCTCCTCATGGACCAGAAGGTCGTCGCCGGCGTCGGCAACGTCTACCGCGCCGAGGTCCTCTTCCGGCACGGCATCGACCCGTACCGGGCCGGCAAGGACCTCACGAAGCGGGAGTGGGACGCGATCTGGGCCGACCTCGCGGTCCTGATGCGCGAGGGCGTGCGGCTCAACCGCATCGACACCGTACGGCCCGAGCACACCCCCGAGGCGATGGGCCGCCCGCCGCGCGTCGACGACCACGGCGGCGAGGTGTACGTCTACCGGCGCGCCCGGATGTCATGCCACGTCTGCGGCACCGACATCCGCACGGCGGACCTGGCCGCCCGCAACCTCTTCTGGTGCCCGGGCTGCCAGACCCGCTAGGGCCCCCTCCCGGGGCGGCGCGGTCGGCGGATCGGGGCCGGACGGCCCCCAGGGGTGTCTCGCCGATCCGGCCCGATCGACGAGACACCCCCTAGAACCCGTGCGGCAGCCACGGCGCGACCGGCGAGCCGAACGCCACCGACGCCTCCACCAGCGCGCCCTCCCGCAGCTCCCGCACCCGCCCGGCCGCCGCCAGGGACGTCAGCGCGACACCGCCCAGGTACGCCGCCCCCAGCTCCCGCACCGAGAGCGACAGGTCCGCCGGGTCCGAGGTCCGCACGCAGACCGCGCCCTTCGCGTCCCCGGTCAGCCGCCAACGCCCCTCGTTCCACGGACAGAACGCGTCCTCCACCTCGAACACCACGTCCACCGGCGCCTGGTACGTCCGCGCCTCCAGGGCCGGACCCACCTCCACCAGGCGCACGTGCAGCGCGTCCCGCAGCGTCGGCGCGCACCGCCGCACGTCGCTCACCAGGTGCTGCCAGCCGTCGTCCACCGGCCGCCCCTGGAGCCGTACCGACGCCGTCAGGTCCACCGACCACAGGAAGCGCCACAGCGCCGCCTCCGCCACCGGGTCGAGCCCCATCAGCTCGTGCACGTGCACCGAGCCGTCGGCCCCCGCGGGCGACCAGTCCGGCTTGACCGCGTAGTGCGCGAACCCCACGACCTCCCCGCCCCGCTCCGCGAGCACGCACAGCCGCGGCGAGGCCCCGCCCCGCTCGGCCGGGGGATCGATCAGCGGCAGCCGCTCCCAGCCCGGCCGCCGGGCGAGCATCCCCGGCCGCGCGGACACCCGGCGCGCGTACACCGCCTCGCACGCCGCCGAGGACTCCACGAGGTCCGCCTGCCGCAGCGCCACCCCGTCCGCGCCCTCCGGCACCGCGAGCCGCACCCGGCTCGTGTCGATCGAGGCCCGCAGCGAGTACGACGCGATCCCGTAGCCGAACCGCCCGTAGATCCCCGGCTCCGACGCCGTGAGCACCGCGAGGGACTCGCCCGCCGCCCGCAGGTCGTCCAGCTGCCGACGCATCATCGAGGTCAGGATCCCGCGCCGCCGGTGCGTCCCCGCCACGCTCACCATCGTCACCCCGGCCGCCGGCACCGACGCCCCGCCCGGCACCGTCAGCCGGAAGGAGAACGACCCCGCCGTCCCCACGCACAGCTCGCCGTCCCAGGCGCCCAGGGAGCGGTCGAACTCGGTCAGGTCCCGCCACAGCCGTCGCTCCTCGGGCGCCTCGGCCACCCCTCCGAAGGCGAGTTCGAGGACCCCGTACCAGCGGTCCCATTCGGTCGGGTCGAGAACCCGCAATTCCGTAGTCATATGCCATCGATATCAGCGGCACCCGTCCGGGGCGACCCGATTTCGCGCACATTGTCACAGGGGTACCCCTGCACGGCGCCGGACGGGATGGATAGGGTCCAGGCCCATGGGACACCGCGACGGAGCGAGCGCGTACGTGGCCCGGACACGCAGGCGCGTGCGCCGGGCCCGCGTCGCGCTGCGCAAGTCCGGCGTGGACTACTTCCGCGGGGACGGCGCCGACTGGATCGCGCTCGCCGGACTCCTCCTGATGATCCCGGCCATCACCCTCGGCACCCTCGTCGACCCCGTCTGGTGCGCGCCCACCGCCCTCGCCCTGCCCATCGTGGCCGGCGGCCTGCTGCTGCGCCCCGCCAGCCTGCTCGGCCTGTACGCGGCCGCCGCGGGCGCCCTCATCGTCGAGTCCGTCGTCCTCGGCCCGTACACCCAGGGTCCCGCCCGGGTCACCCCCGGCACCGTCCTCGTCGTCGCCGCCTGCGGCCTCTTCGGACTCCTCATCGCCCAGTTCCGGGCCCGTGTCGGCGTCCCCTGGCGGCGCGGCGGCACCATGCTCTTCGACCTGCGCGAACGCATCCGGGTCCAGAGCGCCCTGCCCCGGCTCCCGCAGGGCTGGCACCGCGAGATGGCGCTGCGCCCGGCCGGCGGCCAGTCCTTCTCCGGGGACTTCGTCGTCGCCGCGCGCACCCACGGCGGGCGCACCCTGGAGGTCGTCCTCACCGACGTCTCCGGCAAGGGCATGGACGCGGCCTCCCGCTCCCTGCTGCTCTCCGGCGCCTTCGGCGGCCTCCTCGGCTCGCTCCCGCCGCACGGCTTCCTGCCCGCCGCCAACGGCTACCTGCTGCGCCAGAACTGGGACGAGGGCTTCGCCACCTCGATCCACCTCGTCCTCGACCTGGAGTCCGGCGACTACGAGCTCCACTCGGCCGGCCACCTGCCCGCCCTCCAGCTCCACGCGGGCAGCGGCCGCTGGGAGGAGAAGGACGCCGAGGGCCCCCTCCTCGGCGTCTACGACGGCGCCGAGTTCCACCCGGCCAAGGGCTCCCTGCGCCCCGGCGACGTCCTGATGCTCTTCACCGACGGCCTGGTCGAGGCCGCCGACCGGGACATCGCCGAGGGCATCGACCGGCTCACCGGCGAGGCCGACCGCTGCGTCACCGAGGGGTTCGACGGCGTCGCCTGGGACCTGATCGAGGCCGTCGCCAAGGACGTCAACGACGACCGGGCCCTGCTCCTGATCAGCCGCCGTCCCTGACGGGCCGTCGGCCCGGACGTGATCTTCTCCACGACGATTCGTCACCGGGCAGCGAGGGCATGGAGGTTGGTGGCACGATGGAGGCAGCGGGGGGCGTCCGGGACACGGGCTCCCTGGTGGGCAAGGCGGGACCGACCGAGGGTGTGATCAGTTGTGGCCATTTCGCTGTCTGTGGTGTTGCTCCTGGCAATCATCATGGTGGTGCTGATCCGCGGGGGGAGCCTCAAGGCGGGCCCGGCCGTCGTGGCGGTCCTCTTCGGTTTCTTCCTCGCGTCCACCGGCATGGCGGACGACATCCAGCGCTTCCTGGACTCGATAACGCAGACCGTGGCGTCCATCAAGTTCTGAGGACGCCCCCGGAGGACGACACGGGGCCCGGACCGCGAGAAGCGGTCCGGGCCCCGGGCCATGTGGAGCGGGTGACGGGAATCGAACCCGCGTAGCTAGTTTGGAAGACTAGTGCTCTACCATTGAGCTACACCCGCACAGCATCGCGCCGCAGGTCACGAGGACCGCGGCACGAAGAGCATGGTACCGGGTCCGCGGCCGTCTTCGCACACCCCCCGGAAGAGGGGGCGCCGCACAGTCCCCGTACATGTACCCTACGTGTCGCACCGACGGGGTGTGGCGCAGCTTGGTAGCGCGTCCGCTTTGGGAGCGGAAGGCCGTGGGTTCAAATCCCGCCACCCCGACCATGACCACCACGCGCCCGCCCCGGGCGTTCTTGATCATGTTGTGGGCGTCCTCCCGCTTGCGGTTACTATGCAAGCTGCGTGCCCGTGTGTCTCTCTGACCGGGCCGATCGGCCGGACCCGCCCCGCGCGGTCCGGCGGAATCCAGGAATCAGCCACAAGGAGACCGAACCGTGAAGAGCGCCGTGGAGACCCTGAACCCGACCCGGGTTCGGCTCACTGTCGAGGTGCCCTTCGAGGAGCTCAAGGACAGCCTCGACGCGGCGTACAAGAAGATCAACCAGCAGGTCACGGTCAAGGGCTTCCGCAAGGGCAAGATCCCGGCTCGCGTGATCGACCAGCGGTTCGGCCGCGGCGCCGTGCTGGAGGAGGCCGTCAACGACGCGCTCCCGAAGTTCTACACCGAGGCCGTCAACGAGGCCGAGGTCAACCCGCTCGGCCAGCCCGAGGTCGACATCACCGAGCTGAAGGACGGCGAGCTGCTGGCCTTCACCGCCGAGGTCGACATCCGCCCGACGATCGAGATCCCGGACTACTCCGGCATCGAGGTCACCGTCGACGCGGTCGAGGTCACCGACGAGGACGTCGAGAAGTCCGTGGAGCAGCTCCGCGAGCGCTTCGCCTCGACCTCCCCGGTCGAGCGCGCCGCCCAGGACGGCGACGTCGTCACCATCGACCTGGAGGCCAAGGTCGACGGCGAGGTGCTGCCCGACGGCGTCGCGAGCGACGTCTCGTACACCATCGGCTCCGGCGAGCTGCTCGACGGCATCGACGAGGCCGTCAAGGGCCTGGAGGCCGGCGGCGAGGCCACCTTCACCTCGCAGCTGAAGGGCGGCTCCGCCGAGGGCAAGGACGCGGAGGTCACCGTCAAGGTCACCGCCGTCGCCGCCCGCGAGCTCCCCGAGCTCGACGACGAGTTCGCCCAGCTCGCCTCGGAGTTCGACACCCTCGACGAGCTCAAGGCCGACAGCCGCAAGCGCCTCGAGAACATGAAGCAGTTCGACCAGGCCACCCAGGCCCAGGAGCGCGTCCTCGACGAGCTCCTCAAGCTGGTCGAGGTCCCGATGCCCGAGAAGCTCCTCGAGGACGAGATCAACACCCGCAAGCACAACCTGGAGCACCACCAGCTCGGCCAGATGGGCCTCGACCTCGGCAAGTACCTGGAGATCCAGGGCAAGACCGAGGAGGAGTTCCTGGCCGAGACCAAGGAGCAGGCCGAGAAGGGCATCAAGACCCAGTTCATCCTCGACGAGCTGGTCAACCGGGAGAAGCTCGACGTCTCCCGCGAGGAGCTCACCGAGCACCTGTTCCGCCGTGCCGCCTCCTCCGGCATGAGCCCCGACCAGTTCGCCCAGGCCGTGGCCCAGGGCGGCCAGGTGCCGATGCTCGTCGGCGAGGTCGCCCGCGGCAAGGCCCTCGCGGTCGTCGTCGAGGCCGCCAAGGTCACCGACTCCAACGGCGAGGTCGTCGACCTCTCCGACGACGAGGACGAGGCCGCCGAGACCGCCGCCGAGGCGGCCGAGGGCGCCGAGGCCTCCGAGGACAAGTAGGTCCGGAAGCGGCGGGAGGCCGGTCCTCCTCGCCGCACCGCTCCGCGGGCCCGTGCGCACAGCCGTGCGCACGGGCCCGCGGACGTACCGGGACCCGTTCACGCGCCCCCAACTACCTTGCGCTCCCAGCGAACAGTTCGGGAACCGGGATGGCGTTGTCCCACCTGCGCGTTAGGGTCCATGAATACGAGGGCAGTGCCTTCTGAACGAGACGCAGTGCCTTCCGAACAAGACGCGGAGACGGCCCGGGGCCGTCGGAGACGAGCAGGTGGATACGTGACGAATCTGAAGCCTTACGCCGCGGGTGAGCCGTCCATCGGTGGCGGCCTCGGCGACCATGTCTACAACCGGCTGCTCGGCGAGCGCATCGTCTTCCTCGGCCAGCAGGTCGACGACGACATCGCCAACAAGATCACCGCCCAGATGCTCCTCCTGGCCGCCGAGCCGGACAAGGACATCTACCTCTACATCAACAGCCCCGGTGGCTCGGTGACGGCCGGCATGGCCGTCTACGACACCATGCAGTACATCCCGAACGACGTCGTCACCATCGGCATGGGCATGGCGGCCTCCATGGGCCAGTTCCTGCTGACCGGCGGCGCCCCCGGCAAGCGCTTCGCGCTGCCGAACACCGACATCCTGATGCACCAGGGCTCCGCCGGCATCGGCGGCACCGCCTCGGACATCAAGATCCAGGCCGAGTACCTCCTGCGCACCAAGAAGCGCATGGCCGAGATCACCGCGCACCACTCCGGGCAGACCGTCGAGGCGATCATCCGCGACGGCGACCGCGACCGCTGGTTCACCGCGGAGGAGGCCAAGGAGTACGGCCTCATCGACGAGATCATCTCCGCCGCCTCGGGCGTTCCGGGCGGTGGCGGCACGGGCGCCTGAGCCCCGCCGGACCGCTCAAGAGCCCCAGCCCACCGAACGCCACCAGGACGGTGAACACCCAGATGCAGAACAACCTCTCCGCGAGCGGCCTCTACACCGGCGCGCCGATGGACAACCGCTACATCGTGCCGCGCTTCGTGGAGCGCACCTCGCAGGGCGTGCGCGAGTACGACCCGTACGCGAAGCTCTTCGAGGAGCGCGTGATCTTCCTCGGCGTGCAGATCGACGACGCCTCCGCCAACGACGTCATGGCGCAGCTCCTGTGCCTGGAGTCGATGGACCCGGACCGCGACATCTCGATCTACATCAACAGCCCCGGCGGCTCCTTCACCGCGCTGACGGCGATCTACGACACGATGCAGTTCGTGAAGCCGGACATCCAGACGGTCTGCATGGGCCAGGCGGCCTCCGCCGCGGCCGTGCTGCTCGCCGCCGGCACCCCCGGCAAGCGGATGGCCCTGCCGAACGCCCGCGTGCTGATCCACCAGCCCTCCGGCGGCACCGGCCGCGAGCAGCTCTCCGACCTGGAGATCGCGGCCAACGAGATCCTGCGGATGCGCGGCCAGCTGGAGGACATGCTGGCCAAGCACTCCTCGACCCCGATCGAGAAGATCCGCGACGACATCGAGCGCGACAAGATCCTGACCGCCGAGGACGCCCTCGCGTACGGTCTGGTCGACCAGATCGTCTCGACCCGCAAGAGCGCGGCCGCCGCGGTCTGACGCCCGACCTTCCCCTGGCACGGTTCGCGTGGCCGAATCACGACCGTGCGAACCGTGCCAAGGGGGGCCCGAACGGGGGGCCCGGCAAGGTACCGTCGAATATGAGGCACCAGGAGCCGCCGAACCACGCGGCTCCCAGGCGAAGGGGAAGCACCTCGTGGCACGCATCGGTGATGGCGGCGACCTGCTCAAGTGCTCGTTCTGCGGAAAGAGCCAGAAGCAGGTGAAGAAGCTCATCGCGGGACCCGGTGTGTACATCTGCGACGAGTGCATCGACCTCTGCAACGAGATCATCGAGGAAGAACTCGCGGAGACGAGCGAGGTGCGCTGGGAGGAACTCCCCAAGCCCCGCGAGATCTACGAGTTCCTCGAGGGGTACGTCGTCGGGCAGGAGCCCGCGAAGAAGGCACTCTCGGTAGCGGTGTACAACCACTACAAGCGCGTCCAGGCCGGCGAGAACGGCGGCGCGCAGGGCCGTGACGACGCCATCGAACTGGCGAAGTCCAACATTCTGCTGCTCGGCCCCACGGGCTCCGGGAAGACGCTGCTCGCGCAGACCCTGGCCCGCATGCTCAACGTCCCGTTCGCCATCGCCGACGCGACGGCGCTCACGGAGGCCGGCTACGTCGGCGAGGACGTCGAGAACATCCTGCTCAAGCTGATCCAGGCGGCCGA
This sequence comes from Streptomyces sp. NPDC092045, assembly GCF_044756005.1. Lineage (NCBI taxonomy): Bacteria > Bacillati > Actinomycetota > Actinomycetes > Kitasatosporales > Streptomycetaceae > Streptomyces > Streptomyces sp. NPDC092045. The sequence goes on along the minus strand of NZ_JBIVSC010000002.1, from coordinate 653,095 downwards.
CTACGACGTCAAGAAGGCCGAGACCGGGATCATCTACATCGACGAGATCGACAAGGTCGCCCGCAAGAGCGAGAACCCGTCGATCACCCGGGACGTCTCCGGCGAGGGCGTGCAGCAGGCCCTCCTGAAGATCCTGGAGGGCACCACCGCCTCCGTACCGCCGCAGGGCGGCCGGAAGCACCCCCACCAGGAGTTCATCCAGATCGACACGACGAACGTGCTCTTCATCGTGGGCGGCGCCTTCGCCGGCCTGGAGAAGATCATCGAGTCGCGGGCGGGCGCCAAGGGCATCGGCTTCGGGGCGACCATCCGCTCCAAGCGCGAGATCGAGGCGAGCGACCAGTTCCAGGAGGTCATGCCGGAGGACCTGGTGAAGTTCGGGATGATCCCCGAGTTCATCGGCCGTCTCCCCGTCCTCACCTCCGTCCACAACCTGGACCGCGAGGCGCTCCTCCAGATCCTGGTCGAGCCGCGCAACGCGCTGGTGAAGCAGTACCAGCGCCTCTTCGAACTCGACGGCGTGGAGCTGGACTTCGACCGCCCGGCCCTGGAGGCCATCGCCGACCAGGCGATCCTCCGCGGCACCGGCGCGCGCGGCCTGCGCGCCATCATGGAGGAGGTCCTCCAGTCGGTGATGTACGAGGTCCCGTCCCGCAAGGACGTGGCCCGGGTCGTCATCACGGCCGACGTGGTCCGCGACAACGTCAACCCGACGCTGGTCCCGCGGATCGTGAAGAACGACGGCAGGCACGAGAAGTCGGCCTGACGCCGGACGGACGACGACGAGGGGGTCCCGCCCGAAGGCGGGACCCCCTCACGTGTGCGCGGGCCGTCCGGTCAGAGCTTGACGCGAACTTCCTTGCGGAGCTTGGCGGTGGTGGCGGCGGCCTCCTCGGCGGAGCCGCCCGCGCCGGTCATCATGGAGGCCATGTCGGCCGGGACCACGAAGCCCACGGTGCTGTGGTCGGCCCAGACGCACATGGTGATGGTGAACGCGGGCGCGCCCTTGGCGGCGTCGGCCTTCGTCTTGGCCTGCTGGCACTTCAGGACCGCGCCGTCGAGCTCCGCCGGCTCGTACTGCTGCGGGCTGCCCTCCAGCTGGGGCGTGCCGGCCTTGCCCGCGTCCTTGGCGGACTCGGCCTTGGCGGCGGCGAAGATGGTGTCGACGACCTTCTCGGGGTCCTCGATCTCGCCGTAGAGGCCGTTGAAGGAGAGGAACTTGCCCGCCAGCGGGTTCGCCTTGTTCTCCACCTTGTACGAGGCGCTGACCTGCTGGGCGTTCTTGACGCCGTTCTGCTGGGCCTCCTTGAGGGAGTCCTCCCCGCTCGACTTGCCGCCGGCGGCGTCCTTCTTGTACTCGGTGAGCACCGTGTCCGGGGTGATCAGCTTGTGCGGGCCGTCGTCCGCGACCGAGGAACCGCCGCCGCCGATCACGAAGTACGCGCCCACGGCGATCGCCGCGACCACGGCCACCGCGCCGACGATCCAGCCCGCCTTCGACTTCCTGGGGGCCGGCGGGGGCGGCGGGAAGCCGCCGGGGCCCTGGGGGCCGCCGTACGGGGGCTGCTGGCCGTAGGGCGGCTGCTGGCCGTACGGGCCGGGCTGCTGCGGGTGGCCGTAGGGAGGCTGCTGCGGCGGAACGCCCTGCGGGGCCTGCTGGGGGTATCCGTAGCCCGGCTGGGCGCCGTACGGCCCCGGCTGCTGCGGCTGCTGGCCGTAGGGGCCCGGCTGGCCGTAGGGCCCGGGCTGCTGGGGCGGCTGGCCGCCGTACGGGCCCGGCTGGTTGTAGCTCATGGACAGGTTCCCCTCACAGGATGTTTATGCCTGCCGGACATCCTGGCGGAACCCTCGGACAGCTGGTGCGGCAGGGGCCACACCGTTACCGAACCAAAGCGTTTCGGGACAGGGGCGCGACACCCCTAAACTGGCCCCGTGACCGAGAACACTCAGCAGCAGACAGCGCCCACCACCGAACTGCCGACCCAGTACGCGCCGGCCGAGGTAGAGGGGCCGCTGTACGAGCGCTGGGTGGAGCGGGGGTACTTCGAGGCGGACGCGAAGAGCGAGAAGCCGCCGTACACCGTCGTCATCCCGCCGCCGAACGTCACCGGATCGCTCCACCTGGGCCACGCCTTCGAGCACACGCTGATCGACGCCCTCACCCGCCGCAAGCGGATGCAGGGCTACGAGACGCTGTGGCAGCCGGGCATGGACCACGCCGGCATCGCCACCCAGAACGTCGTCGAGCGCGAGCTCGCCAAGGAGGGCAAGTCCCGCCACGACCTGGGCCGCGAGGCGTTCGTCGAGCGCGTCTGGCAGTGGAAGGCCGAGTCCGGCGGCCAGATCTCCGGCCAGATGAAGCGCCTGGGCGACGGCGTCGCCTGGTCCCGCGAGCGGTTCACCATGGACGAGGGCCTGTCCCAGGCCGTCCAGACCATCTTCAAGAAGCTCTACGACGACGAGCTGATCTACCGCGCCGAGCGCATCATCAACTGGTGTCCGCGCTGCCTGACGGCCATCTCGGACATCGAGGTCGAGTACCAGGACGACGACGGCGAGCTCGTCTCCATCCGGTACGGCTCCGGTGACGCGGAGATCGTCGTCGCCACCACCCGCGCCGAGACGATGCTCGGCGACACCGCCGTCGCCGTCCACCCGGACGACGAGCGCTACAAGCACCTCGTCGGCACCGAGATCGAGCTGCCGCTGACCGGCCGCCGCATCCCGGTCGTCGCCGACGAGCACGTCGACCCCGAGTTCGGCACCGGCGCCGTCAAGGTGACCCCGGCGCACGACCCGAACGACTTCGAGATCGGCCAGCGCCACGGCCTGCCGAACCTCGCCGTCATGGACGAGCGCGCGGTCATCACCGCCCACGGCCCCTTCCAGGGCCTGGACCGCCTGGAGGCCCGCTCCGCCATCGTCGCCGCGCTGCGCGCCGAGGGCCGGATCGTCGCCGAGAAGCGCCCGTACACCCACTCCGTCGGCCACTGCTCGCGCTGCAAGACCACCATCGAGCCGCGCCTGTCGATGCAGTGGTGGGTCAAGGTCGGCCCGCTCGCGAAGGCCGCCGGCGACGCGGTCCGCGACGGCAGGGTCGCGATCCACCCGCAGGAGATGGAGAAGCGGTACTTCGACTGGGTCGACAACCTGCACGACTGGTGCATCTCGCGCCAGCTCTGGTGGGGCCACCGCATCCCCGTCTGGTACGGCCCGAACGGCGAGGTCGTCTGCGTCGGACCCGACGAGCAGCCGCCGTCCGGCGAGGGCTGGCACCAGGACACCGACGTCCTCGACACCTGGTTCTCCTCCGGCCTGTGGCCGTTCTCCACGCTCGGCTGGCCGGAGCGGACCGAGAGCCTGGAGAAGTTCTATCCGAACTCCGTCCTGGTCACCGGCTACGACATCCTCTTCTTCTGGGTCGCCCGGATGATGATGTTCGGTCTGTACGCGATGGACGGCACCCCGCCGTTCCACACCATCGCCCTGCACGGCATGGTCCGTGACCAGAACGGCAAGAAGATGTCGAAGTCCTTCGGCAACGTGGTCAACCCGCTGGACTGGATGGACGAGTACGGCTCCGACGCCGTCCGCTTCACCCTGGCCAACGGCGCCAACCCGGGCGTCGACGTCCCGATCGGCGAGGACTGGGTCAAGGCGTCCCGGAACTTCGCCAACAAGATCTGGAACGCGACCCGCTTCGCGCTCATGAACGGCGCGACGATCGAGGGCGAACTGCCCCCGGCCGAGCGGCTGTCCGCCACCGACCGCTGGATCCTGTCCCGCCTCAACGCGACGGTCGCGCAGGTCGACGCGTACTACGAGGACTACCAGTTCGCGAAGCTCAGCGACGCGCTCTACCACTTCGCGTGGGACGAGGTCTTCGACTGGTACGTCGAGCTGTCGAAGACGACGTTCTTCGCGGGCGGCGAGCAGGCCGAGGTCTCCGGCCGGGTCCTGGGCGAGGTCCTCGACGTCATGCTGCGGCTGCTGCACCCGATCGTCCCGTTCGTCACCGAGGCCCTGTGGACCACGCTGACCGGGCGCGAGTCCGTCGTGATCGCCGACTGGCCGGAGGACTCGGGCTTCCGGGACCCGGCCGCCGAGGCGGAGATCGAGAACCTCCAGCAGGTCGTCACCGAGGTCCGCCGCTTCCGCGCCGACCAGGGCCTCCAGCCCGGCCAGAAGGTCCCGGCCCGTCTGGAGCTCGGCGGCACCGCGCTCGCCGCGCACGAGGCCGCGATCCGTCAGCTGCTGCGCCTCCAGCCGGAGGGCGAGGGCTTCTCCGCCACCGCCTCCCTGCCGGTCGCCGGGGCGACCGTCGCGCTCGACCTGTCGGGCACGATCGACGTGGAGGCGGAGCGCAAGCGCCTCACGAAGGACCTCGCGGCGGCCGAGAAGGAGAAGGCCCAGGCGAACGGCAAGCTCGGCAACGAGGCGTTCCTGGCGAAGGCGCCGGACAACGTGGTCGAGAAGATCCGCACCCGCCTCGCCAAGGCGGACGAGGACATCGCCCGCATCCAGGCCCAGCTGGCGAACCTGCCGCAGGCCTAGTTCCGCGAGTCGTTCACGGAGGGGCCCGGAACCGAGCAGTCGGTTCCGGGCCCCTCCGCGTCCGCCAGTGGTTCAGACGTTCATTTCGGGCGAAGTGTCCGACTTCACGACGGGCGGGGTCCGGGACCCTGGATGATGGAAGGCATGCTCCGTCTCCCCGCCGTCCCCGCGCCGCGCCGTCGCGCGGACCGGTGGACGGGCTCGCCCCGCGCCCTCGACGCGGTCGCCGCGCTCGGCGCCTTCGGCCTGATGCTCCTGGACGTGCCGGGGCTCGCCCGCGAGGACAACTCCCTCACCGGCGTCACCGCGAGCCTGGCCCTGGCGGCCGGGGCGGCCACCCTGCTCCTCCGGCGCCGGCTGCCGTGGGTCCCGTACCTGGTGGCGCTCGCCCTGATGGGCTGGCTGCACGAGCTCACCATGATCCAGTTCGCGCTGTACTCGCTCGGCCGCTTCCGGGGCCGGCGGGCCGCCGTCGCCGCGACCGCGCTGTACATGGGCGTCGCGTACGCCTTCTTCCAGACGCCCGGCCGGCCCCTGCACGGCTACACCCTGAGCGACTTCCTGAGCGTCGTCGTCCCGATCGGGGTCCTCGCGGCGGGCGTCGGCGTCGCCGCGTACCGCCAGGACCTCGTCCGCGCCCTGGAGACCGAGCGGCGCGAGGCCGCCGCCCGGCAGGCCGTCCAGGAGGAGCGGATCTCCGTCGGCCGGGACGTCCACGACCTGGTCGGCCGCGAGCTCACCGTCCTCGCGGTACGGGCCGAGGTCCTCGCCGCGCGGGCCCGGGGCGGCACCCACCAGCAGGACTTCGAGGAGCTCGCGGACACCGCGCGGCGCGCCCACCTGATGCTCAACGAGACGATCGTGCGGCGCGCCGACCGGGACCCGGCCACCTCCGGCCTCGACGGGCTCGCCGCCCTCGTCCGGGAGAGCGGGCGGATGGGCGGCTCCGTGGAGCTGGCCGTCGCCGAGGAGGCGAAGGCGCTGTCGCCGCTCCGGCAGACGGCCGTCCACCGGGTCGTCCGGGAGTGCCTGACGAACGCGGCCAAGCACGCCCCCTGCCTGCCCGTGACGGTCACGATCGCGCTGGAGGGGACCGATCTGCGGATCGGGGTGCGCAACCCGCTGCCGGACGCGCCGCCGGAACGGGTCCCCGTCTCGACCGGCACCGGCCTGCTCTCCATGGAGGAACGGGTCACCAGCATGGGCGGCACGCTGACGGCGGGACCGGAGGCGGGGGAGTACGTGGTGCGGGCGACGCTTCCGGCGGGGTTGTCGCCCTAGTCGACCTCCGCAGCTCCGTCGGCCTTTCGCGGCGAGCCCCTCCCACCTGCCCGGAGCTCGACGGCAGGTCCGTAAAACGACTTTCGCGGCTCTCCGTAGACTGGCCCCGTGAGTGACCACCGCGACCCGTCCGAAACGCCCGGCGACCCGTCCGGCGCCCCCGACGCCTTCGACGAGATCGTCGACAACGAGACCACCCGCGATCCCGACCTGGCGGTGATCGAGGCCGGCAGCCGCACCCTGCGCGCCCAGGCCGGACCGCCCCAGGGCGACCCCGTGCCGAGCCGCCCCGAGGACCCGGAGCTGGACGCGGCGCTGCGCGAGGTCGAGACCGAGCTGTCCACCCGCTGGGGCGAGACCAAGCTGGAGCCCTCGGTCACCCGGATCGCGGCCCTGATGGACGTCCTGGGCGAGCCGCAGCGCGCGTACCCCACCATCCACATCACCGGCACCAACGGCAAGACGTCGACGGCCCGCATGGTCGAGGCCCTGCTCGGCGCCTTCGACCTGCGCACCGGCCGGTACACCTCGCCGCACGTGCAGACCATCACCGAGCGCATCAGCCTCGACGGCGCCCCGATCTCCGCCGAGCGGTTCGTCGAGACGTACCGGGACGTCGCGCCGTACGTGGAGCTCGTCGACGCCCGCGAGGAGTACCGGCTCTCCTTCTTCGAGGTCCTCACCGGAATGGCGTACGCGGCCTTCGCCGACGCCCCGGTCGACGTGGCCGTGATCGAGGTCGGGATGGGCGGCACCTGGGACGCCACGAACGTCATCGACGCCTCCGTCGCCGTCGTCACCCCCATCGACCTCGACCACACCGACCGGCTGGGGGAGACGCCCGCCGAGATCGCGGCCGAGAAGTCCGGGATCATCAAGCCGGGCGCGACCGTCGTCCTGGCCCAGCAGCCGGTCGACGCGGCCCAGGTCCTCCTGAAGAAGGCCGTCGAGGCGGACGCCACCGTGGCCCGCGAGGGCATGGAGTTCGGCGTCGCCTCCCGCGAGGTCGCGGTCGGCGGCCAGCTCCTCACCCTGCGCGGCCTCGGCGGCGAGTACGACGAGATCTTCCTGCCGCTGCACGGCGCCTACCAGGCGCACAACGCGGCCGTGGCGCTCGCGGCCGTCGAGGCCTTCTTCGGCATCGGCGCGCAGCACGCCCGCACCCTCGACGTGGACACGGTCCGCCGGGCGTTCGCCCGGGTGGCCTCGCCCGGCCGCCTGGAGATCGTCCGCTCCTCCCCGACGGTCGTCCTGGACGCCGCGCACAACCCGCACGGCGCGCGGGCGACCGCCGAGGGCATCAGCGAGGCCTTCGGCTTCTCCCGGCTCGTCGGCGTGGTCGCCACCAGCGCCGACAAGGACGCCAGGGGGGTCCTGGAGGCCTTCGAGCCGATCCTCGCGGAGGTCGTGGTCACCACGAACTCCAACCCCCGCTCCACCGACGTGGACGCGCTCGCCGCGCTCGCGGTCGAGGTCTTCGGCGAGGACCGGGTCGTCGTCGAGCCGCGGCTGCCCGACGCCATCGAGGCGGCGATCACCCTCGCGGAGGAAGAGGCCGAGTACGGCGGCGCGGGCGTCCTCGTGACCGGTTCGATCTTCACGGTCGGCGACGCCCGGCTGCTGCTCCGGAGGGGCTGAATCCCATGCGCACGCTCTGTTCCTCGACGCTCATCGGCGAGTTCTTCGTCATCGGCTTCGCCGGCCTCGTCGCCATGAAGGACGACACGCTGACGACGTCCACCGTCTGGTGGGTCTGCGGGATCGGGATGGTCTTCTCGGTCCTGCTCTGCGGGGTGGTCACCCGGCCCGGCGGCGTACAGCTCGGCTGGGCGCTCCAGCTCGGCCTGATCGCCAGCGGCTTCTTCGTCCCGGTCATGTTCTTCCTCGGGGCTGCCTTCGCCGCCCTGTGGTGGGCCTCGGTGCACTACGGGCGGAAGGTCGACGAGGTCAAGGCCCGCTGGGCCGCCCAGGCCGCCCAGGGCCCGGCAGAGCCTGACGCTGCGTAATCGGGGCACGTGCGGGCCCTGTAGCCTCGGAGGCCCGCACACCGCTTTTCCCGAAGGAGTTCCCCCGTGAGCCAGCGCACGCTCGTCCTGCTCAAGCCCGACGCCGTCCGCCGCGGCCTGGTCGGCGAGATCATCGGCCGCATCGAGCGCAAGGCCGGCTGGACGCTCGCGGCCCTGGAGCTGCGCGAGCTGGACCAGGAGACGCTGGAGCAGCACTACGGCGAGCACAAGGGCAAGCCCTTCTACGAGCCGCTGATGGGCTTCATGGCCTCCGGCCCCGTCGTCGCGCTCGTCGTCGAGGGCGAGCGGGTCGTCGAGGGCGTCCGGCAGCTCGCCGGCCCGACCGACCCGATCGCCGCCGCGCCGGGTTCCGTCCGGGGCGACTTCGGCACCATCGTCCGTGAGAACCTGATCCACGCCTCGGACTCCGAGGAGTCGGCGCTCCGCGAGCTGAAGCTCTTCTTCCCGGGCCTCGCCTGATCCGTACTCCGTCTGCTCCGGGTCCCGCCTGATCCGGTGTCAGCCGAACGCACCAGCGCGGTGGGGCGACCGAAGGAATTTCGGTCGCCCCCAGGCATATGAACGACAATCCCGGGAACGGATCGCCGCATCCTGCCGTCACCTGTACAGAGGTGGACCACCGCGCGGCATCCGGGCGGGCAGCACTACGATGGAAAACTCCACGCCGCACCACTCTCAGCCATGGGAAATCAAGGGGAACTCAATGTCGTTCATCGGCCGTGACATGGCTGTCGACCTCGGGACCGCCAACACGCTGGTGTACGTCAGGGGTCGAGGCATCGTTCTGAACGAGCCGTCCGTCGTCGCCATCAACACCAACACCGGCGGCATCCTCGCGGTCGGCGCCGAGGCGAAGAAGATGATCGGCCGGACCCCCGGCAACATCGTCGCCGTGCGCCCGCTCAAGGACGGCGTGATCGCCGACTTCGAGATCACCGAGCGGATGCTCCGCTACTTCATCCTCAAGATCCACAAGCGCCGCTACCTGGCCCGCCCCCGGGTCGTCGTCTGCGTGCCCTCCGGCATCACCGGAGTGGAGCGCCGCGCCGTCATCGAGGCCTCGACCCAGGCCGGCGCCCGCCAGGTGCACATCATCGAGGAGCCCATGGCGGCGGCCATCGGCTCGGGCCTCCCCGTCCACGAGGCCACCGGCAACATGGTCGTCGACATCGGCGGCGGCACCACCGAGGTCGCCGTCATCTCCCTCGGCGGAATCGTCACGGCACAGTCCATCCGGGTCGCCGGCGACGAGCTGGACAACGCGATCATCCAGCACATCAAGAAGGAGTACTCGCTCCTCCTCGGCGAGCGCACGGCCGAACAGATCAAGATCACCATCGGCTCCGCCTACGACCTGGAGAAGGACGAGCACACCGAGATCCGCGGCCGCGACCTCGTCTCCGGTCTGCCCAAGACCGTGGTCATCTCCGCCGCCGAGGTCCGCAAGGCCATCGAGGAGCCGGTCAACGCGATCGTCGACGCGGTGAAGACCACCCTCGACAAGTGCCCGCCGGAGCTCTCCGGTGACGTCATGGACCGCGGCATCGTTCTCACCGGTGGCGGCGCCCTGCTGCGCGGCCTCGACGAGCGGCTCCGCCGCGAGACCGGCATGCCGATCCACATCGCCGAGGACCCGCTGGACTCGGTGGCGCTCGGCTCCGGCAAGTGCGTGGAGGAGTTCGAGGCCCTCCAGCAGGTCCTCGACGCGCAGCCGCGCCGCTAGCACCGCGGACCGGGCCGGTGCGGTAGAACTACCGCACCGACCCCCCGCACACCCACTCGCACCACGCACAACGGAACAGACGAACCACGAGGAAAGGCACGGCCGCCGCACGTGAGGGACACACGAGAGAGCCGGCTGCTCCTGGTACTGCTGATCGCCATCGCGTTCGCGCTGATCACGGTGGACATCCGCGGCGGCCAGGAGTCACCCGTCGACGGTGCCCGGCGGGCCGCGGCGGCGGTCTTCGGGCCGGTCGAGAACGGTGTGGCCGCCGCCGTCGACCCCGTCGGCAACGCCATAGGGGCGGTACGGGACTCCGGCGAGCGGCACACCCGGATCGCCGCCCTGGAGAAGGAGAACGCCGAGCTCAAGGCGAAGCTCGGCAGCGACGACCGCAACCGCAACCGGCTGAACGAGCTCGACACCCTGCTCAAGACCGCCGGAGCCGGCCAGTACGGCATCAAGGGCGCCCAGGTCATCGCCATAGGAGCGGCCCAGGGCTTCTCCTGGACCGTCACCATCGACGTCGGCGCCCGCGACGGCATCCAGCGGGACATGACGGTGCTCAACGGCTCCGGACTCGTCGGCCGCGTCACCACCGTCGGCCCCTCCACCTCCACCGTCCTCCTCGCCAACGACCCCGACTTCACCGTCGGCACCCGCATGGAGAAGAGCGACGAACTCGGCTTCGCCACCGGCCAGGGCGACAGCCCGCTGCGCGTCCAGCTCCTCAACGGCAAGGCCAAGGTGAAGGCCGGCGACCGGCTCGTCACCTTCGGCTCGCGCGCCGACAAGCCCTTCGTGCCCGGCGTCCCGGTCGGCGAGATCGTCCGCGTCGACCCGGCGGGCGGCGGCCTGACCCGCAACGTCTACGTCCGCCCGTACGTCGGCTTCACCAAGCTCGACATCGTCGGCGTCGTCGTCCAGGCCCCGCGCTCCGACCCGCGCGACGCCGTCCTGCCGCAGAAGCCCAAGCCGGCGCCGACCGTCACCGTCACCGTCACGCCGAAACCGACGGGCAGCGGACAGCCGGAAGAGGCACAGAACCAGGACCAGAACCAGACCGGCCGGGACCAGGGCCGGGACCAGGGGGACGCGACACCGTGAAGATCAACCGCATCCTCCTCTCCGCCGCCCTGATCGTGGTGGCCCTGGTCGTCCAGGTCTCCGTGCTCGCCCGCCTCCAGCTCCCCGGCGCCGTCCCCGACCTCGTGCTCCTCACCGTCGTCGGCCTCGCCCTCGTCTACGGACACGTCAGCGGCGCCCTCATCGGCTTCACCGCCGGCCTCCTCGCCGACCTCGCCCCGCCCGCCGACCACGCCGCCGGCCGCTACGCCCTCGTGCTCTGCCTCGTCGGCTACCTCGTCGGCCTGGCCCGCCCGGAGAACGGCCGGCTCACCTCCGCGACCGGCCCCATGGCCGTCGTGGTCGCCGCGGCCGTCGGCTCCACGCTCCTCTACGCGGGCGTCGGCGCCCTCGTCGGCGACACCGCCGCCCGCCACGTCGGCCTGGTCTCCCTGCTGTTCACCGCGGCCCTGTACGACCTGCTCCTCGCGCCCTTCACGGTGCCGCTCATCATGGCCCTGGCCCGCCGGGCCGAGAACGATCCGCTCGCCGACGCCGGCGGGGGCGCCGGAACCGACGTCGCCTCCGGCTGGCTCTCCTCCGGCACCGGCCTCAGGATCGGCGCCCAGCGCGGCGGACTGCGCGTGAAGGCGGCGAGGAACCGGGCCTCACGGGCCGGACGCATCAAGGGAGTCAAGCGACTGTGACCGAGGGGGCAACGGCAGCATGAGCAACATCCCCGAGACCGGCCGGACCCCCCGGGTCCAGATCCGGCTCGTCGTCATCCAGATCCTCGTCTTCTCCCTGCTCCTCACCCTGGGGGGCCGGCTCTGGTACCTCCAGATCCGCAACGGCAAGGAGTACACGGACGAGGCCAAGAACAACCACGTCCAGCAGGTCGTCCAGCCCGCCGTCCGCGGCTCCCTCCTCGACGCCCGGGGCGTCCCGCTCGCCGACAACGAGACCCGGCTCGTGGTCTCCGCCTCGCGCACCGAGCTGATGAAGATGAAGGACAAGGGCAGGACCGTCCTCACCCGGCTCGCCGGCGTCCTCGACATGAAGCCCGAGGACGTCGTCAACAAGGTCCGGCTCTGCGACTCCAAGACGCCCAAGCCCTGCTGGAACGGCTCGCCCTACCAGCCGATCCCCGTCACCGACGAGGCCACCACCCAGCAGGCCCTCCAGATCCGCGAGCGCGCCGAGGACTTCCCCGGCATCACCGCCGAGCCCACCGCCGTCCGCCGCTACCCGGCCCCCGGCAAGGCCCGCACCTCCCAGGTGCTCGGCTACCTCTCGCCCGTCACCGACGCCGAGATCGAGAAGGCCAAGGACACCGACTCGCCGTTCCTCCGCTCCGACCAGGTCGGCCGCTCCGGCCTGGAGCGCACCTACGACAAGGAGCTGCGCGGCAAGGCCGGCGTCACCCGCTACGAGGTCGACAACCTCGGCCGCGTCATCGGCCAGGCCGAGAACGACCCGCCGATCCCCGGCTCCAACGTCGTCACCTCCATCGACGCCCGCGTCCAGGCGGTCGCCGAGTGGGAGCTGCACAACGCGATGGTCGAGGCCCGCAAGACCTTCGACAAGAACACCAACGAGAACTACAAGGCCGACGCCGGCGCCGTCGTCGTCATGGAGAACAAGACCGGCCGGATCGTCGCCATGGCCTCCCAGCCCGACTACGACCCCAACGCCTGGGTCGGCGGCATCTCCGCCAAGGACTACGCGGCCCTCACCGGCAAGAACTCCAACTTCCCGCTCCTCAACCGGGCCATCCAGGGCCAGGCCGCCCCCGGCTCCATCTTCAAGGTCATCCCGACCACCGCCGCCGTCAACGCCGGATACGACTTCAACGGGCGCTACCCCTGCCCCTCCTCGTACTCCATCGGCAACCAGGTCTTCAAGAACTTCGAGTCCCAGGGCCACGGCTCCATCACCCTCGGCCAGGCCCTCGAAGTCTCCTGCGACACCGTCTACTACGCCCTCTCCCACCAGCAGTGGCAGAAGGACGGCGGCATGAAGCCGAAGAAGAACGCCAACGACTGGTTCTACAAGACCGCCCACCAGTTCGGCCTCGGCGCCGAGACCGGCATCGACCTCCCCAACGAGGTCACCGGCCGCGTCCCCGACCGCAAGTGGAAGCAGGACTTCTGGGCGGCCAACAAGGACTACTGGTGCAAGATCGGCAAGAAGGGCGGCTCCTACGTCCAGCAGCTCTCCTACGAGAACTGCCTCGAAGGCAACCTGATGCGCGCCGGTGACTCCGTCAACTACTCCATCGGCCAGGGCGACACCCTCGTCACCCCCATCCAGATGGTCACCATCTACGCCGCCATCGCCAACGGCGGCACCCTCTGGAACCCCACCGTCGGCAAGGCGATCGTCAGCCCCGACGGCAAGAAGGTCACCGAGATCGAGCCCAAGTCCCACGGCAGGCTCCCCATGGACGCCAAGACGCAGGCCTTGATAGAGGACGCCCTCGCGGGAGTCGCCACCCGCGGCACCGCCGCCTGGAGGTTCGGCGGCTGGCCGCAGGACAGGATCCCGATGCACGCCAAGACGGGCACCGCCGAGGTCTACGGCAAGCAGACGACCTCCTGGTTCGCCACGTACACCAAGGACTACTCGATCGTCATGACGATCGCCCAGGGCGGTACGGGCTCCGGCGCCTCCGGCCCCGCCGTGCGCAACATCTACGACGCGATGTACGGACTCGACGACGCCGGCAACCAGGACCTCAAGCGGGCCCTGCTGCCGCAGCCGCAGAAGGACCTCCCGAAGATCCAGGCCGACGGCTCCATCGACGCGCCGAAGGTCAAGCCGTACGACCCCGAGGTCGGGAAGATCGACCCGAACGCGCCCCCGAAGACCCCGGACGGGACGCAGCCCGATCCGGACCGGGCCGATCCGACGCAGCCGGACCAGCAGGAACTCGCGGGCCCGCCCGCCGCCTGGCGGAGGGACTGACCCGATGAGCACACCCCACGGCTTCTCCGTCTCGCGCTACGCCCCCGAACGCGGCACCCTCGCCCGGCTCACCGCCCGCGACTCCGTGCTGCGCAGGCTCGACTGGCCGATGCTCCTGTCGGCCCTCGCGCTCTCCTTCATCGGGTCGCTGCTCGTGTGGTCCGCCACCCGCAACCGCACCGAGCTCAACCAGGGCGACCCGTACTACTTCCTCTTCCGGCACCTCCTCAACACCGGCATCGGCCTCGCCCTGATGGTCGGCACGGTCTGGCTCGGCCACCGCACCCTGCGCGGCGCGGTCCCGGTCCTCTACGGCATCTCCATCGTGCTGATCCTCGCCGTCCTCACCCCGCTCGGCGCCACCATCAACGGCGCCCACGCGTGGATCGTGATCGGCGGCGGCTTCTCGCTCCAGCCCAGCGAGTTCGTGAAGATCACGATCATCCTGATCATGGCGATGCTGCTGGCCGCCAAGGTCGACGCCGGCGACCAGCTCCACCCCGACCACCGCACGGTCGCCAAGGCCCTGGTCCTGGCCGCGCTCCCGATGGGCATCGTCATGCTGATGCCCGACCTCGGCTCGGTCATGGTGATGGCCGTCATCGTCCTCGGCGTGCTGCTCGCCTCCGGGGCGTCCAACCGCTGGGTCCTCGGCCTGATCGGCACGGGCGTCCTCGGCGCGGTCCTCGTCACCGCCCTCGGCATGCTCGACGAGTACCAGATCAACCGCTTCGCGGCCTTCGCCAACCCCGACCTCGACCCGGCCGGCGTCGGCTACAACACCAACCAGGCCCGCATCGCCATCGGTTCCGGCGGCCTCCTCGGCTCCGGACTCTTCAAGGGCTCCCAGACCACCGGCCAGTTCGTGCCCGAACAGCAGACCGACTTCGTGTTCACGGTGGCGGGGGAGGAGCTGGGCTTCGTCGGCGCCGGCCTCATCCTCGTCCTGCTCGGGATCGTCCTCTGGCGGGCCTGCCGGATCGCCCGCGAGACCACCGAGCTGTACGGCACGGTCGTCGCCGCCGGCATCATCGCCTGGTTCGCCTTCCAGTCCTTCGAGAACATCGGCATGACCCTCGGCATCATGCCGGTCGCGGGCCTGCCGTTGCCGTTCGTCTCGTACGGCGGCTCGTCGATGTTCGCGGTGTGGGTGGCGATCGGACTCCTCCAGTCGATCCGCGTCCAGCGCCCGATGACGGCCTGAGCCCGGACCGGTCCGAAACCGGCCTTTCCGCCCGTCCGGCCGAGTAAGCGGGCCCGCGGGCGGTTAGACGAGGGGTATGGCCGAGACGAAGCGCGAGATCGAGCGGAAGTACGAAGCCACGGCGGGAGCCGACGTCCCGGACCTCACCCGGGTCCGGGACGTCGCCACCGTCGTCGACGAGGGCGTCGTGGAACTCGACGCCGTCTACCACGACACCCCCGACCTCCGCCTGGCCGCCGACTCGATCACCCTGCGCCGCCGCACCGGCGGCCCGGACGCCGGCTGGCACCTGAAGTTCCCCGTCGCCGCCGGCGTCCGCGACGAGATCAGGGCCCCGCTCTCCGACACCCTCCCCGCCGACCTCGCGGCCCTCCTGCGCTCCCGCGTCCGCGGCGGCGAGGTCGTCCCCGTCGTCCGCCTCCGCTCCGCCCGCGACGTCCGCCGCCTCCTCGACGCCGACGACGGCCTCCTCGCCGAACTCTCCGTCGACACCGTCCGCGCCCGGCGCCTGCCCCGGGGCCCCCGGGCCTCCTGGACCGAGATCGAGGTCGAGGCCGCCGACGACGCGGACCCCGCCGTCCTCGACGCCGTCGAGAAGCGCCTGCGGAAGGCCGGCGTCCGACCCTCCCGCGCCCCCTCCAAACTGGCCAGGGCCCTCGCGGAGACCGCCCCGGACGACCATGGCCACGACGACCGCCCCGACGCCCCGCCGCCCGCCGCGCCCGGCACCGCCGGAGCCGCCGTCCTCGCCTACGTACGGAAGCAGGCCGAGGCGATCGTCGCGCTCGACCCGGCCGTCCGCCGCGACCTGCCCGACGCCGTGCACCAGCTCCGCGTCGCCTGCCGCCGCCTGCGCAGCGCCCTCAAGACGTACCGCTCCGTCCTCGACCGGAACGCCACCGACCCCCTCGGCGCCGAACTCAAGTGGCTCGCGGGCGAACTGGGCGCCGCCCGCGACCAGGAGGTGCTCGCCGAACGGCTGCGCGCCCGGCTCGGCGACGTGCCCCGGACCCTGCGCCGCGGCCCGGTGAAGGCCCGGCTGCGGGTCTGGGACACCGCCCGCACCGGCGACGCCCGCCGCAAGGCCGTCGCCGCCCTCGACTCCGACCGGTACCTCGCCCTGCTCGACCGGCTCGACGCCCTGCTCGCCGACCCGCCCCTGCGCGAGGCCGCCTCCCGCGACGCCGCGAAGGTCCTCGCCCGCGCCGTCCGCAAGGACCACGCCCGGCTCGCCGCCCGCGTCGACCACGCGCTCTCCCTCGCCCCCGGCCGTGAACGCGACCTCGCCCTCCACGAGGCCCGCAAGGCCGCCAAACGCGCCCGCTACGCCGCCGACGCGGCCCGCCCCACCCTCGGGAAGCCCGCGAAGAAGTTCTCCCGGCGGGTGAAGAAGGTGCAGTCCCTGCTCGGCGAGCACCAGGACAGCGTGGTCGCCCGCGCCACCCTCCGCGACCTCGCCGCCCGGGCCCACGCGGCCGGCGAGACCGCCTTCACCTGGGGACTCCTGTACGGCAGGGAGGAGGCGGCGGCGGACGCGGCCGAGCGCGGGCTGCCGGAGGCCTGGGCACGGGCCGTCCCCCTCTGAGCCCGGGGATTCCGGGGCGGCTCGGGGCCGCCGGGCACCGGGGTACGCTTGAGAGTCGCCCCCCTGCCCGCTCACGAAGGTTCGAGATGTCTGCTGCCGAGTCTGTCTTCCCGCAGCTCGAAGCCCTGCTCCCGCACGTGCAGAAGCCGATCCAGTACGTCGGCGGAGAGCTGAACTCCACGGTCAAGCCCTGGGACGAGTGCGACGTCCGCTGGGCGCTGATGTACCCGGACGCGTACGAGGTCGGCCTGCCCAACCAGGGCGTCATGATCCTCTACGAGGTGCTCAACGAACGCGAGGGCGTCCTCGCCGAGCGCACCTACAGCGTGTGGCCGGACCTCGAAGAGCTGATGCGCGAGCACGAGGTCCCGCAGTTCACGGTCGACAGCCACCGCCCCGTGGGCGCCTTCGACGTGTTCGGCCTGTCCTTCTCCACGGAGCTGGGCTACACCAACATGCTCACCGCGCTCGACCTCGCCGGCATCCCGCTGGAGGCGAAGGACCGGACCGTCGACCACCCCGTCGTGCTCGCCGGGGGCCACGCCGCCTTCAACCCCGAGCCGATCGCGGAGTTCATCGACGCGGCGGTCATCGGCGACGGCGAGCAGGCCGTCCTCGACATGACCGCGATCATCCGCGCCTGGAAGGCGGAGGGCAGGCCGGGCGGCCGCGAAGAGCTCCTCTTCCGCCTCGCGAGGACCGGCAACATCTACGTCCCGCGCTTCTACGACGTCGAGTACCTCCCGGACGGGCGCATCGGCCGCGTCGTGCCCAACCGGTCCGGCGTGCCGTGGCGGGTCTCCAAGCACACCGTCATGGACCTCGACGAGTGGCCCTACCCCAAGCAGCCCCTCGTCCCGCTCGCGGAGACCGTCCACGAGCGCATGTCCGTCGAGATCTTCCGCGGCTGCACCCGCGGCTGCCGCTTCTGCCAGGCCGGCATGATCACGCGCCCCGTGCGGGAGCGAAGCATCACCGGCATCGGCGAGATGGTCGAGAAGGGCCTCAAGGCGACGGGCTTCGAGGAGGTCGGCCTCCTCTCCCTCTCCTCCGCGGACCACACCGAGATCGGCGAGATCGCCAAGGGCCTCGCGGACCGCTACACCGAGGACAAGGTGGGCCTGTCCCTCCCCTCGACCCGCGTGGACGCCTTCAACGTCGACCTGGCCAACGAGCTGACCAGGAACGGACGCCGCTCCGGCCTCACCTTCGCCCCCGAGGGCGGCTCCGAGCGCATGCGCAAGGTCATCAACAAGATGGTCTCGGAGGAGGACCTGATCCGGACCGTCTCCACCGCGTACGGCAACGGCTGGCGCCAGGTGAAGCTGTACTTCATGTGCGGCCTGCCGACGGAGACCGACGAGGACGTCCTCCAGATCGCCGACATGGCGATGAACGTGATCGCCGAGGGCCGCAGGGTCTCCGGCCAGAACGACATCCGCTGCACGGTCTCCATCGGCGGCTTCGTGCCCAAGCCGCACACCCCCTTCCAGTGGGCTCCGCAGCTCTCGGCCGAGGAGACGGACGAGCGCCTGCGCAAGCTCCGCGACAAGATCCGCGGCGACAAGAAGTACGGGCGCTCGATCGGCTTCCGCTACCACGACGGCAAGCCCGGCATCGTCGAGGGCCTCCTCTCGCGCGGCGACCGCCGCATCGGCGCGGTCATCCGCGCGGTGTACGAGGACGGCGGCCGCTTCGACGGCTGGCGCGAGCACTTCTCGTACGACCGCTGGATGGCGTGCGCCGAGAAGACGCTGCCCGCGTACGGCGTGGACGTCGCCTGGTACACCACCCGCGAGCGCACCTACGAGGAGGTCCTGCCCTGGGACCACCTGGACTCCGGTCTCGACAAGGACTGGCTCTGGGAGGACTGGCAGGACGCCCTCGACGAGACCGAGGTCGAGGACTGCCGCTGGACGCCGTGCTTCGACTGCGGCGTGTGCCCCCAGATGGACACGCACATCCAGATCGGCCCCACCGGCAAGAAGCTGCTGCCGCTGACGGTCGTCAAGTAGGTCACCCGGGCGACGGCCCGGCGCGAGGGGTGAACCCTCCGCCGGGCCGTCGCGTCATGTTCGGCATGAGCACGGAACACCCGACGCCACCCGCGCTGATCCGCGTCCCGGTCCGGATCGTCGTGCTCGTGGCCGTCCTGCCGGTCCGCATGGCCTGGGACGTCCTCACCGCCACGGGCCGCCTCCTCGACCGCGCCCTGCTCCGCCCGGCGGGCCGCGGCCTGGCACGGCTCTTCGAGCACGCGGTGTCCCGCCCGGCGCGGCGGCTGTACCGCTCGTTCCTCGCCCCGGCGGGCCGGGCGCTCGCGACCGGGGCCGGACGGCTGCTCCGGGCGGTGTGCGTGTGGCCGTGGGTCGGGCTGTGGCGGTACGCGGTCGTGCCGGTCGCGCGGTACGGGATCGCCGTCCCGGCCGTGTGGCTGTGCCGCACGCTCCTGCGGCCGACCGGCCGGGGACTGTTCCGGGGCCTCGCGGCGGCGGGGGAGGGGCTCGGGTGGCTGCTGCCCCGGGCCGGCCGGGGTCTGGCGCGGCTGCTCCGGGCGGTGTGCGTGTGGCCGTGGGTCGGGCTGTGGCGGTACGCGGTCGTGCCGGTCGCCCGGTACGGGATCGCCGTTCCCGCCGTCTGGCTCCACCGCCGGGGCCTCGCCCCGCTCGGCACCGGCTGCTTCCTCCTCCTGGAGAAGCTCCTGTTCGTCCCCCTCGCCGCGCTCTTCCGGTACGTCCTGATCCCCTTCCTCCGGTACGGGATCGCCGTTCCCGCCGTCCTGCTGGACCGCCACGTGCTCACTCCCCTGGCCCAGCGCCTGGGGCGGGCGTTCCGGTGGCTCCTTCCCCGGCTCGGCCGGGCGGTGTTCGTGCGGCCGTGGGCCGGGCTCTGGCGGTACGCGGTCGTGCCCGTCGTCCGGTACGGGATCGCCGTCCCCGCCGTCTGGCTCTGGAGCCGGGTCCTCGTGCCCGTCGCCCGGGAGGCGCGGGACGCGCTCGCCCTGTGCTGGCGGGTCGCCGGGTTCGTGTCGCGGGCCGTCGGCCGGGGTCTGAAGCGGCTCGCGTGGAACCTGCTCGGACGCCCCCTGGTTCTGATCTGGCAGGGGCTCAAGTGGTGCGGTCGGAACCTGGTCGCACGGCCCTCGGTCCTGGCTTGGCAGGGGCTCAAGTGGTGCGGCCGGAACCTGGTCGCACGGCCCGCAGCACGGGCCTGGCACGGTCTTCGGCGGTGCGGGCGGAACCTCGTCGCGCGGCCCCTCGCCCACATGTGGGCGTCCCTCGTCCGGCCCGCCGGGCGGTGGGTCCGCGACGGCGTCCGGGCCCCGGCCCGCAGGATCGCCGCCGAGGCGGGACGCGCCGCGAAGGACGCGCTCGCCTCGGCCCGCGCCACCGTCCGGGAGGCCCGCCGGGACGCCTGGCGCGCCCTCGCCGGCGCGGCCCGGCCGGTCGAGCCCCGGGAACCGCAGGCCGCCCGTGCGCGTACTCTGGGTAGTACAACGAACGTCTCCGGCGCGGTGCCCGCCCCCGAGATCTCCCCGCGGAAGCGGGGGTGAACCGGGCGGACCCCCCGAAGCGACCCGCACATCTCGTGGACGGCGCACGCCCGCGCCGCCCCGCAACGAGGAGAAGAACCACTGGGCAAGCGACAGCCCGAAGGCCCGCCGCCCGCACCGGCGGTGCAGCGCATCCGACTGCGCTACACCAAGCGCGGCCGCCTCCGGTTCACCAGCCACCGCGACTTCCAGCGCGCCTTCGAGCGCGCCCTGCGCCGCGCCGAGGTGCCCATGGCGTACTCGGCCGGCTTCACCCCCCACCCCAAGGTGTCGTACGCCAACGCCGCCCCGACCGGTACCGGCTCCGAGGCCGAGTACCTGGAGATCGCCCTCACCGAGACGCGCGACCCGGAGACCCTGCGGGCCCTGCTCGACGAGTCCCTCCCGGCGGGCCTCGACGTCACCGACGCGGTCGAGGCCCGGACCTCGGGCCTCGCCGACCGGCTCACCGCCTCCGTCTGGGAGCTGCGCCTCGACGGCGTCGCCCCCGAGGCGGCGGAGAAGGCCGTCGAGGCGTTTCTCGCGGCCGAGACCGTGGAAGTACAGCGCAAGACCAAGAACGGCGTCCGCACCTTCGACACCCGTTCCGCGGTCACCGAGCTGACGACCGTCCGTCCCCAGGGCGACCCCCGGGAAGATGGGCCGCTGGACAGCGCCTGTGCGATACTGCGGCTGGTTGTTCGGCACGTGACACCTGCCGTACGACCCGACGACGTCCTGTCCGGTCTCCGAGCCGTGGCCGACCTGGCGCCGCCGGTCCCCGCCGCGGTGACCAGGCTGGCGCAGGGGCTCTTCGACGAGGAGTCCGGCACGGTGACCGACCCGCTCGCGCCCGACCGCGAGGCAGTCACGGCCGCTTCACCCACGGCCGCCGCGACCGCCCCGGCGACGGCGCCGGGTACGGACACCGCGTAGGGAGCGGTCGTCGCAGCGCAGCCCTGGTACTCGGGAGCCACCTGGGTCGGGCCGCGCACTGACCAGGAGACTTTCGCCAGGCCGTCCGCACAGGGCGTACGGAACCGGCGAGCCAGACATACAGCTCCCGTGCGGCGCCCGCGCCCCGGACGGCGGCACCGCGCCACAGGCGCGACCGTGCCGCCGGACCGGAACAAGGCGCGGCGCCCGGGAGCGTGACGGGAGAACCCCGCATGCCCGAGTCCAACGAAGACACCAACGCCCCCGGTGACAAGCTGCCGCCGCGCCGCAGGCGCCGCGCCGCTTCCCGCCCCGCCGGCCCGCCGGTGACGGGCGAGGCCGCCGAGACCACCGAGGCCCCGGCAGCCGACACGCCGGAGCCCGTCGCGGCTTCCGCCCCGGCCGAGCCCGAGGCCGCCCCCGCGCCGCGCACCCGCCGCCGCGCCACCCGCAAGACCGCCGCGCCGGTCGTCGAGACGGCCGGGACGCCGGAGTCGGCGCAGGACCCCGAGCCGGTCGCGGAGACCGCGCCCGAGACCGCCGAGGAGGCCCCCGAGGCCGCTCCGGCGCGCCCGGCCCGCCGCCGCGCCACCCGCAAGGCCACCTCGCCGGTGACCTCCCCGGCCCCGGCCGACGGGACCGCCGAGTCCGGGGCCGCCGAGCCGGTGGCCGCCGCGCCCGCCGAGCAGCCGGCCGTCGAGACCGCGCCCGAGACCGCCGAGGAGGCCGTCCCGCCGGCCCGCACCCGCCGCCGCGCCACCCGCAAGGCCACCGCCCCGGCCGGAGCCCCCGCCCCGGAGGCGGCCGAGGCCCCCGCGCCGGTCGCCGAGACCCCCGCGCCGGCCGTCGCCGAAGCCCCGGCCGAGCCCGAGGCCGCCCCCGCGCCGCGCACCCGCCGCCGCGCCACCCGCAGGACCGCCTCCCCCGAGGCCGCGCCCGCGTCCGAGCAGGCCGCCGCCCCGCAGGCCGCCGAGGCGCCCGCCGCCGGAGAGTCGCTGCCCGAGGCCGCCGTCGCGCAGATCGCCGCCGACGAGGCCGAGGTCGCCGCCGCCGAGACCGCGGCCACGCGCGGCCGCGGCCGCCGCCGCGTCACCTCGCCGCAGTTCACCTCCGAGCCCGCCCCGGCCCGCGAGCCGCGCCGCGCCGCGCGCCCGGCCGTCGCCGTCTTCCAGGCCCCGGTGTTCGCCGAGCCGATGTTCCAGACCCCGGAGACGGCCGCCGCCGCTGCCGCCGTCACGCCCGCGGAGCCGGAGGCCGAGGAGGCCGACGAGACCGTCGAGGTCGACGAGACGGTCGAGGCCGCCGCGCCCGAGGAGACCGCCGAGCGGGCCGAGTCCGGCTCCCGCCGCCGTCGCCGCCGCCGTGGCGAGCCCGTCGCCGTCGAGCCCGTCCCGGCCACCGTCGCCGACGAGCCCGAGGTCGAGGCCGCCGCCGACGAGGCCGAGGAGGCGGAGGAGTCCGAGGAGACGGACGAGTACGAGGACCGTCCCTCCCGCCGCCGTCGCCGCGGCGGCCGCCGCCGCCGTCGCGGTGAGCTCGCCGAGGTCGAGGAGACCGAGGAGGGCGAGGAACCGCACGCCGAGGACGAGTCCGACGAGTCCGAGGACGGCGACGAGGAGTCCGAGGACTCCGAGGGCTTCGCCGGAGGCTCCAGCAGCTCCCGCCGTCGCCGTCGCCGCCGCCGTCGCAGCGGGGACGCCGCCGCCGAGGCCGAGGCGGGCGAGGAGGAGGGCGTCCGCACGGTCGTCAAGGTCCGCGAGCCCCGCCCGGCCCGCGAGAAGGCCGAGCCCGGCACCGGCGCCGACGAGGTCCAGTCCATCAAGGGCTCGACCCGTCTGGAGGCCAAGAAGCAGCGCCGCCGCGAAGGCCGCGAGCAGGGCCGCCGCCGCGTCCCGATCATCACCGAGGCCGAGTTCCTCGCCCGCCGCGAGGCCGTCGAGCGCGTCATGGTCGTCCGCCAGAACGGCGAGCGCACCCAGATCGGCGTCCTGGAAGACAACGTGCTCGTCGAGCACTACGTCAACAAGGAGCAGGCCACCTCGTACGTCGGCAACGTCTACCTGGGCAAGGTCCAGAACGTCCTGCCGTCCATGGAGGCCGCCTTCGTCGACATCGGCAAGGGCCGCAACGCCGTCCTGTACGCCGGCGAGGTCAACTTCGAGGCGCTCGGCATGGGTCACGGCCCGCGCCGCATCGAGACCGCCC
Source organism: Streptomyces sp. NPDC092045 (assembly GCF_044756005.1). NCBI lineage: Bacteria > Bacillati > Actinomycetota > Actinomycetes > Kitasatosporales > Streptomycetaceae > Streptomyces > Streptomyces sp. NPDC092045. Next base: position 630,016 of record NZ_JBIVSC010000002.1, on the reverse strand, counting down.
TCAAGTCCGGCCAGTCGGTCCTCGTGCAGGTCACGAAGGACCCGATCGGCCACAAGGGCGCCCGTCTGACCAGCCAGGTCTCCCTGCCCGGCCGCTACCTCGTGTACGTGCCCGAGGGCTCGATGACCGGCATCAGCCGCAAGCTCCCCGACACCGAGCGCGCGCGCCTGAAGACCATCCTCAAGAAGATCGTCCCCGAGGACGCGGGCGTCATCGTGCGCACCGCCGCCGAGGGCGCGAGCGAGGACGAGCTGCGCCGCGACGTCGAGCGGCTCCAGGCGCAGTGGGAGGACATCCAGAAGAAGGCGAAGAGCGGCAACGCCCCGACGCTGCTCTACGGCGAGCCGGACATGACCGTCCGGGTCGTCCGCGACATCTTCAACGAGGACTTCTCCAAGGTCATCGTCAGCGGCGACGACGCGTGGGAGACCATCCACGGGTACGTCGGCCACGTCGCCCCGGACCTGACCGACCGCCTGTCCAAGTGGACGAGCGAGGTCGACGTCTTCGCGACGTACCGGATCGACGAGCAGCTGATGAAGGCGCTCGACCGCAAGGTCTGGCTGCCGTCCGGCGGCTCGCTGGTGATCGACAAGACCGAGGCGATGATCGTCGTCGACGTCAACACCGGCAAGTTCACCGGCCAGGGCGGCAACCTGGAGGAGACCGTCACCAGGAACAACCTGGAGGCGGCCGAGGAGATCGTGCGGCAGCTGCGCCTGCGCGACCTGGGCGGCATCGTCGTCATCGACTTCATCGACATGGTCCTGGAGTCCAACCGCGACCTGGTGCTGCGCCGCCTCCTGGAGTGCCTGGGCCGGGACCGGACCAAGCACCAGGTGGCCGAGGTCACCTCGCTCGGCCTGGTCCAGATGACCCGCAAGCGGGTCGGCCAGGGCCTCCTGGAGTCCTTCTCCGAGACCTGCGTCCACTGCAACGGGCGCGGCGTCATCGTCCACATGGAGCAGCCGACCACCTCCGGCGGCGGTGGCGGCGGCAAGCGCGCGAAGAAGCGCGGCCGCGGCGGGGACGGGCACGCCCACGAGCACGAGCACGCCGAGGCGGTGGAGACCGGCGCCGAGGAGCAGGAGGCCGAGACCGAGGCCGAGGTCGCGGCGGAGGTGGCCGCCCCGGTGGCCGTGCCGGTGCCGATCGCCCCGGACGAGGAGCTGTACGGCTCCGTCGCCGAGGCGGAGGCGGCCGCCGCGCGCGGCCGGGGCCGCCGTCGGGCGACCCGCCGGGTGACCGCCCCGGTCGCCTCGACGCCCGTCGCTCCGACGCCGGTCGCCCCGGCCCCGGTCGTCGAGACCGTGACGGAGGCCGTCGTGGCCGAGCCCGTCGCCGAGCCGGCCGCCGGTCCCGAGACCGTCGAGCCCGCGCCCGCGGCGGAGACGGCCCCCGTGACCGAGGCCGTGGTCGAGGAGCCCGCCGCCCCGGCCCCGCGCGGCCGTCGCCGTGCCACCCGCCGGGTGACCTCGCCGGTCGTCTCGACCACGGAGCCGGCCGAGCCGGTCACCGTCGTGGAGACCGCGACCGAGGCCGTGGTGGAGCCGGCGCCGGAGCCCGTCGTGGCCGAGGAGCCCGCCCCGGAGCCCGCTGCCGAGGCCGTCGTCGAGGAGGCCCCCGCGGCCGCCCCGCCGCGCGCCCGCCGCCGGGTGGTCCGCAAGGCCACCGCTCCCGCCGGTTCGCCCGCGGGCGCCGAGGAGGCCGCCGTCGTGGTGGTCGCCGCGGCTCCGGCCGACGAGGAGCCCGGGGCCGCCGAGGCCGAGCCCGCCCCCGCCAAGAAGACGGCGGCGCGCAAGACCGCGGCGAAGAAGACCACGGCCAAGAAGGCCGCCACCAAGAAGACGGCGGCGACCAAGAAGACCGCGGCGAAGAAGACGACCGCCAAGAAGGCCCCGGCCAAGAAGGCGGCGGAGAAGACCTCCGCCCCGGCCCAGGACTGACCGGCGGGCACGGGCCGCCCCGCTCCGCGCAGGAGTCGGGGCGGCCCGTGCCGCCCGGGCGAATTTGACCCCCCGTGTCGGCCGCCCGTAACCTAGACCGTCGGCGCGTCTGTCGGCGCGTCGCGCCTCTGAGCACCTCCCTCCCGTTCGCCGGGAGAGGCCGCTCGTCCGATTCCGGAACGCCGCGGGCCCCCGGGCCCGTGTGAGCGGCTGGCTTCAGAGGCTTCGATCCCGAGTGAGAGAGAGATCCGCGTGTACGCCATCGTGCGCAGCGGTGGTCGCCAGCACAAGGTTGCTGTCGGCGACATCGTTGAGGTTGACAAGATTTCCACTGCCAAGGTTGGCGACACGGTCGAGCTCTCGACCCTGCTCGTTGTCGACGGCGACGCCGTGACCAGCGACCCGTGGGTCCTGGACGGCATCAAGGTCACGGCCGAGGTCGTGGACCACCACAAGGGCGCCAAGATCGACATCCTGCGCTACAAGAACAAGACCGGCTACCGCCGTCGCCAGGGTCACCGCCAGCAGTACACGGCGATCAAGGTCACCGGTATCCCCGCGGCTGCGAAGTAAGAGGGACTGAGACATGGCACACAAGAAGGGCGCATCGTCCACCCGGAACGGGCGCGACTCGAATGCCCAGCGGCTCGGCGTGAAGCGCTTCGGCGGTCAGGTCGTCAACGCGGGTGAGATCCTGGTCCGCCAGCGCGGCACCCACTTCCACCCCGGTGCGGGCGTCGGCCGTGGCGGCGACGACACGCTGTTCGCCCTGCAGGCCGGTTCGGTGCAGTTCGGCACCCACCGTGGCCGCAAGGTCGTGAACATCGTTCCGGTCGCCTGATCGGATCTTTCGCGGAGGCGGACCTCACTTCCCGACAGGGGAAGCGGGTCCGCCTTTCGCGTGTTACTAGATAGACATTCCGTACGTAATAAATGGAGGCACCACCATGACCACCTTCGTGGACCGCGTCGAGCTGCACGTCGCCGCGGGTAACGGAGGCCACGGCTGCGCCTCCGTCCATCGCGAGAAGTTCAAGCCGCTCGGCGGGCCCGACGGCGGCAACGGCGGCCGCGGCGGCGACGTGATCCTGGTCGTCGACCAGGCGGTCACCACCCTCCTCGACTACCACCACTCCCCGCACCGCAAGGCCACCAACGGCCAGCCCGGCGCCGGCGACAACCGCTCCGGCAAGGACGGCCAGGACCTGGTCCTGACCGTGCCCGACGGCACCGTCGTCCTCGACAAGCAGGGCAACGTCCTCGCGGACCTGGTCGGCCAGGGCACCACCTTCGTCGCGGGCCAGGGCGGCCGCGGCGGCCTCGGCAACGCGGCGCTGTCCTCCGCGCGCCGCAAGGCCCCCGGCTTCGCGCTCCTCGGCGAGCCCGGCGAGGCCCGGGACGTCGTCCTGGAGCTCAAGACCGTCGCCGACGTGGCCCTCGTCGGCTACCCGAGCGCCGGCAAGTCCTCGCTGATCTCGGTGCTGTCGGCCGCCAAGCCGAAGATCGCGGACTACCCCTTCACCACGCTCGTCCCGAACCTGGGCGTCGTCACGGCCGGTTCGACCGTCTACACCATCGCCGACGTCCCCGGCCTGATCCCGGGCGCGAGCCAGGGCCGCGGCCTGGGCCTGGAGTTCCTCCGCCACGTGGAGCGCTGCTCGGTCCTCGTCCACGTCCTGGACACGGCCACCCTGGAGTCCGACCGCGACCCGGTCTCCGACCTCGACATCATCGAGGAGGAGCTGCGGCAGTACGGCGGCCTGGAGGACCGGCCCCGGATCGTCGTCCTCAACAAGATCGACATCCCGGACGGCCAGGACCTCGCGGACATGATCCGCCCCGACCTGGAGGAGCGCGGCTACCAGGTGTTCGAGGTCTCCGCCGTGGCCCGCACCGGTCTGAAGGAGCTCTCCTTCGCCCTCGCCGGCATCGTGGCCGAGGCGCGCGCGGCCAAGCCGAAGGAGGAGGCGACCCGGATCGTCATCCGCCCGAAGGCCGTGGACGAGACCGGCTTCACCGTCACGTACGACGAGGCCGAGGAGGTGTACCGGGTGCGCGGCGAGAAGCCGGAGCGCTGGGTCCGCCAGACCGACTTCAACAACGACGAGGCCGTGGGCTACCTGGCCGACCGCCTCAACCGCCTCGGCGTCGAGGACGCGCTGATGAAGGCGGGCGCCCGCTCGGGCGACGGCGTCGCGATCGGCCCCGAGGAGAACGCGGTCGTCTTCGACTGGGAGCCCAGCATGATGGCCGGCGCCGAGATGCTCGGCCGCCGTGGCGAGGACCACCGCCTGGAGGCCCCGCGTCCGGCGGCCCAGCGCCGCCGGGACCGGGACGCGGAGCGCGCCGACCCGCAGCGCGAGTTCGACGAGTTCGACCCGTTCTAAAGCGTCTCCGGCCGGGGCGCGTCCGGAAAGCAGCGCCGTCCGCCCGCCGGGCGGGGCGTTCCGGACGCGTCCCGGCGGAGTCCGGAGTCCCTTCGGCCGCCCGGCGGGCGGACACCGGGGCTCCCGTAGGATCCTGACCGTGAGTACTGTTCCCCCGCCAGAGACCGCAGGCAGGCTCAGCGTCGTCGTCATCGCCTACAACGACGAGGAGCTGGTCGGCGAGGCCGTCAGGTCCGCGCTCGAACAAGGACCCGTGGTGGCCGAGGTCGTGGCGGTCGACGACCGCTCCGACGACGGCACGGTGCGGGTGCTCGACGAGCTGGCGGCCCGGCACCCCCGGCTGCGGGTGGTGCGCCGCACGGAGAACAGCGGCGGCTGCGGCACCCCGCGCAACGACGGCATGGCCGCCGCCACCGCCCCGTACGTCATGTTCCTCGACAGCGACGACGTCCTGCCGCCCGGCGCCGCCGACGCCCTGGTCGCCGCCGCGGAACGGCACCGGGCCCCCGTCGCCGTCGGCGTCTGCGTCCGCCGCGAGCTCCCCGAGGGCCGGGACGTGCGCTGGCAGCCCGGCCTCTACCGGGAACCGGCCGTCCTGGAGACGCCCGAGGAGCTGCGCCCCCTCGTCCACGACACCCTCTGCGTCAACAAGGTCTACGACCGGGCCTTCCTCGACGCGCACGGCATCCGCTTCCCCGACGGCCGGTTCGTCTACGAGGACTTCCTCTTCACCGCCCGCGTGTACGCGGCCGTTCCCCGCGTCGCCGTGGTCCCCGACACCGTCTACGTCTGGCACGTCCGCCGGGCCGCCGCCCGGCTGTCGATCTCCCTCGACCGGGAGGACGTCTCCAACTGGCGGTCCCGGACCGCTGCCCACGGCGCGGCCGTCGAGACCTTCGCCGAGGCGGGACGGACGGACCTCGCCGCCGCCTGCCGCACCAAGTTCCTCGAACACGACCTGCGGATGTACGCCAGGGACCTGCGGCTGCGCGACGCCGGCCACCGCGCCGAGTGGTGGGAGGTCACCCGCGAGCACCTGGCCGGCTTCCGGGAGCCGGAGATCGCCGCCGCCGCCGCTCCCGCCCGCTGGGCCGCGCGCTTCCTGCTGGCCGCGAAGGAGCCGTGCGACCTGCTCCGGCTGTCCCGGCTGTGCGCCCGGCCGCCCCGGCTGCTCGCGCCCCACGCCGGCACCCGCGCCGACGCCGTCTGGTCCGAGGAGCTGCCGGAGGCCCGCCTCGACGGCATGGACCGGCTGCCGCTCGACGAACTGCCGCTCGTCGTCGACGCCGTCCTGCGTCCCGGCGATTTGACCCTCACGGCGCGGGACCTGTACGGACGGCTCGCCGAGGCGGTCCCCCGCACCGCCGAGGTCGCCTTCCTGCCGCGCGGCGGGACCGGCCCCGTCCACACCGAACGGGTCGACCTGCGGGCCGGGACCGGCGAGGACGGGACGGAGCCCCACTGGACGGGCCGCGCCCCGGTCCGGCTCAACCGGCTGGTCGGCGCCGGCCGGCGGCTCGGCCGCCGGGGCGTCCAGCTCTGGGACTTCACCGTCACGGTCGCCTGCGCGAACGGCGAGTCGTACACCACGGCGCTCCGCCCGGTGACCGGAACCCAGCGGCGATCGGTGCTTCCGAGCAGCCGGTACGGTGTACTCCTGGTGCAGCAGTACACCACGGCGAACGGTTCGCTGGCGGTACGGATGGTGTCCGGTGCCCGGGACGGCTTCCGGGTGGTCAGGGCCCGGTTCCGCCGGTTCGTCCGCAGTTCTCAGTGAAAGGTTTTGGGCGTTATGACTTATCTGATCACCGGTGGTGCCGGATACATCGGCTCGCACGTGGTCCGCGCCATGACGCAGGCGGGCGAGCGGGTCGTCGTCCTCGACGACCTCTCCACGGGCTACGAGGCGCGGGTGCCGGAGGGCGTCCCGCTGGTGGTCGGTTCGACGCTCGACCGCGAGGTCCTGGACCGCACGATCGCCGAGCACGGCGTGACCGGCGTCGTCCACCTGGCCGCCAAGAAGCAGGTCGGCGAGTCCGTCGAACTGCCGCTGCACTACTACCGCGAGAACGTCATCGGCCTCACGGTCCTCCTGGAGGCCGTCGCCGCCGCCGGGGTGCGCAACTTCCTCTTCTCCTCCTCCGCCTCCGTCTACGGCATGCCGGACGTCGACCTCGTCACCGAGGAGACCCCCTGCCTGCCGCTGAGCCCGTACGGCGAGACGAAGCTGGCGGGCGAGTGGCTGGTCCGCGCGGCGGGCGCCGCCCACGGCATCTCCACGGCCTGCCTGCGCTACTTCAACGTGGCCGGCGCGGCGACCCCCGAGCTGGCGGACACCGGGGTCTTCAACCTGGTCCCGATGGTCTTCGAGCGCCTGGACGCGGGGGAGGCCCCGCGGATCTTCGGCGACGACTACGACACCCCCGACGGCACCTGCGTCCGCGACTACATCCACGTCGAGGACCTGGCCGACGCGCACCTCGTCGCCGCGCGCAAGCTCGCGGAGTGGGCCGACGCGGGCGCACCGCGCGACCTGACCGTCAACATCGGCCGCGGCGAGGGCGTCTCCGTCACCGAGATGGTGGCGCTGATCAACGAGATCACCGGTCACACGACCGAGCCCCTCGTCACCCCGCGCCGTCCCGGCGACCCCGCCCGGGTCGTGGCCTCCGCCGACCGCATCGCCGCCGAGCTGGGCTGGAAGGCCCGCCACGACGTGCGCGACATGATCGAGTCGGCCTGGGCCGGCTGGGTCGCCCGCCGCGCCGCCGCGGTCTGACGCCGTACGGAACGCACGGGAAAGACGCTTTGCGGGGGACGTAAGGAAAAGGGCCGGGGAGTCGCCTCCCCGGCCCTTTCCCGTACGACGGGTCCCGCGTCGCGGTCCGTCCGTCAGCGCTCCAGGAAGGCGAACAGCGCCTCCCAGCGGTCGGTGATCTCGTCGGACGAGTACCGCTTCACGTTCTCGAAGGCCGCGTCGCCCATCCGGTCGCGCAGCTCCTTGTCGGAGATCAGCGCGCTGATGTGCCCGCCCAGCTCCGCCGCGTTGCCGAGCCGCGCGAGCAGCCCGTCCTCGCCGTCCCGGATGATCTCCCGGACGCCCGGCGCGCAGTCGAACGCGGCGCAGGGCACGCCCGCCGCCATCGCCTCCAGGAGGGTGATCGGGAAGCCCTCGGCACGGGACGCCTGCGCGAACACCGAGGCGCCGGCGAGCGCCCCGAGCACGTCGTTGGTACGGCCCATCCACTCCACGGACCCGTCGAGGCCCAGCTCGGTGGTCTGCCGCCGCAGGGCCGGCTCCTCGTCGCCGGCGCCGTAGATCCGCAGCTTCCAGTCGGGGTGGCGGGGGGCGATCTCGGCCCAGGCGTCGAGCAGCATGTCGACGCCCTTCTCGTGCGAGAGGCGGCCGACGGAGACCACGACCTTCTCCTCGCGCGGCACCGGGGCCGGCGGCATGAACGGCAGGGCGTTCGGCATGTGGCCGACGTTGTCCATGCCGGCGCGGATCAACTGGTCCGCGTCGCCCGGGGTGAGGGCGAGGAGCCGGTCGACGTCCCGGTAGTGGCGCTTCACCCGGGCGAGCCGGGAGGACGCGGCGCTCGCCTCGTACGACTCGTGGCTCATGCCGATCACCAGGAGCCCCTTGGTGTCGGCGAGCGCCACCCACTCCATCGCCCACACCTGGGTCACGATCACGACCGCGCCGGGCCGGGCGGCGGCGAAGAGCGCCGACATCCGGTCCGCGCGCTCCCGCATCCCGGCGGCACGGGCGGCGTGCCGCCGCCGCTCCGCCGCGTTGAGCCTGCCCTTGAGGCCGCGCAGCGGCTTCACCTGCGGCGGGTGCGCGTCGTACAGCGTGGTGGTGTCGTACGGCAGCGGGTCCGGGAACTCGTGCTGCCGTCCGGCCGGGGCGGGGGTGATGCCGATGACGTGGAGCCGGTGGCCGCGGGAGGCGAACTCACGGGCCATCTGGTGCGTCCAGGTGGTCACACCGCCCATCTCGTCCACGCTGTTGGAGACGATGAAGATGTCGCGGCCGCCGGACACGGCGGTCTGGTTGGTCACTTACCGCTCCCGGTGAAGAACTTGGCGACGATCCGGCGGGCCGCGTCGCCCCGGTCGTACTCGCTGAACTCTGCGTTGAACCGCTGGCGGGCCGCCGCGTACTTGGTGTCGGCCTCGTCCTTGAAGTTGGCGATCACTCCGAAGAGTTCCTCCGCCGTGGCCACGACCGGACCCGGCGCGCGCTCCTTCAGGTCGAAGTAGGTGCCCCGGTTCTCCTTGGCGTACTCGTCGTAGTCGTAGGTGAAGAAGATCATCGGGCGGTCGAGCAGCCCGTAGTCGAACATCACGGACGAGTAGTCGGTGATCAGCCCGTCCGCGAGGGCGAGCAGCGGGGTGATGTCGTGGTGGGAGGAGACGTCGATGACCCGTCCCCGCACCGACGGCGGCAGCGTCACGCTGTTCAGGTAGTGCGTCCTGATCAGCAGCGTGTGGGTCTCGCCGAAGCGCTCGGCGAACTCCTGGACGTCGAACGGGGCCCGGAAGGCGCGGACCTTGCCGCCCGGGGCGGCCCGGAAGGTCGGCGCGTACAGGAGCACCTTCTTCTCCGGGGCGATGCCCAGCTCCGCGGCGAGCCCGCCGCGCTCCCGGACGCCGCTCTCGGCCTCCTTGCGGCGGGTCTCGGCCAGCTCGTCGTTGCGCGGGTAGCCGACGGGGAGCAGCACCTCGTCGCGGAGCCGGAAGCCCTTCGCGAGGGTCCGCCGGTCGTGCTCGCCGCGGATCAGGAAGTGGTCGAAGCGGTCCAGGGACTGCTGGAAGGAGGCCTGGGCGGCGAGGCCGCGGGCCTTGGTGTTGGGCTCGTCGAAGCCCATCCGCTTCAGGGCGGTGCCGTGCCAGGTCTGGATGTACGTGGTCCCCGGGCGCTTGGCGAGGCGCAGCGGGAACCCCTGGTTGTCGATCCAGAACTCGGCCTGGGCGAGCGCCCGCAGGTACTGCCAGCTCCAGCGCTTCACGAGGGTGGCGTCCTGCGGGAAGCCGGTCGGCTTCGCGCCCTCGTAGGACCACACGGCCTCGAAGGGGACGCCCTGGCGGCGCATCTCCTCGTAGATCGCCTTGGGGCTGTCGCTGTACTGCTTGCCGAGGTGGCTCTCGAAGACCACGAGGCCCTTGCGGATCGGCAGCTTGCTGTAGAACTCGTGGTAGACGCGCAGCTTGGTCTCGCCCGAGTTCAGGTCCTTCTTGGCCTTCAGGAGGCGGCGCAGGCTCGTCTTCGCCAGCCGGGCGGTGCGCCCGTGCATGGCGCCCTCGATCATCGAGGAGGTGCGCACGGCCGCCCTGCCCTCGGCGGAGAGCACGTAGGAGAGGTTGCCCTTCTTCGTGATCTCGGGGACGAGGCGGTCGGAGACCAGCGTCGTCAGTCGCGGACGGACCTTCAGGGAACGGGCGTTGTCGAGGGAGGTGCCGCCGACGGAGACCCGGGTGCGCAGCTCCCGGCCGTCGACCGTGAGGATCAGCCGGACGTCCCAGACCGCGTCGATGACGCCGAGCGGGCGCACGGTGCGGGCGACGTCCGCCGTGCCCTCCCACTCGATCCACTCGCCGGCGTGCCGGACCGAGGTCACCGGGATGCGGGCGGCCTTGCCGCCGACGCTGCGGCGGGCCGAGAACTCGAGGACCGCGCCGAGCTTCGCGTCCGGGGCGATCCGCCCCAGCGGGTTGACCACCCGGCCGGCCAGCTTGACGACGCCGTCGGTGCTCTCGTACGAGGTCAGCCGGTTGCCGAGGGCGAGCGCGGTGAGCGGGCGGGTGTGGAAGCCGCGCGCGGTGACGTCGAGGACCTGGCGGCCCTGCTCGGTGTCCAGGTGCCGGTCGCACCAGTAGACCCGCCCGTCGACCTCGGCGAGCGGGGAGGTGAGGCGGCCCGCGTTGGTGAGCGCCTCGGTGGCCGGGAGCAGGTTGTCCCAGTCCTCCTTGCTCAGCAGGTAGGCGCAGATGGCGTGCAGCGGCTGCACCTCCTCGTACGCCCTCGGGTCGACCTCGGCGAGGTAGCCGTTGGCCAGCTCGGCGAACTCGCGCCGGTAGTCCTCGTCGAGCAGCGCCAGGTCGCGGAAGTGGAGGACCAGGTCGTGCTTGAGGAACTTGATGTCCTTGCGGTACTTGAGCTCGTCGTAGCCCTTGCTCTCCAGCAGGGCGTCCACCCGGCGGTGTATCTCCATGCGGTGCACGAAGTTGGCGATCTCGTGGCGCCGGTTGCTGATCGACTTGGCGGCGGCGCTCTCCTGCACGTTCCAGTAGTAGACCGTGTTGGGGATGAGCGTGATCCGGCTCGCGGCGACGTAGGCCTGGGCGGAGAAGAGCAGGTCCTCGTAGTGGATGCCGACCGGGAACTCCAGGCCGGACTCCAGGAGGAACGCGCGCCGGTAGCACTTGTTCGTCGACAGGGTGTCGAAGGTCAGCAGGTCGGGCAGCTCGGTGATCGACTCGATCGTCCGGGTCGTGGAGTAGATCCACGGGTACCAGGCGGTGGTCTTCTTGTGGCGGCTGTCCAGGTGCACGCGGACGCAGAGGCCGGAGACGATGTCGGAGCCGGTGCTCTCGGCGGCGTCCAGCATGTTGCGGCAGGCGTTGCGTTCGAGCACGTCGTCGCTGTCGAGGAACATGACGTAGTCGCCGGCGCACTGCTGGATGCCGTAGTTGCGGGGAGCGCCGCAGCCGCCGCTGTTCCGCGGCAGCTGGAAGGCCCTCACCCGGTCGGGGTGCGCGGCGGCGAGCGACTGGGCGACCTCGAAGGTGCTGTCCTTGCTGCAGTCGTCGACGATCACCACTTCGACGCCGTGCAGGGTCTGCTCCAGTACCGATCGAACGGCCGTCGGGAGACGCTCTGCGTCGTTGTATGCGATGACGACCACGGAGACGTCAGGCACTTGCACCTCGATCCATTTGTCTTTCCTCCAGACACACCCAAGCTACCTGGTGTTCCCCGTCCGGTTCTTCGTGCCGTGCGGCGGCGCGGGGCCCGCCGCTTTCCGATCGTGACGGAAGGAACGGGCCCGCGGGGACCATCATCCCCGCGTGTCGGAGTCGCCCGTACGGGCGTTTCCCCACCGGCGTCCCGCCGGAGCGGTCGGCACCCGGCCGCACACGAGGGGAGAAGGCACCGAGAACCCTCTCACGACGGGCCGGGCGAAGTGACGGGAAACACACCTCGCCCGGGTTCCCCCGTGGCGGGGACGGGGGAACCCGGGCGAGGCGGCGGTCCCGGTCAGGGGCGGCGGAGCCGGTCCACCTCGTAGTAGCGGGCCGCGCACTGGGCGGCCCAGTCGCGCTTGTACGACGAGGTGAAGAAGGGCTCGGCGAGCCAGCCGATGTGCAGGGGCTTGTACGTCGCCTCGGTGGCGCCCTTCGCCACGTCCGCGCGGATCCGGGCGTTCTGGTTGTCCCAGGCGATGGACCGGTAGACCGTCGTCCGGCTCAGCACGTACACGGGCTGGACCAGGGCGGCCACGCTGCCCAGGGCGAGCGCGCCCACCGCGACCAGCGTGACGGCGCGGGCGGCCGGGCGGCCGGGGGCGAGGAGCAGTCGCCCGAGGCGGTGACCGGCCCACGTGCCGTACGCGCAGAGGACGAGCAGCAGCGGCACGAGGAAGTTGGTCCAGGTCCGGCCGTACGTCCAGCCGCTCGGGCCGTAGCCGCTGCGCAGGCCGTACGTGACGCCCAGGCTCGCGAGGGCGATCAGCGGCACCGGCAGGAGCGCCAGGAGCCACGGCACCCGGCGGCGGCCGGCGGAGCCGTCGCGGTCCCGCACGGGACCGGCGAAGGCGAGGCCGAGGCCCAGGAGGGCGCCGACGGCGAGGGCTCCCAGGTACGCCCACTGGTCGGCGATCGTCTGCCAGATGCGCCACCAGTCGTTGAAGACCTGTCCCAGCTCCTCGGCCGTCAGCGGCTTCGGGGGAGTCTGGGACCGCCGCCACCGCGCGCCGGGGGAGGTGTAGAGGAGGACGAGGCCCGTGCCGAGACCGAGGCAGGCGGCGGTGCACCAGGTGGTGACGTACCAGTCCTTCGCCCGGCCGAAGCGGGGGAGGCAGACGAGTCCGGCGGCGACCGCGAAGATCCCGGCCACCATGGTGAAGGGCTCGCTGAGCATGCCGATCGCCAGACCGGTCAGGGCCGCCATGGCCACGGCGGCCCTCCGGCCCCACCGGCGCCCGGAGCGGGCTCCCGCGACGGCGCCGAGCACCGCGGCGAGGCCCATCAGGCTGGGCAGGGTGTGGGAGATGGTGGCGGGGGCCCAGAGCAGCGCCTGGTACGCGCGCGTGCCCGCGAAGAACAGCAGGGCCTCGAAGAGCGCCACCGCGGCCACGAGGAGCACGGCGGGGGGCCGGGGGAGGCCCAGGGCCCGCACCGCGGCGCGGGCCAGGAAGAAGAGGACCACGCCGAAGCCGACCACCAGGACCGTGGGCAGCACCTTCACGCCCAGCAGGTCGTCGAAGTAGACGACGCCGGTGAGGAAGGCGTTGGTGACGCGGCCGTTCTGGGTGTTGTAGAAGTCCGCGGTGATGCCGAGGACGCCCATGTCACGGGACTTCCAGAGGGCGCACCAGTCGTCCGACGTGGGGCGCACGTAGAGGCCGAGGAAGGCGCCGACGGCGAGCAGGGCCCCGGCTCCGGCGGTGACGGCGAGAGAGACCCCGGTCAGCGCCCGGCGGAAGAGGCCCCCGCCGGCGGCGCCGGCCTCCGACCCGTCCTCCGGCGCCCGTTCCTCACTCTGTTCCGAGATGGTGGTCTTGCTCACCGGTGGTAACTCCTGCCGGCCGGAGGCCGTGTCTCAAGGTGACAAATGAGTGAAATGCCACGTATTTTCAAGGTCTTTCCCGCATGCTTTATTGTATGGACGACATGCCGACCGGGACGGCCGTGCAGGGCACGCCGGACGGTCATCACCACCTCGTACCGCACGGTGCCGCTTCAGGATGAGCCCGGCGGTGGCCCCTCAGAGCGTGCTCTCGTCCATCCTTCTGGAGTGACCGTTCCATGACCAAACTCTCCGTCGTCGTTCCCTGCTTCAACGAGGAAGACGTGGTCGAGCTCTTCGACGCGCGGATGCGCCAGGTGCTCGACACCCTCGCGGTCGACTACGAGATCTGCTACGTGGACGACGGCAGCTCCGACGGGACGCTGGGCAAGCTGCGCGAGATCGCCTCCCTGCACCCGAACCGCACACAGTATGCCTCCTTCAGCCGCAACTTCGGCAAGGAAGCCGGCATGCTCGCGGGCCTGACCAAGGCCGTCGGCGACGCCGTGGTGATCATGGACGCCGACCTCCAGCACCCGCCGGAGCTGCTCGGCCGCATGCTGGAGCTCTACCACCAGGGCCACGACCAGGTGATAGCGCGGCGCACCCGCGAGGGCGACAAGAAGCTCCGCAGCGCCCTCAGCCGCACCTACTACCGGGCCGTGAACCGCTGGGTGGACGTGGAGCTCACCGACGGCGTCGGGGACTTCCGCCTGCTCTCCCGCCCCGCCGTCGACGCGCTGCTCTCGCTCCCCGAGTACAACCGCTTCTCCAAGGGCCTCTTCTCCTGGATCGGCTTCGACACCGTCACCTTCGACTACCAGAACGCCGCGCGCGAGGGCGGCGAGACGAAGTGGAAGTTCAGCTCCCTGGTCAACTACGGCATGGACGGGCTGATCTCCTTCAACAACCGTCCGCTGCGCATGGCCCTCTGGCTCGGCATGATGCTGACCGGCCTCGCCGCCGTGTACGCGGTCTGGGTCGCCGTCAACGCCATCACCCAGGGCGTCGACGCGCCCGGCTACGTCACCCTGGTCGCGATCATCGTGGGCCTCGGCGGCGTGCAGATGATGATGCTGGGACTGATCGGCGAGTACATCGGCCGCATCTACTACGAGACCAAGCGCCGGCCGCACTTCCTCGTCAAGGAGACCCACCACTCCACCGGCCGCACCATCGCCGACAGCGCCGCCGAGCACCTGCGCGTCGCGACCCCCGAGCGGGAGCGCTGATGGGCGCGGGCCGGGACGGACGACCCGGCCCCTCCGGAGACGCCGGTCCCGGCCCCGCCGGGGAGACCGGCCCCGCGGAGGGCGCCGCACAGGCCTCCCCGCGGCGGGCACGGCTCGCCGAGATCTTCCGCTTCGCCCTGGTGGGCGGGGTCAACACCGGCACGTTCTTCGGGTGCTACCTGCTCCTCCACCCGTGGATGCCCTACTTCGCCGCGTACTCCCTCGCCTTCCTGCTCAGCATGATCGGCTCCTTCTTCCTCAACACCTACTTCACCTACCGCACCCGCCCCACCTGGAAGAAGTTCGCCCTCTTCCCCCTCACCAACGTCACCAACTACCTGGTGCAGAGCGTCGGCCTGTACGCGCTCGTCACCTGGGCCGGAATGGACGACAGGATCGCGCCGCTCGTGGCGGCCGTCGTCGCGATCCCCTTCACCTACCTGATCTCCCAGCGGATCCTGGTGCCCCGCGGCACCGGCGCCGCGTCCGGCTCGTCCGGCCGGTCCGGTCCGGAGAGCGAAACGGACGAGCGGCAGCCCTCCCGGCTCGCGTAGATTGCCCTGGCGGCCGGGCGCGGAGCGCCCGGCGCCACGGGACGGCCGAGTGAGGACGACGCAGGTGACGACGCAGGTGACGGGTCAGACGGACAGCGCGAGGCAGTACGTGACGGAGGCCCGCAGGATCGTCGTCAAGGTCGGTTCCTCCTCCCTCACCACCGCCTCCGGAGGCCTCGACGCCGACCGGGTCGACGCCCTCGTCGACGTGCTCGCCAAGGTCCGCAGCGGCGGTGAGAAGGAGATCGTCCTGGTCTCCTCCGGCGCCATCGCCGCGGGCCTCGCCCCGCTCGGCCTCACCCGCCGCCCCAAGGACCTCGCCCGCCAGCAGGCCGCCGCCAGCGTCGGCCAGGGACTGCTGGTGGCCCGCTACACCGCCTCCTTCGCCCGCTACGGCGTCCGCGTCGGCCAGGTCCTCCTCACCACCGACGACACCAGCCGGCGGGCCCACTACCGCAACGCGTACCGGACCCTCGACCAGCTCCTCACCATGGGCGCGCTGCCCGTCGTCAACGAGAACGACACCGTCGCCACGGACGAGATCCGCTTCGGCGACAACGACCGGCTCGCCGCCCTCGTCGCCCACCTCGTCCGCGCCGACCTGCTCGTGCTGCTCTCCGACGTCGACGGGCTCTACGACGGCGACCCGTCCAAGCCCGGCACCTCGCGGATCGCCGAGGTCGCGGGCCCCGACGACATCGCCCACGTCGAGATCGGTTCGGCCGGCAAGGCGGGCGTCGGCACCGGCGGCATGGTCACCAAGGTCGAGGCGGCCCGGATCGCCGCCGCCGCCGGCATCCCCGTCGTCCTCACCTCGGCGAGCCGGGCCGCCGACGCCCTCGCGGGACGGGACACCGGCACGTACTTCCACCGCACCGGCCGCCGCTCCGCCGACCGGCTGCTCTGGCTCGCCCACGCCTCCACCCCGCAGGGCTCCCTCACCCTCGACGACGGGGCCGTCCGCGCCGTCGTGGAGGGCAAGAAGTCGCTGCTCGCGGCCGGTCTCGCGGGCGTCGAGGGCGACTTCGTGGCCGGCGACCCGGTCGAGCTGCGCGACGCCGCCGGCCGGGCCGTCGCCCGCGGCCTCGTCAACTTCGACGCCAAGGAGATCCCCCGGATGCTCGGCCGCTCCACCCCCGAGCTCGCCAGGGAGCTGGGGCCGGAGTACGAGCGCGAGATCGTCCACCGCGACGACCTCGTCGTCATCGGCTGAAGGCGCCGCGGGCCCCGCGCGCCCCGACCGGACGGCCCGCCGGCCGGACGCCGCGCACCGTACGCCATCCGCCGGACGCCCCCCGCCGAAACGGCTGAAACTGCGGCCATCCGGAAGGGACGTTCACCAAAACCGCCCCAAGTGCCGCCTCGGACTGGTCAACTTTGTCTCGGGGGTTAAGAGCAAGGCGGGGTACAGCACCACACGCATCACACAGGAGGCCGCCGGTGAGACGAGCGCGCCCAGGGGCGCCGCCCCGTGGGACTGCCGAACGCGCCCTGACCAGTGTCGAGGCCGGAGCCGACTTCGACGAGGCACGGGGCAGGTCCACGGACAGGAAGACCGAGACCACCACCGACACGGATGGGACACGCGAGACACGTGAGGCACGCGCCGGGGAACGGCCCGTGTCCAAGCTCTGGCACATCACCCTCAGCGTGTCGGGCGTGGAGTCGCCGCTGAAGGAGGTGCGACGGGGGCTCGAACAGCTGGCCCACGACCATCCCTTCCTGCTGACCAGCCGCTACGCCAACGATCACGCCGAGATCCGGTACTGGGAGGAGGCCCGCGACCTGCACGACGCGGCGGCCGTCGCCCTGCGCCTGTGGGGCGAGCACCGGCAGACCGCCAAGCTGCCGCCCTGGGAGATCGTGGGCCTGGAGGTCATCGACCGCGAGACCTACCACCAGCGGATCGCGGAGGGCTACGGCCCGCCGCCCGCCGCCCCCGTCGGAGTCCACCCCTACTGAGGGGCGGGACCTCCGGCGGAGGACGACCGGGACACGCCCCGGGACCCGTCCGGGACGCACCGCGGGGTGCGCCCCGGGGCGCGTCCAGGGGCACGTCTCGGAGTGCGGGATACGTGAGGGATGTCCGCGGGGCTGCCAGTACCCTGCGGGCATGACCTCGCTCACGCCCCTCGACAACCTCTCCCCGGTCACCCTGGCCGCCCACCGGGCCCGCGCCGCCGCCGCCGAAATCGCGCCACTCCCGCGCGCGGCCAAGGACGAGGCCCTCCTCGCCGTCGCGGACGCCCTCGAAGCGCGCACCGCCGAGATCGTCGAGGCCAACGCCGTGGACGTCGCCAGGGCCCGCGAGGCCGGCACCGGCGAGGCCGTCGTCGACCGGCTCACCCTCACCCCGGAGCGCGTCCGGGCCATCGCCGCCGACGTCCGCCACGTGGCCGCGCTGCCCGACCCCGTCGGCGAGGTCGTCCGCGGCTCGACCCTCCCCAACGGCATCGACCTGCGCCAGGTCCGCGTCCCCCTCGGCGTCGTCGGCATCATCTACGAGGCCCGCCCGAACGTCACCGTCGACGCCGCCGCCCTCTGCCTCAAGTCCGGCAACGCCGTCCTGCTCCGCGGCTCCTCCTCCGCCTACGCCTCCAACAACGCCCTGGTCACCGTGGTGCGCGACGCCGTCGGGAGCGCCGGGCTGCCCGCCGACGCCGTCCAGCTCGTCCCCGGCGAGTCCCGCGAGTCCGTCCGCGAGCTGATGCGCGCCCGCGGCCTCGTCGACGTCCTCATCCCGCGCGGCGGCGCCTCCCTCATCAAGACCGTCGTCGAGGAGTCCACCGTCCCGGTCATCGAGACCGGCACCGGCAACTGCCACGTCTACGTCGACGCCGACACCGACCTCGACACGGCCGTGGACGTCCTGATCAACTCCAAGGCCCACCGGGTCAGCGTCTGCAACGCCGCCGAGACCCTCCTCGTCCACCAGGACGTCGCCGAGGCCTTCCTGCCCCGGGCCCTCGACGCCCTCGCCGAGGCCGGCGTCACCGTCCACGCCGACGAGCGGACCCTCGCCCTCGCCGAGGGCTCCAAGGCCACCGTCGTCCCGGCCACCACGGAGGACTGGGAGACCGAGTACCTCTCGTACGACATCGCCGCCGCCGTCGTCGACTCCCTCGACGAGGCCGTGGAGCACATCCGGACGTGGTCCTCCGGCCACACCGAGGCGATCGTCACCACCTCGCAGGCCGCGGCCCGCCGCTTCACCCAGCTGGTCGACTCCACCACGGTCGCCGTGAACGCCTCCACCCGGTTCACGGACGGCGGCCAGTTCGGCTTCGGCGCCGAGATCGGCATCTCCACCCAGAAGCTGCACGCCAGGGGCCCCATGGGCCTTCCCGAGCTGACCTCGACCAAGTACATCGTCACCGGCGACGGCCACGTGCGCTGACACCTCCCTCCGGTCCGTACGGGCTTTCGGTACGGGTGGGGAGGCTTCGCACTCTCCCTGCCCAAAACCCCCTTCCGGGTCTACTCTGAATCCGTGCCGGACGACGTGGGGGGCAGGCCGTTCCAGAACGGCGGAGACCCCGAGGACTCTGTCGACCGCGGAGGCGCTGACGAGGTCCACGCCGCCGTGGTTTTCGACGAGGAGTTCGTGAGGGCCGCGACCGTCCACGAGCCGACGGCGGTCGAGCGGCTCCTCGCCGCCGCCCAGGCCCGTGCCGAGGCCGAGTCGGCCCGCGCCCGCGCGGGCGGCGGACCCGTCGACGACGACCCCTACGGGGACGGCCACGAACCGCTGGGCCTCACCTACGAGCCCGACGACATCGGCGACGACGACAGCCCCTACGGCCCCCACGGCGGCGCCCTGCGCCCCTACCGGGGCAGCGCCCGCTGGCACCGGCCCGTCGCCTGGGTCCTCGCCCTCGTCATGGGGGTCGGCATGGTCGCCCTCGCCTTCAGCGCCGTCTACCGGGGCGCCGCCGCCAACCGCCAGGACCAGGTCCCGCCGCCGGCCACCACCGGCGTCGACGCGCCGACCCCGAACCCGGCCCCGCCCGCGGCCCGCGCCCCCGCCGTGGGCTCCGCGTCCCCCGGATAGCCCCCTGGGGCCTCCCGAACCCGAACCGGGCCCGCGACGCTCCCCGACCTCGACCCCGGCCCGTCCCGCACCGGTCCCGCGCCGGAACCCGCCCGCCCCGATGGCGGAATTCTTCGGAACTTGTCGTGTACCTGGGCGTTTACCGAAGCCCCCGCAGACCTACCCTGAAGGTATGGCAGGGCGTGGCGACCCGCCTGAGGGGACACCCGAGGGGTTCCCCGGCGGTGGTGAGGACGAGTACCGATCCGTCGTCTTCGACGAGGCGTTCGTCCGCGCTGCCCGCCTCCAGGAGTTCTCCGCCCGGGAGCGGATGGGCGAGCACGCCCAGGCCGTCCGCAGCCTCCCCACCGGGACGCCCCGGAGCGGCTCCCGCCAGGCGGTCCTGCTGGTCCTGCTGGTCCTCCTCGCCTTCGGCACCGCCGTCTACCTGGGCGTCCGCAACCCGTACCAGCCCCCCGTCGACCAGCGCGCCGAGCCCCTGCGGACCACCGTCGTCCGCCTCGCGCCCCGGGGCCCCGTCCCCGGCGGCGAGCCCGCGCGGCTCTTCGCCCGCAGCCCGGCCGCCGAGTACCGCGTCGGGGCCGCCGGCATCGACCTTCCGGTCGCCGGACGCACCATGCACTTCGCCGAGAGCCAGGTCCTCGCCGCCCTCGACATCGCCAGGGACTACCTCGTCGCCTCCTCGCTGGACCCCGAGGTCCTGAGCGGGGCCACCACGCGCCCCCCGCGCACCCTGCTCGACCCCGACCAGCTGGCGCAGTTCGACCGGAGCGTCGAGTCGCCCGCCGACGACGGCCGGCACGCCCCCGCCGCCTGGCTCGTCCGCTTCGACCCCCGCGCGGTCTCCCTCGCCGATCCCGGCGTCCGCGTCCGGGGCACCCTCCGCTTCGAGGAGACCGGACCCGACACCCTGGACGTCACGGCGGACCACACGTACACCTACGCCCTCCGCCCGGTCGCCCGCGGCACCGGGCCGGTCGCGGCGGCGTCCCTCTTCACCGTCCACCGCGTGGTGCGCTTCCGCTTCGACCGCGAGGACCTGCGGGCGCACCGCGCCGAACTGCTGAGCAGCACCTCGGAGGCCGGACCACAGGCCTGCGACGCGGACACC
The DNA here is from genome assembly GCF_044756005.1 of Streptomyces sp. NPDC092045. NCBI lineage: Bacteria > Bacillati > Actinomycetota > Actinomycetes > Kitasatosporales > Streptomycetaceae > Streptomyces > Streptomyces sp. NPDC092045. The sequence goes on along the minus strand of NZ_JBIVSC010000002.1, from coordinate 609,941 downwards.
GCGGGCTCCCTGAAGCCGCTCCTGGCGGGGGCACGGGCCTCCGAGGCGGGCGGCGGCCCGGCGGTCACCGACCCGTACGCCACGGGCCGATCCGCCGCCCCCTCGCTGTGCGGAGTGCTGGCCCCGGGGGCTCAGCCCTCGTTCTGACCGCCCCCGGAGTCCTTCCCGGGGCCCTTCCCCGCGTCGTCGCCGGCCGGGGCGCCGCCCTCGGCCGCGCCGCCGTCCGCCTTCGCGGAGCCCTGGCCGCCGAACCGGTTGCGCAGCCGTCCGCCCAGGTCGCCCGCCAGGTCACCGGCGCCGCCGGCTATGTCCCCGACCAGCTTGAACAGCGGATCCTTGCTGGTCCGCACGGTCTCGGCGTAGTGCCCGGCCGACTCGCGGAAGGAGTCCGAGACCGAGGTGTCCTTGTCCTCCGAACGCTTCGGGTAGTGCCCGTCCATGATCCGCTGGAAGTCGCGGGTCTCCGACCACTTCTTCAGCTCCGCCGCGCGGACGGCGGTGAAGGGGTGCGAGCGCGGCAGCACGTTGAGGATCTTCAGGACCGAGTCCCGCAGGTCCCCGGCCTTCTCGTACTCGTCGGCCTGGGCGAGGAACGCGTCCACGTTCATCTCGTGCAGGTGGTTGCCGCCGGCGATCTTCATCAGGCCGCGCATCGAGGCCCGCACGTCCTGCCCGACGAGCAGTCCGGCCCGGTCGGCGGAGAGCTCCGACTTGCGGAACCACTCGCGCAGCGCCGTCACGACGGCCGTGATCGCGACCGTCCCCAGCGGGATCCAGGCGATCTTGAGCGCCAGGTTGGTGAGGAACAGCAGCACCGTGCGGTACACGGCGTGCCCGGAGAGCGCGTGCCCCACCTCGTGGCCGACGACCGCCCGCATCTCCTCCTCGTCGAGGAGCTCCACGAGGCCGGTGGTGAGCACGATGATCGGCTCGTCCAGGCCGATGCACATCGCGTTGGGCTTCGGGTCCTGCGTCACGTACATCGGCGGGACCTTCTCCAGGTCCAGGATGTAACAGGCGTCCCGCAGCATGTCGTTGAGGTGGCCGAACTGCGCGTCGCTCACCCGGACGGAGTCCGAGAGGTAGAGGAGTCGCAGACTGCGCTCCGGCAGCAGTCCGCTGAGCGCCTTGAAGGCCGTGTCGAAGCCGCTGAGCTTGCGCAGCGCCACCAGTGCCGAGCGGTCGGCCGGGTGCTCGTAGGCCCGCGAGGAGATGCCGGGGAACCGCTTCCGCTGCCTGCTCGGCGCGCTCCCGTGGTCGTTCTCGGTCATGGATGCCCCCTGTTCGTACGAGTCGGTGCTCGTCCCCCTGACTGCCCCCAGACTAGGTGCTGGCGCTACGGTGTGGCGGGGCCTGTGGATAACTCGGGCACCGAGGACGACCGAAGGGCACGACCGACATGCCGGACACAGCCGCCACCGCCGACGCCGCTGCCGCCCTGCTCGCCGCCGCCGCGGACCAGGGCCCGGGCGACACACTCCGGATCGTGCTGCTCGCCTCGATCGTGGGCGGGGTCCTGCTCGCCTGGTTCCTGCTGCGCGGGTACCGCACGGACGATGCGGGCGGCAGGGACGGCGCCGCAGGTGCGGCCGTCACCGCCAAGCCGGGCACCACCGACGGCGTGAGCAGGGGGGACGCCGCCGCCGGCACGGACACCGCCGCCGGTGACGCCGCCGCCAGCACGGACACCGCCGCCCGTAGGGACGCCACCGCCGGGGCGGGCGGCAACACGGAGCGCGACGCGAACGCCTGAGTCGGCGTGAGCGCGTCCGGACGGCCCGCATACGATGTGCGCGAAGTCTCCGCTCCCATCCCCGATCGATAGGTCTGCCGAAGATGAGCCTCCACAGCACCGCTGCCAACCTGGTCACTCTCGCCGAGGGCGCCGAGCACGGCGGCAACCACGAAAGCCTCAGCCCCTACCTCACCGGTATCGGCGCCTTCGGCGCCCTGATGCTCCTGCTGTGGATCACCACCCGCTTCAACCGCGACCGCTGAACCGACACCGCTGATCCGGCGGACGCTGCCGTGCCAGTAGGCTCTGCACGCATGGGAGAGCAGGAAGTGCCTACTGGCGGGCGCGGCAAGCGCCGACTCGGCGTGATGGGCGGAACCTTCGACCCGATCCACCACGGACACCTGGTGGCGGCCAGCGAGGTCGCCGCCCTGTTCCACCTCGACGAGGTGGTGTTCGTGCCGACCGGGCAGCCGTGGCAGAAGAGCCACAAGGCCGTGTCCGCGCCCGAGGACCGCTATCTGATGACGGTCATCGCGACCGCTTCCAACCCGCAGTTCTCGGTCAGCCGGATCGACATCGACCGCGGCGGCGCGACCTACACCATCGACACCCTGCGGGACCTGGCCTCCCTCAACGCCGACTCGGACCTCTTCTTCATCACCGGGGCCGACGCGCTGTCGCAGATCCTCACCTGGCGCGACGCGGAGGAGCTCTTCTCGCTCGCCCACTTCATCGGCGTCACCCGCCCGGGCCACGACCTCACCGACGACGGCCTGCCCAAGGGCGGGGTCTCGCTCGTGGAGATCCCCGCGCTCGCCATCTCCTCCACCGACTGCCGTGCGAGGGTCGCGCAGGGCGATCCCGTCTGGTATCTGGTGCCGGACGGCGTGGTGCGCTACATCGACAAGCGCCAGTTGTACCGCGGCCAGTGAGCTTCGGGGAAGGGCACCGGTGAACGACCAGCAGCATCCGTACGACCCGTACTATCCGCAGCCGCAGATCATCGGCTACGACGAGTACGGGCAGCCGGTGTACCAGCAGCCGCAGCAGCAGCCCGCGCAGCACTACGACCCGTACGGCGGTCAGCAGCATCAGCAGCAGCCGTCGCAGCCGCAGCAGGCGTACGGCTACGACCCCTACGCCCAGCAGCAGCCGCCGCAGGCGCAGCAGCCGCAGCCTTCGTACGACCCGTACGGGCAGCAGGGCTACGCCTATCCCTCCTACGACACCGGGACCGGGACCGGGCAGCAGTGGGCCGCCCAGCCGCAGCCCCAGGCCCAACCACAGCACCAGCCCCAGGCCCAACCGCAGCACCAGTCCCAGCCGCAGTCCCGGACCGAGCCCGCCCGGCCGGCCCCCGAGGCCCCGGCCGCGTCCGTCGCCGCCCCGCCCGGCGTCCCCGGTCAGCGCCCCGCCTCCGAGCGCCCCGGTCGCCCCGCCCCGTCCCGCACGGACGACGACCGCGAGTACCGCACCGAGCAGTTCTCGTTCATCGAGGAGCCCGACGAGGACTCCGAGGACGTCATCGACTGGCTCAAGTTCACCGAGAGCCGCTCGGAGCGGCGCGAGGAGGCCAGGCGGCGGGGCCGCAACCGGATCGTCGCGCTCGTCGTCGTCCTCGCGCTCGCCGTCGTCGGCGGCGTCGGCTACCTGTGGTCCGCGGGCCTGCTCCCCGGCACCTCCGCACCCGAGGAGAAGGGGGCCGCCGCGACCGGCCCCCAGAAGCGCGACACCATCGTGGTCCACCTCCACGACACCACGAACGGCGGAACGTCCACCGCCCTGCTCGTGGAGAACGCGACCACCCGCCAGGGCACCACCGTCCTGCTCCCCGGCTCCGTCGTCGTCGCCGACTCGGAGGGCTCCGCGACCACCCTCGGCAAGTCGGTCGAGGACGACGGCTCCAGCGGCACACGGGAGTCGATCGGCAACCTCCTCGGCACGAGGATCACCGGCACCTGGCGCCTGGACACCCCGTACCTGGAGAACCTCGTCGAGGTCGTCAGCGGCATCGAGACCGACACCGACACCGACGTGCCCGCCCCCAAGGACGGCGCCGAACCGCTCGTCAGGAAGGGCGAGAAGCAGACGCTGAACGGTCGCGCGGCCGTCGCCTACGCCACCTACCGGGCCCCCGGCGAGGCCGACGCCAAGCAGCTCCAGCGCTTCGGCCAGGTCCTGTACGGGGTGCTGCGGAAGATCTCCGACGACCCCGCGGCCGCCACGGTCACCATCGAGACCCTCCAGCAGATCCTCGACCCCTCGCTCCCGGAGAAGGACCTCGGCGCCTCCCTGGCCAGGCTCGCCGAGCACGCCAAGGTCGGCTCCTACAAGACGGCCCTGCTCCCGGTGGAGGAGGACGGCACGCTGACCGGCGGCGCGAGCGACAGCGTCGTGCGGGACATCCTCGGCGGCAAGGTCACCGCCCCCGAGACCGACGGGGTCACCCGGGTCTCCCTGCGGGACGGCTCCGGCAGGAACGCGACCGAGGCCGCCCGGATCGTGCTGGCCAACGGCGGCTACGCCTTCGTGGGCGGCACCGGGGCGCCGGTCCAGGAGAAGTCCGAGGTCCTCTACCGCGACGACGCCCAGAAGGCGGCGGCCGCCGAGGTGGCCAAGACGCTCGGCCTCCCGGCCGCCTCGGTCGGCAAGGGCGAGACCACGGGATCGGCCGCCGTCACCGTCGTCCTGGGCCGGGACTACAAGCTCCCGGAGGCCCGCTAGCGGCGCTCCGGAAAAGTCAGACGGCGCCGTCGGCGGTCCGTGAGACCCTGGAGGGGTACTGGACCGCCGACGAAAGCCTGCTTGTGACCGCTACGGACCGTTCCATCGAGCTCGTCAAGACCGCCGCCCAGGCGGCCGCCGACCGGCTCGCGCACGACATCATCGCGTACGACGTCAGCGACGTGCTGTCGATCACCGACGCCTTCCTGCTCGCCTCCGCGCCCAACGACCGCCAGGTCAAGTCGATCGTCGACGAGATCGAGGAGCGGCTGCTCAAGGAGCTCGGCGCCAAGCCGGTCCGCCGCGAGGGCGACCGCGACGCGCGCTGGATCCTGCTGGACTACGTCGACATCGTCGTCCACGTCCAGCACAGCGAGGAGCGGGTCTTCTACGCCCTGGAGCGGCTGTGGAAGGACTGCCCCGAGCTGGAGCTGCCCGAGGACGCCGCGAAGACCCGCGGCAAGGCCGCCGAGCACGCCGCCCTGACCGGCGTCGACACCACCGGCCACGCCTCCGGCCTCCCCGACGGACCGGACGGTGAGCTGAGCTGAGCGCCACCAGGGGCGGCACCGGCCGCCGCATCGTCCTCTGGCGCCACGGCCAGACCTCCTGGAACCTGGAGCGCCGCTTCCAGGGCTCGACCGACATCGAGCTGACGGAGACCGGCGTCGCCCAGGCGCGCCGGGCCGCACGGCTGCTCGCCGCGCTCCAGCCGGACGCCGTCGTGGCCTCCGACCTGAAGCGGGCGGCGGCCACCGCCGCCGAACTCGCCGCGCTCACCGGCCACGACGTCGCCCACGACGCCGCACTGCGCGAGACGTACGCGGGGGAGTGGCAGGGGCTGACCCACGACGAGATCGTGGCGCGGTACGGCGAGCAGTACGCCGCCTGGAAGCGCGGCGAGCCCGTGCGCCGGGGCGGCGGCGAGCTGGAGACCGAGGTGGCCGACCGGGCCGCCCCCGTGGTCCTGGAGCACGCCGACAAGCTCCCCGAGAACGGCACGCTCGTCGTGGTCAGCCACGGCGGCACCATCCGCACCACCATCGGCCGGCTCCTGGGCCTGGAGGCCCGGCACTGGGAGAGCCTGGGCGGGCTCTCGAACTGCTGCTGGTCCGTCCTCGGCGAGGGCGCGCGCGGCTGGCGCCTGATGGAGCACAACGCCGGCACGCTGCCCGAGCCGGTCCTCGGCGACGACGACTGAGCCCCGCGGAGCCCGCGACGGGCCTGCCGGACCCGGATTTCACTTTCCGGCAGGTCACAGGCTAGAGTTCTTCTTGTTCGCAGCGCGGAGCGCGAAGAACACGAGGGGCTATAGCTCAGTTGGTAGAGCGCCTGCATGGCATGCAGGAGGTCAGGAGTTCAATTCTCCTTAGCTCCACAGTCACCGAATCCCGTCCCCACCAGGGGGCGGGATTCGTCGTTTCACCACGTTGTCCCGAGTACGCCGGCCCCCTTGCGGGGCCATGGCAGAATCGGACGGCCGGAGGGGGACAGGATCCGGACGGGAGGGTGGCCCACGTGCTCGGCGACAACGGCAGGGTGTCCTGTCGGCGCACGACCAGGCGCACGACGGGAACCGCGACCCGCGGCCACGGCTGGAGCTGACTGATGGGTGCACACAGGCGGAAGTGCGACTGGTGCGGCAGCGGCACGCCCATCGTGCGCGACATGGACCCCGTCAACACCGGGTTCCAGTACTGGTGCGAGGAGTGCGCGCGGGCGCTGATCATAAAAGGCGACCCGATCGAGACCTACCGCGAGCTGGAGGGGGAGCCGATCTACGGCCGGCTCCTCGACGAGCACTGCACCCTCAAGCGGTTCTACTCCTTCGCCACGGCCTGAGGCTCCCGCGCCGCCGGACGCTCCTGCTCCGGTACGGCCTCCGGGAGCGGGTCCGCCGCCGTCGCACCGGTCCCTTCCGTGCCGGCGACGCCCGTTCCCCGGCCCGCCTCCGTCCCGCGCGGCCTCCGCCGCGTCAGCACGTACCCCACGAGCAGCGCCGTCGTCGTCAGCGGATAGACGGCGGAGAGCAGCATCTGGCCCGCGTTCTGGTCCAGTTCGGGGCGACCCGGGTCGTGCGGGACCCACCACAGCGCGAACGACGCGAACACCAGGGCCACCGGTCCCGCCACCCGCCACGCGCGCGTGGCGCGGTCCGCGAGCAGGATCAGCAGCGGCACGCACCAGACCCAGTGGTGGGACCACGAGATCGGGCTGATCATCAGCGCCGTGAACGCGCAGACGACCACCGCCACGGCCTTGTCGCCGCGCAGCGCGGCCCGCACCGCCACCACCATCGCGACGCCGCCCATGAGGGCCGCCGTCACCGCCCACCACGTGCCCGGGTCGTCGGTGTGCATCAGCCGGGCCAGGACGCCGCGGATCGACTGGTTGGCGGTCTCCTCGGCGAAACCGACCCGGCCCGTCTCGAACAGGGTCCCGGTCCAGAACTTCTTCGAGTCCGCGGGCAGCGCGACCACCACGGCCAGCGTCGTCCCGAGGAACACCCCCGTCGCCGTCGCCGCCGTGCGCAGCCACTGGTTCCAGGACCGGTCACGGCGCCACAGCAGCAGACCCGCGACGAGCAGCAGGACCACGAAGAGCCCCGGTGTGAGTTTCACCGCGGTCGCCAGGCCGATGCCGAGGCCCGCCCAGCGGCTGCCCGCGCGGCGCGTGAGGTCCCAGAGCACCGCCACGGCTATGAGCAGGTTGATCTGGCCGTACCGCAGGGTCGTCCACACCGGCTCGCACCAGACCACGACCGCGGCGATCCAGAACGTCACGCGCCACAGGTCCGCGCGGGACAGCGACGGACGGACCAACCGGACCGACAGCTGGACCAGGGCGACCACCAGGAGCAGGTTCCCCCCGGTGCTGAGCGTCCGCATCAGCGGTACGCCCACCAGGGTCAGCGGGACGAACAGCAGGGCCGCGAAGGGCGGGTACGTCATGCCGAGGTTCGCCGAGGTGGCGCGCATCGCGTACAGGTCGCCGCCGGCCCGGACCGTCTCGCCCTCGGCCCGGTAGACCATCACGTCGAGCATGTTCACGTGGGCGAGGCGTTGCGCCACCCAGAAGGCGGCGAACGAGAGCAGGCAGACCGCCGCGGCGGTGACCAGGGGCCACGGCCGGACGCGGGTTTTCGAGAGCACGGAGACGGACACAGTCGGCGACCCTACCCGGCGGTCCGGAAGGGCTCCGGGAATCGATTTGGAGATCTGCCGGGAGGCCGGTTAATGTTCTGTCTGTCGCCGCGAGGGAAACCGCACCGGAGACGGAAAGCAAGGGGCTATAGCTCAGTTGGTAGAGCGCCTGCATGGCATGCAGGAGGTCAGGAGTTCAATTCTCCTTAGCTCCACAGAAAATCCACGGAAGATCGTGGAACGGAGAGCGGGTCACCCGGATCGGGTGGCCCGCTCTCTCGCGTCCCGCCCCGCAGAACGCCGGTGCGGCCCGTACGGCCGCTGCGGTACCCTGGCGCCATGCGTGCCGTACGCCTTCTGCTTACCGAGCCGCGCTGACCAGTCCCGACGGGCGACAGACATTCCGTCGGAGTCGGCGCGGCATCCCCTCCTGTGCGAGGGGATTTTTCATTTCGGGCAGTCAGTGGCCGTGGGCAGAGACGATCGATGGAGCTTCAAGGACCATGACCGAGATCAATACGGCCGCCGAGACGGCGGCCCCGCATCGCTACACGGCGGCCATGGCCGCCGACATCGAGGCACGCTGGCAGGACTTCTGGGACGCCGAGGGCACGTACGAGGCCCCGAACCCCACCGGTGACCTGGCGGGCGACCCCGCGGTCGCCGCACGGCCCAAGAAGTTCATCATGGACATGTTCCCGTACCCCTCGGGCGCGGGACTGCACGTCGGCCACCCCCTGGGTTACATCGCGACGGACGTCTTCGCCCGCCACGCGCGCATGACCGGCCACAACGTGCTGCACACCCTGGGCTTCGACGCCTTCGGCCTGCCGGCCGAGCAGTACGCCGTGCAGACGGGCACGCACCCGCGCGTGTCCACCGAGGCCAACATGGAGAACATGAAGGTCCAGCTGCGCCGGCTGGGCCTGGGCCACGACAAGCGCCGGTCGTTCGCCACGATCGACCCGGAGTACTACAAGTGGACCCAGTGGATCTTCCTGCAGATCTTCGACTCCTGGTACGACGACGAGGCCGGCAGGGCCCGTCCGATCGCCGAGCTGGTCGAGCAGTTCGCGAACGGCACGCGTGAGGTTCCCGGCACCACGCGCGCGTGGAGCGAGCTGAGCGCCGCCGAGCGCTCCGACGTCCTGGGCGAGTACCGCCTGGCGTACGCCTCCGACGCGCCCGTCAACTGGTGCCCCGGCCTGGGCACCGTCCTGGCCAACGAGGAGGTCACCGCCGACGGACGCTCCGAGCGCGGCAACTTCCCCGTCTTCAAGTCCAAGCTGCGCCAGTGGAACATGCGGATCACCGCCTACGCGGACCGCCTGCTGGACGACCTGGACGCGCTGGACTGGCCCGAGGCCATCAAGCTGCAGCAGCGGAACTGGATCGGCCGCTCCGAGGGCGCCCGCGTCGACTTCCAGGTCGGCGACGCCGGTGCCATCACCGTCTTCACCACCCGCCAGGACACCCTGTTCGGCGCCACCTACATGGTCCTGGCCCCCGAGCACGACCTGGTCGAGAAGATCGTTCCGGCCGCCTGGCCCGAGGGCACCCACGACGTGTGGACCGGCGGCCACGCCACCCCCGCCGAGGCCGTCGACGCCTACCGCAAGCAGGCCGCCTCCAAGTCCGACGTCGAGCGCCAGGCCGAGGCCAAGGACAAGACGGGCGTCTTCACCGGCGCGTACGCGACCAACCCGGTCAGCGGCGAGCGGGTCCCGGTCTTCATCGCCGACTACGTCCTGATGGGCTACGGCACCGGCGCCATCATGGCCGTCCCGGCCCACGACAGCCGCGACTTCGCCTTCGCGCGCGCCTTCGAGCTGCCGATGCGCTGCGTCGTCGAGCCCTCGGACGACCGCGGCACCGACCCCTCCACCTGGGACGACGCCTTCTCCTCCTACGAGGCGAAGCTGGTCGGCTCCGCCAACGGCGAGATCTCCCTGGACGGCCTGGGCGTCGTCGACGCCAAGGCCCGGATCACCGCCTGGCTGGCCGACCGGGGCATCGGCGAGGGCACCGTCAACTTCCGGCTGCGCGACTGGCTGTTCAGCCGCCAGCGGTACTGGGGCGAGCCCTTCCCGATCGTCTACGACGAGGACGGCGTCGCCCACGCGCTGCCTGAGTCGATGCTGCCGCTGGAGCTGCCCGAGGTCGAGGACTACTCGCCGCGCACCTTCGACCCGGACGACGCGGACACCCGCCCGGAGACCCCGCTGTCCCGCAACGAGGACTGGGTGAACGTCACCCTGGACCTGGGCGACGGCCCCAAGAAGTACCGCCGCGAGACCAACACCATGCCCAACTGGGCCGGTTCCTGCTGGTACGAGCTGCGCTACCTGGACCCGCACAACTCCGAGAAGCTGGTCGACCCGGCCGTCGAGCAGTACTGGATGGGCCCCCGCGAGGGCATGCCCACCGGTGGCGTCGACCTGTACGTCGGCGGCGCCGAGCACGCCGTGCTGCACCTGCTGTACGCGCGCTTCTGGTCCAAGGTCCTGTTCGACCTGGGCCACGTCTCCTCGGCCGAACCCTTCCACAAGCTGTACAACCAGGGCATGATCCAGGCCTTCGTCTACCGGGACGCGCGCGGGATCGCCGTGCCGGCGGCCGAGGTCGAGGAGCGCGACGGCGGCTTCTGGTACCAGGGCGAGAAGGTCTCCCGCGTCCTGGGCAAGATGGGCAAGTCCCTGAAGAACGCCGTGACGCCGGACGAGATCTGCTCCGAGTACGGCGCCGACACCCTGCGCCTGTACGAGATGGCGATGGGGCCGCTGGACGTGTCGCGTCCCTGGGACACGCGCGCGGTGGTCGGCCAGTACCGGCTGCTGCAGCGGCTGTGGCGCAACATCGTCGACGAGTCGACCGGCGAGGTCACCGTCGTCGACGCCGCGCCCGACGAGGACACGCTGCGCGCCCTGCACAAGGCGATCGACGGCGTCGCGCAGGACATGGCCGCGATGCGCTTCAACACCGCCATCGCCAAGATCACCGAGCTGAACAACCACCTGACCAAGACGGGCGGCGCGGTCTCCCGCACGGTCGCCGAGCAGCTGGTGCTGCTGGTCGCCCCGCTGGCGCCGCACATCGCCGAGGAGCTGTGGCGCAGGCTGGGCCACACCGGGTCGGTCGTCCACCGGGACTTCCCGGTCGCCGACCCGGCGTACGTCGTCGACGAGACCGTGACCTGCGTCGTGCAGATCAAGGGCAAGGTCAAGGCCCGCCTGGAGGTCTCCCCGTCGATCACGGACGCGGACCTGGAGGCGCTCGCCCTGGCCGACCCGCACGTGGTCACGGCGCTGGGCGGTGCCGAGATCCGCAAGGTGATCGTGCGCGCGCCGAAGCTGGTCAACATCGTCGCGGGCTAGTCGGCCGGCTGATCGGTCGGTCTGCTGGCCGTCGGGCCGGTGACGCGCGGTCGTTGAACGGCCGGGCACAGGGGTTTCCCCTACGGGCAGGTTGGGGGTTCCGATGGAACCCTCGGCCTGCCCGTTCCGTTTACCGTGGAGGGACCACAACCGTGTGGTGAGTCGACCGATGCCGGAGGGGCGCCCATGGAAGCCACGATTCTCACGATCCTGGCGCTGCTCTTCTTCGCCTTCGTGGCGCTCGGGGTGTACGCGGCGGTGAAGGTGACGAAGGCCGCCAAGCGCGGTGTCGACCGCACCCTGGACCAGGCCCGGCGCACGGTCGAGGACACCACGCTGCGGGCCAAGAGCTTCGGCCAGGCCGGCGCGGCGGGCGAGCTGGCCCGGCTGCGGCTCTCGCTGCGCACCTCGATGCGGGCCACGCAGGAGGCGCTGCAGGCGGGCGTCGGGCAGGACGCCTCGCTGAAGGAGTCGCTCGACCTGTTCAACCGGCTCAGCGGACACGGCCTCGAACTCGACGCCGACCTCAAGCGCCTGGAGCGGGAGCCCGACCGGGCGTGGGTGGCCGGACAGCTCCCCGAACTCACCGCGCGGACCGAGCGGATCACCAGCTCGGCCGACGCGCTGCGCCGCGCCGCCCGGGACCGGGCCGTGCGGTTCGCCGAGGACGACCTGTCGACGCTCAGCGCCCAGATCGACGTCGAGGCCGGAGCCCTGCGCCACTGGACCGACCCGGAGCCCGCGCCGGGCGCCACCGACCCGGGCACGGAGGAGCGGGGACGTCACACCCCTGGGAACTCCGCCGGGGCCACCGGCCGGACGGCGGACACTGCGGCCCGGAGCGAGCCGTCCGCGATCACGGGGCCCGATCCCCGGCTGGCCGCGTACCCCTGGGAGAAGACGGCCCGTCCGGAGACCACCACCTGACGGCACGGTCGGCCGGACGGCCGTTCGTTCATAAGGCGGTTCGGAAAGCCGTTCGGAAAGAGGCCCGGACGGTCGTTCGGAAAGCCGTTCAGAAGGCTGTGAGGAGTCGGTCGCGGGCCGCTCGGGGGACCGGTCGGAGGGGTGGCCGTGAGCCGGTGTGTTCGTCGGCGTCCCGGGATCCGGCGGGGGGGCCGGGCTGCCGGGCGGGGGTGTCGGCGGGTAACCTCCCGCTCATGTCCCGGCATGTCGCGATCGTCACCGATTCAACGGCCTACCTGCCACGCCAGACGAGGGAGCGGCACGCCGTCACCACGGTCCCGCTGACCGTCGTCATCGGCGACCGCGCCCTGGAGGAGGGCACGGAGATCTCGGCCGAAGCCCTCGCCCAGGCCCTCCAGAAGCGGCGTTCCGTCACCACCTCCCGACCCAGCCCCGAGGTCTTCGCCGAGACCTACCGCCGGGCCGCCGAGGCCGGCGCGCGGGGCATCGTCTCGCTCCACCTCTCCGCCGAGGTCTCCGGGACCTACGACGCGGCCGTGCTGGCCGCGAAGGAAGCTCCCGTGCCCGTACGCGTGGTGGACACCCGCATGATGGGAATGGCGCTGGGCTTCTGCGCCCTGGCGGCGGCGCAGACCGTGGAGGCCGGAGGCTCGCTCGACGAGGCCGTCGCGGCGGCCGAGAAGCGCGCCGCCGGGATCTCCGCCTTCTTCTACGTCGACACCCTGGACTATCTGCGCCGGGGCGGACGCATCGGGACCGCGCAGGCGCTGCTGGGCTCCGCGTTCGCGGTGAAACCCCTCCTCGAACTCGACGGCGGGCGGATCGAGCTGCGGGAGAAGGTGCGGACGGCCTCGAAGGCCATCGCGCGCCTGGAGGAGATCGCGGTGGAGCGGGCCGGCTCCGGGCCGGTCGACATCGCCGTGCACCACCTGTCCGCGCCGGAACGTGCCGCCACGCTCGCGGACCGGCTCAGGGACCGGATCCCGGCGATCGGGGAGTTCCACGTCAGCGAGGTGGGCGCGGTCATCGGGGCCCACACGGGCCCGGGGCTCCTCGCGGTCGTCGTCTCGCCGCGCTGAGAACGGTCGCCCTGCCGCGCCGAGGCTGCCGGTCGCGCGCCGACCGCCCGCGCGGTGCGGCCACCCGTGAGGGTGACGGAGTTTTCCACAGTGGTGCCCTCGTCCACGGACCGTAGGTGAGTCCGGCACGGGGCATCCGCGATCTTCTACCGTCACGGGCATGACGCTTCGCACACATATCGCACCGACCGCTGACACCGCATCGAGCACGGGTACCGCATCGAGCGCTGGTACGGCATCGACCACCGGTACGGCATCGGCCTCCGGTGCCGCGTCGGCTCCTGCCGTCGTCGGCGCCGCGGGCACGGCTGTTCCCGGCGTTCCCTTTGTTCCCGGGGCCGGGAGGGTGGCCTACGGCCCGACGAGTGGGCCGGGGCGGGCGGCCGGTTCGGACGGGCGCAGCCGTCCCGGAGGACGTGGTTCGCCTCCTGGGCGGGGGCGGCGCACCCGGATCGGGCGGCGGCCCGTGGAAGTGCCAGGAGGGGGCGTGCGGCTGCGGGGGGACGCGCTGTTCCCGACTCCGGCGCCGGCGCAGGCGTCGGCTCCCACTCCCACGGAGGCGGAGCCGTACGCCGAGCCCGAGGCACCCGAAGCGGGAGAGGTGCCCGAGGCGCCGGGGCGGGTGGCTCCGCCGGTCTCCCCGCCCCGGGCGCGGGAGCGGTTGGTGGCGGGGATCCGGGACCGGACACCGCTGTGGGTGCAGACGCGGTGCGGGCTGGAGCCGAGGACGCTGGCCGCGCTGACGGTGGTCCTGGTCGTGGCGGCGGGGCTCGCGGGCGGTTACTTCTGGACGGGTCGCCCGGAGCCGGTGCGCGCCCCCGAGCCGGTGCGCGCCGCCCCCGCAGCGGTCGCGCCCGCGGAGCGGAGCGGGCCGGAGGTCCGGGAAGGGGCCGGACCGCTCCCCGCCGCAGCGCCCGCGCCGTCCCCACCGCCGGCTTCCTCCGGTGCGAAGGTCGTCGTCGACGTCGGCGGGAAGGTGCTCAGGCCGGGCGTGCTGACCCTGCCCGCGGGGGCCCGGGTGGCGGACGCCCTGCGGGCGGCGGGCGGGGTGAGGTCCGGCGCGGACCTCACCGGGATCAACCGGGCGCGCGTTCTGTCCGACGGCGAACAGGTCCTGGTCGACGTGCCGGGGGCGCAGGTCGGCGGTGCCGGTCCCGGAGGCGGCCCGGGAGGAACAGGAGGGGGAGGGGCGCCGGGGACGCCGGTGAGCCTCAACGCGGCCACGGTGGAACAGCTCGACACCCTCCCGGGTGTCGGACCGGTCCTCGCCCAGCACATCATCGACCACCGCACGGAACACGGCGGCTTCCGGTCGGTGAGCGAGTTGCGGGAGGTCAGCGGCATCGGCGAGCGACGGTTCGCCGACCTCGAACCGCTGGTCCGGCCGTGAGGCGGGCCCGGGGAGCGGCCGAGGAGACGGAGCCGGCGTCAGAGACGGAGCCGGAGGCGAGGACAGCAGAGACGGGGACGGGGACGGGGACGAAGGAGGTGGGAGCGGGGGCGGAGGCGCGGGAGTCGGGCCGATGGGAAGGGCCGGTAGACCTGCGGCTCGTTCCCCTCGCGGCGGCTGCCTGGGCGGCGGCGGCATGGGCGGTGGGCGTCACCGGATGGTGGGCGGTCACCGGTGTCACGGCCTGTCTGGCGGGGGCGGCGGTCCTGCTGGTGCGGAGCGTGATCCGGTGGCGCGGAGGGCCCGGGGGAGGCCGTGAGGCGGTCCGGCGAGACGATCGTGGTGCGGTCCGGCGAGGGGGGCGTGGTGCGGTCCGGCCGGGAGGTGTCGCCGGGAGGCGGCTGCGGGCCACCGCGTGGGCCGGGGTCCTGCTCTGTGCCGCGGCCGGGGCCGCCTCTGCGGGGCTGCACGCGGCGGATCTGCGGCGCGGGCCCGTGCCGGTGCTGGCCGAGGAGTACGGGCGGGCACGTCTGGAGGTGGCGGTGACCTCCGATCCGCGGCTCACCCGGCCCAAGGTGCGGGGCAACGCCATGGCCCCGGCCTCGGTCGTCCTGGACGGCGAGGTGACCCGGGTCGAGCGGCCGGACGGCGCGGTCCACCGGACCCGGGCGCCGGTCCTGCTGATCGTGCCGCCGGGGGAGGGGCGCGAGGAGTGGCTGCGGCTCCTGCCCTCCACCAGACTGCGGCTCGGCGGCCGGCTCGCACCGCCGTCGCACCCGGGCGAACCGTTCGCCGCGGTGCTCAAGGTCGACGGAGGGGGCCCGCCCCGGATCGTGGGCCGGCCGAACGCGTTGCAGCGGACGGCGGGGGAGCTGCGCGCGGGGCTGCGGAGGGCGACCGAGGGGCTCGACCCCGACGCACGGGCCCTGCTGCCCGGTCTGGTCGTCGGGGACACCTCCAGGATCGGCCCTGACCTGAAGGACGCCTTCGAAGCCACCGATCTCACACACTTGTTGGCGGTTTCCGGAAGCAATTTGACGATTGTGCTGCTTCTGCTGATCGGGCGGCCCGGAAGGGCGCACCGGGCGGAGCGGGGCGGGCTGGCGCCCCGGATCGGGCTGTCGCTGAGGGTGACCGCGCTGGCCGGGGGAGGGCTGACGGTCGCCTTCGTGGTCGTCTGCCGGCCCGACCCGAGCGTGCTGCGGGCCGCCGCCTGCGGATGCGTCGCGCTGCTCGCGATCGGTACGGGGCGCAGGAGGTCGCTGATCCCCGCGCTGGCCGCCGCCGTCCTCGTCCTGGTGCTCTACGACCCGTGGCTCGCGCGGAGTTACGGGTTCCTGCTCTCGGTCCTGGCGACGGGGGCACTGCTGACGATCGCTCCCCGGTGGAGCGATGCGCTGCGGCGGCGCGGCGTGCCCGGCCGGTCGGCGGAGGCGCTGGCCGCGGCCCTCGCGGCGCAGGCGGTGTGCGCTCCGGTCGTGACGGTCTTCGCGGCCCGGGTGAGCCTGGTCGCGATCCCGGCGAACCTCTTCGCCGAACTCGCGGTGGCGCCCGCGACGGTGTGCGGGTTCGCCGCGCTGGCCCTGGCGGCGGTCTGGATGCCGGCGGCGGAGGGGCTGGCGTGGGTGGCGGGGTGGCCGGTCGGTGGATCGCGCGGGTGGCCCGCACCGGCAGCGCGCTGCCGGGGGCGGAGCTGGCCTGGCCCGGCGGGTGGTGGGGAGGGCTGGCCCTCGCGCTGCTCACCGCGACCGTGGTCCTCGGGGCGCGCAGGCTGCCGTACCGGGGTGCGATCGGCGCGCTCGCCGCCGCCCTGCTCCTGCTCGCCGTGGTGCGGCCGGCGCCGCTGTCCCGGTGGGCCACCGGATGGCCGCCGCCGGGCTGGGCGTTCGCGATGTGCCAGGTGGGCCAGGGGGACGCGACCGTGCTCGCGGCGGGCGGGGACTCCGCCGTCGTGGTGGACGCGGGCCCCGACCCGGTGCCGGTGGACCGCTGCCTGCGCGAACTCGGAGTGAGACGGGTGCCGTTGCTGGTGCTCACCCACTTCCACGCGGACCACGTGGCCGGGCTCCCGGGAGTGCTGCGGGGGCGGTCGGTGGGGGCGATCCAGACGACGGGGCTCGAAGAGCCGCCCGCCCAGGCCGCGTTCGTGCGGCGGACGGCGGCCGAGGCGGGGGTGCCGATGGTCCGTGCCGAGCCGGGGGAGCTGCGGAGGACCGGGCCCCTGGAGTGGCGGGTGCTCTGGCCGTGGCCGGCGGCCGGGCGGACCGCAGGAAGGGGCGAGCCGTTCGAGGGGCCCAACGACGCCAGCGTCGCGTTGCTCGTCCGCGCCGCCGGAGGGTTGGTTCTGCTGCTCCTCGGGGACTTGGAACCACCGGCGCAGCGGGCGCTGCTGCGGGTTCATCCGGGCCTGGCGCCGGTGGACGTCCTCAAGGTCGCCCACCACGGGTCAGCCCACCAGGACCCGGCACTGATACGGGCCGTGCGGCCGAGGCTCGCGCTGGTCTCGGCGGGCCGGGACAACCCGTACGGCCACCCTTCGCCCCGGACGCTGGACGCGCTGCGGAGCGGCGGGGCGCGGGTGCTGCGGACCGATCGGGACGGGGCGATCGCGGTGGTGGGGGCGGGGAGGGGGCTCGTGGCCGTACCGAGGGGAGGGTGAACCGCCCGGCCGGGTGGGGGGAGGGGCCGCTCGCCGAGGAGGGAGGCGGTGCTCGGGGAGGAGGGAGGTGGTGCTCGGGGAGGAAGGAGGTTGCGCTCGGGCGGTGCGGGAGGAGGACGTCAATTCGGACTCCGGGTAACACTTGCCGACACTTGCTCCGGTTTGCCTCGAACGCCCCAGCAGTGATCGAATGCGACTTCGTTGCACAATGAACGAGTCGCACGGGGGTGCGTGAAGAATGTTCGATCGTCTCTTCGGGAAGCGCGGAGGGAACGCCGCGCGGGGCGGACCGCTCGCCGGTCTCACCGTTCCGTCCTCGGCGGGGGTGCTGAGCTGCCGGGTGCTCGATCCCGTGCACGAGCCCGTCCGGCGGGCCGAGTTCGTCGTCAGCGACGCGGCGGGGCGCAAGGTGCTGGCCGGGGAGACCGACCCGTACGGCACCGCGCTCGCGACCGTGCCGGCCGGCGAGTACCGGCTCGCGGTCACCGCCGAGGGGTACACGCCGCACCACGGCACCGCCGTCGTCGCCGAGGGCGTCCACACCGGCCTCGGCGACGTCCAGCTCCAGGTCGCCCCGCAGCCCCCGCTCCCGGAGCCGGGCGACTGGGAGATCGACCCGACGCACTCGCAGATCGGGTTCACGGCGCGCCACATCGGACTGGCCCGGATCCACGGCCGGTTCAACGGCTTCGCGGGCGCGGTCCGGATCGCCGACCGCGTGGAGCGCTCCGCGATGCACGTCGTCATCGACGCGGCCTCCATCGACACCGGGGTGCAGATGCGCGACGACCACCTGCGCTCGGGCGACTTCCTCGACGTCGGCGCCTACCCGACGCTGGAGTTCTCCAGCGAGCGCTTCACCCACCGGGGCGGCAGCCGCTGGGCCGTCACCGGGGCGCTCACCCTCCACGGCGTGAGCCGCACGGTGACCCTCGACACCCAGTACCTGGGTCTCGGGAGCGGTCTGGAGGGCGAGACCCGGTGCGCCTGCCGCGCCACCACCGAGCTCCACCGCGAGGACTTCACCCTCACCTGGCAGACGCTGCTCGCGCGCGGCATCGCGGCCGTCGGGTCCAGCATCAGCATCGACCTCGACGTCCAGATCGTGCCCAAGAAGCCGGGGAGCTGAAAGGGCCGGGAGGGTCGGGGAGGGGGAGGGGTCAGGGGGCTTCCAGCCAGCCCTCGTACTCGGCGGCCAGGCCGTCGAGGGCCGCCGGGTCGAGCCGGCCGTCCGGGTCCTCGACGACCACCAGCCACTGCGCGTCCTCGGCGTCGTCCTCCCCGGCCAGGGCGTCCCGCACGAGCTGCGGTTCCTCGGCGACGCCGAAGCGGTCGGGAAGCTCTCCGGCGACCTCCTCGGCGGCGTCGCGGTCGGGGAGCACCAGTACGTGTCGTTCACTCACCCCGCCATTCTCGGGCATGGGCACGGCCGCCGGTGAGGACGGTCGCCGCCGGCCGCGACCGTCGGTGGGCACGGCTGTCGGCGGCCCGTGGGATGCTGGACCGCGATGGCCACCAGGAAGACTTCCCCCGACGACCTCCTCGGTCCCGTGACGCTCGCCGTGGGACAGGAGGACCTGCTCCTCGACCGCGCCGTCCAGGAGGTGGTGGCGGCCGCCCGCGCCGCCGACGCCGACACGGACGTGCGCGACCTCACCCCCGACCAGCTCCAGCCCGGGGCGCTCGCGGAGCTCACCAGCCCCTCGCTCTTCGCCGAGCGCAAGGTCCTGGTCGTGCGGAACGCCCAGGACCTCTCCGCCGACACCGTCAAGGACGTCAAGGCCTACCTCGGCGACCCGATCGAGGACATCTCCCTCGTCCTGCTCCACGCGGGCGGGGCCAAGGGCAAGGGCCTGCTCGACGCCGCGCGCAAGGCGGGGGCGCGGGAGGTGGCCTGTCCGAGGACGACCAAGCCGGCGGAGCGGCTGACGTTCGTGCGGCAGGAGTTCCGGGCGCTCGGACGCTCGGCCACCCCCGAGGCCTGCCAGGCCCTGGTCGACTCGATCGGCAGCGACCTGCGCGAGCTCGCGTCCGCCGTCACGCAGCTCACCTCCGACGTGGACGGGACGATCGACGAGGCCGTCGTCGGGCGGTACTACACGGGCCGCGCCGAGGCCTCCTCCTTCAACGTCGCCGACCGCGCCGTCGAGGGGCGGGCGGCCGAGGCCCTGGAGGCCCTGCGCTGGTCGCTGTCGACCGGGGTCGCGCCCGTGCTCATCACCAGCGCGCTCGCCCAGGGCGTACGGGCCATCGGCAAGCTCTCCTCGGCCCGGGGCGGCCGACCCGCCGACCTCGCGCGGGAGCTGGGCATGCCACCCTGGAAGATCGACCGGGTGCGGCAGCAGATGCGCGGCTGGACCCCGGACGGGGTCTCGCTGGCCCTGCGCGCGGTCGCCGAGGCGGACGCGGGCGTGAAGGGCGGGGGCGACGACCCCGAGTACGCCCTGGAGAAGGCGGTCGTCGCGGTGGCCCGGGCGGCGAGGATGCGCCGGGACGCCTGACCGGGCCCGGGAAGGGCGCTCTGTCGGGTGCTCGCCCCGTACCGCAGGGGCCGGGCCCCGCCTCGTACCGCAGCGCCCCGGCCCCGTCTCGTACCGCAAAAGCCGGGCCCCGTACCGTCCCGCAGCCGGCCAGCCGGCCGTCCCGCAGCCGGCCAGCCGGCCGTCCCGCAGCCGGCCAGCCGGCCGTCCCGCAGCCGGCCGGCCGGCCCAGCCCTGTCACGTACCGCGCGAGCCCCCGCACGTCGAAGGCCCCGTCGCCTCCTGGGGAAGGAGGCGACGGGGCCTTCGACGTTCAAGCGAGTGGGCTCGCACCCGCGTGGCGAACGCGTCCGCGTGCGAGTCCGGGGTGGCCGGGCGGGAGCGGGAGAGAGGGCCCGCTGGGTCCCGTGCGGCCGGTCACATCAGAGCTCAGCCCTGGAGGGAGGCAACCTTGGTGGCCAGCGCCGACTTCTTGTTGGCGGCGGCGTTCTTGTGGATGACACCCTTCGAGACAGCCTTGTCGAGCTGACGCGAGGCGGCACGAGTGGCGACGGTGGCCTTCTCGAGGTCGCCGGCGGCGACAGCCTCACGGGCCTTGCGGATCGCGGTCTTGAGCGACGACTTGACGGCCTTGTTGCGCAGGCGCGCCTTCTCGTTCGTCTTGTTCCGCTTGATCTGGGACTTGATGTTCGCCACGAAAAGAGCCTTTACAGGTTCGGTGTTCCTTCTGGAAGTGCCTCGTGAGCTGAGAGGGCAGACGAGACACAGCTGTCCACGGTATCAGCCGCCCTCGCGCCCGCCCAAACCGGGCGTCGGCCGCCGGGCATGGGACCATGGAGCCTACGTATCCGTTCAGAACATCGCCCGAGACGAGAAGCCTGCGTGCCCGCGACTCCTACCAACGTGCCCGAGCCGAGCCGTACCGACCCGGCTCTGATCCGCAACTTCTGCATCATCGCGCACATCGACCACGGCAAGTCCACGCTCGCCGACCGGATGCTCCAGCTCACCGGTGTGGTCGACCAGCGGCAGATGCGCGCCCAGTACCTCGACCGGATGGACATCGAGCGTGAGCGCGGCATCACGATCAAGTCCCAGGCCGTCCGTCTGCCGTGGGCTCCCACCGAGGGGCCGGAGCAGGGGCGCACGCACATCCTGAACATGATCGACACCCCCGGGCACGTCGACTTCACCTACGAGGTCTCGCGGTCCCTCGCGGCGTGCGAGGGCACGATCCTCCTGGTGGACGCGGCGCAGGGCATCGAGGCGCAGACCCTCGCCAACCTCTACCTGGCGATGGAGAACGACCTCACCATCGTCCCGGTCCTCAACAAGATCGACCTGCCGGCCGCGCAGCCGGAGAAGTTCGCCGAGGAGCTGGCCAACCTCATCGGCTGCCAGCCGGAGGACGTGCTCAAGGTCTCCGCGAAGACCGGCCTGGGCGTCGAGGCGCTGCTCGACCGCGTCGTCCGGGACGTCCCGGCCCCGGTCGGCGTCGCCGACGCCCCCGCCCGCGCGATGATCTTCGACTCGGTGTACGACTCGTACCGGGGCGTCGTGACGTACGTACGGGTCGTCGACGGGCAGCTGAACAAGCGCGAGCGCATCAGGATGATGTCGACCGGCGCCACCCACGAGCTCCTGGAGATCGGCGTCTCCTCCCCGGAGATGACGCCGTCCGACGGTCTCGGCGTCGGCGAGGTGGGCTACCTCATCACCGGTGTGAAGGACGTCCGCCAGTCCAAGGTCGGTGACACGATCACCTCCCTGAACAAGGGCGCCACCGAGGCCCTCGGCGGCTACAAGGACCCGAAGCCGATGGTCTTCTCGGGCCTCTACCCGCTGGACGGCTCGGAGTACCCCGACCTCCGCGAGGCCCTCGACAAGCTCCAGCTCAACGACGCCGCGCTGGTCTACGAGCCGGAGACCTCCGCCGCGCTCGGCTTCGGCTTCCGCGTCGGCTTCCTCGGCCTGCTCCACCTGGACGTGATCCGCGAGCGCCTGGAGCGCGAGTTCGGCCTCGACCTGATCGCCACCGCCCCCAACGTGGTCTACCGCGTGGTCATGGAGGACGGCAGCGAGCACACGGTCACGAACCCGAGCGAGTTCCCCGAGGGCAAGATCGACGAGGTGTACGAGCCCGTCGTCCGGGCCACGATCCTCGCGCCCAGCGAGTTCATCGGCGCGATCATGGAGCTCTGCCAGAACCGGCGCGGCACCCTGATCGGCATGGACTACCTCTCCGAGGACCGGGTCGAGATCCGTTACACCCTGCCCCTCGCCGAGATCGTCTTCGACTTCTTCGACCAGCTGAAGTCCAAGACGCGCGGATACGCCTCCCTCGACTACGAGCCCACCGGCGAGCAGGCCTCCAGCCTGGTCAAGGTCGACATCCTGCTGCACGGCGACAAGGTGGACGCCTTCTCCGCCGTCACCCACAAGGACGCCGCCTACGCCTACGGCGTGCGGCTCGTCGCCAAGCTGCGCGAGCTCATCCCCCGGCAGGCCTTCGAGGTGCCGATCCAGGCCGCGATCGGCTCCCGGGTCATCGCCCGCGAGACCATCCGCGCCATCCGCAAGGACGTCCTCGCCAAGTGCTACGGCGGTGACATCTCCCGGAAGCGGAAGCTCCTCGAGAAGCAGAAGGAGGGCAAGAAGCGCATGAAGATGGTCGGCTCGGTGGAGGTGCCGCAGGAGGCCTTCATCGCCGTCCTGTCGAGCGACGAGTCCTCCGGCAAGGGCAAGAAGTAGCCAACCTCGGACCGTCGGGAGACGGTCGGAGGACGTGACGGCGGGCGGGTCCGCGAGACCCGCCCCCCGTCCCACGCGGTACACGAACGGGTCCACGCGCACCGCGCGCGTGGACCCGTTCGTTATGAAGCGGCGCACGGCAAGGCCTTACGCGCCGGACCTCGGGCCTTTAGTCTGATCCCGGCTCGAAGGTTACTCGCCAGTTAGTTACGAACCACCAGAAGGCACCGCCGCCGCCCGGAGGACGTCGTGAGCGACACACAGACCCAGATCGAGAACCGGCCGCCCTCCGTGGCGACCCTCTTCCTTGAGCGAGTCGAGCGGACTCCCGACGCGGAGGCCTACCGCTACCCGGTCCCCGCCGCGTCCGGCACGGGTCCGGACGACTGGAAGTCGCTCAGCTGGGGGCAGGCCGCCGAACGGGTCTACGCGATCGCCGCCGGCCTCGTCGACCTCGGCGTGCGGCCCGAGGAGCGGGTCGCCCTCGCCTCCTCCACCCGGGTCGAGTGGATCCTCGCGGACCTCGGCGTGATGTGCGCGGGCGCCGCGACCACCACGGTCTACCCGCAGACCAACGCCGAGGAGTCGGCCTTCATCCTTTCGGACTCCGAGTCGAAGGTCCTCATCGCCGAGGACGCGGCCCAGCTCGCGAAGGCCGTCGAGCGCCGCTCCGAGCTGCCGAACCTCCGCCACGTGGTCGTCGTCGACGCCGCCGGCGTCGAGAGCGACGGCGACTGGGTCCTCACCCTCGCGGAGCTGGAGGAGCGCGGCAGGGCGCACCTGGAGACGCACCCCGAGGCGGTCAAGGAGCGGGTCTCCGCGATCACCTCCACGCAGCTCGCCACCCTCATCTACACCTCGGGCACCACCGGCCGCCCCAAGGGCGTCCGCCTCCC
Source organism: Streptomyces sp. NPDC092045 (assembly GCF_044756005.1). NCBI lineage: Bacteria > Bacillati > Actinomycetota > Actinomycetes > Kitasatosporales > Streptomycetaceae > Streptomyces > Streptomyces sp. NPDC092045. Next base: position 586,780 of record NZ_JBIVSC010000002.1, on the reverse strand, counting down.
GCACGACAACTGGTCGTACATGGCCAAGGCCATCGCCGCGACCGGCCTCGTCACCCAGGAGGACGTGCAGTACCTCTGGCTGCCGCTCGCCCATGTCTTCGGCAAGGTCCTCACCTCCGGCCAGATCGAGGTCGGCCACGTCACCGCCGTCGACGGCCGCGTCGACAAGATCATCGAGAACCTGCCGGTGGTCCAGCCGACCTACATGGCGGCCGTGCCCCGCATCTTCGAGAAGGTCTACAACGGGGTCGCCGCCAAGGCCCGCGCCGCCGGCGGCGCCAAGTACAAGATCTTCCAGTGGGCCGCCGAGGTCGCCCGCGCGTACGCGAAGACCACCCAGGACAACTTCCGCCGCACCGGCACCGCCTCCGCGCCCTTCGGCCTGGGCGTCAAGCACAAGGTCGCCGACGCCCTCGTCTACGGCAAGATCCGCGAGGCCTTCGGCGGCAACCTGCGCGCGTGCATCTCCGGCTCCGCCGCCCTCGCCCCCGAGATCGGCTACTTCTTCGCGGGCGCGGGCATCCACATCCTGGAGGGCTACGGACTCACCGAGACCTCCGCCGCCTCCTTCGTCAACCCGGGCGAGGCCTACCGCACCGGCACCGTCGGCAAGCCGCTCCCCGGCACCGAGGTCCGCATCGCCGACGACGGCGAGATCCTGATGCGCGGCCCCGGCGTCATGGAGGGCTACCACGGCCTGCCCGAGAAGACCGCCGAGGTCCTGGAGTCCGACGGCTGGTTCCACACCGGCGACATCGGCGAGCTGTCCGCCGACGGCTACCTGCGGATCACCGACCGCAAGAAGGACCTGATCAAGACGTCCGGCGGCAAGTACATCGCGCCGGCCGAGGTCGAGGGCCAGTTCAAGGCCGTCTGCCCGTTCGTCTCGAACATCCTGGTCCACGGCGCCGACCGGAACTTCTGCACCGCCCTGATCGCCCTCGACGAGCCCTCCATCCTCGGCTGGGCCGCCGAGCACGACCTCGCGGGCAAGTCGTACGCCGAGGTCGTCGCCGCCCCGCAGACCGAGAAGCTGATCCAGGGCTACGTGGACCGCCTCAACGAGGGCCTCCAGCGCTGGCAGACGATCAAGAAGTTCCGCCTGCTGCCGCGCGACCTCGACATCGAGCACGGCGAGCTGACCCCGTCCCTGAAGCTCAAGCGCCCGGTCGTGGAGCGCGAGTACAAGCACCTCATCGAGGAGATGTACGCGGGCTCGCGCGAGGCCTGACCGGCGCCCCCGCACCGGGGCCGGCCCGCACGGGAGCCGGTTGTCCACAGGCAGCCGGCCCACCCCGGGCAGTACGGGACAATGGGCTCATGCCTTCCGTACTGCCCGATGGTGAGACCGTTCCCGAGGACGGGGCGCTGCCCCCGCACGCCCTGGAAGGGGCCGGGGAGCGCCCGCTCGGGTTCTACCTGCACGTGCCCTACTGCGCGACGCGCTGCGGGTACTGCGACTTCAACACCTACACGGCGAGCGAGCTGCGCGGCACGGGGGGCGTGCTCGCCTCCCGGGACAACTACGCCGAGCAGGTCGTCGAGGAGGTCCGGCTCGCCCGGAAGGTCCTCGGCGACGACCCCAGGCCGGTCCGGACCGTCTTCGTCGGCGGCGGCACGCCCACGCTGCTCGCCGCCGGGGACCTCGTGCGGATGCTGGGGGCGATCCGCGACGAGTTCGGGCTCGCGGACGACGCCGAGGTCACGACCGAGGCGAACCCCGAGTCGGTCGACCCGGCCTACCTGGCGGAGCTGCGCGAGGGCGGGTTCAACCGGATCTCCTTCGGCATGCAGAGCGCCCGCCGGCACGTCCTGAAGGTCCTCGACCGCACCCACACGCCCGGACGCCCCGAGGCGTGCGTCGCCGAGGCGCGGTCCGCCGGGTTCGACCACGTCAACCTCGACCTGATCTACGGCACGCCCGGCGAGTCCGACGACGACTGGCGGGCCTCGCTCGACGCGGCGATCGGCGCCGGACCCGACCACGTCAGCGCCTACGCCCTGATCGTCGAGGAGGGCACGCAGCTCGCCCGCCGCATCCGGCGCGGCGAGGTGCCGATGACCGACGACGACGTGCACGCCGACCGCTACCTGATCGCCGAGCAGGTGCTCTCCGGGGCCGGCTTCGAGTGGTACGAGGTGTCCAACTGGGCCACCTCGGAGGCCGGGCGCTGCCTCCACAACGAGCTGTACTGGCGCGGCGCCGACTGGTGGGGCGCCGGGCCCGGCGCGCACAGCCACGTGGGCGGGGTCCGCTGGTGGAACGTGAAGCACCCCGGCACGTACGCGGCGGCCCTCGCGGCCGGGAGGACGCCGGGCGCGGGCCGCGAACTGCTCTCCGCGGAGGACCGGCGCGTGGAGCGGATCCTGCTGGAGCTACGGCTCCGGGAGGGCTGCCCGCTGGACCTGCTCAGGCCCGCGGGCCTGGCCGCCTCCCGCAAGGCCCTGGAGGACGGCCTCCTGGACCCCGGCCCGTACGGGGCGGGACGGGCGGTCCTGACCCTGCGGGGACGGCTCCTCGCGGACGCGGTGGTGCGGGACCTGGTGGACTAGGGGGTGTCTCGCCGGGCGGGTCCCGGGGCCCGCCCGGCGGCGGCCTACGGCGCCGTCACGAAGTCGATCAGTTCCTCGACCCGGCCCAGCAGCTCCGGCTCCAGGTCCTTGTACGACGTCACCCTCGACAGGATGTGCTGCCAGGCCGCGCCCGTGTTGTCCGGCCAGCCCAGGGCGCGGCAGACGCCCGTCTTCCAGTCCTGGCCGCGCGGGACCGCGGGCCAGGCCGGGATGCCGAGCGAGGACGGCTTCACCGCCTCCCAGACGTCGATGTACGGGTGGCCGACGACCAGGACGTCCGGCGAGGTCACCCGCGCCGCGATCCGGGACTCCTTGGAGCCCGGGACCAGGTGGTCCACCAGGACGCCGAGGCGCGCGTCGGGCGCCGGGCCGAACTCCGCGACGATCGCCGGCAGGTCGTCGACGCCCTCCAGGTACTCCACGACCACGCCCTCGATCCGCAGGTCGTCGCCCCAGACCCGCTCGACCAGCTCCGCGTCGTGGCGGCCCTCGACGTAGATCCGGCCCGCCCGCGCCACGCGCGCGCGTGCGCCCGGCACCGCGACCGATCCCGAGGCCGTACGGGTCGGGCGGGCCGGCCCCGAGGCCGGGCGGACCAGGGTCACGACCTTCCCCTCCAGGAGGAAGCCGCGCGGTTCCAGCGGGAAGACCCGGTGCTTCCCGAAGCGGTCCTCCAGGGTCACCGTGCCCGCCTCACAGCGGATCACCGCCCCGCAGAAGCCCGTCGCCACCTCCTCCACGACGAGGTCGCGGTCGGCCGGGACCTCCGGGACGGGCGCCGAGCGCTTCCAGGGGGGCGTCAGATCCGGGTTGTAGCTGCGCATTCGGGCGACGTTATGCGACGGAGAAGCGCGCCGCCAGTTCCTCGCGCTGGCGCCGTACGAACGCGGCGTCCACCACCGCCCCGTGCCCCGGCACGTACACCGCGTCCCCGCCGCCGAGCGACAGGAGCCGGTCCAGGGCGTCCGGCCAGCGGGACGGGATCGCGTCCGGGCCCGCCTGCGGCTCGCCCGACTCCTCCACCAGGTCCCCGCAGAAGACCACCTCCGGCGGGCCGGGCACCAGGAGCGCCAGGTCGTGGCCCGTGTGCCCGGGGCCGACGTTGGCCAGGAGCACCTGCCGGCCGCCCAGGTCGAGCGTCCACTCGCCGGAGACCACGTGCCGCGGGGCCACCAGGACGTCCGCCGCCTCCGCGGCCGCCGCCGGGTCGAGGCCCTGCTCCACCCCGTCCGTCCGCAGCTCCTCCCGGTCCCGCTCCCGGGCGAGCAGCTCCTCCGTGCCGACCGCGCCGAAGACCTCCGCGCCCGCGAAGGCCGCCGTGCCGAACACGTGGTCGAAGTGCGGATGGCTCAGTGCGATGTGCGTCACCCTGCGGCCGCCCGTGAGTTCCGCCACCTCCGCCCGCAGCTCCGCGCCCTCCGCGAGGGACGACCCCGTGTCGTACAGCAGCACCGCCCGTTCGCCCACGACGAGCCCCACCGTGGCGTCCCAGACGGGCAGCCGGCGCCGGCCCACCCCGTCCGCGAGCCGTTCCCATCCCCGTGCTTCCCAGTCGACGTCCATGCACCGACGCTAACCGGTGGGGCGCCGCCTCCTTGCCAGGAGCGATGTGTGCCGCCGTACACTGGCCCGGGATCGTTGGCACTCGGACAGGGCGAGTGCCAAAAGCGGAGCAACCGGATCGACCGACGACAGCTGGAGGTGCGCACGATGCTCAGCGAACGCAGACTCGAAGTGCTGCGCGCCATCGTCCAGGACTATGTCGGGACGGAGGAGCCCGTCGGCTCCAAGGCGCTCACGGAGCGCCACAAGCTCGGCGTGTCGCCCGCCACCGTGCGCAACGACATGGCCGTGCTCGAGGACGAGGGCTACATCGCCCAGCCCCACACCAGCGCGGGCCGCATCCCGACGGACAAGGGCTACCGCCTGTTCGTCGACCGGCTCGCGGGGGTCAAGCCGCTGTCGACGCCCGAGCGGCGGGCCATCCACAACTTCCTCGACGGCGCGGTCGACCTGGACGACGTCGTCGGCCGCACGGTCCGGCTGCTCGCGCAGCTCACCCGGCAGGTCGCCGTCGTCCAGTACCCCTCGCTGACCCGTTCGACCGTCCGGCACGTGGAACTGCTCTCGCTGGCCCCGGCCCGCCTGATGCTCGTCCTCATCACGGACACCGGCCGGGTCGAGCAGCGGGTCGTCGACTGCCCCGCGCCCTTCGGCGAGACCTCCCTCGCCGACCTGCGGGCCCGGCTCAACAGCCGGGTCGTCGGCCGCCGGTTCGCCGACGTGCCGCAGCTGGTGCAGGACCTCCCCGAGTCCTTCGAGGAGACCGAGGACCGCGCCACGGTCTCGACCGTGCTCGCGACCCTCCTCGAAACCCTCGTGGAGGAGCACGAGGAGCGGCTGATGATCGGCGGCACCGCCAACCTCACCCGCTTCGGACACGACTTCCCCCTGGTGATCAGGCCCGTCCTGGAGGCTCTGGAGGAGCAGGTCGTCCTCCTCAAGCTGCTCGGCGAGGCCAAGGAATCGGGCATGACCGTACGGATCGGGCACGAGAACGCCCACGAGGGGCTGAGCTCCACGTCCGTCGTCTCGGTCGGCTACGGTTCGGGCGGCGAGGCAGTCGCCAAACTCGGCGTGGTCGGACCGACCCGCATGGACTACCCCGGAACGATGGGAGCGGTACGCGCAGTGGCACGTTACGTCGGACAGATCCTGGCGGAGTCGTAAGTGGCCACGGACTACTACGCCGTACTCGGCGTGCGCCGCGACGCGTCCCAGGACGAGATCAAGAAGGCGTTCCGGAGGCTCGCGCGCGAGCTGCACCCGGACGTCAATCCCGATCCGAAGACGCAGGAACGCTTCAAGGAGATCAACGCCGCCTACGAGGTCCTCTCGGACCCGCAGAAGAAGCAGGTCTACGACCTCGGCGGCGACCCGCTCTCGGCCTCCGGCGGAGGCGGCGCGGGCGGCTTCGGAGCGGGCGGCTTCGGCAACTTCTCCGACATCATGGACGCCTTCTTCGGCACGGCCTCGCAGCGCGGCCCGCGCTCGCGCACCCGCCGCGGCCAGGACGCCATGATCCGTCTGGAGATCAGCCTCGACGAGGCGGCCTTCGGCACCACCAAGGACATCCAGGTCGACACGGCGGTCGTCTGCACGACCTGCTCCGGCGAGGGCGCCGCGCCCGGCACCTCCGCGCAGACCTGCGACATGTGCCGCGGCCGGGGCGAGGTCTCCCAGGTCACCCGGTCCTTCCTGGGCCAGGTCATGACCTCCCGGCCCTGCCCGCAGTGCCAGGGCTTCGGCACCGTCGTCCCGACCCCGTGCCCCGAGTGCGCGGGCGACGGACGGGTCCGCTCCCGCCGCACCCTCACGGTCAAGATCCCGGCCGGCGTCGACAACGGCACCCGCATCCAGCTCGCGGGCGAGGGCGAGGTCGGCCCCGGCGGCGGCCCCGCCGGCGACCTGTACGTCGAGATCCACGAGACCCCGCACGAGACGTTCCAGCGGCGCGGCGACGACCTGCACTGCACGGTGACGATCCCGATGACGGCGGGCGCGCTCGGCACCAAGGTGCCGTTGCAGACCCTCGACGGCGTCGAGGAGGTCGACATCCGGCCCGGCACCCAGTCCGGCCAGTCGATCCCGCTCCACGGGCGCGGCGTCACCCACCTGCGCGGCAACGGGCGCGGCGACCTCATCGTGCACGTCGAGGTCCAGACCCCGGGCAAGCTCGACGCCGAGCAGGAGCGCCTCCTGCGCGAACTGGCCAAGCTGCGCGGCGAGGAACGGCCGACCGGCCAGTTCCAGCCGGGGCAGCAGGGGCTGTTCTCGCGGTTGAAGGACGCGTTCAACGGGCGGTAGGCCCGGCCTGCCACGTGCGGCCCCGAACGTGGGGAGGGGCGGTGTCCATTTATGGATACCGCCCCTTTCCATTTCCCTCCCCGCGGCATGACACGATGCCCGTATGTCCACCACCGCACTGAACGATCTCTCCCGGTTCCCGATCGTGCAGGCCCCCATGGCGGGTGGCGCCTCCTGTCCCGAGCTCGCCGGAGCCGTCTGCGAGGCCGGCGCGCTCGGCTTCCTGGCCGGCGGCTACAAGACGGCCGGCGGTCTCTACCAGGAGATCAAGCAGGTGCGCGGGCTCACCGGGCGGCCCTTCGGCGTCAACCTCTTCATGCCGCAGACCGGACGGCCCGCCGACCCCGCCGCCGTCGAGGTCTACCGCCACCAGCTCGCCGGAGAGGCCGACTGGTACCGGACCCCGCTCGGCGAGACCGACGACTCCCGCGACGACGCCTACGACGCCAAGCTGGCCATCCTCCTGGAGGACCCGGTCCCCGTCGTCTCCTTCACCTTCGGCTGCCCCGCGCCCGACGTCCTCGCCTCCTTCGCCCGCGTCGGCACGTACACGATCGTCACCGTCACCTCCGCCGAGGAGGCCCTCGCCGCCGAGCGCGCCGGGGCCGACGCCGTCTGCGTCCAGGGCGTCGAGGCGGGCGGGCACCAGGGGACGCACCGCGACGACCCGGACGAGGACGGCACGCCCGGCACCGGCCTGCTCACCCTGGTCACCCAGGTCCGCGAGAGCACCGGCCTCCCGCTCGTCGCCGCCGGCGGGATCATGCGCGGCGCCCAGATCGCCGCCGTCCTCGCCGCCGGGGCCGGAGCAGCCCAGCTCGGCACCGCCTTCCTCGGCTGCCCCGAGTCCGGCGCGCACCCGCTGCACAAGCGGGCCCTGACCGACCCGCTGTTCACCCGGACCGCCCTCACCCGGGCCTTCTCCGGGCGCCCGGCGCGCGGCCTCGTCAACCGCTTCATGCGCGAGCACGGCCCGTACGCCCCCGCCGCCTACCCCGAGGTCCACCACCTCACCGCCCCGCTGCGCAAGGCCGCCGCCACCGCCGGCGACGCCCAGGGCATGGCCCTCTGGGCCGGCCAGGGCCACCGCCTCGCCCGCGAACTCCCCGCCGGGCGACTGGTCGGGGTCCTCGCCGCCGAACTCGACACCGCCCTCTCGGAACAGGACCCCAGGAGCACTTCGTGACCGCACCCGTCTTCGTCGTCGACGCCGTCCCCGGCGCCGGGAGCTTCCTCCTGGACGGCCCCGAGGGGCGGCACGCCGTCTCCGTGAAGCGGCTGCGGGAGGGCGAGGAGCTGGTCCTCGTCGACGGCCGGGGCCGCTGGGCCGCCTGCGAGGTGCTCGCCGCCGAGGGCAAGGACCGGCTGACCGTGCGGATCGCCGAGGTCCACGAGGACCCCGAGGAGGAGCCCCGGATCACCGTCGTCCAGGCGCTGCCCAAGGGCGACCGGGGCGAGCTGGCCGTCGAGACCATGACGGAGACCGGCGTGGACGCGATCGTGCCGTGGGCCGCCTCCCGCTGCATCACCCAGTGGAAGGGCGACCGGGGCCTCAAGGCGCTCGCCAAGTGGCGCTCCACCGCGCGCGAGGCCGGCAAGCAGTCGCGCCGCACCCGCTTCCCCGAGGTCGCCGACCTCATGGCGACCAAGCAGGTCGCCGCCCTCCTCGCCGGGGCCGACTTCGCGGCCGTCCTGCACGAGGACCGCGACCACCCCAGCGGCGCGCTCGCCACCGCCGACCTCCCCGCGAAGGGCTCCGTCGTCCTGGTCGTCGGGCCCGAGGGCGGGGTCTCCCCGGAGGAGCTGACCGCCTTCGAGGCGGCCGGCGCGAGGCCGTACCGGCTGGGCCGCAGCGTGCTGCGCACCTCCACGGCGGGCACGGCGGCGACGGCCCTGGTCCTGGGACGCACGGGCCGCTGGAGCTAGGGGGTGCCCTTCGGGGCCGTCAGCCCCCTCCACCGTCAGCCCCGTCCACCGTCAGCCCCCCCGTCCACCGTCAGCCCCCCCGTCCACCGTCAGCCCCCCCGTCCACCGTCAGCCCTCCGTCCACCGCCAGCCCCCTCTGTCGTCAGCCCCGTCCGTCGTCAGCCCCGTCCGTCGTCAGCTCGTCGAAGAGCGGCCAGCCGTCCTCCTCCCGCGACCCGTTCGCGCTCGGGACGAGGCCCCGGGCGACCGCCGCGTCGAGGAACCGGCGCACGACCCCGGGCTCGTCGAGGTCGAGCCGGCCGCCGACGACGGCGAGCACCTCGTGCCTGCCCGTCGTGAACCCGGCCACCGCGCGGCCCGGCACCTCCCGGAGGACCAGCCGGAACAGGGCGTGCGGGCGCTCGGCGCGGCGCAGGGCGAGCACGGTCCGGCAACCGGGGTGCCGGTGCCGGACGTTCCAGAGCCAGACCGTCCCGTCGTCCACCGTCAGCCTGCGCAGGGCCCCGTCCCGTCTCATGCGGCGCAGTGCACGGACGGGGGATGCGCGCACCCGGTGGACGACGGCCCCCCGTGGCTCCTTAGGGTGGCCGCATGGCCGACGAGTCCCCCCTGATCCGCAGTCTCCGCGCCGCCGTGGCCGCCGCCCCCGGTGACGTGCCCCTGCGTCTCCACTTCGCCGAGCTCCTCCTCGCGGAGGGCCGCAGCGACGAGGCCGTCGCGGAGGCGGCCGTCGCCCTCCAGCACGCGCCCGGGGACGCGGGCGCCCGCGCCCTGATGGTCCGCGCGATGGGACTGCCCGCCGCGGAGGGCCCGGCGCCGTCCGCCGCGCAGACCCCGGCCCCGGACGGGCCCGCGCAGACCCCGGCGCCGACCGTCGCGGAGAACCCCGGGCCGGCCGGCGCGGAGCCCCCGGCCCCGGACGAGCCCGCGCGGGCCGCTTCCACCCCCGCCTCCACCCCCGCCCCCTCCTTCGACTGGGACGCCGCAGAGCAGCAGGTGCAGGACCTCGTCGGGCCCCGCTTCCTGGAGGACCCGCAGGCCGCGGACGGCGACGGGACCGCCGGGGACGCGGACGCCTGGGACGTCGACGCCCCCGGCTCCGTGCGCCTCGCCGACGTCGGCGGCATGGAGGAGGTCAAGGACCGCTTGGAGGCCGCCTTCCTCGCCCCCATGCGCAACCCCGAACTGCGCAGGCTGTACGGCAAGTCGCTGCGCGGCGGCCTGCTCCTCTACGGCCCGCCCGGCTGCGGCAAGACCTTCATCGCCCGGGCCGTCGCGGGCGAACTCGGCGCGAGCTTCCTCACCGTCTCGCTCTCCGACGTCCTCGACATGTGGATCGGCGCCTCCGAGAAGAACATCCACGACATCTTCGAGACCGCCCGCCGCCAGGCCCCCTGCGTCGTCTTCCTCGACGAGCTGGACGCCCTCGGCGCCAAGCGCTCCCGCACCCACCACAGCGGCCTGCGCAACGTCGTCAACCAGCTCCTCACCGAGCTCGACGGCATCGCGAGCGGCGCCGGGAACGAGGGCGTCTTCGTGCTCGCCGCCACCAACGTCCCCTGGGACGTGGACATCGCGCTGCGCCGCCCCGGCCGCCTCGACCGCACCCTGCTCGTGCTGCCGCCCGACGCCGTCGCCCGCGAGGCGATCCTCCGCTACCACCTGCGCGAGCGCCCCATCGAGGCCGTCGATCTCGGCAAGCTCGTCAAGGCCACCGAGGACTTCTCCGGCGCCGACCTCGCGCACGTCTGCGAGACCGCCGCCGAGGCCGCGCTCCTCGACTCCGCCCGCAGCGGTTCCGTACGCCTGATCACCACCAAGGACCTGCTCGGCGCGGCCAAGCAGATCAAGCCGTCCACGGAGCCGTGGTTCGCCGCCGCCCGGAACGTCGCCATGTTCGCCAACGAGGGCGGCCTCTACGACGACCTGCTCGCCCACCTCAAGCGGAAGCGCAAGCTGTGACCGCGGCCGGCGCCCCGGGCGCGCAGGGCGCCCCCGGCACCGCGCTGCGGCGCGCCGAGGCGCTCTACGAAGCCGGACGGTACGAGCGGGCCGGGGCGCTCGCCGCCCAGCACCTGGCGACCGACCCGGAGGACGCCGAGGCGCTCGTCCTGCTCGCCCGCTGCCACCACCGGGGCGACGACCACCACGCCGCCCTGGCCGCCGTGGACCAGGCGCTGCGGGCCGGGCCCGAACTGCTCGGCGCCTGGCTGATGCGCGTCCAGATCCTCCTCTCCCAGAAGCGCCACCAGGAGGCCGAGGCCGCCGCCCGGCACTCCGTCGCGCTCGCCCCGCACTACTGGGGCACCCACTACGCGCTCGGCACCGCCCTCGCGGAGCACGGCGAGCACGGCGAGCGCTTCTTCGCGCACGCGCGTTCCGTCGAGGCGTACGAGGCCGCCCGGACCGCCGTGAACCTCGCGCCCGAGGAGGACGCGGCCCACTTCCTGGTCGGCCTCACCGCCCAGCGCCGGGGCGACCACGCCACCGCGCAGCGGGCGTACGAGACGGCGCTGCGCCTCAACCCGCAGAGCAGCGAGGCCCACAACAACCTCTCGCTGCTCCGGCTGCGCCGCCGCTGGTTCCGGCGCGGGGCGTGGACACAGGCCGCCGAGGGGTTCGTCGCCTCCGCCGCGCTCGACCTCCAGGACCGCAAGGCCCGCTACAACCTGGAGGCCATGGCCTGGAACACCGTCGCCGGGGCCCGCTGGGTCGCCCTGCTCGGCTTCCTCGCCTCCGCGCTCGGCACCGCCCCCGTCCGCGGCGGCGCGACCGGGGCCGGGGCGGTCGTCCCGTTCCTGGTCGGCGCGGCCGTCCTCCTGGGCGCCTGGGGCGGCTGGGCGCTGTGGATGGCCCACCGGCTGCCGCCCCGGCTGCGCCGCCCGCTGCTGCTCGTGGCCCGCGGCTGCCGGCCGGTGATCGCCATGGCGACGGCCGTGGGGCTCCTCGGGCTCTACTCGGCGGTGACGATGGCCCTCTGGGACCTCGACGCGGGGGCGGTCGGCGGGCTCGGGACGCCGCTGTTCTGGGCCGTGGTCGTCACGTACTGGGTGAGCCGCTCGTTCCTGAACCGGCGCGCGCCCAAGGACTGACCCGGCCGGGAGAACGGGCCCGTCGGCGGCGGCGGATAGCATGCGCGTGTACTGACCGACGGAGGCGAGGAGGCCCGGACCATGGCCGGAGAGCCGCAGAGCGACTGCCTGTTCTGCAAGATCGTGGCGGGGGAGGTGCCCGCGACGATCGTGCGCGAGACGGAGACGACCCTCGCGTTCCGCGACATCAACCCGCAGGCGCCCACGCACGTCCTGGTGATCCCGCGCGTCCACTACCCGGACGCCGCCTCCCTCGCGGCCGGCGCGCCGGACGTCGCCGCCGACCTGCTGCGCGAGGCCGGCGAGGTCGCCGCCCAGGAGAAGACCGACGAGGCCGGCTACCGGATCGTCCTCAACACCGGCGCGGGCGCGGGCCAGACCGTCTTCCACACCCACGCGCACGTGCTCGGCGGCCGCGGCCTCAACTGGCCCCCCGGATAAACCGTGTCCGTACGCGAACTGGTCGTCCTCGGGACCGCCAGCCAGGTCCCGACCCGGCACCGCAACCACAACGGCTACCTGCTGCGCTGGGACGGCGGGGGCATCATGTTCGACCCCGGCGAGGGCACCCAGCGCCAGATGCTGCGGGCCGGGGTCGCCGCGCACGACCTCGACCGGATCTGCGTCACGCACTTCCACGGCGACCACTCGCTCGGCCTGGCCGGGGTGATCCAGCGGATCAACCTCGACCAGGTCCCGCACCCGGTCACCGCCCACTACCCGGCGAGCGGGCAGCGCTTCTTCGAGCGGCTGCGGTACGCCACGGCCTACCGCGAGACCGTGGAGCTGGTCGAGGCGCCCGTCTCCGCCGACGGACCGCTCGCCGTCACCGACGCGTACGCCCTGGAAGCGCACCGGCTCTCCCACCCCGTCGAGTCCTACGGCTACCGGCTGATCGAGCCCGACGGGCGCCGCATCCTGCCCGGGAAGCTCGCCGAGCACGGCATCGCGGGCCCCGACGTGGGCCGCATCCAGCGCGACGGCGTCCTGAACGGCGTCACCCTCGACCAGGTCAGCGAGGTCCGGCGCGGACAGCGCTTCGCCTTCGTCATGGACACCCGACTCTGCGACGGCGTGCACGCCCTCGCCGACGGCGCCGACATGCTCGTCATCGAGTCGACCTTCCTCGACGAGGACGTCCGCCTCGCCACCGACCACGGCCACCTGACGGCCGGACAGGCCGCCGCGGTCGCCCGCGACGCGGGCGTGCGGCACCTCGTCCTCACCCACTTCTCGCAGCGCTACCACGACCCCGCCGAGTTCGAACGGCAGGCGCGGGCGGCCGGGTTCGACGGCGAGCTGAGCATTGCCCAGGACCTCATGAGGGTCCCCGTACCGAAACGAACGTGAACATGCCCGTACCCGTAGGCCTCCCCGCGTCCCTCCCCAAGGCGGAACTGCACCTCCACATCGAGGGCACCCTCGAACCCGAACTGGCCTTCGCGTTCGCCGCGCGCAACGGCGTCACCCTGCCGTACGCGGACACCGGCGCCCTGCGCGAGGCGTACCGCTTCAGCGACCTCCAGTCCTTCCTGGACCTGTACTACGGCCTGATGGCGGTCCTGCGCACCGCCGGGGACTTCACCGAACTCGCCGACGCCTACCTGGAGCGGGCCGCCGCCCAGGGCGTCCGGCACGCGGAGATCTTCTTCGACCCGCAGGCGCACACCGCCCGCGGCGTCCCGATCGGCACCGTGATCGAGGGCCTCACCGCCTCCCTCGACCGCGCCGAGGAGCGGTACGGGATCTCCACCCGGCTCATCATGTGCTTCCTGCGCGACGAGTCCGCCGAGTCGGCCCTCGCCACCCTGGAGGCCGCGAAGCCGTACCTGGACCGGATCACCGGCGTCGGCCTCGACTCCGCGGAGGTCGGCCACCCGCCGGCCAAGTTCCGCGAGGTGTACGAGGAGGCCGCCCGGCTCGGCCTGCGCCGCGTCGCGCACGCGGGCGAGGAGGGGCCCGCGGCGTACGTCCGCGAGGCGCTCGACGTCCTCGGCGCCGAGCGGATCGACCACGGCCTGCGCTGCATGGACGACCCCGACCTCGTCGCCCGGCTCGCCCGCGAGCGGGTCCCGCTCACCCTCTGCCCCCTGTCGAACGTCCGCCTCCGCGTCATCGACACCCTCGCCGACCATCCGCTCCGCGCGATGATGTCGGCGGGCCTCCTCGTCACCGTCAACTCCGACGACCCCGCCTACTTCGGCGGCTACGCGGGCGACAACTACGACGGCGTCCGCGCCGCGCTCGGCCTCACGGAGGAACAGCTCCGGGAGCTGGCCCGGAACTCCTTCCTGGCGTCGTTCCTGGAGGACGACGAGGGGCGGCGCGAGCGGTATCTGGCGGAGGTGGAGGCGTACGAGTTCGGGGGCGGCGGGGCGTAGGCGCCCGTGGGGCGGGGCGGGGTGGGTGCGGGCCGGGGGGCGCCCGCGGCGGGCCTGTTCCCCGCCCCGCCCCCTCCCGTAACCGGGGCTCCGCCCCGGACCCCGCGCCTCGAACGCCGGCGGGGCTGAAGTTCAGCCCGTCCGGCGTTCGAGGACACGCCCGGAGGGCGTACGGGGTCCGGGGGATCGCCTCCGGTTTCGGGAAGGGGCGGGACGGCGGAACAAGCCCCGCGCAGCGGCCCCTCACTCCCGCCCCCTCACCCCCGCCAACCCGAACGTCGACTTCGCCGGACGCCGCCGCGCAGCGGACACCCGGATCGGAGCCACCGGCTGCTCCGGCGCGCCCACCTGGGGCACCAGCGACGGCGTGGCCGAAGCCGTGCCGGCCAGGACGGCCGCGGGGGCGCCGCCGCGGCGGCGGATCGAGCCGGGGACCAGGGGGCGGCCGGAGACGTGCCGGGCCACGGCCGTCATGGGGGCGGCGACCAGGAGGAGCAGGGCGCAGAGGACCGCGCCCATGCCCGGATGGCCCGCGCCCTCCGAGAGGAGGCTGCCGGTCACCGGGCCGCAGGCCACGCCCAGGGAGGACGCCGAGCCGACCAGGACGGCCCAGCGGCCGCGCGGGTCGAGGGAGGCGGCCAGGCCCAGGAGGTAGGACAGGACGACCGGGTAGAAGGCGTTCCACAGGATCTCGCCGGTCGCGAACGCGACCAGGTCCCGGGCGGACGAACTCAGCAGCACGCAGCCCGCGATGAGGACCGTGCCGGCCCCGATCGGCACCGCCCGGCCCAGGCGCGAGCCGAGCGCCCCCGCCGCCGTGACCCCGGCGAGCCCCGCGCCGAGCGCCGCCGCGAAGACCGCGCCGACGGTGACCTCGGAGAGCCCGGCCTGAGCGGTCCCGATGCGGCCGCTCACGCCCCACAGCGCGTTCTGCGCGAGGGACCAGCACAGGATGCCGCCCGCGAGGACGGCTCCCGCCCGGCGGTACGGCAGCGGGCCCGCCACGGACGCCACGGGTCCGGGGGACCCGGCGGACGCCTCCCGGCCCGCACGCGCCCGCGTACCGCCCGGCAGACGGCCCGTCACCGGCCACACGAGCGCCGCCGCGCAGGCGATCGCGAGCAGCGGGGGCGCGTGACCGGGGCCCAGGTGGGGGAGCGTCAGGTAGAGGGCGCCCGCCGTGGCCGAGACGGAGAGCAGGCCCAGGGTGGAGGCCCGGTGCGGGTCCCGCCGCCCGGCGATCCCGGCGGCGGCCACCGCCGTCGCCGTGCCGGAGCCGAGGCCGCCGAGGACGGCGCCCGCGACCACCAGCGGCACGGTGCCGGCCGCGGCGGCGGAGCCGTACCCGACGATCATGGCGAGCAGGCCCGCGCGGGCCGCCCGGCGCGGCCCGGTCCGCTCCCCGCGCGCGGCGAGCGCGAAGCCGGCGGACGAGGAGCCGAGCAGCAGCACGGAGCCGACCAGGCCCGCCTGCGCGGGGGAGAGGCCGAGCCCGGCGGAGAGGCGGCCGACGACGGTCGGCAGCAGGTACGGGGCCAGGTAACCGGCCGTGAAGAGCGCGACGAGGGCGACGAGGGCCCCCGCGCCGCGAGACCGCGACGACATGGGCGTTCCCAGGAGCAAGAAGGGGAGGGGTGGAGCGCCCGGTGGTGCACGAGGGGCACGGGGTCGCGGGACCATGTGTATCAAGCGGGCGAGGGGTGGGAGAAGACGGTTTCCCCCGGTACGGGATGTGATCCGCGACACTTGTGGTTTGGCAGGATGGTTTCCGGGTAAAGAGCCGTCCTCCTCGTGCGTCCCACCCGTCTCCCGACCCCCATCGGGCACACTGGGCGGATCCGCACCGCGACCGGGGAGCCCGCCGTGACCACACCCAGGGGAGAGCAGCCGCAACACGACGCCGAGGTCGACCCGCTGGAGCGCCTGCGCGAGCCCACCGATCCCGCCTGCGACGTCTTCCTGACCGGCACGGTCTTCCTCGACATCATCTTCACCGGCCTCGACAGCGCCCCCGTCCGCGGCACCGAGTCCTGGGCCCGCGGCATGGGCTCCAGCCCCGGCGGCGTCGCCAACATGGCCACCGCCCTCGCCCGCCTCGGCCTGCGCACCTCCCTCGCCGCCGCCTTCGGCGACGACCACTACGGCGAGTACTGCTGGGACGCCCTGGAGCAGGGCGAGGGCATCGACCTCTCCTTCTCCCGCACGGTCCCCGGCTGGCACTCCCCGGTCACCGTCTCCATGGCCTACGAGGGCGAGCGCACGATGGTCTCGCACGGCCACGAGGCCCCGCCGTCCGAGGGCGCCCTGCCCGCCTGCCCGCCGCACGCGCGCGCGGCCGTCGCCTCCCTCGTCCCCGGCCGCCCCGAGGAGTGGGTCGCCCAGGCCGCCCGCGCCGGCGCCAAGGTCTTCGCCGACGTCGGCTGGGACGACACCGGCCGCTGGGACCTGGCGGCCCTCCCGGACCTGGAGCACTGCGAGGCGTTCCTGCCCAACGCCGCCGAGGCGATGCGCTACACCCGCACCGACTGCCCCCGGGCCGCCGCCCGCGCCCTCGCCGACAAGGTCCGCCACGCCGTGGTCACGCTCGGCGCCGAGGGCGCCTACGCCGTCGACGGCGCCACCGGCGAGACCGCCGAGGTCCCCGCCATCGAGGTCTCCGCCCTCGACCCGACCGGCGCCGGGGACGTCTTCGTCGCCGGCTTCGTCACCGGCACCCTCGCGGGCTGGCCCCTCGCCGACCGGCTCGCCTTCGCGGGCCTCACCGCCGCCCTCTCCGTCCAGGAGTTCGGCGGCTCCCTCTCCGCCCCCACCTGGGACGAGATCGCCGCCTGGTGGCAGCGGGCCCAGGGCGACGCCCGGCAGGACCCCGAGGCCCTGCGCGGCCGCTACGCCTTCCTGGAGCGCCTCCTGCCCGCCCCCGCCCGCCCCTGGCCGCTGCGCAGGGCGGTCCCGACGATCGGCTTCCGCGCGGCCGCCTCCTGAGGCCGGCCTCCGAACACGCCACTCGAACGGCCCTCCGTAAACCCCTTAGGCCTTGTCGGTACCAGGTCGTAGGCTTGGTGGTCGAGAGGTTGTCGAGCAGCGAGAACCCTGCGACGGGAGGTATGTGCAGGCCCCAGTGCCGGCCCATGACTCACACACCCACAGCCCACGACGGAGCGCCCCGCGACGGGGCGCACGGACAGGCCCGCGCCCACTTCGCCGTCCCCGCCAAGCACCCGATGGTGACCCTCCTCGGCTCCGGGGACTCCCTGCTCCGCGTGATCGAGCGCTCGTTCCCGGGCGCCGACATCCACGTCCGGGGCAATCAGGTCAGCGCGGTCGGCGACGCGGCGGAAGTCGCCCTGATCCAGCGCCTGTTCGACGAGATGATGCTGGTGCTCCGCACCGGTCAGCCGATGACGGAGGACGCAGTGGAACGCTCGATCGCCATGCTCAGGGCGAGCGGGGACGGAACGGCGGAGGGCGGCGAGGAGACTCCCGCCGAGGTGCTCACGCAGAACATCCTCTCCAGCCGGGGACGCACGATCCGTCCCAAGACGCTCAACCAGAAGCGGTACGTCGACGCCATCGACAAGCACACGATCGTCTTCGGCATCGGCCCCGCGGGCACCGGCAAGACCTATCTCGCCATGGCCAAGGCGGTCCAGGCCCTGCAGTCCAAGCAGGTCAACCGGATCATCCTGACCAGACCCGCCGTCGAGGCGGGCGAGCGGCTCGGCTTCCTGCCGGGCACGCTCTACGAGAAGATCGACCCGTACCTGCGCCCGCTCTACGACGCCCTGCACGACATGCTCGACCCGGACTCGATCCCCAAGCTCATGGCGAGCGGGACGATCGAGGTCGCGCCCCTGGCGTACATGCGGGGCCGCACCCTGAACGACGCGTTCATCATCCTGGACGAGGCGCAGAACACGAACCCCGAGCAGATGAAGATGTTCCTCACCCGCCTCGGCTTCGACTCGAAGATCGTCATCACCGGTGACGTCACCCAGGTCGACCTGCCGAACGGGACGAAGAGCGGTCTGCGGCAGGTCCGCGACATCCTCGACGGGGTCCAGGACGTCCACTTCTCCACGCTCACGTCGCAGGATGTCGTCCGGCACAAGCTCGTCGGCCGTATCGTCGACGCGTACGAGCAGTACGACAGCCGCAACGGCCGCAACGGGAAGTAGTCACAGAACCACCATGTCGATCGACGTCAACAACGAGTCCGGCACCGAGGTAGACGAGCAGTCGATCCTCGACATCGCCCGCTACGCGCTCGCGCGCATGCGCATCCACCCCCTCTCCGAGCTCTCGGTGATCGTCGTGGACGCGGAGGCGATGGAGCAGCTCCACATCCAGTGGATGGACCTGCCCGGCCCCACGGACGTCATGTCCTTCCCGATGGACGAGCTGCGCCCGCCGGCGAAGGACGACGCGGAGCCCCCGCAGGGGCTCCTCGGCGACATCGTGCTCTGCCCCGAGGTCGCCACCCAGCAGGGCAAGGACGCGCCGACGCAGCACTCCATGGACGAGGAGCTCCAGCTCCTCACCGTCCACGGAGTGCTGCACCTCCTCGGCTACGACCACGAGGAGCCCGACGAGAAGGCCGAGATGTTCGGCCTCCAGGCGGCGATCGTCGACGGCTGGCGCGCGGAGAAGGGCCTGACCGGCCCCTCCCCGGCGCCGACCGTGTCCTGACCCCGATGGACGTCTCGCTGATCCTCGGGGCGGTCGCGCTCGTCGTCGTGGCCTGGCTCGCCGCCTGCGCCGAGGCGGGCCTCGCCCGGATCTCCAGCTTCCGCGCCGCCGAGGCCGTACGGTCCGGGCGGCGCGGGGCCGAGAAGCTCGCCCAGGTCGCCTCCGACCCGACCCGCTACCTCAACGTGGCGCTGCTCGTCCGCGTCGCCTGCGAGATGGCGGCCGGCGTCCTCGTCACGTACGCCTGCCTGGAGGCCTTCCCGGAGACCTGGGAGGCGCTCCTCGTCGCCATCGCCGTCATGGTCCTCGTCTCGTACGTGGCCGTCGGCGTCTCGCCGCGCACCATCGGCCGCCAGCACCCGCTGAACACGGCGACCGCCGCCGCGTACGTCCTGGTGCCCCTCGCCCGGATCATGGGCCCGATCCCGCAGCTGCTGATCCTCATCGGCAACGCGCTCACCCCCGGCAAGGGCTTCCGCAAGGGCCCCTTCGCCTCCGAGGCCGAGCTGCGGGCCCTGGTCGACCTCGCCGAGCAGGAGTCGCTGATCGAGGACGACGAGCGCCGCATGGTGCACTCCGTCTTCGAGCTGGGCGACACCCTCGTGCGCGAGGTGATGGTGCCCCGCACCGACCTGATCTGCATCGAGCGGTACAAGACCGTCCGCCAGGCCCTCACCCTGGCGCTGCGCTCCGGCTTCTCCCGGATCCCGGTCACCGGCGAGAACGAGGACGACATCGTCGGCATCGTGTACCTCAAGGACCTGGCCCGCCGGACCCACGTCAACCGGGAGTCGGAGTCCGACCTGGTGTCGACCGCGATGCGGCCGGCCGCCTTCGTGCCCGACACCAAGAACGCCGGCGACCTGCTGCGCGAGATGCAGCAGGAGCGCAACCACGTCGCCGTCGTCGTCGACGAGTACGGCGGCACGGCCGGGATCGTCACCATCGAGGACATCCTGGAGGAGATCGTCGGCGAGATCACCGACGAGTACGACCGGGAGCTGCCGCCCGTCCAGGAGCTCGGCGACGACCGGTACCGGGTCACCGCCCGCCTCGACATCGGGGACCTCGGCGAGCTCTACGGCCTGGGCCCCGACGAGTACGACGACGAGGACGTGGAGACCGTCGGCGGCCTGCTCGCCAAGGCCCTGGGCCGCGTCCCCATCCCGGGCGCGAAGTCCGTGGTGGAGCTGCCCGACGGGCGCTCGCTGCGGCTGACCGCCGAGTCCCCGGCCGGCCGCCGGAACAAGATCGTCACCGTGCTCGTGGAACCGGTGGAGCCGGTCGGGGCGGAGAAGGAGTCCGAGTGACCCCCCAGGAGGCCGGGTGACCCCCGACGAGCTGCGCGCCCTCTGCCTGGAGTTCGCCGACGCGACGGAGGAGTTCCCCTTCGGTCCGGACACCTCCGTCTTCAAGGTCGCCGGGAAGCTCTTCGCGCTCTCGGCGCTCGACTCCGAGCCGCTCCGGGTCAACCTCAAGTGCGACCCGGACGAGGCCGTGCGGCTCCGCGAGGAGCACCCGGCGATCGCCCCCGGCCACCACATGAACAAGCGGCACTGGAACACGGTGACCGTCGGCGAGCTCCCGGCCCCCATGGTCCGGGAGCTGGTCGAGGACTCGTACGACCTCGTCGTCGCGGGCCTGCCGAAGGCGGTACGGCTCCGCCTCGACCGCCCCTGACCCGGAGCCCTCCCGGGCCCGACCTATGCTCGCTCCATGACACTCAGCAGCGAGCACGGCGACCTCGGCGCCGAGGACCTCAAGATCATCACCCTGGCGCGGAGCGCGCGGGCCCGCAACGGCGTGGCCGAGGGCGCGGCCGTGCGCGACGAGACCGGCCGGACGTACGTGGCCGGGACCGTGGCGCTCGAATCGCTCCGGCTGAGCGCCCTCCGGACCGCCGTCGCGATGGCGGTGGCCAGCGGCGCCGAGTCCCTGGAGGCGGCGGCCGTCGTGACGACCGCCGAGGCGGCCTCGGACGAGGACCGCGCGGCCGTGCGGGACCTCGGCGGCCCGGAGACCCCGGTCCTGCTGGCGGGCCCGGACGGACGGCTGCGGCGGGCCGTCACGGCGGGCTGAGGCGCGCCGCCGGACCCTCCGCACCCACTGGGTGCGTGGCGCGGGCGCTCATCGGGGACAATGGCCCCCATGAGCGCTCGCAACCAAGAAACCGAAGCCGTCCACCGGGCCGGCTTCGCCTGCTTCGTCGGCCGCCCCAACGCGGGCAAGTCCACCCTCACGAACGCTCTGGTCGGCCAGAAGGTGGCCATCACCTCGAACCGGCCGCAGACCACCCGGCACACCGTCCGGGGCATCGTGCACCGCCCGGACGCGCAGCTGATCCTGGTCGACACCCCCGGCCTCCACAAGCCGCGCACCCTCCTGGGCGAGCGGCTCAACGACGTCGTGCGCACCACCTGGGCCGAGGTCGACGTGATCGGCTTCTGCCTGCCCGCCGACCAGAAGCTCGGCCCCGGCGACCGCTTCATCGCCAAGGAACTGGCCGGGATCAAGAAGACCCCCAAGGTCGCGATCATCACCAAGACCGACCTGGTCGACTCCAAGACGCTCGCCGAGCAGCTCATCGCCGTCGACCAGCTCGGCAAGGAGCTGGGCTTCGAGTGGCAGGAGATCGTCCCGGTCTCGGCCGTCGGCGACAAGCAGGTCCAGCTCGTCGCGGACCTGCTCGTCCCGCTGCTCCCCGAGTCCCCGCCGCTCTACCCGGAGGGCGACCTCACGGACGAGCCCGAGCAGGTCATGGTCGCGGAGCTGATCCGCGAGGCCGCGCTCGAAGGCGTGCGGGACGAGCTGCCGCACTCCATCGCGGTGGTCGTGGAGGAGATGATCCCCCGCGAGAACCGTCCGGCGGACCGGCCGCTGCTCGACATCCACGCCAACGTGTACATCGAGCGCCCCAGCCAGAAGGGCATCATCATCGGCCCCAAGGGCAGCCGCCTCAAGGAGGTCGGGATGAAGTCCCGCAAGCACATCGAGGCCCTCCTCGGCACCCCGGTCTTCCTCGACCTGCACGTGAAGGTCGCGAAGGACTGGCAGCGGGACCCGAAGCAGCTCAGGAAGCTGGGCTTCTAGGGGGCCGGGCCTCCGGAAGGACCTGCGGCGGGGCCGCGCCCGGGAACCTTCCCGGGCGCGGCCCCTTCTCGTGCCCCGGCGCCGTCGTGCCTCACGGCTGGATCAGCGAGTCCTTGGAGTAGACCGACGCGGTGCGCGCGCCCGGGGTGTCGCCCGAGGCGAAGCCCATGCAGAGGCGGAACACGTCGGGCTCGGACGCCTTCGGGATCTGGACGGCCAGGCCCTCCGGCTCGCGGAACGGCAGGGTGCAGCCGGCCTTCGAGTGGAAGGTCCGGATGATCTGCCCGGTGTTCAGGTCCACCGAGGTCAGGTGGGTGTTGCCCTCGCCCGGCGGGGAGATGACGATCTTGGGCGTCGACGCGTTGCCGTCGTGGTCCTGCGTGTAGCCGTACGAGTTGCCGTGCAGCATGTACAGGTACCGGCCGGCCACCGCGTACCCCTGGAACGAGGGCTTTCCGTAGCGGTTGCGGTCGATCGAGATCGCGGGCTCGGCGATCTCGGCCAGCGGCGCGCCGAAGTCGCCCGCGCGCGCCGCGGCCAGGTCGAAGATCCGGTAGCGCATGCCGTTGAGGCTGTACCGGACGACCAGGCGGTTGTTCAGCGGGTCGACGCCCGCCGTGTTGTTCACGCTGCCGGGGACGGGGGTGAACTTCTGGAGCGAGGTGCTGGTGGCGTCCAGCGGCGTGCTGGAGCTCGCGAACTTGAAGCGGCAGAGGCGGCGGCCCCGGCTCGTCCCCTCCGCGGTGTCCTGGACGGCGTCGACCTCGGTCCACAGGTAGGTGCTGCTGCCCGAGGGCTCGACGCCGATGCCGACGCCGTGGCCGAAGCCCCGCAGGTACATGTGGCCCGTGATCTTCGCGCTTCCGGCGCCCTCCGCCGTGTCGGCGCCGAGGGTCCACTCGGTGATCGCCAGGTCGCCGTGGAGGTCGCGGAGGTTGGCGGAGACCGGCGCGGACTCGCCCTTGAGCTGGAGGCCGCCGCCGATGATCTGGGCGAAGTACAGGCGCCGGTTGACGTTGTCGAAGCCGAGGGACTGGATGACCGTCCCCCGCTGCACGGCCTTCTCGCGGAAGTAGGCGGGGCCGGTGTTGCCCTCGACGCGGATCAGCTTCGACGGCGGCAGCGCCAGGGTCGTGGCCGCCGTCCCGGCGCCCGTGCCCGCGGCGCTCGCGGTCCCGGCCGCCGTGCCGAGTCCGGCGACGGCCAGGGCGGCGACGCCGCTCAGGGAGAGGAAGCCGCGCCGGTTCGGCTGACTTTCGTTCATGTGCGGTTCACTTTCGCGAGGGGGGCGAGGCCGCGCCATCCTTTCAAGTCACGGCGCGAACCTCGAACACCAGGGCGAAGGCGAGGAAAGGGGGGAGTGGAGGCGTCCGGTTACGCGCCCTCCTTCAGGAGCCGGACGATCAGGGCCCGCTGCTCCTTCGTGACCGCCGGATCGCCGCACCGGACCGTGCGCCCGTCGATCGTGATCTCGTACGAGAAGCCGTCCGGGACGCGGGAGCGGTCACCGTCCCCGCCGCCCCCGTCGGCCGCCGCGAGGACCGCCCCCGCCAGGGCGGTCCACTCCCCGGCGTCGGAGCGGCCCGCGGTGTCCACCTCCGCCGACCGCTCGATGCCCGCGAAACCGCCCGTGCGCCGCACTCGAATCCGCATGAGCCCCTCCCTACCCCGGCTCAGTCCACCGGCACGCCCACGGCGGCCCAGGACTTCAGGACGGCCTGGATCTCCGCCCCGTCGCCGTACCGGTCCTTCGCCGCCTTCGCCGTCGCCGCCGCGAACTCGGCGAACCGGGTCTCCGGAGTGAGGGTGCCGCCGGTCATCACGTCGTACCAGATCTGCCCGGCCCGCTCCCACGCGTTGCCGCCCAGTTCGGTCGCCGCCAGGTAGAAGGCGTGGTTGGGGATGCCGGAGTTGATGTGCACCCCGCCGTTGTCGCGGCCCGTGCGGACGTAGTCGTCCATGTGGGCGGGCTGCGGGTCCTTGCCGAGGACGTCGTCGTCGTACGCCGTGCCCGGGGCCTTCATGGAACGCAGGGCCCTGCCCTGCACGTTCGGGTGGAAGAGGCCCTCGCCGATCAGCCAGTCCGCCGCCTCGGCGCCCTGCCCGAGCGCGTACTGCTTCACGAGGGCGCCGAAGACGTCCGAGACGGACTCGTTGAGGGCGCCGGACTGGCTGAAGTACTCCAGGTTCGCCGTGTACTGGGTGAAGCCGTGGGCCAGTTCGTGGCCGATGACGTCCACGGGCAGGGTGAAGTCGAGGAAGATCTCGTCGTCGCCGTCCCCGAACACCATCTGCTCGCCGTTCCAGAAGGCGTTGCCGTAGTCCCGGTCGTAGTGGACGGAGGCGACCAGCGGCAGCCCGGAGCCGTCGATCGAGTCGCGCCCGAAGGCGTTCAGGAAGAGGTCGAAGGTGGCGCCGAGGCCCGCGTACGCGCGGTTGACGGAGGCGTCGCCGGTCGCCTCCCCGCCCTCGGCGCGGACCTTCTCGCCCGGCAGGTCGGTGCCCCGCCGGCAGTCGTGGACGGTGCGGTGCGGGCCGGCGGCGGCGCGGGCGGCGGCCGCGGGGGCGGAGCCGGGCCGCGGCAGCACCCGGAACGTGCGGGCCGAGGCGTCCGCGGCCAGGGTGCGGCGGGCGGTGGCGGCGACGGCCGGATCGGAGGAGTGCGCCAGGTGCTCCAGGAGGTGCGGCGGCACGATCGAACAGAAGACAGGAGTGTGAGCGGTCATTCCAGCAATGTGGCAGTGCGTGACGGCACTGTCACGAGGAGAGACGAGGATTGGCGAAATGGAGTGATCCGTCACTGTTCGAGTTTGATTCCGCAGCCGTCCCGCATACTGGAATGGGACGTCCGCCTCCACGTCCCTGGGCTAAGCTGCGGCACATCATGCGTTTCGGGCTGCTTCTCCTTAGCTGCCGCGGCGAGGGCCTGTAGTCGTAGGCCGACCCCCTCCCCGCGGGACCTGGTGTTGCGTTCGACAGTCGGCCGTCCTTCTCTCCGCTGGACCCGAGGAGCCCTACGCAATGTCGCAGTCCCCGTTCATCGGCCGCCCCACGCCCGTCACCAACGAGGCCCCGCTGCAGAAGCCGTCCGGGATGCCGATCCACAAGTACGGCCGGTACGAGGCCGTCGAGATCCCCGACCGAACCTGGCCCGACCGGCGCATCACCAAGGCCCCCCGCTGGCTGTCCACCGACCTGCGCGACGGCAACCAGGCCCTGATCGACCCGATGTCCCCGGCCCGCAAGCGCGAGATGTTCGACCTGCTCGTACGCATGGGCTACAAGGAGATCGAGGTCGGCTTCCCGTCCTCCGGCGAGACCGACTTCGCGTTCGTGCGCTCCATCATCGAAGAGGGCGCGATCCCGGACGACGTCACCATCTCCGTCCTGACCCAGGCCCGCGAGGACCTGATCGAGCGGACCGTGGAGTCCCTGGTCGGCGCGAAGCGGGCCACCGTCCACCTGTACAACGCCACCGCGCCCACCTTCCGCCGGGTCGTCTTCCGCGGCTCGAAGGAGGACATCAAGCAGATCGCCGTGGACGGCACGCGCCTGGTGATGGAGTACGCGGAGAAGCTGCTGGGCCCGGAGACGACCTTCGGCTACCAGTACAGCCCCGAGATCTTCACCGACACCGAGCTGGACTTCGCCCTGGAGGTCTGCGAGGCCGTCTGCGACGTCTGGCAGCCGGGCCCGGGCCGCGAGATCATCCTCAACCTGCCCGCCACCGTGGAGCGTTCGACGCCGTCCACGCACGCGGACCGGTTCGAGTGGATGTCCCGGAACCTGACCCGCCGGGAGTACGTCTGCATCTCCGCCCACCCGCACAACGACCGCGGCACGGCCGTGGCGGCGGCCGAGCTGGCCGTCATGGCCGGCGCCGACCGCGTCGAGGGCTGCCTGTTCGGCCAGGGCGAGCGCACCGGCAACGTCGACCTGGTGACCCTGGGCATGAACCTGTTCAGCCAGGGCGTCGACCCGCAGATCGACTTCTCGCAGATCGACGAGATCCGCCGCACCAGCGAGTACTGCAACCAGATGGAGGTCCACCCGCGCCACCCCTACGCGGGCGACCTGGTCTACACCGCCTTCTCCGGCTCCCACCAGGACGCCATCAAGAAGGGCTTCGACGCCATGGAGGCCGACGCGGCCGCCCGGGGCAAGACCGTGGACGACATCGAGTGGGCCGTCCCGTACCTGCCGATCGACCCGAAGGACGTCGGCCGCTCCTACGAGGCCGTCATCCGGGTCAACTCGCAGTCCGGCAAGGGCGGCATCGCGTACGTCCTGAAGAACGACCACAAGCTGGACCTGCCCCGCCGGATGCAGATCGAGTTCTCCCGGATCATCCAGCAGAAGACCGACTCCGAGGGCGGCGAGGTCACGCCGGCCGCGATCTGGTCCGTCTTCCAGGACGAGTACCTGCCCAGCCCGGACGGCACCGCGGCCCGCTGGGGCCGCATCCAGCTGCGCTCCGGCCAGACCACCTCCGACACCGACGGCACGGACACGCTGACCGTCGAGGCGGTCGTGGACGGCGTCGACACGGTCCTGACCGGCTCCGGCAACGGCCCCATCTCGGCCTTCTTCGCCGCGCTGCAGGCCGTCGGCGTGGACGCCCGCCTGCTGGACTACCAGGAGCACACGATGAGCGAGGGCGCCTCCGCGCAGGCCGCCTCGTACATCGAGTGCGCCATCGACGGCAAGGTCCTGTGGGGCATCGGCATCGACGCCAACACCACTCGCGCCTCCCTGAAGGCGGTCGTCTCGGCGGTCAACCGCTCCGCCCGCTGACCCGCTCCGGCACCGCTGCCCCGCGCCCTCCCGGAAGGCGCGGGGCAGCGCCGCGTCCGCGTCCCGGCAGGGGCGGGGACGCGGACGCGGGACCACCCGGGAGGGTGATTCCACGGCGGTCGAACGGTGACGTGTCTCGGCCATCTCCACGGTGAACTGACGACGGGGTACTGACGCCACATCACGGATGTGGCTAACATCACGCCCACGCCGGCAGCGCAGCCGGGGCGTCGAGGAGGTGCGTATGCGGTCTGCCCGGAATTCACGTGATGGGAAAGCGGGCATCTGCGGGATCCGCACCTCCTGGAACACCGTGGGGGACGGCGAGTTCTTCTGCGAGGTGTGCGGGGGCGACCGCAACTACCGGCGGCGCACCGGCCGCCGCAGGTTCGCCGTCCTGGGCGTCCCCGTCCTGCCCCGGGGCTGTACGGGCCCCGTCGTCGAGTGCGCGGCCTGTCACACGCACTTCGGCACGGAGGCGCTCGACCACCCGACGACGAGCCGTTTCTCCGCGATGCTGCGGGACGGCGTCCACACCGTCGCCCTGGCCGTCCTCGCGGCCGGCGGCACCGACTCCCGCGCCGTCCTGGACCGGGCCGTCAGCGCGGTCCGCTCCGCCGGCTTCGCGGAGTGCACGGCCGTCCAGCTCGTCGACCTCGTGGAGGCCCTGGAGGCCGACACGGGGCGCTTCATGCCCGAGGTGAACCCCGAGGGCACCCTCCTCGCGATCGAGCTGCACGAGGCGCTGGAGCCGCTCTCCCCGCACCTGGCCCCCTCCGGGCGGGAGTCGATCCTCGTCCAGGCGGCCCGGATCGCCCTGGCCGACGGCCCGTACCGCCCGGCCGAGATGGAGGTCCTCGGCACCGTCGGCAACGCGCTCTCGCTGGCCCCGGACGACACCGTCCGGCTGCTCACCTCCGCGCGGACGGTCTCCTGAGCCCGGGAGAAGCGCCGGGAGACGGCTCCGCGAGGACCCGGATCCCCTCCGAGTCCTCGCGGTCGACGCACCGGAGCGGCGGTTACTCGACGGCGCCGCTCGCGCGCAGCATGTCCTCGCGCTCCACGATCTTCACGCGCTCGCGGCCCTGCGGCTCGCCGAGCGCCTTCTCGGCGGCGTCCAGGGCGTACCAGCCCTCCCACGTGGTGTACGTGACGCCCTTGCCCTCCAGGAAGGACACGACGGCGTCCGTCTCCGGGGCGGCCGGGTCGAGCAGGCGCCCGTTCGCGAAGTCGTCCAGGAGGTTCGCCACGGTCTCGTTGGCGTCGCCCTTGGTGTGGCCGATGAGGCCGACCGGGCCGCGCCGGATCCAGCCGGTGACGTAGGTCGACGCCAGGTGCTCGCCGTTCTCCTGGACGACCCGGCCGCCCTGGTCCGGGACGGTGCCGCTGACGGCGTCCCACGGGAGCTTCGGCAGCTCGTCCGAGAGGTAGCCGACCGCGCGGTAGACGGCCTGGACGTCCCAGTCGGTGGTCCGGCCGGTGCCCCGGACGTTGCCGGTGCCGTCCAGCTCGGTGCGCTCGGTGCGCAGGCCGACGACCTTGCCGTCCTCGCCGAGGACCTCGACCGGGGACTCGAAGAAGTGCAGGAAGAGCTTGTGCGGGCGGTCGCCGATGTCGCGGATCGCCCAGTTCTCCAGGGTCTTCGCGACCATGTCGGTCTGCTTGTTCTTGCGGCGGTCCGCGATCGAGCCCTCGTCGTAGTCGATGTCCTCGGGGTTGACGACGACCTCGATGTTGGGGGAGTGGTCCAGCTCGCGCAGCTCCATGGGGCTGAACTTCGCCTGCGCCGGGCCGCGACGGCCGAAGACGTGGACTTCGAGCGCCTTGTTGGCCTTCAGGCCCTCGTAGACGTTGGCCGGGATCTCGGTCGGCAGCAGCTCGTCCGCCGTCTTCGCCAGGATGCGGGCGATGTCGAGGGCCACGTTGCCGACGCCGAGGACGGCGACCTTCTCGGCGGACAGGTCCCAGGTGCGCGGGACGTCCGGGTGGCCGTCGTACCAGGAGGCGAAGTCGGCGGCGCCGAGGCAGCCGTCCAGCTCCACGCCGGGGATCTTCAGCTCGCGGTCCGCCATGGCGCCGGTCGAGAAGACCACGGCGTCGTAGAAGGAGCGCAGGTCGTCCAGGTGCACGTCGGTGCCGTAGTCGACGTTGCCGAACAGGCGGACCTGCGGCTTGTCGAGCACCTGGTGCAGCGCGGTGATGATGCCCTTGATGCGCGGGTGGTCGGGGGCGACGCCGTAGCGGATCAGGCCGAAGGGCGCCGGCATCCGCTCGAAGATGTCGATCGACACGCCCGGCTCGGCGGCGGCCTCGGACTTCAGCAGCGCATCGGCGGCGTAGATTCCGGCGGGGCCGGCGCCGACGATCGCGACCCGGAGGGGGCGGGGCATGACAGGGTTCCCTTCGCAGCGACATGGCGGCGAAGCCGCCGACACTTAGGTCACCCTAAATAATGCACGACCCGGAGCGGTACCCCGCCCCTGTCTATGAGGTCATAAGGCAGGCTTATGACTTCCCAAGGGCAGGCTTGGGGGTCATCCGGCCAGGTGCCCCGCGAAGGCCGCCCAGGCGTCGGCCCGCACAGCGAGGGCGGGGCCGGGGTTCTTGCCGTCCCGGACGGGGACGGCGCCGGGGACGTCGTCCAGGGCCTCGACGCGGTTCCCGCCGTCGCCGTCGCCGTTGCTGCTCTTGCGCCGGGCGGCGTCCGCGAGGTCGTACGAGCCTACGGCGGGGTCGCCGCCCGACGTGTTGCCGTAGGAGTTCTCGAACCGGTGGGCGCGGGTCGGGTCGTACGCGCGCATCGTCCGAAGTCCTCCGCCGCCGACTCGATCGGGGTCGGGGACGCCTCTGGCGACAAGGCGGTGGCCCTGAGCGGATCGTAGGCGCGCCGTGCATTCTTCACCCCTGCCGGATCGTCGAGGAGCGTCCCCGAAAACTCCGTCTCCGTACGGGCCGTTGGCGGTTGGTCCGCGAAGTCCACGAGCTTGCGCCGTGTTCGTTCGAAAATACCGCCGGTTTGTAGGATCTCGTTGATTCGTTTCGCCACATCGAGCTGTGGTTTTCGAATTCCCTGCTCGAACGGGCCGATGCGACCGCCCGAAACGAACACCCGTCCGCCCAGGTCGCCCCTGGAGGGGCCCGCCGCCTCCCTGCGTTCCTCCGGGAGTTCTCCGAAGAACCCCCGCACGTCCTGCCGCTCGCCTCTGGCCATGGATTAACTCCCCTGCCCCACCGCGCAGTTGTCGGCGTGCGCAGCTGACGATTCTACGGATCAGGGGTCACCCTGGAGAGGCGAAGCCGGAAATGGATTCAGAAAGGCATACGTTGGTGAAGGAAGACATCACGAAGGCGTCCACGGGGACGGTCGGAGCCGCGCAAGAGACGGTGGCGGAATTGCGCGAGGCGCTCGCGAGCGCGGGAATCACCCTTCCCTCGCTCGGCCTCGACGTCGTCACCCTCGCCGCCGATCCCCCGAGGCCGCTCGTGGAATTGGGATGCTGCACGGTGGAAACGGCCCGGCTCCTCGCCGCCGCCGTACTGCCGAGGGAGGAGAGTCGATCGTGACGCTGCCCATCGGGTCGTACGTCGTCGAGATCCGCACCGGACGGGTCGGGAGGCTCATGGGGCACGAGGGGCCCTACGTCCAGATCCGCCCGCTGGGCGGCGGACGGGAGTGGGACGTGGAGCCCGAGGGGGTGCGGGAGGCCACCTCGGCCGAGCGCCTGAGCGCCGCCACCGCGCACGTCAACGCGCGCAGCCGGGGCGAGGTGCCTTGAGCGGCGGCGGGGCCCCGTAGCGCTCCCGTGCGGCACCGGCGCCCGGCCCCGGACCCGGGTGTCGGTGCCGTACGGGAGAATGGGCCGCATGAGTCTGTTCCGCGACGACGGCATCGTGCTGCGCACCCAGAAACTGGGTGAAGCGGACCGCATCATCACCCTCCTCACGCGCGGTCACGGGCGCGTACGCGCCGTGGCGCGGGGCGTGCGGCGCACGAAGTCGAAGTTCGGGGCCCGGCTCGAACCCTTCTCCCACGTGGACGTGCAGTTCTTCGCCCGGGGGAGCGAGCTGGTCGGACGCGGCCTGCCGCTCTGCACGCAGAGCGAGACCATCGCCGCGTACGGCGGCGGGATCGTCACCGACTACGCCCGCTACACGGCCGGCACGGCCATGCTGGAGACGGCCGAGCGGTTCACCGACCACGAGGGCGAGCCGGCCGTCCAGCAGTACCTGCTGCTCGTCGGGGGCCTGCGGACCCTCGCCCGGGGCGAGCACGCCCCCCATCTGATCCTGGACGCCTTCCTGCTGCGCTCCCTCGCCGTGAACGGCTACGCGCCCAGCTTCGGGGACTGCGCCAGATGCGGACTCCCGGGGCCGAACCGGTTCTTCTCGGTCGCGGCGGGCGGAGTCATATGCGGCGACTGCCGGGTGCCCGGAAGCGTCGTACCCTCTGCGGAGGCCATCGGCCTGCTCAGCGCGCTCCTCACCGGCGACTGGGCGACGGCGGACGCGTGCGAGCCGCGTCACGTCAGGGAGGGCAGCGGACTCGTCTCCGCCTACCTGCACTGGCACCTGGAGCGTGGCCTGCGCTCCCTGCGATACGTAGAGAAGACCTAGGTAGGAGATCCATCGCCATGGCCATCGCACGACGCGGAATCCTCGGGCGGCAGCGCCGGGAGTACAAGCTGCCCGAGCCGCACCCGTCCGGCGCCCGCCCGCCGAAGCTCCCGGCCGAGCTGGTGCCGAACCACGTGGCCTGCGTGATGGACGGGAACGGCCGCTGGGCCAAGGAGCGCGGCCTGCCGCGCACCGAGGGCCACAAGGTCGGCGAGGGCGTCGTCCTGGACGTGCTCAAGGGCTGCCTGGAGATGGGCGTCAAGAACCTCTCCCTCTACGCCTTCTCCACCGAGAACTGGAAGCGCTCGCCCGACGAGGTCCGCTTCCTCATGAACTTCAACCGGGACGTCATCCGCCGCCGCCGCGACGAGATGGACGAGCTGGGCATCCGCATCCGCTGGGTCGGCCGCATGCCCAAGATGTGGAAGTCGGTCGTCCAGGAGCTCCAGATCGCCCAGGAGCAGACCGTCGGCAACGACGCCATGACCCTGTACTTCTGCGTCAACTACGGCGGGCGCGCCGAGATCGCGGACGCGGCGCAGGCCATCGCCCGGGACGTGGCGGCCGGGAGGCTGGACCCGTCGAAGGTCAACGAGAAGACCTTCCAGAAGTACCTGTACTACCCGGACATGCCGGACGTCGACCTCTTCCTGCGCCCGAGCGGCGAGCAGCGCACCTCGAACTACCTCATCTGGCAGAGCAGCTACGCCGAGATGATCTTCCAGGACGTGCTGTGGCCGGACTTCGACCGTCGCGACCTGTGGCGCGCCTGCGTCGAGTACGCCTCCCGCGACCGGCGCTTCGGCGGCGTCGACCCGGCCGACCTGGCCGTCCTCGACAAGGGCTGACCGGACCCGCCGCACGCGTGGGGGCCCGCACCGGAGAAAGTCCGGTGCGGGCCCCCACGGGCGTCCATGTACGTCAGGTCACTTCGCGGCGCACTCCGCGCACGTGCCGAAGATCTCCACCGTGTGCGCCACGTTCACGAAGCCGTGCTCGGCGGCGATCGCCTCGGCCCACTGCTCCACCATGGGGCCCTCCACCTCCACGGCCTTGCCGCAGAGGCGGCAGACCAGGTGGTGGTGGTGGTCGCCGGTCGAGCAGCGGCGGTAGACCGTCTCGCCGTCGCTGGTGCGCAGCGCGTCGACCTCGCCCGCGTCCGCCAGGGACTGGAGCGTGCGGTAGACGGTGGTGAGGCCGACCGAGTCGCCGCGGTGCTTGAGCATGTCGTGCAGCTCCTGCGCGCTGCGGAACTCGTCCACCTCGTTCAGTGCCGCCGACACGGCGGCCCGCTGCTTGGTCGAGCGGCCGCGTACGGGGGGTCCTGCCGTCACCACGGGGGCCTCCTTGGATGCTTGTCTGCCCCCGCCATTCTGCCAGCCCCCCGTGTCCCACGGACCGGTCGTGGCTCACACCCTCACGTCGTCGCCCGGCCGCCGCCCGGCCGGGACCCGTGCGTCGCAGGCCGCCGCGTCCGCCCCGGCCGCCCGGGCCCGCCGTTTGGCGAGCGGCGTGGCGAGCGCCGTGAGCAGGACGAAGACCCCGATCGCGTACAGCACGATCGTCGCGCCGGGCGGGGCCTCCACGTAGTACGTGGTGATCGTTCCCGACAGGGAGACGACGACCCCGATGAGGACCGCGCCGAGGAAAGTGGCGCGGAAGGAGCGGGTGAGCTGCTGGGCCGCCGCGACCGGGATCACCATGAGCGCGCTGACCAGGAGCAGGCCCACGACCCGCATGGCGACGGTGACGGTCACCGCGGCCGTGACCGCGATCAGCAGGTTCAGGGCGCGCACCGGCAGTCCGGTGACCCGGGCGAACTCCTCGTCCTGGCTGACCGCGAAGAGCCGGCGGCGCAGGCCGACGGTGACCAGGACCACGAAGGCGGCCAGGACCGTGATCGCGGTGACGTCCTCCGGCGAGACGGTGGTCAGCGAGCCGAAGAGGTACGAGGTGAGGTTGGCGTTGGAGCCGGTCGGCGAGAGGTTGATCAGCAGCACGCCGCCCGCCATGCCGCCGTAGAAGAGCAGCGCGAGCGCCAGGTCGCCGCGGGTCTTGCCGTACGCCCTGATCAGCTCCATCGCGACCGAGCCGGCGACGGCGACGAGGGTCGCCATCCAGACCGGGCTGGAGTTCAGCAGGAAGCCCAGGCCGACACCGGTCATGGCGACGTGGCCGATGCCGTCGCCCATCAGCGCCTGGCGGCGCTGGACGAGGTAGACGCCGACGGCGGGGGCGGTGATCCCGACCAGGAGGGCGGCGATCAGCGCCCGCTGCATGAAGGCGGGTTCGAGGAATTCCATGTCAGGTCAGCAGTCCCGTGCGGAGCGGCTCGCCGGCCGCGTGCGGATGTACGTGGTCGTGGCCGGGCAGCGCGTGCTGTCCGACGGCCTCGGGCGGCGGGCCGTCGTGGACGACGCAGCCGTCGCGCAGGACCACGGCCCGGTCGATCAGCGGCTCCAGGGGGCCCAGCTCGTGCAGGACGAGGAGGACGGTGGCGCCGCCCGCGACCTGCTCGCGCAGGGTCGCGGCCAGGATCTCCTGGCTGGCCAGGTCCACGCCCGCCATCGGCTCGTCCATGATCAGGAGTTCGGGCTCGGAGGCGAGCGCGCGGGCGATCAGGACCCGCTGGTGCTGGCCGCCGGAGAGGGCGTCGACGGAGTCCCCGGCGCGGTCGGCGAGGCCGACGAGGGCGATGGCCCGCTCGACGGCGGCCCGGTCCTGCTGGGCGAGCCGGCCGAAGCGGCGGCGGGAGAGGCGGCCCGAGGTGACGACCTCGCGGATGGTGGCGGGGACGCCGCTCGCGGCGGTGGTGCGCTGCGGCACGTACCCGACGCGGGCCCAGTCGCGGAACCGCTTCCGGTCGGTCCCGAACAGCTCGATCGTGCCGCTGGTCAGCGGCACCTGGCCGATGACGGAGCGGACGGCGGTGGACTTGCCGGAGCCGTTGGCGCCGAGCAGGGCGACGACCTCACCGCGGTGGACGGTGAGGTCGACGCCCCGGAGGACGGGGCGGCCGCCGAGGGCCGCGGTGGCCCCCCGGACGGAGACGACGGCTTCGGGGGCCTCGGTGGCGGTTTCCTGTGCCATGGGCCGTACCTCCTGCTGTGCGGTGGTCACTTGGCGCCGAGGGCCTTCTTCAGCGCGGTGAGGTTGGAGCGCATGACCTCGATGTAGTCGCTGCCCCGGGACTTGTCCGTGATGCCCTCCAGCGGGTCGAGCACGTCGGTCTTCAGACCGGTGTCGCCGGCGAGGGTCTTCGCGGTCCTGTCGCTCGCCAGGGTCTCGAAGAAGACCGTGGAGACCTTGTCCTTGGCCGCGATCTCCTGGAGCTCCTTCATGCGGGCGGGGCTCGGCTCGGACTCGGGGTCGACGCCGGAGATGCCCTCCTGCTCCAGGTGGTAGCGCTCGGCGAGGTAGCCGAAGGCGGAGTGGGTGGTGATGAAGGTGCGGGTCGCGGTGTTCTTCAGGCCCGTCTCGAACTCGGTGTTCAGCTCGCCGAGCTTCTTCACCAGGGCGTCGGTGTTCTTCCGGTAGTCGGCGGCGTGGTCCGGGTCGGCCTTCTCGAAGGCGCTGCCGACGCCCTTGGCGACCTCGGCGTACTTCACGGGGTCGAGCCAGACGTGGGGGTCGGTGCCGGCCTCGGAGCCGTGGTCGTGGCCCTCGTCCTCGGCGTGCTCGTGGCCCTCTTCGCCGTGACCGTGGTCGTGACCGGCTCCGGTGCCGTGCGCCTCCAGCTTCGTGAGCGTGGTGGCGTCGACCGTGTGCTTCGCGCCGGCCTGGGCGATCGCCTCGTCGACGGCGGGCTGGACGCCCTTGAGGTAGAGGATGACGTCGGCCTCGCCGAGCGAGCCGATCTGCTTCGGCTTGAGCTCCAGGTCGTGCGGCTCGACGCCGGGCTTGGTGAGCGTCTCGACGGCGACGTGGCCGCCGCCTATCTGCTCGGCCAGGTACTGCATCGGATAGAACGAGGTCACCACGTCCAGCTTGCCGCCCTTGCCCCCGTCGGCGGCGTCGGAGGTCCCGGCGCAGGCGGAGAGGGAGACGAGGCCGAGCGCGACGGCTCCGGCGAGGGCGGTGGTGGGTATCAGGCGACGTACGTTCATGACACTCATTTTCAACAAAATTGGAAACGGTTGTCAATTGCCTTCCGTGTGGTCCGGCCCACGCGACGCTCCGCCCTCCCTCCCGTCCCCCTTACCCGGAACCGATTTGATGCGGAGGGTACGGGCGCCGGTAACCTGTGGCATTCGCCCACCCGTCTCCCGACCACCACCCCCCACAGAGGCGCTTCGCGCCGCAGTTCCCACCCTTTCCGTCGTCGTAATGAAGAGAGCACCGTGGCCGCCGACAAGATCGACACCATCGTCAGCCTGAGCAAGCGCCGTGGCTTCGTTTTCCCCTGTAGCGAGATCTACGGCGGCCAGCGCGCCGCCTGGGACTACGGGCACCTGGGCGTCGAGCTCAAGGAGAACATCAAGCGCCAGTGGTGGCGTTACATGGTCACCTCGCGCGAGGACGTCGTCGGCATCGACTCGTCGGTCATCCTGGCGACCGAGGTCTGGGAGGCGTCCGGTCACGTCGCCACCTTCACCGACCCGCTGACCGAGTGCACCTCCTGCCACAAGCGCTTCCGCGCCGACCACCTGGAGGAGGCGTACGAGGAGAAGCACGGCCGTCTCCCGGAGAACGGCCTCGCCGACCTCAACTGCCCCCACTGCGGCAACAAGGGCACCTTCACCGAGCCCAAGAACTTCTCGGGCCTGCTCTCCACCCACCTCGGCCCGACCCAGGACTCCGGCTCCGTCGCCTACCTGCGTCCCGAGACCGCCCAGGGCATCTTCACCAACTTCAGCCAGGTGCAGACCACCGCGCGCAAGAAGCCCCCGTTCGGCATCGCGCAGATGGGCAAGTCCTTCCGGAACGAGATCACTCCGGGCAACTTCATCTTCCGGACCCGCGAGTTCGAACAGATGGAGATGGAGTTCTTCGTCAAGCCGGGCGAGGACGAGGAGTGGCAGGAGTACTGGATGCAGCAGCGCTGGAACTGGTACACCGGCCTCGGCCTGCGCGAGGAGAACATGCGCTGGTTCGAGCACCCGCAGGAGAAGCTCTCCCACTACTCCAAGCGCACCGCCGACATCGAGTACCGCTTCTCCTTCGGCGGCAGCGAGTGGGGCGAGCTGGAGGGCGTCGCCAACCGCACGGACTACGACCTGAGCGCCCACTCCAAGGCCTCCGGCGCCAGCCTGACCTACCTGGACCAGGAGTCCAACGAGCGCTACACGCCGTACGTCATCGAGCCGGCGGCCGGTGTCGGCCGCACGATGCTGGCCTTCCTGCTCGACGCGTACACCGAGGACGAGGCCCCCAACGCCAAGGGCGTCATGGAGAAGCGCGTCGTGCTGCGCCTCGACCACCGCCTGGCCCCGGTCAAGGCCGCGGTCCTGCCGCTCTCCCGCAACCCGCAGCTCTCCCCGAAGGCCAAGGGCCTGGCGGCGGACCTGCGCCAGAACTGGAACATCGAGTTCGACGACGCCGGCGCCATCGGCCGCCGCTACCGCCGCCAGGACGAGATCGGCACCCCGTTCTGCATCACCGTCGACTTCGACACCCTCGAGGACAACGCGGTGACCGTGCGCGAGCGCGACACCATGAAGCAGGAGCGCGTCTCCCTCGACCAGATCCAGGGCTACCTGGGCAGCCGCCTCCTCGGCTGCTGAGTCGCGGCGCCTTCCTGGAGGACGGCGGTACGGCAGCACGTCAGTACGGGGAAGCCCCCGGTTCCGGACCACGGAACCGGGGGCTTCCCCGTCGTACGGGCCCTTCTCAGGCGCGCAGGCCGCGCAGCAGCAGTTCCACCACGGCCTCGAACTCGGTCTCGATCGTCGGGCGCCGCCACTCCGGCGCGTAGGCCGGGTCGTGGAAGCGGGAGGTCGCGTCGAAGAGCGCGCGGGCCGTCGCGTCCGGGTCGGGGGCGGTGAACTCCGCCTCCCCGGCGCCCTCCGCCACGATCGACCGGACCTGGTCGATCAGGACGCCGATGTGCTGCTCCACCACGCCGCTGTTCTCGTCGATCAGCACGTTGTACGTGGCGAACAGCTCGGGGTCGTCGCCCGCCTTGTGCCGCTTGGCCTCGAAGAGGTGGGCGAACCAGGCGCGCAGCTTCTCCGGCGCCGGCCGGTCCGGGGCCGCGGTCAGCTCGGCGAGGGCGGTCTCGGTGCGCGAGAGCCACCGCTCGGTCACCGCCTCGCGCAACGCCGCCTTGGTGCGGAAGTGGCGGTAGACGCTGCCGTGACTGACGCCGAGGACCCGGGCCACGTCCACGACGGTCGCCTTCGCCGGGCCGTAGCGCCGCAGCACCTCCTCGGTTGCTTCGAGGATGCGCTCTGCGGTCAGGGTCTCGGTGGCGGCCATGGAAGGACAGTACCCGGCGGGTCCGGAGCGCCGGCCTCTGCCGGACACCCGTCAGTGCTCGCTGTCCAGGTGCGCCATCTGCGCCGCCGGGTACCGCTCGCCGGCCGCCGCGCCCGCCGGGACGGCCTCCTCGATCGCCGCCAGGTCGGCTGCGTCGAGCGTGACGTCCAGGGCGCCGAGCGCCTCCGCGAGCCGGTCCCGGCGCCGGGCGCCGATCAGCGGCACGACGTCCGCGCCCCGCCGCTCGCCCTGCGCCAGGACCCAGGCGACGGCGATCTGCGCAACGGAGGCGCCCTTGGCCTCCGCGAGCGCCCGCAGCCGGTCCACCAGGTCCAGGTTCCGCTGGAGGTTCTCGCCCTGGAAGCGCGGGCTCATGCCCCGGAAGTCGCCGGGCGCCAGCTCCCGGTCCCGGGTGAAGTGGCCGCTGATCAGGCCGCGCGAGAGCACGCCGTAGGCCGTGATCCCGATGCCGAGCTCGCGGGCGGTGGGCAGGATCTTCTCCTCGATGGAGCGGGAGATCAGCGAGTACTCGATCTGGAGGTCCGCGATCGGGGTCACGGCCGCCGCCCGGCGCAGGGTGTCCGCGCCGACCTCGGAGAGCCCGACGTGCCGCACGTGCCCCGCCTCGACCAGCTCGGCGATGGCGCCGACGGTCTCCTCGATCGGCACGTCCGGGTCGACGCGGGCGATCCGGTAGACGTCGATGTGGTCGGTGCCCAGGCGCTGGAGCGAGTACGCCGCGAAGTTCTTCACGGCGGCCGGCCGCCCGTCGTAGCCGGTGAAGCCGCCCTCGACCGTGCGGAGCGCGCCGAACTTCACGCTGGTGAGGGCCTGCTCGCGGGCGGCGGCGGGCGCGGTCCGCAGCGCCTCGGCTATCAGCAGTTCGTTGTGCCCCATCCCGTAGAAGTCGCCGGTGTCGAGGAGGGTCACCCCGGCGTCCAGGGCGGCGTGGATCGTCGCGATCGACTCGGCGCGGTCGCTCTCGCCGTACAGCGCGGACATGCCCATGCAGCCGAGGCCCAGGGCGGAGACCCGGGGGCCGGTGGCGCCGAGCGGACGGGTGGGGACGCGGTCGGGGGAGGACGTGGTGCTCCGGGTCGTGGTCATGATTCAACCATGGCATGTGCGATGACAGATTTCAATATCTGTCATTCCTTCGGGTGGTGCGGGGAAAATCGGGTGCCGCCGGGACGGGGCCGGGGTA
The DNA here is from genome assembly GCF_044756005.1 of Streptomyces sp. NPDC092045. Taxonomy (NCBI): domain Bacteria; kingdom Bacillati; phylum Actinomycetota; class Actinomycetes; order Kitasatosporales; family Streptomycetaceae; genus Streptomyces; species Streptomyces sp. NPDC092045. Next base: position 548,135 of record NZ_JBIVSC010000002.1, on the reverse strand, counting down.
GCGTCCCCGGCATGTACGCGTTCTTCCAGATCTACGAGTGAGCACTCCGTGCCGGGGCTGACCCGGCCCGACCACCGACCACCTCACCACTGACGGGAGAACCCCATGGCGAAGGGCCGCAACAACCTCCTCGGCGTCGGCGGACAGCGCAAGAAGCTGTCCCGCGCCGACCAGCAGGCCACCACCCGGGACCGCGCCGCCGACCGGCGCACGGCCGAGGACCAGAAGCAGGAGCTCCTGAAGAAGATGCGCGAACGCGCGCAGGGAGCCGAGGGCGGCACGGAGGGCGCCGGGGGCGCTCGGGACGCCGCTCCCGCGGGCACCGACCGGGAGTAGGCGCGACGTGACGGAGGGGCCGGGGCGCGCACGCGCGCGCCGGCCCCTCCGCCGTACCCCCGTGTCCGGACCGGCCGGGGCCGCCCGGACGTGAGGTCGGGCATGTGCGGACAGTACGGCTGACTCATGACCGCCGCCGTACGCGACAATGGGCCCATGACCGCGTTCACCCCCCTCGCCATCGGGCCGCACATCGTGCAGCCGCCGGTGGTGCTCGCCCCGATGGCCGGCATCACCAACGCCCCCTTCCGCACCCTCTGCCGCGAGTACTCCGGCGGCAAGGGGCTGTTCGTGAGCGAGATGATCACGACGCGCGCCCTGGTCGAGCGCAACGAGAAGACGATGCAGCTCATCCGGTTCGACGAGACGGAGAAGCCGCGTTCGATCCAGCTCTACGGGGTGGACCCGGTGACGGTCGGCAAGGCCGTGCGGATGATCGTCGACGAGGACCTGGCCGACCACATCGACCTGAACTTCGGCTGCCCGGTCCCCAAGGTGACCCGGAAGGGCGGCGGCTCGGCCCTGCCCTACAAGCGGCCGCTGCTGCGGGCGATCCTGCACGAGGCCGTGACCAACGCGGGCGACCTGCCGGTCACGATGAAGATGCGCAAGGGCATCGACGACGACCACATCACCTTCCTGGACGCGGGCCGGATCGCGGTCGAGGAGGGCGTCACGGCGATCGCCCTGCACGGGCGGACGGCGGCCCAGCACTACGGCGGCACGGCCGACTGGGACGCCATCGCGCGCCTCAAGGAGCACGTGCCGGAGATCCCGGTCCTCGGCAACGGCGACATCTGGTCGGCCGACGACGCCCTGCGGATGATGCGCGAGACCGGCTGCGACGGCGTGGTCGTCGGACGCGGCTGCCTGGGCCGCCCGTGGCTCTTCGGGGACCTTGTGGCGGGCTTCGAGGGCACGGGCGCCTATGCCCGGCCGCACCTGCGGGAGGTCGCGGACGCGATGGTGCGGCACGCGCGGCTGCTCGGCGAGTGGCTCGGGGACGAGGCACGCGGTGTCATCGACTTCCGCAAGCACGTCGCCTGGTACCTGAAGGGCTTCGCGGTCGGTTCGGAGATGCGCAAGAAGCTGGCGATCACCTCCTCCCTGGACGAGCTGCGCGCTCAGTTGAGCGAGCTCGACCTGGACCAGGCCTGGCCCGTCGGCGCGGACGGCCCCCGCGGCCGTACGTCCGGAAACAACCGGGTTGTCCTGCCGGACGGCTGGTTGAAGGACCCGTACGACTGCTCCGGCGTGAGCGAGGACGCGGAGCTGGACACGTCCGGCGGCTGAGATTCAAGCCTTTCTCGGGGAGTGATCCTCGCCACCCTTGAGGGGGTGGGTGCTCACATGAGCAGGTTACGGCCATCTGCACCGCCTGAAGGGTGGCACCCGGTGCCACCCTTTTTGCGTTCAAAGGTTGAACGCAAGCGTCGCCATAGGCGCTCACGTGAGCACTGTCCCTCTGTTTTGGGTCATGGAGCCTTCGGGCTCTGAAAGCGAAAGCTACTGCTTGGTTACTTTCGAAGCGCTGGCGGACGGGTGGTTAAGACCAGCTGACCGCTAGGCGTACCTCCCTAGAAGCCTTCGATCTGGGTATGTTCCTCGCCGTCAGGGCAGCCAACCGAGTCGTCGAGGAGTCGTGGCCCGTGTCGGAAAACAATGATCAGAAGTTCGTCTACGACTTCACCGAGGGCAACAGGGACCTGAAGGACCTGCTCGGTGGCAAGGGCGCGAACCTGGCCGAGATGACCAACCTCGGTCTGCCGGTTCCCCCCGGCTTCACGATCACCACCGAGGCGTGCAAGGTCTACCTCGAGAGCGGCTCGGAGCCGGCCGCGCTCCGCGACGAGGTCAGCGCGCACCTCGACGCCCTGGAGCGGAAGATGGGCAAGAAGCTCGGCCAGGCCGACGACCCGCTGCTCGTCTCCGTCCGCTCCGGCGCGAAGTTCTCCATGCCGGGCATGATGGACACCGTCCTCAACATCGGCCTCTCCGACGAGTCCGTCGCCGGCCTCGCGCGCCAGGCCGACAACGAGCGCTTCGCCTGGGACTCGTACCGCCGCCTCATCCAGATGTTCGGCAAGACCGTCCTGGACGTCGACGGCGAGCTCTTCGAGGACGCGCTCGACGAGGTCAAGGCCGCCAAGAAGGCCGCCAGCGACACCGACCTGGACGCCGCCGACCTCAAGAAGGTCGTCAAGCAGTTCAAGAAGATCGTGAAGGCCGAGACCGGCCGCGACTTCCCGCAGGACCCGCGCGAGCAGATGGACCTCGCCATCGAGGCCGTCTTCAACTCCTGGAACACGGACCGCGCCAAGCTCTACCGCCGCCAGGAGCGCATCCCGGGCGACCTCGGCACCGCCGTCAACGTCTGCTCGATGGTCTTCGGCAACCTGGGCCCGGACTCCGGCACCGGCGTCGCCTTCACCCGCGACCCCGCCTCCGGCCACCAGGGCGTCTACGGCGACTACCTCCAGAACGCGCAGGGCGAGGACGTCGTCGCCGGCATCCGCAACACGGTGCCGCTGGCCGACCTGGAGTCGATCGACAAGACGTCGTACGACCAGCTCATGCACATCATGGAGACCCTTGAGACCCACTACAAGGACCTCTGCGACATCGAGTTCACCATCGAGCGCGGCCAGCTCTGGATGCTCCAGACCCGCGTCGGCAAGCGCACCGCCGGTGCCGCCTTCCGCATCGCCACCCAGCTCGTGGACCAGGGCCTGATCGACGAGGCCGAGGCGCTCCAGCGCGTCAACGGCGCCCAGCTCGCCCAGCTCATGTTCCCCAAGTTCGACGAGGGCGCGAAGGTCGAGCAGATCGGGCGCGGCATCGCCGCCTCCCCGGGCGCCGCCGTCGGCAAGGCCGTCTTCGACTCGTACACGGCCGTCAAGTGGTCCCGCTCCGGCGAGAAGGTCATCCTGATCCGCCGCGAGACCAACCCCGACGACCTGGACGGCATGATCGCCGCCGAGGGCATCCTCACCTCCCGCGGCGGCAAGACCTCGCACGCCGCCGTCGTCGCCCGCGGCATGGGCAAGACCTGTGTCTGCGGCGCCGAGGAGCTGGAGGTCGACACCAAGCGCCGCCGGATGACCACCTCCGACGGCCAGGTGGTCGAGGAGGGCGACGTCGTCTCCATCGACGGTTCCACCGGCAAGGTGTACCTCGGCGAGGTACCCGTCGTACCGTCCCCGGTCGTCGAGTACTTCGAGGGCCGGATGCACGCCGGCGCCGACGACGCCGACGAGCTGGTCCAGGCCGTCCACCGGATCATGGCCTACGCCGACCGCGTCCGCCGCCTGCGGGTCCGCGCCAACGCCGACAACGCCGAGGACGCCTCGCGCGCCCGCCGCTTCGGCGCCCAGGGCATCGGCCTGTGCCGCACCGAGCACATGTTCCTCGGCGAGCGCCGCCAGTACGTCGAGCGCCTGATCCTCGCGGACACGGACGCCGAGCGCGAGGACGCCCTCAAGGCCCTCCTGCCGCTCCAGAAGCAGGACTTCGTGGAGCTCTTCGAGGCCATGGACGGGCTGCCCGTCACGGTCCGGCTGCTCGACCCGCCGCTGCACGAGTTCCTGCCCGACATCACCGAGCTGTCGGTCCGCGTCGCCCTCGCCGAGTCCCGCAAGGAGCCCCACGAGAACGACCTGCGCCTGCTCCAGGCCGTGCACCGGCTGCACGAGCAGAACCCGATGCTGGGTCTGCGCGGCGTCCGCCTCGGCCTGGTCATCCCCGGCCTGTTCACCATGCAGGTCCGCGCCATCGCGGAGGCCGCGGCCCAGCGGATCGACGCCAAGGGCGACCCGCGCGCCGAGATCATGATCCCGCTCGTCGGCACCGTCCAGGAGCTGGAGATCGTCCGCGAGGAGGCCGAACAGGTCATCGAGGAGGTCCGCGCGCGGACCGGCGTCGACCTGAGGCTCGCGCTCGGCACCATGATCGAGCTGCCGCGCGCCGCCGTCACCGCCGGCCAGATCGCCGAGGCCGCCGAGTTCTTCTCCTTCGGCACCAACGACCTGACGCAGACGGTGTGGGGCTTCTCCCGCGACGACGTGGAGGCGAGCTTCTTCACGGCGTACCTGGAGAAGGGCATCTTCGGCGTCAGCCCCTTCGAGACCATCGACAAGGACGGCGTGGGCGCCCTGGTCCGCAGCGCCGTCGAGGCCGGCCGCGCCACCCGCCCCGACATCAAGCTCGGCGTCTGCGGCGAGCACGGCGGCGACCCGGAGTCGGTGCACTTCTTCCACGAGGTCGGCCTCGACTACGTCTCCTGCTCGCCCTTCCGGATTCCGGTGGCGCGTCTGGAGGCGGGCCGCGCGGCGGCCGAGTCGAAGGGCAGCGACAGCCGCTGAGGCGGTGCGGCCCGCTCCCGGGCCCCGGTTCGGGAGCCTGCCGGGCCCCTTCCCGGACCGCCGGTCCGGGGGAGGGCCCGATCCGCTCCTGAACCCCCGTTCAGCGCGGGCCCGGATCCCTGTTGAACCCCCGTTCAGCAGCGGATTCACCGAACCCCCGGGGCCGCCGCCGGTCCACCTCACCACCCTCACCGGCGGGCGGCGGCTCCGGATTCACAGGGACGGGACGGACACCTTTGTGCGGAGGTGTCCGTCCCGTCGTTTTTCTCCCCGGGGCCCGGCCGCTCATTTCGCCGGGCCGTCGATCGGATGTGGATTCGTGTTCAATTACGGCCGATTGAATTATTGGCCATTGAACTTTTCTGTTTCCGCGCCGCAAAGAACAGGACGGGCGCGACCCCCGGATCCCCACCCGGAGGCCGCGCCCTTTACCGATGCCGGGCAGGTGAGCCGCAACCCTCGCCGACCGCCGCCGGACGGGCAAAGCCCCCCACGGTCTTCACCACGTCACCTCGGTCCAGAAGGTTTCCTGCCCGACCCGTACAGCTTTTCGGTTCCGCCCCGTTCGCCGCGATGCTTTTCAACTGTGGCTGAAACACCCTGGTAACGTGCAGTGATGCTGTGCATACTCGACGTCGGGGGTGGTTGCGAGTGCACAGGTGGGGACCTCATGCTGCGGATTCATTTCACCGGAAACGACTTGGCGGGGGTGCGGACGGCGGCCCGGCCGGATGTTCTGTGGGAAACGATTCTGAGCTTTCACCGGTTAAGGGACCGGCGCGGCCCCGTCGTCTACGGAGAATGGCGGGCGGAGGCGCGGGCGCGGCTCGGCGGTGAGACCCGCCTCCTCGCCGCCCTCGTCCCCGGCAGGGGGTATTTCCCCGACTTCCTGACGCCCGCCGAGGGCGTCAACGGCCTCGACGAAGGCCTCCAGGCGATCCGCGCGACCGACCCGGGACGGCTGCGCGGAGAGCTTTCGCTCCTCGCCGCCGACCGCTCCGGCGGACGGACCGTGCCCCACTCGCTGCGCGCCCTGGCCGACGGGGGAGCGGAGCCCTTCGACCGGCTCGTGGGGGCGCTGCGCGGCTACCACCGGGCCGTCGTCGAGCCCTACTGGCCGCACATCCTGGCCCGCGTCGAGGCCGACCGGGCCCGCCGCGGCCGGGCCCTCCTGGACGGCGGCGCCGAGGAACTCCTCGCCTCGCTGCCGCCGATGCTGCGCTGGCGCGCGCCCGTCCTGGAGGCCGACTACCCGGTGGACCGGGACGTGTACCTCGACGGGCGCGGACTGCTGCTCCAGCCCTCGTACTTCTGCCGGGGGACGCCCGTCGTGCTGCGCGACCCCGCGCTGCCGCCGGTCCTCGTCTACCCCGTCACCCACGGCGAGGCGCCGACCGTCCGCGCGCCGGGCGGCTCCTCGCTCGCCAAGCTCGTCGGCCAGACCCGCTCGGCGGTGCTGCACGCCATCGGCGACGGCGGCACGACCAGCGAACTCGCGCGCCGCGCCGGGGTGTCGCTCGCCTCGGCCAGCCAGCACGCCGGCGTCCTGCGCGAGGCCGGGCTCATCGCGACGCTGCGCCACGGCAACGCGGTCCTGCACACCCTGACGCCGCTGGGCGCCGCCCTCCTCGGCGGCGCCCAGCAGAAGAAGGTGGAACTGCGCTGCTACGCGCGGAACGGACCCGTCACCTCGTAGGTGATGCCGCCCGAGGAGCTGCCGCTCGTGCCCCGCTGGCTGGAGAAGTACAGCCGCCTGCCGTCGGGCGAGAAGGCCGGTCCGGTGATCTCCGAGCCGGACTGGCCGCCGATCCGCAGGAACGGCGCGACGACGTCGTCCGGGGTGATGACGCAGATCTCCATGTTCCCGCCGTCCTCGGCGACGTACAGGTCGCCGGAGGAGGTGCCCGTGACGTTGTCGACGCCGGTGAGCGGGGCGCCGCCGGAGACCAGCGAGTCGTCGTAGGCCAGTTCGTACGTGCCGGCGGCCAGGTTGACCTGCCAGACCCGGTTGTCGCCCTTGGTGGTGAACCAGACGGTGTCGTTCGCGTAGTAGCAGCCCTCGCCGCCGTTGAAGCGCTTGGCGCCGGAGACCTGGTTGCGGGTGACGGTCGGGGAGCCGTCCGGATCCGGCACGTTCTGCCAGGTGAAGGTGCCGGACGTGGCCGTGGACGCCTTGAAGACCTGGAGGGTGCCGGAGGAGAGGTTGCCCCAGGTGGTGGGCAGGAAGCGGTAGAAGCAGCCGTCCGTCTCGTCCTCGGTCAGGTAGATCGCCCTGCGGACCGGGTCGGCCGCCGCCGCCTCGTGCTTGAAGCGGCCCATCGCGTCCCGGCGGTGGGCCGTGCCGCCCCACGGGTTCGACTCGTAGACGTAGCCGAGGGACACCTCCTCGCAGGACAGCCAGGTGTTCCACGGGGTGGCGCCGCCCGCGCAGTTCTGCCGGGTGCCGGAGAGGATGCGGTACGCGCCGGTGATCGCGCCCGACGCGTCGAACCGCACCGCGCTCGCGCCGCCGCTCGGGTTGACCTCCGAGTTCGAGACGTAGATCCAGCCGGTGCCGTCGACGAAGCAGGCGCCGCCGTCGGGAGCGTTGTGCCAGGTGTACGAGGTGCCGGTGACCGTCTGGCCGGACCGGGCGATCACCCGGCTGGTGAACCCGGCCGGAAGCAGGATGCCGTTCGCGTCCGCCGGGCCGAGCGCCCCGTAGGGGCCCGCGCCGGGCTGTGCCGGGGCGGCGAAGGCCGCGCCGTGCCACAGGCTGCCGCCGAAGGCGGCGGCCGAGGTACCGATGACCGCTCCGCGCAGGAAACCGCGTCGCTCCACGTCTCACTCCCGAGAAGGATGGTGAACCGCCCCGCCGCACCGGTCGGCGACGGGGTCGCGCGTCTCCGGAACCTAGGAGCGGGGAGTTGACGGGGCGACAACGAGCGGTGAAGGGGAGACGGCGGGTGTGGGGCGGGGGTATGGGGGCGGGCGGCGGCTGTCGGGTGGGGGACGACCGTGAGGGTGGGGTGCGGCCGCGATTGCGGGGGCGGGGGCCGGGGCGCCGGAGGCGGCCGTTACCTTCGGGGGATGTCCATCTCCCCGCCGCCGGTTCCCGCGCGCCCGCTCGGTTCGGTGCCCCTGCCCGACGCCCTGTCCCTGGTGGCCGACGGCGCCTTCGAGTCCCGCGCCGGCGGTGCGCGCCGCGCCCTGCTGTTCCGGGGCGCCGACCTGGAGGCGTACCACCCGGACGAGCTGTTCGCCGGGGGGCGGGGGCCGCGGGCCGTCTTCCCCGTGCCGTGGCCCGGGTGGACCCGGGGCCGGGTCTCGCTGAGCCCCGACGGGTCCTTCGCGGTCTTCGCCGGACAGCGGGCGGTACGGGCCGTGGGCGCGGACGGCACGACGCTGTGGGAGTACCGGCACGCCTGCTGGGGTCCCCGGGCCGGCCATCCGCACACCGGCGACGAGCAGGAGGTCTGCGCCGGCTTCGAGCACGGTTCGTGCCGGGTCTCCGACGACGGCCGGTCCGTCTGGGCGCACGTGGCGGTCGCGGGCGAGGAGTACGACGAGGCCTGGGCCGTCCTGGACGCCCGCGACGGGCGCGAGCTCGCCCTGCTGCCCCTCGGCGACGGCGCGGCCGCCGGCTCGCACCACCTCTCCCACCCGGACGGCGTCCACATGGGGCTCTGCGTCGGCATGGGCCAGGACGGAATCCTGCTGTACTGGGGGCGCTTGGACGGCGGGAAGGTCACCGCGTGGGACCTGAACGACACGGCGGACCGCATCCTCCTCGACGCCCATCCGGCCCACGGGGGCTTCCTCACCGTCGAGCACCACGGCGCGGACCTGCGGCTGCACGCCCTCGACGGCACGGTCCTGGCCGAACGGGAGGAGCGCGGGGAAGAGGTGCCGTGGGACTGCGCGGGCGGGTTCGTCGACGCCGGCACCGTCCTGGCCTGCACCGGCTACGAGTGCGACGAGGACGACGAGGGCGTCCGCCACTGGCTCCTCGACGCCACCACCCTGGAGGTGCGCGGCCGCGTCGCGTACCCCTCGGACCCCGGCGACGGTCCGGCCCGCCCGCTCGGCGACGGCACCTGGCTCACGTACGACGAGGAGAGCGGGACGTTGCACCGCTGGAGCGCGGCGGGCGCGGACGGCTGAGGCGCGGGGCCCGGGCGAGGGCCCGGGACCTTCGGCACTGGGGAGGCCGGCCGGGCCGGGGGAGACTGGGGGCATGCGTGCCACCCGGGACATCAGCGACCGCGCCGACCTCGACGCGCTGCTGCGCCGCTTCTACACCGAGGCCTTCGCCGACCCGCTCATCGGGCCCTTCTTCACGGAGGTCGCCGGCACCGATCTGGAGGCGCACCTGCCGGGGATCACCGACTTCTGGGAGCGGGCCCTGTTCCGCACCGCCTCCTACGGGCGGGACGCCTTCGCCCCGCACGCCGCCCTCCACTCCGCCCGGCCGCTCACCGCCGCCCACTTCGGGCGCTGGGTGCAGCTCTGGCGCGCCTCCGTCGACGGGCTCCACGAGGGGCCGCTGGCCGAGCGGGCCAAGGCGCAGGGCGAGCGGATCGCCCTGGCCATGCTGCGGCGGCTCGCCGGGCCCGACGCGTCCACCGGGGGCGGGAGCGGGGGGTTCGTGCCCCTCGCGGCCCTCCGGCTGCGCACCGCGGCCTGACCCCGGCGGGTCGGGGAGGGCCGGGCGGGCCTCGGCGGACCGGGCGGGGCCGGGCGGGCCTCGGCGGGTCGGAGAGGGCCGGACGGACCTCGGCGGACCGGGTGGGCCGGACGGATCGGGCGGGCCGGGCCGGCCAGGTGGGGCCGGGCGGACCTCGGTGGACCCGGCGGACCCGGCGGACCCGGCGGAGAAACTTTTTCCGGAGGGGCGATGAGTTTCGGGCGGCGCCCCCGTCCTACCTCTCGAAAGCGCCGGAACGCACCGAGCGGGCCGGACGACCGAGGAAGAGGGAACGCCATGGCTCCGCAGATGATCTTCGTGAACCTGCCCGTGAAGGACCTCGACGCCAGCAGGGCCTTCTTCGAGAAGCTCGGCTACTCCTTCAACCCGCAGTTCAGCGACGACACCGCCGCCTGTCTCGTCATCAGCGACACGATCTTCGCGATGCTGCTCACCGAGCAGAAGTTCAAGGAGTTCACGGCCCCGGGCAAGGAGATCTCCGACGCCACGAAGGCCACCGAGGTGCTCGTCACGCTGAGCGCCGAGAGCCGCGAGAAGGCGGACGAGCTGGCCGACGCGGCCCTCGCCGCCGGTGGCACGCCGGCGAAGGAGCCCATGGACATGGGCTTCATGTACGGGCGCTCCTTCACCGACCTGGACGGCCACCACTGGGAGGTCTTCTGGATGGACCCGGCCGCCTCCCAGGGCTGAGCCCGGAGGGACGGACCCCGCCGGGCCCGGGGCCGATCCGGCGGACGGGGGCTCAGGCCGCGACCCCGCCGTCGATCACCAGGTCGGTGCCGACGACGGAGCCGGCCGCGTCCGAGGCGAGGTAGAGGACCGCCGCCGCCACCTCCGCGGCGGACGAGATCCGGCCGAGCGGCGACTCCTCCTTCATCCGGACCTCCCGCTCGGCCTCGGTCTCGCCGGGCCGCAGCGACATCGTGGACTCCGACGCCCCCGGACTGACCGCGTTGATCCGGATCCCGTCGCCGACGTGGTCCAGGGCCGCGGCCCGGGTGAGCGCCGACACGGCCGCCTTGGAGACCTGGTAGCCGAAGACGCCGGGGACCCGGACGTGCGCGCCCAGGTTGGACGAGACGTTCACGATCGCCCCGCCGCCGTGCGCCCGCATGTGCGCCACCTCGGCCCGGAGCGCGTGCAGGACCCCCGTGACGTTGACGTCGAGCAGGGCCTGCCAGTCCTCCAGCGGGAGGTCGGCGGCGCTGTGGCCGCCGCCCCGGAACACCCCCGCGTTGTTCACGGCGACGTCCAGGCCGCCGAAGAGCTCGACCGCGCGCCGGACCAGTTCCCGGGTGGAGGCGGCGTCGGTCACGTCGGCGGTGACCGCCGCGGCGGTGCCCCCGGCGGCCCCGATCAGGGCCGCCGTCTCCTCCAGGGTCTCCGCCGTGCGCCCGGCGGCGACGACCTTCGCGCCCTCGGCGGCGAAGGCGAGCGCGACGGCCCGGCCGAGACCGGAACCGGCCCCGGTGACGAGGACGACGCGGTCGGTGAAGCGTGCGGCGGTCATGGAATGTCTCCCTTTGTTCTTGACCGTACGTTCCAATATCGGGGCCGAAGAAAGGGCACCCGCGAGGGTGCCCGTCCCCGGATCGTTCAGTCCAGCAGGGTCAGCGCCTGCTCCGCCGCGTCCCGCACCCTGGCCGGGTCGCTCGACGCCTTGCCGACCACCCGGACGCCCTGGAGCAGGACCAGGAGCATCCGGGCCAGCGCGCGCGGATCGCGGCCGGCCGGGAGCTCGCCCCCGGCGCGGGCCCGGACGAGCGCCGCGTGGAGCAGCGTCTCCAGCTGCTCCCAGCTCAGCTCGACCCGGCGGGCCACCGCCGTGTCGTGCGGCCCCAGCTCCGCCGCCGAGTTGGTGACGAAACAGCCGGTCAGGCGCTCTCCGTCGGTCGCCGCCTCGGCGGCGAAGCGGCGGACGAGGGCCCGGACGGCCGGCAGGGCGGGGCCCGGCGCGGACAGCTCCTCGACGAGCCGCGGATCGTTGGCCTCCGTGTACCGGTCCAGCGCCTTCAGGTACAGCTCGTGCTTGTTCCCGAAGGTCGCGTAGAGGCTGGCGCGGCCCACCCCGAGGTGCTCCACGAGGTCCGCCATCGTCGTCGCCTCGTAGCCGCGCGCCCAGAACAGTTCGAGGGCTGCCCGGAGCGCGGCGTCCGGATCGAATTCCTTGGTCCTGGCCACGACGGGAGCCTAGAGTTTTCTGGAACGATCGGTCAAGTGGCTCAGGAGAACGCCGGATCGAGCTGGACCGCCCGCACCGGATACACCGCCACCGCGATCTCCTCGTCGTCCAGGCAGCGCCCCGTCTCCAGGTCGAACCGCTGCTTCAGGAGCGGCGAGGCCACGAACGGGCGCCCGTCCGCCGAGCCGAGGAGGCCCCGGGAGAGCACCTGCGCCCCCGTGAACGGGTCGCGGTTGTCGATCGCGTACGTCCGGCCCCGCCGGTCCCGGAAGACCGCAGCCTGCCGGCCGTCCGGCAGCAGCGCGGCCACGCCGCGGCCCGGGGTCAGCCGGGACTCCTCGCAGACGGCCATCCAGGACTCGGGGGAGAGGGACAGTTCGAGCGTCGTCATCGGGAGGCAACCCCTTCCAGGGTGAGGAACGTGAGGTCCGGCTTGATCTGGTCGCGCTCCGGCACGAACCGGACCGAGGGGTCCGGCGCGTCCGGGGCGTTCACGAAGGAGACGAAGCGCCGCAGCCGCTCCGGGTCGTCGAGGGTCTGCGCCCACTCGTCCCGGTAGGAGTCCACGTGCGCCGCCATCAGCGCCTCCAGCTCGTCGCAGAGCCCGAGCGAGTCGTGCACCACCACGTCCTTGAGGTGGCCGAGCCCGCCCTCCAGGCGCTCCAGCCAGGTCGACGTCCGCTCCAGGCGGTCCGCCGTCCGGATGTAGAACATCAGGAACCGGTCGATGAGCCGGACCAGTTCGGCGTCCGACAGGTCCTGGGCGAGCAGGTCCGCGTGGCGCGGAGTCGCGCCGCCGTTCCCGCCGACGTACAGGTTCCAGCCGTTGGCCGTCGCGATGATCCCGAAGTCCTTCGACTGCGCCTCGGCGCACTCGCGGGCGCAGCCCGAGACCGCCGACTTCAGCTTGTGCGGCGAGCGCAGGCCCCGGTAGCGCAGCTCCAGCCGGATCGCCATCCTCACCGAGTCCTGCACGCCGTACCGGCACCAGGTCTGCCCGACGCAGGACTTCACGGTCCGCAGCGACTTGCCGTACGCGTGCCCCGACTCGAAGCCCGCGTCGACCAGCCGGGTCCAGATCGCCGGGAGCTGGTCCACCCGCGCGCCGAAGAGGTCGATCCGCTGGCCGCCCGTGATCTTCGTGTAGAGGCCGTAGTCGCGGGCCACCTCGCCGATCACGATCAGCTTGTCCGGGGTGATCTCGCCGCCGGGGATGCGCGGCACGACCGAGTAGGAGCCGTTGCGCTGCATGTTGGCGAGGAAGTGGTCGTTGGTGTCCTGGAGGGAGGCCTGCTCGCCGTCCAGGATGTACCCGTTGTTCAGCGAGGCCAGGATCGAGCCCACGGTCGGCTTGCAGACCTCGCAGCCCTCGCCGCCCCGCGCCTCCGGCCGCCCGTGCGAGTCGAGCAGCGCGGCGAACGAGGTCACGCGCAGGGTGCGGGCGATCTCGTACAGCTCGCTCCTGCCGTACGGGAAGCAGCCGCAGAGCCCCTTGTCGACGGCGGCCGGCAGCAGCTTCTCGATCACCTTCACGCAACTGCCGCAGCCCGTGCCCGCCTTGGTGCACTTCTTCACCTCGGCGAGCGAGGAGCACTGGCCGATCGCGTGCTTCGTGACGTTGTGGCAGGAGCAGATCACCGCGTCGTCCGGCAGCGCCGACGGGCCGAGCGCCACCGGCGCGCCCGCGCCCGCCGGAAGCACCAGCTGCTCGGGCGAGACGGGCGGGACCGTGCCGGTCAGCGGCCTCAGCAGCCCGTACGAGTCGGCGTCGCCGACCAGGACGCCGCCGAGCAGCACGCCCTCGCCGTCCACCACCAGCTTCTTGTAGACGCCCGAGCGGGAGTCGGAGTACACGACGTCGAGGCATCCCTCCGCCGCGCCGTGCGCGTCGCCGAACGACGCCACGTCCACGCCGAGCAGCTTCAGCTTGGTCGACATGTCGGCACCCGTGAAGCCGCCGCCGGCCGCCTCGGTTCCCTCCGCGAGGACCGCCGCCACCGTCTGCGCCATCTCGTAGCCCGGCGCCACCAGGCCGTAGACCCGCCCGTCGACCGCGAGCGCGCACTCCCCGATCGCGAAGACCGCCGGGTCCGAGGTCCGGCACAGCTCGTCGACGGCGATGCCGCCGCGCTCGCCCACGGCGAGCCCGCAGTCCCGGGCGAGCTGGTCCCGGGGCCGCACGCCCGCCGAGAACACGACCATGTCCACGGCCAGTTCGGAGCCGTCCGACAGCCTCATGCCCGTCACGGCGCCGTCCGCCGTCACGACCTCCTGCGTGCCCGTCCCCGTGTGGACGCCCAGGCCCATCCGCTCGATCGTGCGCAGCAGGGCCGCGCCGCCGCCCTCGTCCACCTGCACCGGCATCAGGCGCGGCGCGAACTCCACCACGTGCGTCTCCAGGCCGAGGCCCTTGAGCGCGCCCGCCGCCTCCAGGCCGAGCAGCCCGCCGCCGACCACCGCACCGGTCGTCGCCGTCCTCGCGTACTCCTCGATCGCGAGCAGGTCCTCGATCGTGCGGTAGACGAAGCAGCCCCGGGCGTCCTTGCCGGGCACCGGCGGGACGAAGGGGTACGAGCCGGTGGCCAGGACGAGCGTGTCGTACGCGAAGACCCGCCCCGAACGGGCGGTGACCGTCCGGGCCTCCCGGTCCACCGACGCGGCCGCGTCGCCCACGTACAGCTCGATGCCGTGCTCCGCCATGAACCCCGCCCCGACCATCGACAGGTCGTCGGGGGTCTTCCCGGAGAAGTACGAGGTGAGCTGGACGCGGTCGTAGGCCGGGCGCGGCTCCTCGCAGAGGACCACGATCCGGGCCCGCCCGGTGAGGCCCCGGTCGGCGAGCGCCTCCAGGAACCGCTGGCCGACCATTCCGTGGCCGACCAGGACGATCGTCGGGGCGTGCGCGGTGGTGTCAGCGTCAGCGCTCATGTCAGGAGCCTCCGTCGTGGGTGAGCAGGTGGAGCAGGGGGGCCTCCGGGAGGGCCTCGTCGCCCTCCCAGGCCCGGGCGAGCGCGCCGACCGCGGCCAGGTCGCCGAGGAGGACGCCCCCGACGAGCCGGTCGCCCCGGACGACGACCTTGCGGTACGCGCCGCGGGTGGGGTCGGTGAGCTGGACGGTGTCGTCGCCCGGCCGCGCGGTGACCTCGCCGAAGGCGGCCAGGTCGAGCGGGCGCGGGCCGGTGAGGGTGAGCCGGGTGAGGGCGCGGGTGCCGGTGTAGGCGGCCGGGGCCGTGGGCGCGGGCGCCTCGGAGGCCCCGGTCCCGGTCTCCCGCGCCAGCACCTCCACCAGCGCGTCCGCCTGTTCGAGCGCCGGGCCCGCGAGCCCGTACACCCGGCCCGCGTGCTCCGCGCAGTCGCCCACCGCGTGGACGGCCGGGTCGGAGGTCCGCAGCTCGTCGTCGACCACGATCCCGGTGGCGACGTCGAGCCCCGCCTCCCGGGCCAGGGCCACCCGGGGCCGCACCCCGCAGGCCAGGACCACGACCCCGGCGTCCAGCACGAAGCCGTCGGCGAGTTCGACCGCCGTGACCGCCCCGTCCCGCTGCCGCAGGCCGCCCACCCGGCACTCGGTGTGCACCTCGACCCCGAGGGACTCGACGTGCTCCCGGAGCAGCGCCGAGGCGTGGGCGTCGAGCTGGCGCTCCATCAGGCGCTCGCCCTGCTGGGCGAGGACCACGTCCGCGCCGAGCGCCGCGAGCGCCCGTGCCGCCGACACCCCGAGGAGCCCGCCGCCGACGACCACGGCCCGCACGCCCGGCCGTACCGCCGCGCGCAGCGCCAGGCAGTCGTCGAGGGTGCGGAAGGGGTGGACGCCCGCCGGAAGGGCCGCTCCGCGCAGTCCGCGCAGCGGCGGCAGCACCGGGTTGGAGCCCGTCGCCAGGACCAGCCGGTCGTAGCCGACGAGCGAGCCGTCCGCGCACTCCACCGTCCGCGCCGCCCGGTCGATCCGCACCGCCCGCGTCCCGAGCCGGGCCGGCCCGCGGGTGCCGGGCAGCGCGATCACCTCGGGGGCGTACCGCCCGGCGAGGACGTCGGCGAGCAGCACCCTGTTGTACGGTGCGTGCGGCTCCTCCCCGAGGAGGGTGACGGGCAGGCGCCGGGCGAGCCGGGCGCCCGCCGTTCCGCCCCCGACCACCACGATCCGTGTACTCATGACCGGAAGCGTGCGCGGGCGGTGTTACCCGGCGGCATCCCGTCTGTTTCCCGTACGGAACGCTGATCTCCGCTCCCGGCGCCGTCCGCTGTGAGGGGCCGCGGGACCGCGCGCTGTGCGGGGCCGGGGGACCGCTTGCCGGGCGGGGCCGCGACTCCGGTCGCCGCGAGGTCCCGGCCGCTGCGAGGGCCTGCCCGACCGGCCCCGGGGTTAACCCGTGGTCAGCCTCGCCTCAAGCCCGCCTTAAGGATCGGACGGACACGGCTGAGCTGCGGATTTCCGGATACGGGCGGACCTAGGGTGCCGGACGTGACCACCGAGGCCAGCCACCCTCTCTACGTACCCCTCACCGTGCCGCAGACCGCCGGGCCCCGCCGCCGGCGTCCTCCCGCCCCGCCCGTCCCCGCCCTCCGGCTCGCGCCCGAGCGGCTGAGGGCCGGGATCGTCGCCGGTGCCGGGGCCGTCGGCCTCCTCTGGGGCCTCCAGGCCCGGCCCTCCGCCCGGCCCGACGTCCTCTTCGCGTCCGGCGCCCACCTCACCGGCCTCCTCGCCGGATACGGCGTCCTCGTCCTGCTGCTGCTCATGGCCCGGGTCCCGGCCGTCGAGCACGGCGTCGGCGCCGACCGGCTCGCCCGCTGGCACGCCCTCGGCGGCCGGTACGTCCTCGGCCTGATCGCCGCCCACGCCGTCCTCGCCCTCTGCGGCCACGCCGTCCACACCCACGCCGACCTGGTCACCGCCGCCGGGGACCTCCTCTCCTACGGGGCGATCGCCGCCGCCGCCGCGGGCACCGCCCTGCTCGTCGCCGTCGGCACCACCTCCGCCCGCTCCGTACGGCGCAGGCTCCGGCACGAGACCTGGCGGGCCGTCCACCTCGGCGCGCTGCTCGCCGCCGCGCTCGGCTTCGTCCACCAGCTCGCGGGCCCCGACATCGCCGGCGGCCTCCTCACCCGGTGGCTCTGGTCCATGGCCCACGCCACCGTCGCCGTCCTCCTCGTCTGGTACCGGCTCGTCGTCCCCGCCCGCGCCGCCCTCCGCCACGACCTGCGGGTCGCCGAGGTCCGCGACGAGGGCCCCGGGGTCGTCTCGGTCCTGATCCGGGGCAGGGGAGTGGACCGGCTGTGCGCCGAGCCCGGACAGTTCTTCCGCTGGCGCTTCCTGCGGCGCGGCCTCTGGGCCACCGCCCTGCCCTTCTCGCTCTCCGCGCCCGTCCGCGACGACACCCTGCGGATCACCGTCAAGGCGCTCGGCGACCACACCCGCCGCGTCCGGCGGCTCCGCCCCGGCACCCGGGTCCTCGCCTCCGGACCCTTCGGCGCGCTCACCGCCCACCGCCGCACCCGCCGCAAGGTGCTGCTGCTGGCGGGCGGGGTCGGCATCACCCCGCTGCGGGCCCTCTTCGAGACCCTGCCCGGCGGGCCCGGCGACGTGACCCTCCTCTACCGCGCCTCGGACGCCTCCGACGTCGTCCTGCGCGAGGAGCTGGAGGCCATCGCCCGCGAACGGCGGGCCGCCCTCCACTTCCTCCTCGGCCCCTCCGACGGCTCCTTCGACCCTCCCCCGGCCTGCGGCCGGGGGTGCCCCCATCTCGCTCCGCTCGCCCCGCAGGCCCTGCGCAACCTCGTGCCCGGCCTCGCCGCCCACGACGTGTACCTGTGCGGTCCGCCCGCGATGGCCCGCGCCGCGACCGCCTCCCTGCTCCGGGCCGGAGTCCCGGCCTCCCGCATCCACAGCGAGGACTTCGACCGTGCCTAGACCCGGCTCCGACCCCGACCCCGGCTTCTACCCCGACCCCGGCTTCGACCCTGACTTCGGCTCCGGCCCCGGCAACGGCCTCGGCCTTCACCCCGGACCCGGTCCCGACCTCAGTCCCGGACCGGGCTTCAACCCCGGGCCCGCTCCCGACCTCAGCCCCGGACCGGGCTTCAACCCCGGGCCCGCTCCCGACCTCAGCCCCGGACCGGACTTCAACCCCGGACCCGGCCCTGTATCCGGACCCGGGCCCCGGCACGGCCCCCGGCACGCCCCCCGGCACGGAGCCCGGCGTCTCCCGGCCGAGTGGGCCCGGCGGCGCCTCGCCGCCGGTCTCCTCGGTGCCGGGGCGCTCGCCGCGACCCTGCTCACCGCCGCCGTCACCCCGGCCGCACCGCCCCCGCCCGACCGCGGGCCGGGCGCGGCAAGCTCAGACGTAGCTCAACTCTCCCGCGACTGATGGACGGGCCAACGATCCCGTCCCTAGGCTCACGTCCATGCCCGAGATATCGCTGACCACGCTCGTCCTGCTGTGTCTCGCCGCGCTCGTGGCGGGCTGGATCGACGCCGTGGTGGGCGGCGGCGGGCTGCTCCTGCTGCCCGCCCTGCTCCTCGGCCTCCCGCACGCCCCGGCCGCGCAGATCCTCGGCACGAACAAGGCCGTCGCGATCGTCGGCACCACCGGCGCCGCCGTCACCTACGTCCGCAAGGCGCCCGTCCGGGTCGGGACGGCGGTGCGGATCGGACTCGCGGCCCTCGCCGGCTCCATGACCGGCGCCTTCTTCGCCGCCGGGATCAGCAGCGACGTGCTGCGCCCGGTGATCATGGTGGTGCTGCTCGGCGTGGCGGCCTTCGTGATGCTCCGGCCCTCCTTCGGCGCGCGGGCCGAGGGGGAGGAGCGGGCGCCGCTGACCCGGGCCAGGGTCGTGACCGCGATCGTGGTCGTCGGCGGCGGGATCGGCTTCTACGACGGCCTGTTCGGGCCGGGCACCGGCACCTTCCTGGTCCTCGCCCTGACCGCCGTCCTCCACCTCGACCTGGTGACCGCCTCCGCCACCGCCAAGATCGTCAACGTCTGCACCAACGCGGGCGCCCTCGCGATGTTCGCGTACCAGGGCACGGTGTACTGGCAGCTCGCCGCCGTCATGGCGGTCTTCAACCTGGTCGGCGGGACGGTCGGCGCCCGGATGGCGCTGAGCAGGGGCGCCGAGTTCGTCCGGGGCGTGCTGCTCGTGGTGGTCTTCTCCCTGGTCGCGAAGCTCGCCTTCGACCAGTGGGGGTGAGCCGCCGGGGCCGGGCTACCTGACCCCGATGAGGTGCCCGAAGGCGACCACGTTCCCCTGGTAGCCGTTCTTCTCCGAGAAGCCGCCGCCGCAGGTGATGACCCGGATCTCGGCCCGGTCCGCCTCGTCGTAGACCTTGCCGCTCGGGAAGGCGTCGTTCTCGTACACCTCGACCGCGTCGACCGTGAACACGGCGGTGCGCCCGTCCTCCCGGTCCACCTCGATCCGGTGGCCCTTCTTCAGCGCGCCGAGGGTGTAGAAGACGGCGGGCCCGTCCGCGTTGTCGACGTGGCCCGCGACGACCGCGGTCCCCTTCGCGCCGGGCGCGGTCCCGCCCTCGTACCAGCCGGCCAGGTTCCGGTCGCCGGCCGGCGGCACTTCGAGGGTGCCGTCCGCCGCCAGGCCCAGCCCCGTCATCGGGGTGTCCACGTCGGTCTCGGGGATGCGCAGCCGTACGGGCGCCGAGGGCGGCAGCGGGTCGGCGGCGGCGTCGGTGTGGACGCTCGGCCCGGCGGCGAAGGCCTGGGCGGCGGACGGCACGGGCGGGGTGACGTTCTCCGAGCCGTTCTGGACGAGCCAGAGACCCGCGCAGGCGGCCACCGCGATGCCCCAGCCCTTGCTCCTGTTGCTCACCTGGATCCCTTCCGTCTTCTCGGCGCGCCGCTCTTCGGCGCGCCGCCGGAACGCGCCGGGATGTGCTCCTGCCCCCGCCGGGCCCGTACGGGCGTGCGGCGGGGGCAGGAAGGGGCGGTGCCTCAGTGCCCCCGCGCGCCGCTCGCCCGGCGGCGCAGGAGCCAGGCACCGCCGACGGCGGCCGCGGTCAGCACCGCCGCGCCCGCCGCGACCTGGGCGGTGTCGGGGCCGACGCTGCCCCCGACACCGGTCTGGACGTGGCCGCTGGGACGCCGGTGCGTGACGGTCAGGTCGCCCCGGGCCGTCTTGCCGTTGTCGCAGGCCACGCTGATGCCGTACGTACCGGCCTTGGCGTGGTGGGGCACGGTGAACTGCCCCACCACGATCTCCTTGTGGGTGCTCGGCTTCAGGCGGAAGTCGCCCGCGCCGAGCGAGTTCGCGTCGCCGACGCCGCGTCCGTTCTTGCCGCAGGCGAGGGTGTTCACGGTGACCGTGGTCCCGGGGGACGCGGACGACGGGTAGACCTCAAGGGTCTCGTGCCGCCCCTCGGGCTCGTTCCACTCCTCGCCGGCGTGCGCCGCCGGGGCGGCGAACGCCCCGAGCGCGGCGACCGTCAGCGCGGTACCGGTGAACAGGCGGGCAGTGGTGCGCATGATGGGGTCCTCCGGAGCGCGCGTGCGGTCATGCCGGGACGGTCCTCCCGGGAGGGACTTCCCGGAACCGGACCTTCTGTGACCGAGATAAAGGCCGCCGCGCGCCCGCCGCCTGCTGATGGGGCATCAGGATGGGTCCGTTCGATACGGCGCGCCGCCTGGATGCCGGACGTTTCCGCAGGTCGGGGCCGGTTTCGACACGCCCGACCGCGAGCCGCGCCGAACGGGTGACCGAGGCGCCCGCGTCCCTCCCGCCGAGTGGTCGGCCGGCGTGCCCCGGTCCCTCCCGCCGGGCGGCCGGCCGGTGCGCCCGCGCCCGCGTCGGCGCCCGTCCCGGACCGCCGCTTGACCTCAACCAAACTTGAGGTACCACGATCACCGACATGGACCTCACCGACTCCGCGCGGCCCGCCGTCTCCCCCGCCCCCGCCGCCGTTCCCGCTCCTCCCGCCCCCCTCTCCCTCGCCCTCGTCGTCGCCAGCGACCGCGAGGGCCGGTTCGCCCCCGTCGTCACCGACTGGTTCCTCTCCCGCCTCGCCGAGCGCGAGGACTTCGCCGTCGCGGTCGTCGACCTCGCCGAGGTCGACCTCCCCACCTCCCTCTCGTACGACCCCTCCCCGGCCGTCCGCGCCGAACTCGCCAAGGTCACCCCGGTCCTCGACGCCGCCGACGCCTTCGTCGTCCTCACCCCCGAGTACAACCACTCCTTCCCCGCCGCCCTCAAGAACCTGATCGACCGCCACTACGCCGAATGGCAGGCCAAGCCCGTCGGCTTCGTCTCCTACGGCGGGATCTCCGGCGGCCTGCGGGCCGTCGAACAGCTCCGCCAGGTCTTCGCCGAGATGCACGCCGTCACCGTCCGGGACACCGTCTCCTTCCCGCACGCCCACGCGCAGTTCGACGAGGACGGGCGGCACCGGGACCCGGCCGGGCCCGAGGGCGCGGCCAAGGCCCTCCTCGACCAGCTCGCCTGGTGGGGCCACGCCCTCAGGGACGCCAAGTCCGTCCGCCCGTACGGCGCGTGAGGAGGCGGCACCGTGCTCTTCCGGCTCCTCCTCCCCCGCCTCCGGCCGTACCGGAACCTCCTCGTCCTCCTCGTCGCCCTCCAGCTCGTCCAGACCCTGTCCTCCCTCGCGCTGCCCGCCCTCAACGCCGGCGTCATCGACCACGGCGTCCTGCGCGGCGACACCGGACGGGTCCTCTCCGGGGGCGCCCGGATGGCCGCCGTCACCCTCCTCCAGGTGGCGGCGGCCGCCGCCGCCACCTACACCGGCGCCCGCATCGCCATGGGCGTCGCCCGCGACCTGCGCTCCGAGGTCTTCCGCCGCGTCCAGGACTTCTCCGCCCGGGAGCGGGGCCGCTTCGGCGCCGCCTCCCTCATCACCCGCACCACCAACGACGTCCAGCAGATCCAGACCTTCACCGTCCTCGTCCTGACCATGCTGGTCGCCGCCCCGCTCCTGTGCGCCGGGGGCATCGTCATGGCCCTGCGCCAGGACGTGCCGACCGCCCTCGTCCTGGTCCTCTTCGTGCCCGTGATGACCGGGGCCGTCGGCAGCGTCGTGCTCCGCATGCGGCCCCTCTTCCGGGGCATGCAGCGCCGCGTCGACCTGACCAACCGGATCCTGCGCGAGCAGATCACCGGCGTCCGGGTCGTCCGCGCCTTCGTCCGCGACCGGCACGAGCGGGAACGGTTCGCCACCGCCAACGACGAGCTGTTCTCCGTCGGCCTGCGGGCCGGCCGGTTACAGGCCCTCATGTTCCCCGTCGTCCTGGTGATCTGGGAGCTCACCACGGTCGCCCTGGTGTACGTCGGCGCCCACCGCATCGACTCCGGCGCCCTCCAGCCGGGCGGGCTCGTCGCCTTCCTCGGCTATCTGCTCCAGACCGCCATGTCCGTGATGATGGCCCTCTTCCTCCTGATGCACATGCCGCGCGCCGAGGCCGGCGCCGAACGCGTCCGCGAGGTCCTCGACACCCGCTCCTCCGTCGTCCCGCCCGCGCACCCGGTCCGCGAGCTCCACGGCCCCGGCCGGCTCGAACTCGACGGCGTCGGCTTCCGCTACCCCGGCGCGGAGGAACCCGTCCTGCACGACGTCGGGCTCGTCGCCCGGCCCGGCGAGACCACCGCGATCGTCGGCTCCACCGGCAGCGGCAAGTCGACCCTCCTCGGGCTCGTGCCCCGCCTCTTCGACGCCACCGAGGGCCGGGTCCTCGTGGACGGCGCCGACGTCCGCACCCTCGACCCCGCCCTCATGGCCAGGACCGTCGGGATCGTCCCCCAGAAGCCGTACCTCTTCTCGGGCACGATCGCCTCCAACCTCCGCTACGGGAGGCCCGACGCCACCGACGAGGAGCTGTGGCACGCCCTGGAGACCGCCCAGGCCGCCGACTTCGTCCGGGAGCTCGACGAGGGGCTCGACGCGCCCGTCTCCCAGGGCGGCGCCAACTTCTCCGGCGGCCAGCGCCAGCGGCTCGCCATCGCCCGCGTCCTCGCCGCCCGCCCCCGGCTCTACCTCTTCGACGACTCCTTCTCCGCCCTCGACCCCGGCACCGACGCCCGGCTGCGGGCCGCGCTCGCCGAGGAGACGGCCGGCTCCACCGTGGTGGTCGTCGCCCAGCGCGTCTCCACCGTCCGCCACGCCGACCGGATCGTCGTCCTCGACCGGGGCCGGGTCGTCGGCACCGGCACCCACGCGTCCCTCCTGCGGGACGACCCCACCTACCGGGAGATCGTCCTCTCCCAGCTCACCGAGGAGGAGGCCGCGTGACCACGACCACGGAGCCCCGCGACAAGGCCCCCGGCCACGACGGGGTCCGGGGCCGGACCCCCGCCGCCCCCGCCCGCACCGGGCCCCCGCCCCAGCGCGGCCCCGGCCTCGCCGCCCCCTCCCTCGAACGCTCCCTCTCCTTCCGCGCCTCCGGCCTCCGCCTCCTGCGCACCCTCGCCCCCGACCGGGCCCGCCTGCTCGTCCTGCTCGCCGCCGGCACCGGCGGCGTCGCCCTCTCCGTCCTCGCGCCCCTCCTCCTCGGCCGCGCCACCGACCTCGTCGTCACCGGCGTCACCCGCCCCGCCGGGGTCGACTTCGCCGCCGTCGGCCGGGTCCTCGCCCTCTCCGCCGCCGTCGTCCTCGGCTCCTCCGTCCTCGTCTGGATCCAGCAGCGGATCGCCACCGACGTCGTCCAGCGGGCCGGGC
This sequence comes from Streptomyces sp. NPDC092045, assembly GCF_044756005.1. Classification (NCBI taxonomy): domain Bacteria; kingdom Bacillati; phylum Actinomycetota; class Actinomycetes; order Kitasatosporales; family Streptomycetaceae; genus Streptomyces; species Streptomyces sp. NPDC092045. The sequence continues at coordinate 524,898 of NZ_JBIVSC010000002.1, read as the reverse complement.
ACCGGCTGCGCGAGCGGGCCCAGCACAAGCTGGCCCGGCTGCCCCTCTCCCACCTCGACCGGCAGCCGCGCGGCGAGGTCCTCTCCCGCACCACCAACGACATCGACAACATCACCCAGACCCTCCAGCAGGCCCTCAGCCAGATGGTGCGCGCCCTGCTCACCCTGGTCGGCGTCCTCGCGATGATGTTCTGGATCTCCCCGTCGCTCGCCCTCGTCGCCCTCGCCACCGTCCCGGTCTCCCTCGCCGTCGCCGCCCTCGTCGGACGGCGCGCCCAGCCGCAGTTCGTCAAGCAGTGGGCGGTCACGGGCCGGCTCGGCGGCCACGTCGAGGAGATGGTCACCGGCCACACCGAGGTCGTCGCCTTCGGACGGCGCGAGGAGGCCGTGCGCCGCTTCGACGAGCTGGGCGAGGAGCTGTACCGGGCGAGCTTCCGCGCCCAGTTCGTCTCCGGCTTCATCCAGCCCGCCCTGACCTTCGTCGGCAACCTGAACTACGTGGCCGTCGCCGTGGTCGGCGGACTGCGGGTCGCGAGCGGCACGCTCACCGTCGGCGACGTGCAGGCCTTCGTCCAGTACTCGTACGAGTTCAACGGCCCCGTCACCCAGGTCGCCGCCATGGCCAACCTGCTCCAGTCCGGAGTGGCCTCCGCCGAGCGGGTCTTCGACCTCCTCGACGCCGAGGAGGAGACGCCCGACCCGGCCGAGCCCCGGCGGCCCGACCCGGTGCGCGGCCGGGTCTCCTTCGAGAAGGTCTCCTTCCGACACGACCCCGGCCGGCCGCTGATCGAGGACCTCTCCCTCACCGTCGAGCCCGGCCGGACCGTCGCCGTCGTCGGCCCCACCGGGGCCGGCAAGACCACCCTGGTCGACCTGCTGATGCGCTTCCACGAGCCGACCGGCGGCCGGATCGCCCTCGACGGCGTCGACACGGCGGCGATGACCCGGGAGGAACTGCGCTCCCACACCGGCACGGTCCTCCAGGACACCTGGCTCTTCGGCGGCACCATCGCCGAGAACATCGCCTACGGGGTCCCCGGCGAGGTCTCCCGCGAGCGGATCGTGGAAGCGGCGCGGGCCGCCCACGCCGACCGGTTCGTCCGCACCCTGCCCGACGGCTACGACACCGTCCTCGACGAGGACGGCGGCGGCCTCAGCGCCGGCGAGAAGCAGCTCGTCACCCTCGCCCGCGCCTTCCTCTCCGATCCGGTGGTCCTCGTCCTCGACGAGGCCACCAGCTCCGTCGACACCCGCACCGAACTCCTCGTCAAGCAGGCCATGTCCTCGCTGCGCGCGGGCCGCACCAGCTTCGTCGTCGCCCACCGGCTCTCCACGATCCGCGACGCCGACACCATCCTGGTGATGGAGCGCGGCGCGATCGCCGAGCAGGGCACCCACGAGGAGCTGCTCGCCGCCGGAGGGGCCTACGCCCGGCTGCACGCGGCCCAGTTCGCCCGTACGGTGGGGCCGTGATCGTCACCGTCCGCACCACCACCGACGCGCGCGCCAAGGCCGAGGCCCTGGCGCGCGGCGCCGTCGAGGCCCGGCTCGCCGCCTGCGCGCAGATCGCCGGGCCCGTCACCTCCGTCTACCACTGGCGGGGCGCGATCGAGACCACCGAGGAGTGGGAGGTGGTGTTCAAGAGCACCGAGGCCCGCTACCCGGCCCTGGAGGCCCACCTCGTCGCCGCCCACGACTACGAGACGCCCGAGGTCCTCGCCACCCGGGTCGCCCGGGTGAGCGAGGGGTACGCCCGCTGGGTCGAGCGGGAGACCTCGCCCGACCCGGCGGTCGAGGGCCCGGTGGCCGACGACGAGCTGCCGTTCTTCGTGTACGGGACGCTCCGCCCGGGCGCGTACAACCACGACCGGTTCCTCGCCGGCCGGATCGGCGCCGAGGCGGACGCCGTGCTCGACGGCGCGGTCCTGCACGACGGGCCCGGCTACCCGTACGCCGTCCCGGCGGCGAAGGGCCGGGTGGCCGGCACCCTGCTCACGCCCGCGCCCGGCGCCTACGGCGAGCTGTTCGGCCTGCTCGACCGCCTCGAACTGCCCGTCGGCTACGAGCGGGTGGCGAAGGACGTCGTCCGGGTGCGGGACGGGGCGCGGGTCTCCGCCTGGGTCTTCCTGGCGGCCCCGGACGCGCCCCTCGGCCCGGTCATCGAGAGCGGGGACTGGTTCGACCGGTCGTAGCCGCGCGCCGGGCGCGCCGTACACGTCCGGACCGGCCTCAGGCCCGCTCCAGGCGCACCGCGCACACCTTGAACTCCGGCATCCGGGAGACCGGGTCGAGCGCCGGGTTCACCAGGGTGTTGGCCCGGCCCTCGCCCGCCCAGTGGAAGGGCATGAAGACGGTGTCCGGCCGGATCGACGCGGTGATCCGGGCCGGCGCGACGGCCCGGCCGCGCCGCGACACCACCGTGATCCGCTCGCCCTCGGCCACCCCGATCCGCCGGGCGAGCCTCGGGTGCAGCTCCACGAAGGGGCCGGGCGCCGCCGCGTTCAGCTCGTCGACCCGCCGGGTCTGCGCCCCCGACTGGTACTGGGACACCACCCGGCCCGTGGTCAGCACGACCGGGTACTCGGCGTCGGTCTCCTCGGCCGCCGCGCGGTACGTCACCGGCACGAACCGGGCCCGCCCGTCGGCCGTCGCGAACCGGTCCAGGAACAGCCGGGGCGTCCCCGGGTGATCCGGACCCGGGCACGGCCAGAACACGCCCCGCTCCTCCTCGACGCGCCGGTAGTCGATGCCCGAGTAGTCGGCGGGCCCGCCGGCCGAGGCGCGGCGCAGCTCCTCGAAGACCTCCTCGGGGTCGACGGGGAAGCCCTTCTCGTGTCCGAGGAGCCCCGCGAGCCCGTGCAGCACCTCCAGGTCGCTCCGCACCCCGGCGGGCGGGTCGAGGGCCCGGCGGCGGAGCAGCACGCGCCCCTCCAGGTTGGTCATGGTGCCGGTCTCCTCCGCCCACTGGGTGACGGGCAGGACGACGTCGGCGAGCGCGGCGGTCTCGGAGAGCACCACGTCCGCGACGGCGAGGAAGTCCAGCGACCGCAGCCGCCCCTCGACGTGCGCGGCGCGCGGCGCGGAGACCACCGGGTTGGAGCCCATGAGCAGCAGGGCCCTCACGTCCCCGCCGAGCGCGTCCAGGAGTTCGTACGCGCTCCGCCCCGGCCCCGGCAGCGACTCCGGGTCGACGCCCCACACCCCGGCCACGTGCGCGCGTGCGGCCGGGTCGTCGAGCTTGCGGTAGCCGGGGAGCTGGTCGGCCTTCTGGCCGTGCTCCCGGCCGCCCTGGCCGTTGCCCTGGCCGGTGAGGCAGCCGTAGCCGCTCAGCGGCCGTCCGGCCCGGCCGGTGGCCAGGCACAGGTTGATCCAGGCGCCGACGGTGTCGGTGCCCTTGGACTGCTGCTCGGGGCCGCGCGCGGTGAGGACCATGCCGGTGGGCGCGTCGCAGAACATCGCGACGGCCTCGCGCAGCAGCGGCACGGACACGCCGGTGATCCGCTCGACCTGCTCGGGCCAGTGGGACATGGCCCCGGCGCGGGCCTCCTCCCAGCCGCCGGTCCGCTCCCGCACGAACTCCTCGTCCACCCGGCCCTCGGCCACCACCAGGTGCAGCATGCCGAGGGCGAGCGCGAGGTCGGTGCCGGGGCGGGGCGCCAGGTGCAGGTCGGCCTGCTCGGCGGTGCGGGTGCGGCGCGGGTCCACGACGATCAGTTTTCCGCCGTTCTCCCTCAGCTCGGTGAGGTAGCGCAGGGCGGGCGGCATGGTCTCGGCGAGGTTGGAGCCGACGAGGATCACGCACCCGGTCCTCGGGACGTCCTCCAGGGGGAAGGGGAGGCCCCGGTCGAGGCCGAAGGCCCGCTGGTGCGCGGCGGCCGCCGACGACATGCAGAAGCGCCCGTTGTAGTCGATCTGCGAGGTGCCGAGGACGACCCGGGCGAACTTGCCCAGGGAGTACGCCTTCTCGTTGGTGAGGCCGCCGCCGCCGAAGACCCCCACGGCATCGGGGCCGTGGTCGGCGCGGGTCCGGCGCAGCCCGTCGGCGACGGCGGCGAGCGCCTCCTCCCAGGACGCGGGCGCCAGGGCCCCCGTGTCGGGGCTTCGGACCAGGGGCCCGGTGAGCCGGACCCGCGAGGAGAGTACGGAGGGGGCGGTGCGGCCCTTGCCGCACAGGGCGCCCCGGTTGACGGGGAAGTCGGTCCGCTCGACCACCTCAGCGGGCAGCTCCGGAGCGCCGGTGGGACGCAGCGACATCCCGCACTGGAGGGCGCAGTAGGGGCAGTGGGTGGGGACGGCGGTGGCGTCGGACATGCCGCCAGGGTGGGACGGGAGTGTTACGCGGGACGGCGCGGCGTATTACGGGCGCGGTGCCATGCCCTCCGCCGGGCGGGCGGCTGAGGGTGAGGGAGGTCCCGCCTCAGCGGGCCGGCCCGGGGGAGGCCAGCGCCTCGGCGACGCCCTTCTCCTCCGGGCCGAGGAAGCGGGGATCGGGCCGCAGGCCGGCGTCGAGGGCGGCCTTGCCCGCCGCGAGGACCTCGCGGGCGGTGCCGTAGTACCAGGTGAGGTCGTGGGGTTCGGCGGCCCCGACCCCGTACGCGTCGACGCCCGCGCGCCCGCACAGCGCGACGGCCCGCTTGACGTGGAAGTCCTGGGTGACGAGGACGGCCCGGTCGACGCCGAAGACCCTCCTGGCCCGCACGCAGGAGTCCCAGGTGTCGAAGCCCGCGTGGTCGCTGACGATCCGTCCGTCCGGCACCCCGCGCCCGATGAGGTACGCGCGCATGGCGCTGGGCTCGTCGTACGAGGTCCGGCTGTTGTCGCCGGTGACGAGGAGGACCCGCACCTTGCCCGTGCGGTACAGCTCGGCGGCGGTGTCGAGCCGGTGCGCGAGGTACGGGGTGGGGCGGCCCTTCCACAGCCCGGCGCCGAAGACGACGGCGACGTCCCGGGCGGGCACGTCGGCGGTGGTGCGGAGCCTCCCGGCGGCGGCCGTGTGCATCCAGGCGGCGGGCAGGAGCGCGAGGACGGCGCCCGCCATAATGGCCTGGACCGCGCGGCGGCGGGCCCGGACGCTGCGGGGGAGCCACCGGGTGAACCGTGCCGGCATGCGGGAACCTCCGTGGAAGCGGACGTGGACGGGAACGGGTGTGCCGTCACCCCGTCCGACGCGCCCCGGCCGCGTCCGGTTCGCCCGGAGCCCGGTCCGTGCCGTAGAGCACACCCGCCAGGACCAGGCCGCACAGCATCCCGAGCAGCTGCGCGGCGGCGAAGGCAGGCACCGAGGCGGGGGCGATCCCGGTGAAGGAGTCGGAGAGGGAACGGCCCACGGTGGCCGCCGGATTGGCGAAGGACCCCGAGGAGGTGAACCAGATCGCCGCGCCGATGTAGCCGGCCACGGCGACCGGGGCGAGGGCGGGCCGGCCGATGTGGCGCAGGCCTTGCACGACCAGGACGAGTCCGGCGGTGGCGACGGCCTCGCCGAGCAGCAGGTGGAGGGCCGAGCGCGGCTCGGTGGCCCAGGCGCCGGGCGTCCGGCCGAACATCGCCTCGGCGAGCAGGGCGCCCGAGACCGCCCCCGCGAGCTGGGCGCCGATGTAGGCGAGGGCCTCGCGCCCCCCGCGCTCGGGGCGCCGGGACCACCACTCGGAGAGCGTCACGACGGGGTTGAAGTGGGCCCCGGAGAGCGGGCCGATCAGGGCGATGAGCAGCCCGAGGCCGAGCGCGGAGGCGGAGGCGTTGGCGAGCAGCCGGACGCCGGTGTCCTGGCTGAGGGAGTCGGCGCGGATGCCGGAGCCGACGACGACGGCGACGAGGGCGGCGGTGCCGATGAACTCGGCGGCGGCGCGCCGGGGGAGCGACGCGGGGGACATTCTCATGGTGGAAAAGATATTCCGTGATTCGGAAGGAAAAAAGAGGGGAGGGGAGGGGCACGGGGCCCGTACGATCCGGACCGTGAACACGATGAAGACCGACGGGCTCGTCGTCCGCCGCGCGGTCGGCTCCGACGCCGCCGCGGCGGCCGAGGTCTGGCTGCGCTCCTACGCGGCGGCGCTCCCGGGCGTGCGCCGGGCGCACACCGACGACGAGGTCAGGCACTGGTTCCGGGAGGTGCTCGTCCCCCACCGGGAGACCTGGGTGGCGACGGCCGGGGACGCGCCCGTCGCCGTGATGGTCCTCGACGGCGAGGACCTGGACCAGCTCTACGTCGACCCGCCGTGGCGCGGCCGGGGCGTCGGCGACCGGCTCGTGGACCTGGCCAAGCGGCGCCGCCCGGCCGGCCTGGAGCTCTGGACGTTCCTGGTCAACGCCCCGGCGCGGCGCTTCTACGAGCGGCACGGCTTCGTCGCCGCCGAGCACACCGACGGCTCGCGCAACGAGGAGCGCGAGCCGGACGTCCGGTACGCGTGGCGCCCGGAACCGTCCTGACAGGACGCGCGCGGCGGCCGTGAGGTCGCGGAAAACAGCCGTGACCCCCGCGCAACGGGCAGGCAACGCGGGACCCGCAGGATCGGTCCGTGACGGAGCCGGACAGCACGTTCGACACCACCGCCGAGCTGCCCGGCGGGATCACCGGGCGACTCGGCGACCGGCTCGGCGAGGTCCGTCCGTACGGCCCCCGCCACCCGGGGACACGACATCCGGGGCCTGCGCCCCGGAACCCCGGACCCCGGAACCCCGGTGACCCGGTCGCCGGAGACCTGGACGCCGGAGTCCCGGCCACCGGGGGCACGGGCGCCGGAGGCCCGAGCACCGGAGGTACGGACCCCTCCGCCCGGCGCCCGTCCGCCGGAGCCCCGGGCGCTCCCGCCCGGCACCTGCCCGCCGACCGCACCGGACCCGGCCCAGCCGACCGCACCGGACCCGGCCCCGCCGACGACGCCGGGCACGGCCCAGCCGACCGCACCGGGCGACCCGCCGACGCCGCCGGGCGACGTACCCACCACGCCCGGCGGAGCCGCCCCGTCCCGCGGCCGCCCGCCGGAGGAATCCGGTCGGGTGCGTCCGTACGGCCGCCCGCAGGGGAAGCCCCACGAGGAGGTACACCCGCCATGCACCACCGCACCGCCCCCGCGCACCACCGCGCCGCACCCCCCGCCGCCCCCCGTCCGGCGGCCCTCGTCGCCGTCGGCCACGGCAGCCGCGACCCGCGCGCCCGCGCCGCCCTGCTCCGGCTCCTCGACCGCGTCCGCGAGCTCCGCCCCGGACTCGACGTCCGCCTCGCCCACATCGAGCTGAACGCCCCCCTCCTCGACGAGACCCTCGCCGGCCTCGCCGCCGAGGGCCGGGAGGCGGTCCTCGTCCCCCTCCTCTTCGCCCCCGGGCACCACGTCACCCACGACCTGCCCGCCGCCGTCGCCGCCGCACCCGGCCTCCGGGCCCGCGTCGCCGCACCCCTCGGCGCCCACCCCCTCCTCGCCGAGGCCCTCGCCGGCCGCCTCGCCGAAGCGGGCTGGACCCCGGAGGAGCGCGACCGGCGCACCACCGGCGTCGTCCTCGCCGCCGCCGGCTCCCGCGACCCCCGGTCCGGCGCCGAGACCCGCCGCATCGCCGCCCTCCTCGGCGAGCGCCTCGGCGTCCCCGTCGTCCCCGCCTACGCCTCCGCCGCCGCGCCCACCGTCCCCGAGGCCGTCGCCGCCCTCGCCGCCCGGGGCCGCCACCGGGTCGCGGTCGCCTCCTGCTTCACCGCCCCCGGCCTCTTCGCCGCCCGCGCCGCCGCCCACGCCTCCTGGATCGCCGCCGCGCCGCTCGGCGCCCACCCGGCCCTCGCCCGCCTGGTCCTCCACCGCCACGACCGCGCGCTCGCCGCGGCCGTCCCGGCGCGGGAACTCACCGCCGTCTGAGCGCTTCTCAGGTCCTTCCGGTTACCTTCGGGGCATGGAAGGCATCAAGGACACCAAGGACAGCACCGGCACCCCCGGATACGACCCCGCGGCGACCGAGCGCTGGGACCCCGAACCCGACAAGCAGCCGGGCCGCACCGCCTTCCAGCGCGACCGCGCCCGCGTGCTGCACTCCGCCGCGCTCCGCCGCCTCGCCGGCAAGACCCAGGTCGTCACCCCCGGCACCAGGAGCCACGCCTGGGACGCCAGCCCCCGCACCCGGCTCACCCACTCCCTGGAGTGCGCCCAGGTCGGCCGCGAGCTCGGCGCCGCCCTCGGCTGCGACCCCGACCTCGTCGAAGCCGCCTGCCTCTCCCACGACATGGGCCACCCGCCCTTCGGGCACAACGGCGAACAGGCCCTCAACGACGTCGCCAAGGACTGCGGCGGCTTCGAGGGCAACGCCCAGTCCCTCCGCCTCCTCACCCGCATCGAGCCCAAGCGCTTCGTCAAGGACGCCGACGGCGAACTCGTCAGCGTCGGCCTCAACCTCACCCGCGCCGCGCTCGACGCCGCCACCAAGTACCCCTGGGAACGCGGCGGCGACCCCCGGGACCCCGGCTCGCCCAAGTTCGGCGTGTACGAGGACGACCTGCCCGTCTTCGAGTGGATCCGGCGGGGCGCCCCCGCCCACCGCAAGTGCTTCGAGGCCCAGGTCATGGACTGGTCCGACGACGTGGCCTACTCGGTCCACGACTTCGAGGACGGCCTGCACGCCGGGCACATCGACCCCAACCTCCTCCTCGCCGAGCCCGAGCGCGCCGACATCTGGCAGGTCGCCATCGGCCGCTACGTCCCCGAGGACACCGACCCGCAGGAGCTGGCCGAGGCCCTGGACCGGCTCGTCGACCAGGAGTGGTGGCCGCACGGCTACGACGGCTCGGCCGTCGCCCAGGCCCGCCTCAAGGACGCCACCAGCCAGCTCATCGGCCGCTTCTGCCTCGCCGCCGAGGGCGCCACGAGGCAGGCGTACGGATCGGGCCGCCTCACCCGCTACGGCGCCGAGCTCGTCGTCCCCCGCGAGACCCGCAACGAGTGCGCCGTCCTCAAGGCCGTCGCTGTCCGCTACGTGATGCAGCGCGCCGAGCAGGAGGCCCTCCGCGCCGACCAGCGGATCGTCGTCGCCGAACTCGCCGAGGCCCTCGTCGCCCGCGCCCCCGACGGACTCGAACCGCAGTTCCGCGCCGCCCACGACGCGGCGCCCGACGACCGGGCCCGCAAGCGCGTGGTCGTCGACCAGATCGCCTCCCTCACCGACGCCTCCGCCCGCGCCCTCCACGCCCGCTTCCACCACCCGCGGGTTTAGGCCCCCCGCCCCCGGGCCCCCTTCCGCCGCCCCCCTCCGTGCGGGACGCTCGCATGCGGCCCCGGGGCGGTACGGCCGGACGAACGTCCGGGGGCGTAGGTTGGAACCGGTCGCAACGAGGAGGAAACGACGTGGTCGACGCAGATCAGACCTTTGTCATCGTCGGCGGGGGCCTGGCAGGGGCCAAGGCGGCGGAGACCCTGCGCGCCGAGGGGTTCAACGGCCGGGTGATCCTCATCGGGGACGAACGCGACCACCCCTACGAGCGCCCACCCCTCTCCAAGGGCTACCTCACCGGGGACAAGGAACGCGACAGCACCCTCGTCCACGAGCCCGCCTGGTACGCGGCGAACGACGTCGAGCTGCACCTCGGACAGCCCGTCACCGCGATCGACCGCGAGGCCCGCACGGTCCGCCTCGGCGACGGCACCGTCATCCGCTACGACAAGCTGCTCCTGGCCACCGGCTCCGAGCCGCGCCGCCTCGACGTCCCCGGCACCGACCTCACCGGCGTCCACCACCTGCGCCGGCTCGCCCACGCCGACCGGCTCCGCCAGGTCCTCGCCGGCCTCGGCCGGGACAACGGACACCTGGTGATCGCCGGCGGCGGCTGGATCGGCCTGGAGGTCGCCGCCGCCGCCCGCGGCTACGGCGCCGAGGTCACCGTCGTCGAGGCCGACCCCACCCCGCTCCACCGGGTCCTCGGCCCCGAGCTCGGCCAGCTCTTCGCCGACCTCCACAGCGACCACGGCGTCCGCTTCCACTTCGGCGCCCGGCTCACCGAGATCGTCGGCCAGGACGGCCTGGTCCTCGCCGTCCGCACCGACGACGGCGAGGAGCACCCGGCGCACGCCGTCCTCGCCGCGATCGGCGCCGCCCCCCGCACCGCCCTCGCCGAGAACTCCGGGCTCGCCCTCGTCGACCGGGCCGACGGCGGCGGCATCGCCGTCGACGAGTCCCTGCGCACCTCCGACCCGGACGTCTTCGCCGCCGGGGACGTGGCCGCCGCCCACCACCCGCTCCTCCGCACCCGGCTCCGCGTCGAGCACTGGGCCAACGCCCTCAACGGCGGCCCCGCCGCCGCCCGCGCCATGCTCGGCAAGCACGTCTCGTACGACCGGGTGCCGTACTTCTTCTCCGACCAGTACGACCTGGGCATGGAGTACTCGGGCTGGGCGCCCCCCGGCTCGTACGACCAGGTCGTGGTCCGCGGCGACACCGGCAAGCGCGAGTTCATCGCCTTCTGGCTCAAGGGCGGGCGCGTCCTCGCCGGGATGAACGTGAACGTGTGGGACGTCACAGAGCCGATCCAGAACCTCATCCGCGCCCGGACGCCGGTGGACCCGGACGCCCTCGCCGACCCCTCCGTCCCCCTGGACGGCCTGGTCTGATCACCGCCGCTCCCACGTAGACTTCACGCGTGGCAGGCAGGATCAACGACGACGACGTGAAGGCGGTGCGGGACGCCGTCCCGATCGACGCCGTCGTGTCCGAATACCTCCAGCTGCGCAACGCGGGCGGCGGGAACCTCAAGGGGCTCTGCCCCTTCCACGACGAGAAGTCGCCCTCCTTCCAGGTCAGCCCGAGCAAGGGGCTCTTCCACTGCTTCGGCTGCCAGGAGGGCGGCGACACCATCGCCTTCGTGATGAAGATCGACCACCTCTCCTTCTCGGAGACGGTCGAGCGCCTCGCCGCCAAGGCGGGCATCACGCTGCGGTACGAGGAGGGCGGCTACAACCCCGGCCACCAGCGCGGGGAGCGCATCCGGCTGATCGAGGCCCACCAGGCCGCCGCCCGCTTCTACGCCGACCGGCTCGGCTCCGCCGAGGCCGAGATCGGCCGCACGTTCCTCGCCGAGCGCGGCTTCGACCAGGCCGCCGCCGAGCACTTCGGCGTCGGCTACTCCCCGGCCGGCTGGGACCACCTCACCCGCTTCCTGCGCGGCAAGGGCTTCTCCGACAAGGAGCTGATCCTCTCCGGGCTCTCCCAGGACGGCCGCCGGGGCCCCATCGACCGCTTCCGCGGCCGGCTCATGTGGCCGATCAAGGACGTCGGCGGCGAGATCGTCGGCTTCGGCGCGCGCAGGCTCCGCGACGACGACAACGGACCCAAGTACCTCAACACCCCCGAGACCCCGGTCTACAAGAAGTCGCAGGTCCTCTACGGCATCGACCTGGCCAAGAAGGAGATCGCCAAGAGCAGCCGGGCCGTCGTCGTCGAGGGCTACACCGACGTCATGGCCTGCCACCTCGCCGGGGTCACCACCGCCATCGCCACCTGCGGCACCGCCTTCGGCGGCGACCACGTCAAGATCCTCCGCCGCCTCCTCATGGACAACGGCTCGGCCCGCGTCATCTTCACCTTCGACGGCGACGCCGCCGGCCAGAAGGCCGCCCTGCGCGCCTTCGAGGACGACCAGAAGTTCGCCGCCGAGACGTACATCGCCGTCGCCCCCGAGGGCATGGACCCCTGCGACCTGCGGCTCGCCAAGGGCGACGAGGCCGTCGCGGACCTGGTCGAACCCCGCACCCCGCTCTTCGAGTTCGCCCTCCGCCAGATCGTGAGGCGGTACGACCTGGAGACCCCGGCGGGCCGGGCCGCCGCCCTGGACGAGGCCGCCCCGATCGTCGCCAAGCTCAAGAACCTGGCCGTGCGGCACGGCGTCGCCGTCCAGCTCGCCGGCATGCTCGGGATCATGGACGAGCGGTTCGTCGTGCAGCGGGTCAGCCGGGTCGCCCAGTGGCAGCGGGACCGCGGCGGCCGGGGCCGCACGGACGACCGGCCGCGCCGCGAGACGCCGCGGATCCAGGCCCCCACGGCACCGCCGGGACCCGCGCTCAACCTGCGCAGCCCCGCCCACCGCACCGAGCGCGAACTCCTCAAACTCGCCCTCCAGCGGCCCGAACTGGTCTCCCCGGCCTTCGACGCCTACGGGATCGACGAGTTCACCGCCCCGCCCTACGCGGCGGTCCGCCAGTGCGTCCAGGACGCGGGCGGCGCCACCGGCGCGCCCGCCGACTACCTCGACGCGGTCCGCGCGGCCGCCCCCGACGACACCGTCCGCGCCCTCGTCACCGAACTCGCGGTCGAGACGATCTTCGCCAAGACCGTCGACGAGGCCTACGCGGGCGACCAGCTCGTCACCGTCCGGCTCCGCGCCGTCGACCGCCGCATCCGCGACGTCCAGGGCACCCTGGCCCGCCTCGGCCCGAACGGCGACCCGGAGAAGGTCGCCGCCGTGCAGAACGAACTGTGGGTGCTCACCCAGTACGGGCAGTCCCTGCGGAACAACGGCGCCGCCGCGCTCTGACGCACGGTCACCCGGCGGACTCAAAAAGTCACCGCACGCCCCTCGTGGCGGCGATGTGTCGTACCCCACACTGGATGACGGTGCCGTTCCGCTCCTCCTGGAGGTCGCCCGCCGTGCAGACCCAGACCGTGCCGCAGGACCAGCAGGACCAGCAGGACCAGCAGGACCAGCAGGACCGGGCAGAGTCCGGCGAGGTGGGGGAGGAGGTGGCGGAGGAGCCCGCCGTCCCCGCCCCGCGCGGCCGCCCGGACCCCGGCGGCGGCGGACCCTCCTCCGACCTCTTCCGGCAGTACCTGCGCGAGATCGGCCGCATCCCGCTCCTCAGCGCCGAGGAGGAGGTCGAACTGGCCCGCCGCGTCGAGGCCGGCCTCTTCGCCGAGGAGAAGCTCGCCGGCACCCCGGACCTGGACACCCGCCTGGCGGGCGAGCTGGACCAGCTCGTCGTCCTCGGCCGGATCGCGAAGCGCAGGCTCATCGAGGCCAACCTCCGCCTCGTCGTCTCCGTCGCCAAGCGGTACGTGGGCCGGGGCCTGACCATGCTCGACCTCGTGCAGGAGGGCAACCTCGGCCTCATCCGGGCCGTCGAGAAGTTCGACTACGCGCGCGGCTTCAAGTTCTCCACCTACGCCACCTGGTGGATCCGCCAGGCCATGTCCCGGGCCCTCGCCGACCAGGCCCGCACCATCCGCGTCCCCGTCCACGTCGTGGAACTCATCAACCGGGTCGTCCGCGTCCAGCGCCGCATGCTCCAGGAACGCGGCTACGAGCCCACCGCCGAAGAGGTCGCCGCCCAGCTGGACCTGCCCCCCGAGCGCATCGGAGAGGTGCTCCGCCTCGCCCAGGAACCGGTCTCCCTGCACACCCCCGTCGGCGAGGAGGAGGATGTCGCCCTCGGCGACCTCATCGAGGACGGCGACGCCGCCTCCCCGGTCGAGTCCGCCGCCTTCCTGCTCCTCCGCCGCCACCTGGAGGACGTCCTCTCCACCCTCAACGAACGCGAACGCAAGGTCGTCCAGCTCCGCTACGGCCTCGACGACGGCCGCCCCCGCACCCTGGAGGAGATCGGCCGGCTCTTCGGCGTCACCCGCGAACGCATCCGCCAGATCGAGTCCAAGACCCTCAACAAACTCCGCGACCACGCCTACGCGGACCAGCTGCGCGGCTATCTCGACTGAAGGTTGGGCGCGGAGCGGAAGGAGGCCGTCTACCGGTGCTGCAGCCAGTGGACGATCGCCGTCACGAGGGCGGAGCCGGCGGTACCAGCCGCGCCGACGCCGGCCCGGAGGAGGAGCCGGCGCCACACGGGCCGCCGGGTCTGTGTCCGCTGGGAGCGGGTGGTGTCGGGCATGACTGGCCTTCCTGATCAGCCGGATGCGACACCCGGTCGCCGGCTTCCTCGTTCGTCCCCTCATGGTCATCCGGCCGCACGGCTCGGAGCAGGAGTGCGGCGTTGCCGATCAGGGATGGCACCACGCTGCTCGACCGTGGACGGCGCATGGCAACGGGGCTGGACGGTCAAGGGTGTTGCCGGTTCGAACGGCAACGCCCAGGAGGTGTCCGGTGCATGGGGAAGAGTCGATACTGGCGTACATGCTCGACAGCACCTCTGAGACCACGGACACGGCCGCCGACGGGCGCAGGAAGCCATCGCAGCTGGCCGAGTTGAAGGCCGGTCTGCTCCCGGAGAAAAGGGCGTTGGCCGAGGACCTCCGCTCCCTGTTCGGCGCTCTGGGCCTCAGCGTGCGGGGGTACGCGCTGCGCCGTCACCTCGACGCGAGTTCGGTGACGCGCTACCTCAACGGGGAGCGGGTGCCGCAGTGGAAATTCGTGGCCGAGCTGATCGGCGATGTCCGGGAGGCCGCCGCGCCCCTGACGCCCGAGGCCGAGAAGGCGCTGCGGGACACGCACCGGGCGGCGCTCAGGACGAACCGGCGCGGCAGTGAGATCCAGAACCTCCAGGACCGGCTGGCGAGCGTGGACGAGGAGACCCGCAGGATCAAGGCACGGGAACGGGCCCTGGAAGAGGCCCTGTTCGACCGTGAGAAGACCTTGTCGGAGTCCATCACCCGTTGTCACCGCCTGGAGACGAGACTCGACAGCCAGCGGTCGGCGCACACAGCGGACCTGGCCCTCTGGAAAGGAGAGTGGGAACAGCTCCAGGACGAGTGCGGCCACCTCCACCAGGAGGTCCTGTTCCTGCAGGAGGCGCTTGCCGTCACACGGGCCGAGCTGATCGCCGCGGAGGGGGAATGCCACCGGCTGGAGACCGAACTCGAAACGATGGCGGGGCTGGAGACCCGTGCCGGAGGGGTCTCGTCGCTGATGGCGGCCCTGGAGGCGGCGGACCGCACGGCCACCGTATCGGAGCTGCTCACGGTGATCGGTGACCTGGAGGCCCGCACGCAGAAGGCGATGGCGCGCGAACTCGTCTCGTCGGTCAGCCGGTCCCGCAGGGTGGAAGACGTGGCGGCGTTGCTGACGGGGCTGCAACGGGCCGGCCTCCACGCGCACGCGGAGGCCGCCCTGCCGGCCCTGGTGATGACCCGTCCCGTCGCGGAGACGGCGGCGATGGCGGCCGAACTCCACCGCGCCGGGTTAGAGGACTATGTGGCGACCTTGCTCCGCTCGTCCATCGAGCTGCACACCCCGTGCGACGTCATCGGCCTCGCTCTCCTCCTGCGGCGCGGTCGGCTCGAAGAGGTGACCCAGACCCTCCTCTCCGCGGCGTTCGTCGTGCGGACGGTGACCGACGTGGTCGCGATGACCGTATGGGCCGCCGGCACGGACGCCGAACCCTCGACCCTCGCCGCTCTGGGCCCCGCCGCCGCGCACCGCAGCTCACAGGAGGTCGTGGAGCTGAGCATCGCCCTTCGCAACGCGGGCCGCGACAAGCACGTCGAGTCCCTTCGGGCTGCGGCCGCGGAACGGCGGAGCGCCAAGGACGTCGTCAACGTCATCGAGTGCTTCATGGCCAAGGATATGGACACGGAGGCGGACCACGTCTTCGCGCTGTCGCAGAACAGGGACGTCCCCCATGTGCTGGCGCTGGCACGGGCCATGGTCCAGGCCGGGCACAGTGACCGAGTGGCCTCGATAGTGGGCCACGCCGTGCGGCACCGGCCCGTCGACGACGTCGCCGCCATGATCATCGATCTCTACAACACCGAGCACTTCCCCCAGGCCGCGCAGGTGCTGATGAGTGCCGTGCGCAGATCAGCGGCCACGGCCCCCTGCCTGTTCAGCGCCCTGGACAAGTGGTACCCCGGTGCCGAGGCCGTCGTGCACATGGTCGCGGCCTCGGGCAGCCCGGAGAACGCGGCCTTCCTCATGGCCTGTCTGGAGAGCGCCGGACTGCATCCGCTGGCCGAGGCCGTGTTCCGTACGACGCTGATGCAACGGCCCACCGGTCACGCCGGGGTGTTCCTGCAGTGGCTGGCCTCTTCGGGAACCGCGGCCGGCCGGGAAGAAGCCCTGCGCGAGCGTGCCCGAGCCGCCCACGGACCTGATACGGCGTCTCTGCTCCTGGCCCTGGTTGCCGCCCGACTGTCCCCTGCGGTGGACGCCGTCGTCCAGGGGGCGGTCACCGATGCCGCGGCCGCCGACGTGGTGATGCTGATCAAGCAGCTGCGAGCCGTCGACCACCCCACCGATCCCAGGGCCGAGGAGGTCATCGGACGGATCGCCGCCACCGTGGTGGACGCGTGGACGACGCACAAGCAGGTGTCGCTGGTGATAACCCTCTCCGAGATCGGCCTGGCCCACGACGCCGAATTCTTCACCCGGAGGGCTTCCGAACGGCCGAACTTCAAGAAGAACCTGAAGAGCGAGCAGACCAAGCATGCGCAGCGGGTCTTCTCCCCGAAGTTCTGGAGGAAGCGGCCGGAGGACGTGGAACACGAAGGGGGACCCGTAAGGGCGATGCGGTCGTAGGGCGGCGTGGCGACACGGGCCGAAGCGCGGCCGGAGCAGGTCTTCGGCCCCACCCGCCGACGCTCCGTGCCGCATCCGGTGCGGCACGGAGCGTTCTCCGCCCGCCGTCAGTCGACCTCCGCGACCGCCTGCGCGAACTGCGCCGCGTACAGGCGGGAGTAGGCGCCGCCCGAGGACAGCAGCTCCCCGTGCGTGCCCTGCTCCACGATCGAGCCGTTCTCCATCACCAGGATCACGTCCGCGTCCCGGATGGTGGAGAGGCGGTGGGCGATCACGAACGAGGTGCGGCCGTGGGCGAGGCGGGCCATCGCCTTCTGGATCAGGACCTCGGTGCGGGTGTCCACCGAACTGGTGGCCTCGTCCAGGACGAGGACCACCGGGTCGGAGAGGAACGCGCGCGCGATGGTGATCAGCTGCTTCTCGCCCGCGCTCACCCCCGAGCCCTCGTCGTCGAGGACCGTGTCGTACCCGTCGGGCAGGGTCCGGACGAACCGGTCGGCGTGCGCGGCCCGCGCCGCCTCCTCGATCTCCTCCCGGCTCACCGGGCGCGTCGCGCCGTACGCGATGTTGTCCGCGATCGTCCCGCCGAAGAGCCAGGTGTCCTGGAGGACCATCCCGATCCCGCTCCGCAGCCGCTCGCGCGACATCTTCGCGACGTCCACCCCGTCCAGGGCGATCCGGCCGCCCGTCACCTCGTAGAACCGCATCAGCAGGTTCACCAGGGTCGTCTTGCCCGCGCCCGTCGGACCGACGATCGCGACCGTCTGCCCCGGCTCCACCGTCAGCGACAGGTCCTCGATGAGCGGCTTGTCCTCCTCGTAGCGGAAGGAGACGTGCTCCAGGGAGACCCGGCCGCGGGCCTCCAGAGGCTCCTCGCCCGTCGGGGCGTCCGGCTCCTGCTCCTCCGCGTCGAGCAGCTCGAAGATCCGCTCCGCCGAGGCCACGCCCGACTGCACCAGGTTCGCCATCGACGCGACCTGCGTCAGCGGCATCGAGAACTGGCGCGAGTACTGGATGAAGGCCTGCACGTCACCGATGGAGAGCGTGCCGCTCGCCACCCGCAGACCGCCGACCACGGCCACCAGGACGTAGTTGATGTTCGAGATGAAGAACATCACCGGCTGCATCACGCCGGAGTTGAACTGCGCCTTGAACCCGGCCTCGTACAGCGCCTCGTTCTGCTCGCGGAAGTCCCGCGCGGACTCCTCCTGCCGCCCGAAGACCTTCACCAGGGCGTGCCCGGTGTACATCTCCTCGATGTGCGCGTTGAGCGTGCCCGTGGACTTCCACTGCTGCACGAAGTGCGGCTGCGAGCGCTTGCCGATCCGCGCCGCCACGAACACCGACACCGGCACCGTCACGAGGGCCACCAGGGCGAGCAGCGGCGAGATCCAGAACATCATCGCGAGCACGCCGACGATCGTCAGGAGCGAGTTGACGAGCTGGCCCATCGACTGCTGGAGCGTCTGCGAGACGTTGTCGATGTCGTTGGTCGCCCGGGACAGCACCTCGCCGCGCTTGGCCTTGTCGAAGTACGACAGCGGCAGCCGCGCCAGCTTCGTCTGGACGTCCTCCCGCATCCGGTAGACCGTCCGGTTGATCACCTTGATCGAGAGCCGGGTGGAGACCAGCATCAGCAGGCCCGCCGCCACGTACACCGCGAGGACCAGGAGCAGCACCTCGCCCACGGCCGGGAAGTCGATCCCCCGCCCGGGGACGAAGTCGACGCCGGACAGCATGTCCGCCATGCCGTCCTGCCCGCCGGCGCGCAGCCGCTCCAGGGTCTCCGCCTTGGTGGCGCCCGCGTCCGTCTGCCGTCCGACCACACCGGCGAAGATCAGGTCCGTCGCCCGGCCCAGGATCTTCGGCCCGACCACGGAGGCCGCCACCGAGAGCACGCCGGCGACCAGCATCACCCAGAGCGCGCCGCGCTCCGGCGCGAGCTGCTTCAGCAGCCGCCTGCCCGAGCCCTTGAAGTCCATCGACCGCTGGTCGGGGCCGCCACCGGCCATCATGCGTCCGCCAGGACCGGCCATCAGGCTGCCTCCGCCTCGGTCAGCTGGGAGAGCACGATCTCCCGGTACGTCTCGTTGTCCGCCATCAGCTCGTGGTGGCGCCCGGTGCCCACCACCCGGCCCTCGTCCAGGACCACGATCCGGTCGGCGTCCCGGATGGTCGACACCCGCTGGGCGACGATCACCACGGTCGAGTCCGCCGTCTCCTCGGCGAGCGCGGCCCGCAGCAGCGCGTCCGTCTCGTAGTCGAGCGCGGAGAACGAGTCGTCGAACAGGTAGATCTCCGGCCGCTGCACGAGCGTCCGCGCGATGGCGAGCCGCTGCCGCTGCCCGCCGGAGACGTTGGTGCCGCCCTGCGCGATCGGCGCGTTCAGACCGTTCTCCAGGTTCCGCACGAAGTCGGCGGCCTGGGCGACCTCCAGGGCGTGCCACAGCTCCTCGTCGGTCGCGTCGGGCTTCCCGTACCGCAGGTTCGTCGCCACCGTCCCCGAGAAGAGGTACGGCTTCTGGGGCACGAGCCCGACGGCCCGCGCCATGAGGGCCGGGTCCAGGACGCGGACGTCCACGCCGTCCACGAGGACCTCGCCGCCGGTCGTGTCGAAGAGCCGGGGCACGAGTCCGAGCAGGGTCGACTTGCCGCTGCCCGTCGAGCCGATGATCGCGGTGGTCTCGCCGGGCCGGGCGACGAGCCCGACGTCCCTGAGGACCGGCTCCTCCGCGCCCGGGTAGCGGAACTCCGCGCCCCTGACCTCCAGGTGCCCGCGCCGGTCGAGCGCCGTGACCGGCTCGGCCGGCGGCACCACGCTGGACCCGGTCGCCAGGACCTCCTCGATGCGCTCGGCGCAGACCTCGGCGCGCGGCACCATCATGAACATGAAGGTGGCCATCATGACGGCCATCACGATCTGCATCAGATAGGCGAGGAAGGCGGTCAGCGCGCCGATCTCCATTCCGCCGCCGTCGATGCGGTGCGCGCCGAACCAGACCACGGCCACGCTGGACACGTTCACGACGGTCATCACCGTCGGGAACATCAGCGCCATCAGCCGGCCCGTCGCCATCGACACGTCGGTCAGCTCGGCGTTGGCCCCCCGGAAGCGCTCCTCCTCGTACCCGTCCTTCACGAAGGCGCGGATGACGCGGTTGCCGGTGATCTGCTCGCGCAGCACCCGGTTCACCGTGTCGAGGCGCGTCTGCATGGTCCGGAAGAGCGGCCGCATCCGCCGCACGATCAGCGACACGGCGACGCCGAGCACCGGCACCACGGCGAGCAGCACGCCCGACAGCGGCACGTCCTGGCCGAGCGCCATCACGATGCCGCCGACGCACATGATGGGCGCCGAGACCATCAGCGTGAACGCCATCAGGACCAGCATCTGGACCTGCTGCACGTCGTTGGTCGTCCGGGTGATCAGCGAGGGCGCGCCGAAGTGTCCGAGCTCCCGGGCGGAGAAGGACTGCACCCGGTCGAAGACGGCCCCGCGCACGTCCCGGCCGAGGGCGGACGCGGTCCGCGCGCCGTAGTACACGGCCCCGACGTTGCAGACGATCTGGACGACGGAGACGCCGACCATGAGGGCGCCGAACCGGAGGATGTAGCCGGTGTCCCCGTGCACGACACCGTTGTCGATGATGTCGGCGTTCAGGGTCGGCAGGTAGAGGCTCGCGCAGGTCTGCAGGAACTGGAGCAGCACGAGCAGCGCGATGGGTTTTCGATAAGGGTGTAGGTGGGTCCGGAGAAGTCTTATGAGCACGGGACTTACTATCGCCCGCCGCCCCGGGCCGTTACGACCGGTTTCCGGGGCGGTGGAAAGCCTGGTGAAGTCTTTACGAAGGAGCCTCCGCGGGACCTTCCCCGAGCGGGCCCCGGGCCCGCCCCGGAACGACGGCGGTCACCCGCCCCGGGCCGGGCGGCCGTCCGGCCCGGGCCCGGGAGCCGAACCGCCCCCGGGCCGGTGTCACCCCGCGAATGCCCCCGGGCCGGTGTCACCCCGCGAACGCGCCCGGGTGGATCTGCTCCCGCGTCGCCGTGTACTGCTGCCGCACGGCCCGTCCCGCCGCCAGCTCGTCCCCGGGCTCCAGGACCTGCGTGGCGGCGCCCTGCCAGGGCGGGGGAGCGGTGGGCGACAGGGTGCCCCGCGCGACCCCGAGGGCCCAGGCGGCCTGCCGGGCCGCGCCGAGCGCCGCGTAGTCGGCCGGCTGGGGGACGACGACCTGCGCCCCGAAGACCGCCGGTGACAGCGCCTGCACCGCGTGCAGCGCGGCGGCGGCGCCGAGCAGGAAGACCCGCCGCACCTCCACGCCCCGCCCGCGCAGCACGTCCAGGGCGTCGGCGAGCGCGCAGAGCATCCCCTCGAACGCCGCCCGCGCCAGGTGCTCGGGCTTCATCGACTCGCGACGCAGCCCGCTGAGCGTGCCCGCCGCGTGCGGCAGGTTCGGGGTCCGCTCGCCCTCCAGGTAGGGCAGCAGGACGAGCCCGGAGGCGCCCGGCGTCGACTTCAGGGCGAGCGCGGAGAGCTCGTCGAGGGAGTCGAGGCCCAGCATCTCGGCGGTGCCGCGCAGCGCCCGCACCGCGTTGGAGGTGGAGACGACCGGCAGGTGCATGCCGGTGGCGTCGGCGAAGGAGGTGATCGTGCCGCCGGGGTCGGAGAGGGCCTCGTGGTGCACGGCCATCACGGAGCCGGAGGCGCCGAGCGAGACCACCACGTCGCCGCGGCCGAGCCCGAGGCCGAGCGCGGCGGCCATCGTCTCGCCGGTGCCGGCGGAGATCAGCAGCCCCTCGGGGGTGGTGCCGGCGGCGTCGGAGGGCCCGAGGACCTCGGGCAGCGCGGCCCGGTGCCCGAGCGCGAGCTCGACCAGGTCGGGGCGGTACGCGCCGGTGCGGGCCGACCAGTAGCCGGTGGCGGAGGCGGCGCCCCGGTCGGTGGTGCGGCGCGCGGGGCGGCCGAGGAGCTGCCAGACCAGCCAGTCGTGCGGCTGGAGGACCAGCGCGGTGCGCCGGGCGTGCTCGGGCTCGGTGCGGGCCAGCCAGCGCAGCTTGGCGACCGGCTGCCCGGCGGCGGGCACGCTGCCGACGGCCTCGGCCCAGGCCTGCCGGCCGCCGAGGGAGTCGAGCAGGTCGGCGGCGGCGACCTGCGCCCGTTTGTCGTTGCGCACGAGCGCGGGCCGCACGAGGCCGCCCTGCGCGTCGAGCGGCACGAGCCCGTGCTGCTGCGCGGAGACCCCGATGGCCTCCACGCCCTCCAGGAGGCCGCCGGTGGCGGCCTCCCCGAGCGAGAGCAGCCAGGTCTGCGGATCGACGTCCACCGCCTTCGGTTCCCCGGGATGCGGGGCGTACCCCTGGCGCAGTACGGCACCCGTGTCGGTGTCGCAGACGACGATGCGTGTGAACTCGGCAGAGCTGTCCAGTCCGGCGACTATCCCCATGACAGAGATTCTGCCGCACGCGGGGCCTCAGGTGTTGCTGGTGCCCCACTCCTCGTTCTCGACCTTTCCGTTGCTCCCGCTCCGCTCGCGCAGCGCGTGGACCTTGTCGGCCACGGCGGGCGGCAGGTGGTCGCCCACCTTGTCGCCCACCACGTGGGCGGCCTTGCCGGCGACCTGCCGCCCGGTCTGGGCGGCGGACTCGGCGGCGTTGCGCACGGCCGGGTTCTCGGTGAGGTCCTTGGCGGACTTCTTCAACTGTTCGTAGCGCTCGCGTCCGGCCCGCGTTCCGATCACGTAGCCGAGGGCGAGTCCGATGACGAAGGTCAGCTTGTATCGCATGGCCATCACCTTCCCTGGAGAGCTTCCCTGATGCATCGCTGGTGCCCACGGCGGTGCCACGGCGATACCGATTGGCGGAGCACCCCCCTGCTTGCGCTAATGTATGTGTCGCAGCGAACGAGCGCCGCCCGGGAAGGTCCGAGGTGGATCCGTTCGGTGCAACGCAGCAATCCCCTGTAGCTCAATTGGCAGAGCAGCCGGCTGTTAACCGGCAGGTTACTGGTTCGAGTCCAGTCGGGGGAGCGCGATCCCCTGTAGCTCAATTGGCAGAGCATTCGGCTGTTAACCGGAGGGTTGCTGGTTCGAGTCCAGCCGGGGGAGCGGAACGGAAGAGGACCCTTCGGGGTCCTTTTTCGCGTCCGGGGAACCGCGCGGGGCGCGGCGGGGTCTTCAGGGACGAGCAGAGCCGATCTTCCGGAGCAGGAGATCGTATGAGCGGCTATGCTGCGGCAGACGGCGCGCACACATGTACGCGCCTCACCGTACGGGGCGGTAGCTCAGCCGGTTAGAGCAGCGGACTCATAATCCGTCGGCCGTGGGTTCGAGTCCCACCCGCCCCACAAAGAAAAACGTTCTGACCTGCGAAATCGCCCATGCGGGGTGTCCTCCGCGCGAGGCGGGTCGAGCGCATCCGGTCCGTCTCGACGGGCCGGGGCCGTCCCGGCCCGAGGTCTTCGGCGGGGCGCGGGGCGAATCCAGGACGATGATGCCACGGCGATCCCGTGCCTCCCGCGTGTGACACGCCGCACATCGTGCCGAATATCCGCTTTCTCGGCGACACCTCACCGTTCGGACGTTCGGGCCGTCGGCGATCCGGTGGCCCGCCCCGGTCGTCGTGATCACCGGCGGGCCGCCCGGCTTGCGGCACGGCCGCCCGGCGGCGACGGCCACCGTGCCGGTGAAGGGGCCGGCGTTCTCGTCCCCCACCCGTCCCAGGAGGTCGCCGGCGCCGGGGGCGAGACCGCCGACCCGACCGCCGGGGGCCCGGCCGGCGTCGTCGCGCTCGCCGCCCTTCGCCCTCCGGAGGCGTCCCGAAGGGGCGAGGGGGGGCGACAAGGCGGCGGGGTGGCGGGACGACGGGACGACGGGGACGGCGGCCAGCGGACCTGACGTACTTTCACGCCGTCGAACGAATGCCCCGAAACGAGGGAGAGCGGGCGACGGCCGCCGAAAGCGCAGAGCGGTGCTTTCTCGTGGTCGATCGGTCCAGACGTCCTGAAGGCGGCGATAAAAGGCGGGGGTGGCCATAAACGGGCGTATCCAGCGCCGGTCCCACCCCGTGCGGCGGGCGGGCCTGCCGTCGTCCCGCGCGTCTCGCGCGCGTGGATCCGGGGTGACGCGCCCATGGGTGACGGGTCGTCAACTGCCGTTCCTCACAGCTGATATCAGCCACGCAGGCGAGATCCGAGTCCCGGATGGACGGGAGGGCGGAAGGCCTTGTCGTGGCCGGTTCCAGACGGTCGACGGGCGGGCGGACGGGTGTTCTGATCTATGGCTCGCACATGTCTTGACAGCCGTATAACCGTGGGTATAGCTCCCGGATTACTTCCGCAGGCAGAACGGGACATGCCGTTACATCGCGAATAACACGCGTGAACCGGACCGATCGACTTTGAGCCCTGCCCTGTCGGGGGAGCGTGTGGTTAGATTGCGACTGCGCGGCCACTTGGAGCCGTCGCACGGGGGATTGGAAGCAAGGCCCTTCAGTGTGGAAGGTCGCATTCGCTTCCCATTCAATTTTCTGAGTTCCGCCGCGGGTGCGTGTGAAGGTTCCGGAAGCCGTCCGGACCCGATCCCGTTCGTCATTCGCCGAAACCCTTCACGAATCGATCGGGGCAGAGCTCTGCCATCCGCCGCACAGGTGGAATGGTCGACGGAAACCACTTGACGGATTCCGTGTGCAACAGGCAGGTTCACCTCGGTGTCGAGGGCCTCCCGATGCACTGCGGCAGCAATGCTGTGCGGCTGGCGATCTGGCATGAAAATGTGGGAAACAGCGTAGGAGTGGAATGTCTGAGATTACTGGCGTGTTCGCACGTGAAATCGTCGACAGCCGTGGCAATCCCACTGTCGAGGTAGACGTCCGCCTGGCCGACGGCTCCCTGGGCAGGGCCGCCGTTCCCTCCGGCGCCTCCACCGGCACCCGGGAAGCGGTCGAACTCCGTGACTCCGACCCCGCCCGGTTCCGTGGCAAGGGCGTCACGCGTGCGGTTGCCGCAGTGAACGGGGAAATCGCGCGGGCGGTGCAGGGAATTCCGGCCGAAGCGCAGTCCACCGTCGACCGGCTGATGGTCGAGATCGACGGGACGGACAACAAGGGCCGGCTCGGCGCCAACGCGACGCTGGGCGTGTCGCTCGCGGTCGCCAAGGCCGCGGCCGCGTCGCACGACATTCCGCTGTACCGCTATGTCGGCGGAACTTTCGCGCACGTTCTCCCGACCCCGATGATCAACATCATCAACGGTGGTGCCCACGCGGACAACGCACTCGATTTCCAGGAATTCATGATTGCGCCGGTGGGTGCGAATTCCATGGCCGAGGCCGTACGCATGGGTTCCGAGGTCTTCCATACCCTGCGGGACCTTCTCCGCGCTGCCGGACACAACACCAACGTCGGTGACGAGGGTGGTTTCGCGCCCGATCTGGCCACGGCGGACGAGGCGCTCGCATTCATCGTCGAGGCCATCGACAAGAGCGGTTTCCGGCCCGGCCAGGACGTGGCGCTGCTGCTGGACCCCGCCTCCTCCGAGTTCTACCGCGACGGGGCCTACCACTACGCGGGCGAGAACCGCGTCCGGTCGGTCACCGAGCACGCCGACTACCTCGCCGACCTGGCGTCCCGATTCCCGATCGTGTCGATCGAGGACGGCATGGCCCAGGACGACTTCGAGGGCTGGAAGTACCTCACCGACGCCATCGGCTCCACCTGCCAGCTGGTCGGCGACGACGTCTTCTGCACCAACGTCCGCCTGCTCAGGGACGGCATCGACCGGGGCATCGCGAACTCGGTCCTGGTCAAGGTGAACCAGATCGGCACCCTGACCGAGATGCTGGACACCGCGAACACGGCCTTCCGCGCCGGCTACTCCGTGGTGATGTCGCACCGCTCGGGCGAGACCGAGGACACGACCATCGCCGATCTCGCGGTCGCCCTCAACTGCGGCCAGATCAAGACGGGTTCGCTGTCGCGCTCCGACCGGACGGCCAAGTACAACCAGCTGATCCGGATCGAGGAGGAGCTGGGATCCGAGTCGGTCTACGGCGGAACGAAGTTCTTCAACGGCATCGGCTGAGCAAGGGCAACCACGACCGCGGCCGCCGTGCACGGAAAGAAACGTAGCGAATGGGCATCCTCGTACTCCACAAGTCCAACGCCAGCCGACGCGGACACCTGGAGAGGGCGGCAGAGTACGCGAAGAGCAGGGGGGAGCGGTTCCTCCTCGCGGTGAAGGACCCGACCTGGGAGAAGGAACTCGCCGACGCCGTGGTGCCGGTGGACACCTCGGACGTCGGGGCGACGGTCGCCGCGGTGCGCGCGCTCGCGGCGGCCGAGCCGGAACCCGTCCGGGCCGTCGCGGCGTTCGTCGGGCACAGCGTGCCCGCCGCCGCCGCGGTCGCCGCCGACCTGGGACTCCCCTTCGTCGGCGAACGGACGGCGCGCACGGTGCGCGACAAGTACGCCATGCGCGAGGCCTTCGCCGCGGGGAACGTGCCGCAGCCGGCCTACGGGCTGGCCCGGACGCTCGACGAGGCCGTGGAGCAGGCCGCCCGCATCGGCTTCCCGCTGGTGCTGAAGCCGCTCGTCGACAACGACAGCGGCTACTTCCGCCGGGTGGACGACGTCGCGGAACTCACCGAGCACTTCACGGCGGTGCAGCGCGGCGCCTGGTCCGGGATCGCGCACGACCCGCTCTACGCCTGGGCGGTGGAGACGTACGACTCGGCCGTCCTGCTGGAGGAGTACCTGCCGGGCGCGGAGGTCAGCGTCGAGTCGATCGTCGTCGACGGCCACCCCCACGTGGTCGCCGTGCACGACAAGCCCGTCCCCATGGAGGGGCCCTACTTCGTCGACGTCCACTACGCGACCCCCAGCCGGCTCCCGGCGGAGGTGCGGGAGCGGATCGCCGAGCTCACCGCCGCCTCGCACCGGGCCGTCGGCATCGAGACGGGCGCCGTTCACACGGAGTTCCGGATCCGGAGCGACGGCACGCCGAGGATCCTGGAGACGGCGGCGCGCCTCGGCGGCGGGCCGGTCTACCAGTCGGTCCTGCTGAGCACCGGGATCGACATGGTCGCGGCGGTGCTCGACGTGGCGTCCGGCCGGACCCCGGACCTCACCCCCGGGCACGGGCCCAGGCCCGCCGGCTTCTACCTGTTCTTCGCCGAGAAGGCCGGGCGGATCAGCGGGATCGGCGGGGTGGAGGAGGCCCTCCGCAATCCCCGTGTGCACGAGATATCGCTCTACCGGAAGGTGGGGGACGCCGTCGACGTTCCGCCGCGCGTCTGGCAGTCGCACGGCCACGTGATCTTCACCGCCGACAGCGAAGCCGAATTCACCGCGACGTTCGACGAGCTTGTGAAGTCCATCAGGATCGAGACCGAATGATGTTCTCGACGAGGGTCCGGGCGCACCGCCCGAGGAGCTATCAGTGAAAATCAGGAACGAACTGGCGCCGTACCTCGCGGGCTACGAGGAGAAGTTCACGAGCAAGGGCGAGATCCGCTGGCTCCCGCACCTTCTCTTCTTCCACCCGCAATCCCACCGCTCGGACGTGGTGAACACCGACTCGATCGGTTTCCGGTACGCCACCGACGGCGACCGCAGCCGTTCGGTGGCCGACCAGGGGGACGCCGGGCCGGTGCGGCTCCTGGCCGGCAGCTCCACCGTCTTCGGCATCGGCGCCAGCTCCGACGCCTGGACGCTCCC
The DNA here is from genome assembly GCF_044756005.1 of Streptomyces sp. NPDC092045. Classification (NCBI taxonomy): domain Bacteria; kingdom Bacillati; phylum Actinomycetota; class Actinomycetes; order Kitasatosporales; family Streptomycetaceae; genus Streptomyces; species Streptomyces sp. NPDC092045. Next base: position 497,766 of record NZ_JBIVSC010000002.1, on the reverse strand, counting down.
CTCGCGGCTCAACGCCCACGACGACCGGCCCGGCACCTGGCTCAACTTCGGCGGCCGCAGCTTCAACTCGACGCAGGAGCTCCTCCTGCTCACGCTCTACCGCCACCTGCTGCCGAAGGTGGACGAGATCGTGCTGTTCTCCGGGTTCAACAACCTGAGCCTGGCCCGCATGCCGCAGATGCGGGAGGAGGACCACGGCACCTTCTTCCAGTACACGATGTACCAGGACATCTTCGCGCAGTACGCGAAGGCGAAGGCGCCGAGGCGCGGTCTGCTGCGCCGGGAGAAGGAGGCGCCCGCGCCGCCCGTGCCGGCCGCGCCGGGCATCGACGAGCAGATCGCCTACGCCGCCGACCTCACGCTGCGGCACCTGAGCGGCTGGAAGGCCCTGGCCTCCACCTGGGACGCCAAGATCACCTACATCCTCCAGCCGCTGTCGGGCTGGGTGCGCGACAAGGGCAGCCGGGAGGAGGAGCTCATCTTCGACGAGCTCGAACAGCACGGCGGTTTCGCCGCGATGTACGGCGACATCCTGAGCCGCGAGGTGAACGTCGAATACGCGGCCGTGCTGGAAAGGGGCGCGAAGGAGCTGGGAATCGACTTCGTCAACTTCAGCCCCGTCCTGGCCGAGTCCGCCCGGCAGGACCAGTGGCTCTTCATCGACCGCATCCATCTCACCGACCACGGTCATGATTTCGTCGCCGGCAAGATCCTGGAAAACATCTGATCTGGAGTTTCGCATGTCGTTCATCAAGTCCCTGATCAACCGGATTTTCCGCCGGAAGAAGGCGAAGAAGCCGGACGCGTCCATCTACCCGATGTTCTAGGGCCGATCGAGCACAGCAAGAGAGCATTCAATGTGGCGTGAGACGTACCGCCGGTGTGCCGACCCGGAGATATTCCTGGACACCACCGCGATCCAGGCACTCATGGCCGAGGTCGCGTCCGTCGATCCCGAGGCCGATCCTCCGCACCTGTCCGTCACGCTCGACGAGGCCTCCTCGTGGCGGGACGAACAGGGCGGTGCCTACCGAGAACTGACGGCTTCCGCCGATCGGGCCGGGGCTTCGGAGACCCTGGCGCACGCACTGCTCCGCCAGTCCGTGCCCCTCGCCTCGACGCTCGGGACCTGGTTGCAGGGCATGAGCGCGCCCGGGGTCTTCGAGGACGAGGTCCACCTCAGGATCCTGGCCCTGTTCGCCGACGACATCGGCGTCGGAGGGCCCCGCTCGTCGCGCCACGACGCCTTCAAGGTCCTCGCGGCGCGGTACGGCCGTCCCGAACTGGCCGTGGAGCCCGGGGAACTGGCCGCCGAGCGGCCGGTCCGGGACCACATGTTCGCGCTGCCCGCGGCCCTGTTCGCGCTCAGCCGGCGCGGCGACGCGTTCGCGCCGCTGATCGCCGGCGTCGACGTGGTGCTGCGCTCCGTCGGCCTGCTCCCCTGCTGGGAGGCGCTCCGCGCGGCCGAGGGCGCGCCGGCCGAGTGGGCGCGCCTGGACCTGGCGCGGTCCACCGGGGCCACCGACGTCGCGGCGCCCCTGGAGGTCTCGCGCGACGTGGCCGAGAGGTTCCGCGCGACCGGCGGGGCCGCGAGCCGCCGGGTCGCGTTCGGCGCGGCCTGGGCGCTCGACGCCCTGAGGTCGTGGGACGAGCTGCTGCTCGACGAGGCCCGCGCCGCGCTGCACCCGCAGCGCGCGATGGAACAGCTCATCCGGGAGCGGGCCCGGGAGGGCGCCGTCTACCACCAGAACTTCCGGATGGGCGGCGGAGACACCCTCTCCGAGCTGCTGGAGCGGGCGAAGACCGACCCGGGGCCGCTGCTGAAGGAGCTGGCCGCGACCCGCATGGTCAAGCCGGGCAACGCCGGACGCAGTTCGCTGGTCAACGGCCTGATCGGTCCGAAGGGCCCGATGTTCCGGGTCTTCTCGGCCGACGACGTCGAGGTGATCTCGAAGTGGATCGACTCGCTGGCCGACTCCGAGCCGGAGCCCGTGCCGCCGCCGGCCGCGCGGATCCCGGCCGCGCCGGATCCCGGCCTCCTCGACCGGACGGACGGGGACGGCGCGGTGCCGGCCGACATCCGCGAGGCGTACTTCGTGCTGCAGGGGCGCGTGCTGGCCCCGGGCACCCGCGACTTCGCCCTCCGGTACGTGCACCGCTGGCTGGCCCGGGCGAAGCGGTCGCTGGGCCGCACGGACCGTTCGCTGCCCGAGCGGTGGACGTCCGCCGGACTGCGCCCGTGGCTGCTGGACATGCACGACAAGCACGGCGTCGAGTTCGAGACCGGCAGGTCCGGCGGCATGCCGACCCGCGAGCAGGTCGTCGACGAGACGCTGCAACTGGCGCCGCTGACGCTGATCGACGGGGCGTGGCTCCAGGGCTTCACCGACGCGGGGCTCGCCACGACCCGGTACGGCTTCCCGCTGTTCGAGACGTACTGGGACGAGCTGGGCAACGGCGACATCGAGCTCAACCACCCCAAGATCTACCGCGACGTGCTGCGGGAGATGGGCATCGAGCTCGCGCCCACCGGCAGCCGGGAGTTCGCCCAGGACACCCGCTTCCGCGAGGAGTCGCTGGAGCGGCCGGTCTACTGGCTGTGCCTGGGCAAGCTGCCGCGCACCTTCCTGCCGGAGATCCTCGGCATGAACCTGGCGATGGAACTCTCCGGCGTCGGCGGCAGCTACCGCACCGCCCGGCGCTTCCTGAAGCACTACGGCTTCTCCACGCACTTCGTCGATCTGCACAACACGATCGACAACGTGTCCACCGGCCACTCCGCCTGGGCCGCCGACGCCATCGACACCCACATGCGCTCGGTGTCGAGGCTGTCGACCCCGGCGGAGTCCGCCGCCGAATGGGAGCGGGTCCGCATCGGCTACGAGTCGCTGGCCCCGCTGCCGCCGTCCACCATCGCCGACCGGATCGGCGACCGATTCCTGACAACTCCGTGGAAACCTCGATCGCAAGGCGGGTCGCTGTTCCACCACACACCGGTGGGGGTCTCCTGATGTCCATGTATACGCTGGGAATTTCGGCCTACTATCACGACAGCGCGGCCGCGCTGGTCCGCGACGGAGTCGTCGTGGCCGCCGCACAGCAGGAGCGTTTCAGCAGGGTCCGGCACGACTCCGCGTTCCCGGCGGACGCGATCGCGTACTGCCTGGACCACGCGGGGATATCCCTGGCGGACCTCGACGCCGTCGTCTACTACGAGGACCCGGCCCTGAAGTACGGGCGGGTGCTGTCCTCGTTCGCCAGCGCCGGCCCGCGCGGCCTCCGGCCGTTCTCGACCGTCCTGCCGGAATGGCTGCGCTGGAAGCGCGACGTCCTGAAGCGCATCGACGCCGAACTCGCGGCGATGGGACGCGGCACGGCGCCGGGAGCGGTCGCCTCGCAGCACCACCGCTCGCACGCCGCGTCGGCCTTCTTCCCCTCGCCGTTCGAGAACGCGGCGGTGCTCACGATCGACGGCGTCGGCGAATGGCAGACCACCACGATCTGGCACGGCCGCGGCGACTCCCTGGAACTGGTCAACTCGGTCTCGTACCCGCACTCGGTGGGAATGCTCTACTCGGCGTTCACCTACTACTGCGGCTTCAAGGTCGACTCCGGCGAGTACAAGCTGATGGGCCTGGCGCCCTACGGCGAGCCGCGGTACGCGGACCTCATCCGCCGGGAGCTGGTGAACGTCCGGCCCGACGGCTCGTTCACGCTGAACATGAAGTACTTCGAGTTCCACCAGGGCAGCCGCATGGTGGGACGCGCCTTCGAGGAGCTGTTCGGCGCGCCGGTCCGGGACGCGGAGAGCGAACTGGAGCAGCGCCACTGCGACCTGGCGGCCTCCGTGCAGGTGGTCACCGAGGAGATCGTGCTGGGCCTGGCGCGGGCGGCGGTCGAGCAGACCGGCGAGCGCGCGCTCGTCATGGCCGGCGGCGTCGCCCTGAACTGCGTCGCCAACGGCGTGCTCAGCCGCTCCGGCATCGTCGACGACCTGTGGATCCAGCCGGCGGCCGGCGACGCGGGCTGCGCGCTGGGCGCCGCGCTCGACCACTCGGTCCCGGCGCACGGCCGGCCGCACCTGGCCGACGGCGGCGACGGCATGTCGGGCGCCCTGCTCGGACCGGGCTTCTCCGACGGCGAGATCGAGGAGTTCCTGCGGGAGAACGGCTACGCCTTCACCACGTTCCCGCAGGAGAAGCTGTACGACGAGGTGGCCGGCCACCTGGCCGACGGCTCCGTGGTGGGCTGGTTCCAGGGGCGCATGGAGTTCGGCCCCCGCGCCCTGGGCGCCCGGTCGATCATCGGCGACCCGCGCGACCGGTCCATGCAGAAGCGCATGAACCTCAAGATCAAGTTCCGTGAGTCGTTCCGGCCGTTCGCGCCGGCCGTCCTCGCGGAGGACGCCGAGGACTACTTCGGCCTGGTCGGCGACAGCCCGTACATGCTGGTGGTCGCCGAGGTCGCGGACCGGATCAAGACCGAGGCCTCGCGGAAGCCCGGCGGGCCGAGCCGCGGCCTGGGCAGCATCAACGAGGCCCGCTCGGAGCTGCCCGCCATCACGCACGTGGACCTCTCGGCCCGGGTGCAGACCGTCACCGAGCGCGACAACGCCCCGTACGCCCGGCTCCTGAGCGCCTTCAAGGCGGCGACCGGCTGCCCCGTCCTGGTGAACACGTCGTTCAACGTGCGCGGCGAGCCCATCGTGCACACCCCCGAGGACGCCTACCGCTGCTTCATGCGCACCGGGATGGACGTGCTCGTCCTCGGCAGCCACGTGCTGCACAAGGACGACCAGCCGCCGTTCGCCGAATCCGTCGACTGGCGCGACGAGATCCCGCTCGACTGACAAGGAATGGTCTCCATGCGTTTTGCAGCGTCCGCGGTGTTCGTCGCGGTGTTCGTTCCGATCTCGCTGTACCGGCGGCTGCGGGGATCGAGCCGTTTCGGTCCGCGCTTCCACCGGGGTCCCTCGGCCTGGGACCTGCCGCGCGCGGTGCGCCCGCGCTGACGGCGCCCACTCACGGAATCTTCCGGCTGAACCTTCCGAGAAGCAGGGAATGATGTTTACCAGCAGAGAACCGTTCCGGCTGCGTTGGGCCGCGGTCATGGACCACACGCGGCGCGACCGCGCCATCGAGCCGTCGGCCTGGCGGACGCGGTGCGTCCGCGCGGGCGAGGTGCACGAGTTCATCAACGTGGGCCCCGGTCCCCGATATCCCGTCGACCACGTCGAGTACTACGGATTCGCCACCTTCGAGACGTCCGGCGTCCTCGCGGTCGGCGACGCCCTGGTCAGCGGGGGACGCACGCTCGGCACCATCAGCGGCTTCGACGAAACCCACATGCCGAACCACTACAACATTCTCGTCGAGGGCGCGGAGCTCCGAAACGGCCACGCGCTCGGACTGAAGGCCGGAGAGGCCGTCACCACGCGCCCGAGAGAAGACAAGGATTCCGGGGGATCCTGATGTTTGACTACCAGAAGCTCTACGCGAACCACACACCGGCCGACCGTCCCGTCTTCCTCTGCCTCGACTGCGAGAAGGAGACGGACGACAGGACGCACCGGTGTCCCGACTGCAAGGGCGCGATCGACGTCCTGTATCCCCTCGACCGGGTGGGGCTCGGGGCGTTCGACTCGGACCCCAACCCGCTGCGGCGCTACAAGGACGTCCTGCCCGTCGCCGACGAGGACCACATCACCTGGCTGGGCGAGGGCAACACCCCCTGCACCGACGTGCCCGCGCTGGCCCGCCTCCTCGGCGTCCGCTCGGTGTACATCAAGGACGAGACGCGCAACCCCACGCGCTCGACCAAGGACCGCATCGCGTCGGCCTCCCTGAGCCGCTTCAAGGGCCTCGGCGTCCGCGAGTTCGTCATGGCCTCCACGGGCAACAGCTCCATGGCCTACGCGAACTCGATGAGCCTCGTCCGCGGCTTCAAGCTCCACATCTTCGTGGGAGAGCAGTTCGCGTACCGCCTGAACTACGCGGACCACCCCCAGATCGACACGCACGCCGTCGCCGGCTCCTTCGTCGGCGCGGGCGCGATCGCCCAGAAGTTCGCCGAGGACAACGGGTACTTCTGGGAGGGCGGCTTCTTCAACTACGCCCGCCGCGAGGGCCTCAAGATGTCCTACGTCGAGGCCTACCAGCAGATGCCGTCGGCCCCGACCCACGTCTTCCAGGCCATCAGCAGCGGCATGGGCCTGCTCGGCGGCTACAAGGGCGCCGTGGAGATGAACCGCCTCGGCCTCCTGGACAGCCTGCCGGCCTTCGTCGGCGTGCAGGAGGACAGCTGCGCCCCCATGGTCAGCGCGTGGAACGCGGGCCGCGCCGAGATCGCGGAGGAGGACATCGTCGAGAACCCCGAGGGACTGGCCCACGCCATCCAGCGGGGCGACCCGACGAACACCTACCCCTACCTGCGCTCGATGGCCCTCAACACGGGCGGCGCCCTGGTGGCCGCCCGGACGCACGACATGCACATGGCCAAGGGGCTGCTGAAGTCGCTCGGCTTCGACGCCTGCTACGCCGCCGCCGCGTGCCTCGCGGGCGCGATGCGGATGGCGCAGGAGGGCTCCCTCGCGGAGGACAGCGACCTGCTCGTCATCCTCACCGGCGCGGAGCGGCCCATGCTGCCCACGCCGACGAACATCCTGGCCGTGGCCTCATGACCACGGTCGCGGACGAGATCGCCCGCAGGCTGGCGGAGCGCGGCGTCTCCCAGGTCTTCGGATACCCGGGAGAGACCTCGCTCTCGCTGTACGCCGCCTTCCAGCGGAGCGACGAACTCACCCACGTCGTCGGCCGGTGCCCCAGGGGAGCGGCCTACGCGGCCGAGGCCTACGCCCGGATCAGCGGGCGCGTCGCGGTCTGCGACGCCCCGGGAGGAATCGGGTCCCCCTACGCCACCCCGGCCCTCCTGGAGGCCTACAACAGCGGCACGCCGCTGGTGCTGATCACCTCGGGGCCCAGCAAGAGCACCCCGCGGCCGTGGGCGACGGGACAGGTCGAGCACACGCGGCTCTTCGAGGGCGTCGCGAAGCACGTCTACGTGGTCCGCGAGCAGCGGGGCGCGCTGGGCGTCCTCGACGCCGCGCTCGCCCTCGCGGAGCGGCCCCGCCGCGGCCCGGTCGTCGTGGAGATCGCCCCCGACGTCCTGGAGGCCGAGGCGGACCCGGCGCTGCTGACCGCGCCGCCCGCCGCGGCGGGAGCCACGGAGCCCGCCGCCACGGCCGTCACGGCCGACGGCGCGGTCGCGCGGGCCGCCGAAGCGGTCAGGCGGGGAGCGGGCGTCGCCCTGATCGCCGGCGGCGGCTCCCACGCGGCGGGCGCCGCCGAGGCCCTCCGGGAGTTCGTCGACCGGTTCGGCGTCCCGGTGTTCACCACCCTCAACGGCAAGGGCGTCCTCTCCGAGGTCGGCACCGACCTCCCCCGGGTCGTCGGCTCGAAGGGCGACACGCCCGCGAACGAGTACATCGGCGGCTGCGAGGTCGTGCTCTACGCGGGCTCCAAGATGGGCGACAAGTCGACCAACCAGTACGCGTGGCCGTCGCCCGGCCAGTTCCTCGTCCGGATCGACCACGACCCGGAGATCGAGGACGCCGACCCGGAGCACGGCTGCCTGCTGCGCGAGGACGTCGCCGACGGCCTCAAGCTGCTCTCCGACGCGCTGGGGGAGTGGTCCTACGCCGGGCCCCGCCCGTCGGCCGGCACCGCCGGCGACTGGTCGAAGACCGGCACCGCCTCCCTGGTGGCGACGGTCAACGCGGAGCTGTCGGACCGGGACGTCTGCGTCGGCGAGGCCAGCGTCGCGAGCGGCTGGTTCGGCGCGCTGCTGCGCCTGGCGCCGCCGCAGCGCCTCATCACCCCGCGCGGGACCGGAAGCCTCGGCTACGCGATCCCCGCCTCCGTCGGCGCGGCCGTCGCACGCCCCGACGCGACGGTGTGGACCCTGGTCGGCGACGGCGGACTCACCATGTCCGTCGGCGAGCTGGAGACCATCGCGCGCCTCGGCCTCGACGTGAAGATCACCGTCCTCGACAACGGGCGGCTCAACCTGATCGACCAGCACGCCATCCACCGCCACGGAGCCGCCGCCGTCAGCCGGGACTTCCACCGGATCGACTGGCCCGCCCTCTGCGCGTCGATCGGCCTGCCGGTGATGGCCTGCGACGACCCGGACCGCGACGCGCCGGAGATCGCGTCCTTCTTCTCCCGGCGGGGACCGGCCGTCCTCGTGCTCGACACGTCGGTCGACGAAGTCTCGCCGGACATGGCAATAGCAATTCGAAAGGTGCACTGAAATGACCCTGATGATCCTGCACACCCGCAACGCGAGCCGTCGCAAGCACCTCGCCAAGGCCGCGGAGACCGCCCACGCGCTGGGCCACCGGGCGATCGTCGTCGTGGAGGAGCCCAGCTGGGAGCACGAGTACGTCGACGCGGTCTACTCCGCGCCCACCGGTGACCTGGAGGCCACCGTCGCCCGGTGCCTGGAGATCGCGAAGGAGGAGTCCGAGCCCATAGCCGGCGTGATCGCGTTCGTCGAGCACAGCGTGCCGGCCGCCGCCGCCGTCGCCGACGCGCTCGGCCTCCCGTACATCTCCCCCGAGACGGCCACGAAGAGCCGCGACAAGCTGAGCATGCGCGAGGCGTTCGAGACGGTGGGCGTCTCGCAGCCGCGCTTCGCGCTCGCGTCCTCGGTCGAGGAGGCCCTGGAGGCCGCGGAGACGGTCAAGTACCCGCTGGTCATGAAGCCGATCATCGGCGGCGGCAGCATGTTCGTCCGCCGGGTCGACAACCCGGAGGAGCTCGCCGAGCACTTCGGGGAGATCCAGAAGGGCGCGTGGGCCGGCTTCGACTACGACCCGCTGTTCTTCCTCAAGTCCCGCTACGCGGAGGGGATCCTCCTGGAGGAGTTCCTCGTCGGCAACGAGATCAGCGTCGAGAGCTACGTGCAGGACGGCGAGACGACGGTCGTCGCCGTGCACGACAAGCCGACCCCGATGGACGGCCCCTTCTTCGAGGAGACCTTCTACGCGACCCCGACCGTGCTGACGGGCGAGACGCTGGAGAAGGTCAAGAAGTTCACGGCGCTGGCGCACCAGGGCCTCGGCATCACCCAGGGCGCCACCCACACCGAGTTCCGGGTCTCCCCGGACGGCGAGCCCTACATCCTGGAGACCGGCGCGCGGCTCGGCGGCGGCCCGGTCTACCAGAGCGTCCTGCTCTCGACCGGCATCGACATGGTCGAGGTCCTCACCAAGGTGTCGCTCGGCCAGGCCGTCGACGTTCTCGTGAACAGCGAGAACGCCCGGCACGTCGGCTTCTCGCTGCACTTCGGCGAGCAGCCCGGCGAGCTCGCCGCCGTGGAGGGCATCGAGACCCTCGAAGCCGACGAGACCGTCTCCGAGGTCATGATCTACAGCCGGATCGGCGACCTGATCGACGTCCCGCCGCGGGTCTGGCAGGCCCACGGGCACGTGATCTTCACCGCCGCCTCCCGCGCCGACATCATCGAGAAGCAGCGGCAGGTCAACGAGACGCTTCGCTTCCAGGTCCGCTGAACACCGCTTCCGCCCCCCCGCCGGCCGGCGGGGAGCGCGAGCGGCGCACGGTGACGTGAAGAACACCGGGGATGCGGCCGCGGCCCCCTGACGGGGCCCCGGCCGCACGCCCCCGAACACCGGCACGACGTCTGCCGGACGAAAGGTTCCCTGGCTGTGGTGGATGTGGTGACGCATGCGCTGTGACGCGTTCTCCCTCGACCTGGACGAGACCCTCATCGACTATTCCGTGAGTTCGGTGCGGGCGCTCGAAGCGATCGGCGGGCACGGGTCGGACCTGCCGCGGTGGCACGAGGTGTCCGCCCGCGCGGACCGCGACGTGAACCGGGGCCTCCTCCCCGCCGAGGAGTACGAACGCGACCGGATCCGCCGGTTCCACGAGGCCCGTCACGGCCGGATCCTGCCCGCGCCGGAGCTGGACGACCTCGTCGCGGCGCGCCGCGACGCCGTGCTCGCGTCCGTGCGCCTGTTCCCCGACGCCGTCCGGTTCCTCGCCTCCGCGGAAGAGCTCGGCGTCCCGTGCGTCGCCGTCTCCAACTCGTTCGCGGTGCTGCGCGAGGACATCGTCCGACGGCTCGACCTGGCCAGGCACTTCGCGCACATCAAGTACTGCGGGGACGACGTGCACCGCAAGCCCGCGAAACAGGCGTTCTCCGACGGGCTCGCGGCCCTCGGCGGAGCGGAAGCCGTCGTGCACATCGGCGACGAGTACGAGGCCGACGTCGTCGGCGCCGGGAACGCGGGCCTGCGGGGCGTGCACGTCAACCGGTCCGGCACCGGCTGCGCCCACGCCGGAGCCTGCGTCACCTCGCTCGACGTCTCCCTGGAGCGCCACGCGCACGGCCACTTCGTACGGTTCGACTCGGGGCTGCGCCTGACGGTCGACCGGCGGCACCCGCCGCACGGGCCGAAGCCCCCGAACGGGCCGCGCCGCCGCCCGCCTTCCGACCCGGCCCCCACACCACCGCAAGGAGTTCCCGCCATGACTTCCGCACCCGCCGACGCCGTCTACCGCGGCGGCGTCCCCGTCGCCGAGCTGATCCGCTCCGGTTTCACCGAGAGCTTCCACCGGGGCTCCGTCGCGGTGACCGACTCCACCGGCAGCCCGATCGCCGGGGTCGGCGACGCGGTCGCGCCCGTCTTCCCGCGCTCGGCCATCAAGCCAGTGCTCGCCGTCGCGATGCTGCACGCCGGCTGGAAGCCCGCCGGCACCGCCGAACTGGCCGTCGCGGCGGCCAGCCACCGGGGCGAACCGGCGCACGTGGAGCGGGTCGAGGCGATCCTCGCGGCCGCGGGCCTGGACGGCGACGCCCTGCGCTGCCCGCCGGACCTCCCCACCGACCCGGCCGCCTCCCGCGCGGTCGTCGCCGCCGGCGGCGACGCCCGGCGCACCTACATGACCTGCTCGGGCAAGCACGCGGCGATGCTCGCGACGTGCGTCGCCAACGGCTGGGACACCGGGACCTACCTGGAACTCGACCACCCGCTGCAGAAGTCGGCCGCGTCGGTGATCGAGGAACTGACCGGCGAGAAGGTCGCGGCGACCGGCGTCGACGGGTGCGGGGTGCCGATCTTCGCGGTGGGCCTGACCGGCCTGGCCCGCGCGATGGCGCGCCTCGTGGAGGCCCCCGGGGGCACCGAGGAGCGTGCGGTGGCCGACGCCATGCGCGCCCACCCGCACCTCGTCGAGGGCACCGACCAGACGGACGTGCGGGCGATGGAGGCGGTCCCCGGCCTGCTGGCCAAGTTCGGGGCCGAGGGCCTCCACCTGCTGGCCGCACCGGGAGCCGGGGCCGTGGCGGTGAAGATCGACGACGGCGCGAGCCGCGCGTCCATGGCGGTGGCCCTGGACGCGTTCACCACGCTCGGCCGCCTGACGGTGCCGGAGTCCGCCAAGGAGGCCGTGGAGAAGCTGATCCGCCCCGAGATCCGGGGCGGCGGCCGGCCGGTCGGCCACCTCCGCACGCTGCTGTAACGGGGCACCCGCGCGCACCAACGGCCCATCGGGTTAAATGGCGAGGCTGTCACCGACGTCGTCGACCGTGGTGCCGCCCCGCGCGCGGGGACCGGCCGGTCCGGCGTTCCACCGGGCCGGCCGCGACCCGACGCGGACACGGGTACGCCGCGGCGCGGCGCGTTTCGACGCGGGCCCACCCCTCCCGCCGTCAGGTGACGCGAGCGCGTGAAGGACCGAACGGGGACACCCCTCGAAAAGCCTCATCCCACTTGAGAGAAACGAACCTGTGAGAATTCTGCTCCCGCACACGAGGCATCCCAGCCGACCGCAGCAGCCGACCCGGGGACGGGACAACACCGGGACCCGGTCCCGCCTGGGCACGGCCGGGGAGGTCCGATGAGGTACCTGGTCCTCAACCGGACCCCGCTCGCCGCGGGCCTCCGCTTCCCCGACTGGATCGGCGCCGACGACGAGGCGGTCCTGCTGACCGACACCGCGGCCGTCTCGACCGACCCGCGGGAGCGCGCCGCCCAGCTCGCCGGGTACGTCCACGTGGAGTTCTTCGACGACTTCCACTTCAACCCCCTGGTGGAGAGCCGGGCCGTCGCGATGCACCGGAAGTGGGAGTTCGACCGCGTCCTCGCGCTCTCGGAGTTCGACATCCTGCGCGCCGCGCGCCTGCGCGAGATCTTCTCCGTGCCGGGGCAGGACGTCGCCGGCGCGACCGCCTTCCGCGACAAGCTGGAGATGAAGCGCATACTCTCCGAGGCCGGCGTCCCGCTCGCGCGCTACGCGCCCGTCTCGAACCTCGCCGACCTGCTCGGCTTCGTCGAGCGGAACGGGTACCCGGTCGTCGTCAAGCCGCGGCGCGGCGGCGGCTCCATGGACGTGCACGTCCTGCGCGGCGAGGAGGACATCGACCCCCTGCTCGTCGCGCACCGCGACCTCGGCACCGACGACGGCGCCCAGCTCATCGCCGAGCAGTACGTCGAGCACGAACTGCTGCACGTCGACGGCATCGTCCTCGGCGGGGAGATCAGGCTCATCTGGGCCTCGACCCAGGGCGACAGCACCTGCCTGGACATCAAGCAGGGGAACGCCCTGCACAGCTGTCTCATGGACCCGGACGACCCGCTGCTCGCGCCCGCGCAGGAACTCACGCGCCGGGCCCTGACCGCGCTGCCGACGCCGGACACCTCCATGTTCCACGCCGAGGTCTTCCTCACCGGGGACGGGCGCATGGTGTTCAACGAGGTCGCCAGCCGCATGGGCGGAGGGATGATCGAGGACGTGCTCAAGCTGGGCTTCGGCGTCTTCCTGCCCGAGGTCTACGTCCGCTTCCTCAGCGGACACGAACCGCTCGACGTCCCGGCCGCCCCGCTGCGGATCGCCGGCCTCTCGCTGTTCCCGCCGCGCCCCGGCACCCTCGTGGAGATCCCCGAGGAGTGCCCGGTGCCCGGGATCACCGAGTACCGCAGGTACGCCGAGCCGGGGGCCGAGCTCGAACTCGCCAAGCTGAGCGTGGAGAAGATCGGTTCCGTGCTCGCCACCGGCGACACGCGCGAGGAGGTCGAGACCGCCCTGTCCGACGCCCTGGCGTGGTTCGGGCGGTCCACCGTCATCCGGGCCTCCGGCGAAGCGGACCCGGCATCGTGATCGAGACGCTGCGCCTCGCCAGGCGCACGCCCGGCTGCCTGCTGCTGCTGATCGGCAACTTCGCCGTCGCGTTCGGCAGCAACATCGTCATCCCGTTCCTCGCCGTCTACCTCACGCGGGAGCAGCACCTCAGCCCCGTCGTGGTCGCCATGGCCATCACGGTCAAGTTCTGGTCCCAGCAGGGGCTTTCCATGCTGGGCGGCTGGATCGCCGACCGGGTGGGCCCGGTCCCCGCCATGTGCGGCGGACTCCTGGTCAGGGCGCTGTCGTACCTGCTGCTCCTGGTGGCCTCCGGACCCGTCCAGGTCGTGACCGCGTGCGCGCTCCTGGGACTGGGCGGCGCGATCTACGTGCCGGCGTCGAAGGCGGCGCTGGTGCGGCTGCTGGGGACGGGGGACCGGCTCAGGACGGTCTTCGCGCTGCGCAGCACCGCGAACAACGTGGGCTGCGCCGTCGGTCCGCTGGCCGGCAGCCTCCTGCTGCTGGTCGCCGACCCCCGGATCGGCTTCGTCGTCACCAGCTGCATCTACGTGGTGCTCGCGGTCTTCCTGCTGCGGCTGCGTTCCCTCACGAGCGCCGAGGAACCGGCCGACCCGAACGCGAAGGCCGCCGTCGACGGCGCGACCGCCTCCGTGGACCGCCGGAAGCTCGGCTGGGTGCTCGCCTGCGCCTTCGCCTTCGGGTTCTGCTACATCCAGCTCGAATACGCGCTGCCCGTCTTCACCGGCAGCGTGCAGAGCTCGTCCCTCGTCGGCGTCCTGTTCACCGTCAACGCGATCGCCGTGGTGCTGCTCCAGGTCCCGCTGAACCAGTACACCAGCAGGATCAGCAGCTCCGCGCTGGTCATCTGCGGCGCCCTGCTGCTCATGACGACCAGCTTCGCCGCCGCCTCGATGGGATCGGTGGGGAGCCTGGTGGCGTCCGTCCTGCTGTTCTCCGCGGCGGAGGTGCTGATCGACCCCCGCATCGACAGCGAGATGGCCAACACGGTGCCCGCGCACCGGCGCGGCATGGCCTTCGGCTTCATCGGCACCGCCATGGCCCTCGGCGGAGCCTGCGCCAACGGCCTGGCCGCCTGGCTGTCCACGGACGAGGGCGCCCCGGAGCGGCAGTTCTGGCTGCTGCTCGTCGTGGTGAGCGCGGCCTTCGCCGCGGTCCTCTACGTCGCCTCGTGGGCCACCCGCACCCGGAGCACGGCGAAGGCGGACCGCGACATGAGCCCCGTCTCGTCGGCCTAGGGGGTGTCTCGCCGATCCGGCCCGATCGGCGAGACGCCCCTGGGAGCGGAACCGTCCCGAGGACCGGGGGACGGCGAGGGGCGGGCCCGTCACGGGCCCGCCCCTTCCGCGTGCGACGGGCCGGACGGTCAGGCGTAACGCGCCCCGGAGCCCGGCCGGACCGCGTCCGCCACCGCGTCGGCGAGCCGCTCCACGTCCCCGGCCTCCAGCTGGGAGACGGTCAGGCGCACCGCGGGCGACGAGTCCACCCGGAAGCGGGCCCCGGGCGCCACCCCCCACCCCGCCGCCTGGAGCCGCGCCACGACCCCGGTCTCGTCGGCCACCGGCACCCACACGTTGAGCCCGCTGCGCCCCCGCGCCGCGATCCCGCGCCGGTCCAGGGCCGCGATCAGGGCCTCCCGGCGCGCGCCGTACGAGCGCGCCACGGCGGCGCCGTCGAGCACCCCGCGCTCCCACAGGTCCACGACCGCGTACTGGAGGATCCTGCTCACCCACCCCGGGCCGAGCCGGTACCGCCCCTGCACCCGGTCCGCGGTCATCCGGTCGGCGGTGAACATCGCCAGCCGCAGATCGGGTCCGTACGCCTTCGCGGTGGACCGCACGAACGCCCAGGCGCGGGTGGTGCCCGCCAGCGCGTGCAGCGGCTGGTGCACGATGGCGTGCCCGTGGTCGTCGTCGATCACCAGCACGTCCGGGTGGCGGGCGAGCAGTTCCCGCAGCGCGGCGGCGCGCTCCGCGCCCATGGCCGCGCCGGTGGGGTTCTGGGCCCGGTCGGTCACGATCAGCGCGCGGGCTCCCTTGGCGAGGGCCGCGGCCACGTCCTCGGGGCGCGGCCCGTCGTCGTCGAGGGCCACCGGAAGCACCTTCAGGCCCATCGCGGGCACCAGGTCGAGCAGGCTCCCCCAGCCCGGGTCCTCGACGGCCACCGCGTCGCCGTGCCGGAGGTGCGCGGACAGGATCCGCTCGATGGCGTCGAGCGCGCCCGAGGCCAGCACGACGGGACCGTCCGGCACGCCGTCCGCGTCGAAGGCGGCGCGGACGGCCCTTTCGAGCTCCGGGGCCACGACGGCGTCGCCGTACAGCCCCGGCCGGCGCGCGTACCGGCGGGCGGCGGCCGCGAGGGACTCGGTCAGCGGCGGCAGCAGCGCGGGATCCGGGTTCCCGGCGGCGATGTCCCGCACGCCGGGCGGGAGTTCGGTGCGGATGGCCTCGCGGGCGAGGGTGGCGGGCTCGGCCCGCACCCGGCTGCCGCGGCGGCCGTCGGTCTCGATCAGCCCGCGCTCGCGCAGGATCCGGTACGCGGCCGCCACCGTGTTGGGGTTCACGCCCAGTCCGGCCGCCAGCTCCCGCATGGGCGGCAGGGCGGCGCCGGGGAGCAGGGCGCCGGACGAGACGCCCCGCTCGACGCTGGCCGCGATGTCGGCCGCGCGGCCGCCCGTGATCACATACTGTCCTAGCACGAAAAGAATCATATGCTAGTGCAAAATCGGGGCCCGTCGCCGACGGGCCCCGACCGGCTCAGTACGTCAGGATCCCCGGGTCCGAGACGTCCGGCGCGCCCGTCTCCACGTGGCCCGCGAGGCGACGGAGGTAGTCCGGGGCCGACGCCGCCGTGACCGTCACGTCGTACCAGCGGTGGCCGGCGGTCAGGGGCACGGTGTGGGCGACCGTGGCCCCCTTGGCGACCGTCAGGGTCTTCGGGGCGGCCCCGTAGGAGTCGGCGACCGTCACCGTCGTGGTCGCGCCCGGGTTGGTGAAGGTCAGGTCCAGGTTGCCCGTGCCGGCGTCGTGGCGGGCGGCGACCTCCGGGACGGGCGTCTTCCCGGGGGAGCGGAAGCGGCGCAGGAAGCCGTTGGGGCCGTGGACCGTGAGGTCGGTGAGGCCGCTGGAGTACCTGGTGTTCCAGGTGTCCGCGATCGACTTGCCCGCCTCCGCCGTGTACGTCCAGGGCGCGTCCGTGCGGTTCGCCGAGGTGACGTGGAAGTGGGCGCCCGCGCCGGGGCCCGCGCCGAAGGTCAGGCGGAAGGTGCCGGCCGCCGTGTCGGCGGCGCCGTCCACGTACGGCGCGTACTTCAGCGGGCGGGTCGGCTTCGCGCCCCGCTCCTGGCGGGGCATCGTGCCCGACGCGGGCGCGGTGGCCGGGAAGTCGGGGTGGCGGCTGCGGTCCGGCGGGTAGTAGCCGGCGGTCGGCGGCAGCGCGGCCGGCCGGGCGTCCGCGCGCGTGAAGTCGAAGGCCGAGGTCAGATCGCCGCAGACGGCCCGCCGCCAGGGGGAGATCTGCGGCTCCCGGACGCCGAAGCGCGCCTCCATGAAGCGGATGACGGAGGTGTGGTCGAAGGTCTCGGAGCAGGTGTAGCCGCCCTTCGACCAGGGCGAGACGACGATCATCGGGACGCGCGGGCCGAGCCCGTAGGGTCCGGCGACGTAGCCCGTCTTGCCGGGGAAGTGGTCCAGGGCGGTCGCGACCGTGGAGAGGCCCTGCGCCGCCGACGCCGGGACGTACGGCGGGACCACGTGGTCGAAGAAGCCGTCGTTCTCGTCGTACGTGATGAACAGGGCCGTACGGGCCCACACGTCCGGGTTCGAGGTCAGCGCGTCCAGGACCTGCGCGATGTACCAGGCGCCGTAGTTGGCGGGCCAGTTGGAGTGCTCCGAGAAGGCCTCGGGGGCCGCGATCCAGGAGACCTTCGGCAGCCGCCCGCCCTGGACGTCGGCGCGCAGCCGGTCGAAGAGGCCCTCGCCGTTCTTGGCGTTCGTGCCCGTGCGGGCCTTGTCGTACAGCGGGTTCCCCGGCTGGGCGTTGCGGTAGCTGTTGAAGTAGAGGAGGGAGTTGTCGCCGTAGTTGCCCCGGTACGCGTCGTTGATCCAGCCCCAGTGGCCCGCCGCGTCCAGGCCGTCGCCGACGTCCTGGTAGATCCGCCAGGAGACCCCGGCCGCCTCCAGCCGCTCCGGGTACGTCTTCCAGCCGTACCCCGCCTCCGCGTTGTTGAGGACCGGGCCGCCGCCCGTGCCGTCGTTGCCGGTGTGGCCGCTCCACAGGTAGTAGCGGTTCGGGTCGGTGGAGCCGATGACCGAGCAGTGGTACGCGTCGCAGACCGTGAACGCGTCGGCGAGCGCGTAGTGGAACGGGATGTCCTCACGGGTGAGGTACGCCATCGTGGCCTTGGTCTTGGCCGGGATCCACTGGTCGTACCGGCCCTGCGCGAAGGCCTTCTGGCCGCCCGCCCAGTCGTGGTTGAGGCCCTGGAGGAACTCCATGCCGAGGCGGGCGCTCTCCGGCCGGAACGGCAGGGTCACCTTGGAGCCGTCGGACTGGTTCCAGACGGACTTGCCGCTGGGCAGGGTCACCGGCCGGGGGTCGCCGAAGCCGCGCACCCCCTTCAGCGAGCCGAAGTAGTGGTCGAAGGAACGGTTCTCCTGCATCAGGACCACGATGTGCTCGACGTCCTGGAGGGTGCCGGTGGCGCCCTGCGCCGGTATCGCGGCGGCGCGGGCGATGCTCTCCGAGAGCAGCGTGAACGCGGCGGCGCCGCCGGTCAGCCGAAGGAACCGGCGGCGGTCGAGGTCGGTCATGGGGAGTTCTCCTCCGGGGTGGGGGCCGACACGGGCGGAGCGTGCGGCGGCCGGGCTCCTGCCCGGCGGGCGCCCCAAGGACAGCGCCCGCGGGCCACCGCCCGGCGGCCGTCCCATGGCTGCCCGCCGTACGGCGGACGAACCCCCCGTGCCGTTCGTGCGAAGGTCCCGGTGCGCGCGGGCGGCACCGGGACCTTCGTACGTCTCCCGCGCGGAGGCGGGGGCACGGCTACTCGACGACGAGCTCGACCTCGATGTTGCCGCGGGTGGCCTTGGAGTAGGGGCAGAAGGCGTGGGTCTTCTCCAGGAGCGCCAGGCCCGCCTCGCCCTGGAGGTGCTCCGGGAACTCGGCGCGTATGACGACCGCGAGGCCGAAGCCGCCGTCGGCGGGGTCCTTGCCGAGGGAGACCTCGGCGGTGACGGAGGCGTCCGTGATGTCGATCTTCTCCTGGCGGGCGACCACGCCCATGGCGCTGGCGAAGCAGGCCGCGTACCCGGCGGCGAAGAGCTGCTCGGGGTTGGTGCCCCGTCCGTCGCCGCCGAGGGCCTGCGGGTGGGCGAGGGGGAGGTCGATGTGGCCGTCGGAGCTGACGGCGCGGCCCTCGCGGCCGTTGGCGGTGGCGACGGCGGTGTAGATCGCGTCCATGGGTTCCTCTTCCGTCCTGTCCTGGGATGCGGTGGCCCTTTATTTGTAGCGCGCTATTTAGTTGTGCGCAACTCAATCGCGCGTATGCCCTGCTCGCGTATCCTGGGGGCATGGAGACGCCCGACACCCTCCCCGACGGCCCCGCCGTCCCTGCCGCTCCCGCCGCGGTCCTTCCCGACGGTCTCCCCGACGCGGACCTCCTCCGTCTCGACCGGCAGATCTGCTTCTCGCTGCACGCGGCGACCCGCGCCTTCAACGGCGTCTACCGCGAGGCCCTCAGGGAACTCGGGCTCACCTACCCCCAGTACCTCGTGATGCTCGTGCTCTGGGAGCACCGCGAGCTGTCCGTGAAGGGGATCGGGGAGCGGGTGCGGCTCGACTCCGGGACCCTGTCGCCGCTCCTCAAGCGGCTCGAAGCGGCCGGATACGTCGAGCGGCGGCGCAGCCCCGAGGACGAGCGGTCCGTCACCGTGCGCCTCACGGGAGCCGGGACGGCGCTGCGGGAGAAGGCCCTCGGCGTGCCGCGCCGGATCGCCGCCGCCACCGGCCTGGACCTCGCGGAACTCGGCGACCTGCGCGAACGGCTCCACGCACTGGCCGTCCGGCTCGACGCCGTCGACCCCGGAGACCTCTCCGGCTGCGCCTGATCCCTTCAGGGACCCGCCGGCCCCGCGCGGTTCGGGCCGCCGCGCGGGTCCCGGCCGTCACCCCGACCGGGCCAGCCCCGCGCGCGCGTGGTTCAGGCCGAGCAGCACGCAGACGTCCGTCAGGAGCGGGACGTGGTAGGCGAGCGGCCGGGGACCCGCCTGGTCCGGGCGCGAGACGAAGCCGCCGTCCGGCCGCTGCCGCTCCAGGAGGTGGCGCACCGCCCGCGCGGCCGCGGTCCGCGCGCCCGGCGCGCGCGCCACGCCGATCAGCGCGTACGCCGTGCTGATCGGGTCGCTCGGGTCCGACGGCACGTGCCCCCAGCCGCCGTCCGGGTTCTGGGTGGAGAGCAGCCGGGCCACCGCCCGCGTCCGGCCGCGCACGGCTCCGGCCGCGGCCGGGTGGCCGGGTGCCACCGCCAGGAAGGAGCTGTGGGCGAGGACGGTGCGGAAGAGGGCGTTGCTCTCGTTGAGGCTCCAGCTCCGCTCGAACGGACCGGCCGCCTCCTGCCGGGCCGTGACGAACCGGACGCCGGCCGCGACCGCCGCACGGTGCGCGGGCTCGGGGGCCAGCGCGTTCACCGCCGCAGCCGTTATCGCCACCTCGGAGGCCGTCCCGCGCTCGAACGTGGGGAAACCGCCGTCCGCGCCCTGCCGGGCGAGCAGGTACCGCTCTCCGGCCGCCACCCCGGCCCGGCACCGCTCCGGGGCCGTCGTCCGCAGGAACTCCACGCAGTACGCCGTGTCGTCCACGTCGCTCTGCCCGACGCCCCGCTCGAAACCCCAGCCACCGTCGGGATTCTGATGAACGGTCAGGGAGTCCGCGAGCGCCCGCAGCGCGGGGGCGGGCGCGCCCGCGCCGGCCAGGGCGAGACCGCCGGTCGCCGTCGCGAAGACGTCCATGCCCGTGAGGAACGGCAGACCGCCGTCCCCGCGCAGCACGTCCCGCAGCTCGCGCGCCCGCGCCCGGACGGCCGCCGCGTACCGGGGCCGCAGCCGCAGCGCGAGCAGGGCGAGGATCCGGGCGAGGTGGTTGCCGTACGGGGGAGGGCCGGGGAGCGCGCAGGGCTCCAGAGTCCGCCAGTCGTCCTCGGTGACGCGTCCGGGCGAACGCGTGCCGAAGGCGTGCAGGACCTTCAGGGCGGCCATCTCCGTGATCAGCCAGCGCTGCTGGCCGCGCGCCTCGAAGGCGGAGGCGGGGTCGGGGAGTTCGGGGAACGCGTCGGCGCCCAGCTCCGCCAGGACCGTCCGGAACATCAGGTGCTTGCGCCCGGCGGTGAAGTGGTCGAAGCCGCCGAGCAGCCGGGCCAGCGCGCCCCGCCCGTCCGCGTACTCGCCGAGGGCGGCGCGGGCCGCCGCCTCCTGCACGGGATCGGGAGCGCCCCCGTCCAAACCGGTCTTCAGCCTCCGTACCAGCCGTTCCTGCGCGTCCGGGTCCACGTCCGTCACCGTCAGCAGCCGCAGGGCCAGGGCGGACTCCAGCATCCGGCTGTCGCAGGGCGCCCGCAGCAGGCCGTCCGGCCCGGCGGCGGCCAGGAGCCGGGCGGCGAGCCGGGCCCGGGCCCGGTCGAGCCGGCCCGCACCGGAGGCCGGGCGGACGGGCGGGGGGCCGGGCGGCGGGCCGGGCGGCGGGCCGGGGACGGCGGTGGAGGCGCCGGATAAGGGCAGCGCGCAGTGCGTCATGGTGGGGGACGTCCTTGGTGAGGGCCGGGGGAGGCCGTGGGGGAGGGGGGTGAGGGGGAGGGGGTGAGGGGGGCCGGGGAGGTTCGTCGGAGGGGGAGGAGGAGGGGTGGGGCGGGCCGAGGGCTCGTCGGAGGGGGAGAGGGGCGGAGCGGGGCGGGCCGGGAGCCGTTGGAGGGGGAGGGGCAGGGCGGGAGCCGTTGGAGGGGGAGGAGGGGGCGGGGTCGTCAGAGGGGGAAGAGGCGCCGCACGGCCTCCGCGCCGACCGGGACCAGCGGGGTGTAGCCGCCCGTCACGACCGTCAGCGGGGCGACGAAGCCGCACCAGGCGATCTCGCGCGGATCGGGCCGGGGCGGCCGGTCCGCCGTCCAGCGGTGGACCGCCAGGAAGGACGCGCCGTGCGGATCGTCCACGCGCACCCGGTACGCCTCGGTGAGACCGGGCGCCTCCGTCCAGCCCAGTTCCTCGCGGAGCTCCCGGAGCGCCGCCGCCCGGTACCCCTCGCCGGTCCGGACCGCGCCGCCGATCAGCACGTCGTAGTGGTCCGGGTAGACCCTCGCCGAGGGGAGGCGCCGGTAGAGGAGGACCCGTCCGGCGCGATCGGCGCAGACGGTCGCCGCGTACCGCTTCAGCAGCCCGTCCGGCGCCCCGCCGGTCCGCCCGCCCTGTGCCACCACCCGGTCCCGGGGATCGACGTAGTCGACCCGTTCGAAGGGGCGGGCGGGGGAGGGGCGTGCGCGAGGGGAGCGCGCGCCAGGGGCGTGCGGCTCCGGGAGCGGCGCGCTCACGTCCGCCCGTGGGGACGCGTGACCTCCGGCCCCGCGGCCCGCGTTCCGGCGCCGGACGGGGGTGTCGCCCGGAGGGAACGCGGAAGGGAGTCGGAAAGGGGTGCTCCGGAAGCCCGCGCGGCGACCCCGCGAGGGAGGGCCGGGGGCACGCCGGGGGTGACGTGTCGTGCTCGCATGATGACGCATCGTAAACCCGGGAGCGATCTTCACCCTCCTCGCGCGCCCCTTCCGGACCACCTCCCGAACTCCCTGCCGAACCGGCCGTTCGAACCCCGGGAGCCCGGACCCCCGTCCCCTCCGTCTCCCCGTTCATCAAACTGTAAGGAGCCCATTCGGTATCCGCCCCTATACTCGCCCCATGTCCGACATCACCATCCGGCGTGCCACCGCCGACGACTCCCGGCGGCTCACCCGGCTCGTACGGAGCTCCCGGGCCTACCGGGGGGACTACGCGGCCATGGTCGAGGGGTACCAGGTCGGTGGTCCGTACATCGAGCACCACCCCGTCTTCGTCGCCGCCGACGGCGACGGCGCGGTCCTCGGGTTCTACGCGCTGCTCGTCGAGGAGGCCGAACTCGACCTCGCGTTCGTCGCCGACGCCGCCCAGGGGCTCGGCATCGGACGGCTGCTCATGGAGCACATGACCGGACAGGCCAGGGCCGCCGGACTCGGCTCCGTGAAGGTGGTCGCGCACCCGCCCGCCGAGGAGTTCTACCTGCGCACCGGCGCCGTCCGCACCGGCGCCGTCCCGCCCTCCGGCCGCATCCACTGGGAGCGCCCCGAGCTGCGGTACGACGTCGCGTGACCGCCACCGACGCGCGCGAGCAGGGCCGGGAGCGCCGGCGTCTCCTCGCCGACCTCACCCCGCTGCGCACCTCCGCGGACTACCGCCGCCTCTGGTTCGGCAACACCGTCTCCTGGGTCGGGCAGGGCATGACCGCCCTCGCCGTCTCCCTCCAGGTGTACGACATCACCGGCTCGCCCTTCTCCGTCGGGCTCGTCGGCCTCTTCTCCCTCGTCCCGCTCGTCGTCTTCGGCCTGTACGGCGGCGCGATCGCCGACACCGTCGACCGCCGCAAGCTCGGCCTCGCCAGCGCCGCCGGCTCCGCCGTGCTCTCCATAGCCCTGGCCGGCGCCGCGTTCGCCGGCTTCCACCGCGTCTGGTTCCTGTACGCGATCGTCGCCCTCCAGGCCGTGTGCGCCGCGCTCAACTCGCCCGCCCGCAGCGCGATGATCCCCCGGCTCCTGCCGCCCGAGCAGCTGCGCGCCGCCAACGCGCTCAACTCGATGGTCATGACCTTCGGGACCCTCGTCGGACCCAGCCTCGGCGGTCTGATCGTCGGGCTCGCCGGCTACCAGGCCGCCTACCTCGTCGACGCCGTCGCCTTCACCGCGAGCCTGTACGCGATGTGGCGGCTGCCGTCGATGCTCCCCGACCGCAAGGGGACCGAGCGGGCCTCCGTCCTCGACGGGCTGCGCTTCCTCGCCACCCGCCCCAACCTGCGCATGACGTTCTTCTCCGACTTCTGCGCGATGATCCTCGCCCACCCCCGCGCCCTCTTCCCGGCCGTCGCCGTGCTCTGGTACGGCGGGGACGCGAAGACCGCCGGACTCCTCGTCGCCGCGCCCGCGTTCGGGGCGCTCCTCGGCGGCATCCTGTCCGGCTGGCAGGGCCGGATCCGCCACCACGGGCAGGCGATCCTGATCGCCGTCGCCTGCTGGGGCACCGCCATCGCCGTCTTCGGGCTGACCCGTGACCTCTGGCTCGGGCTGCTGTTCCTCGCCCTCGCCGGCTACTCCGACACCGTCTCGATGATCTTCCGGAACACGATGATGCAGGTCGCCGCCCCGGACGAGATGCGCGGCCGGCTCCAGGGCGTCTTCATCGTGGTCGTCGCGGGCGGACCCCGGCTCGGCGACTTCCTCGCGGGCTCCGCCGCCGGCCTGACCTCCCCGGCCGTCGCGATCACCGGCGGCGGGATCGCCTGCGTCGTCGCCGTCGGACTGCTCGCCCTGTACGGGCGCGGATTCCGCCGCTATGACGCCCTCGACCCGACTCCCTGAGCTTCACGAGCTCCACGGCCATCACGGGTTCCACGGCCTCCACGAGCTCCGTGACCTCCACGGCCTCCACGAGCTCCGTGACCTCCACGGCCCTCACGAGCTCCGTGGGCGATCTCCCCGAACGGCCCCGCCTGTCCTGGCGGTCGGTCGCCACGGCGCATGACCGCCAGGGCGCGCAGGGGTCCACACCCCTCGCCGGAGGGAAGGCCGGGCCGCTCGCCGCGGGCCTCTCCCCCGTGACGCCCTCGGCCGGGCAGACCGCCGCCGGGACCACCGCCCCCGCCCGGCTCAACCCGCCGTCGGCAGCGCCTTCTTCAGGACCTTGCCCATGTCGTTGCGGGGGAGCGCATCCAGGTAGCGCACCGTCCGGGGACGCTTGTGCGGGGCCAGGAGCCCGGCCACGTGGTCCGCGAGCTCCGTCTCCGCCGGCGGCACCGAGGCGTCCGTCGGCACCACCCAGGCCACGATCCGCTCGCCCAGGTCGGGGTCGGGCTCGCCGGTGACGGCCGCCTCCCGCACGCCCGGGTGGTCGAGGAGCGCGTTCTCGATCTCGCCCGCCCCGATCTTGTAGCCGCCGCTCTTGATCAGGTCGGTCGCCCGGCGGCCCACCAGCCGCACCGTCCCGTCCGCCTCCCGCACCGCCATGTCGCCGGTGCGGAACCAGTCCCCGTCGAAGGCCTCCGCCGTCGCCTCCGGACGGTTCAGATAGCCGGAGAAGAGGTTCGGGCCGCGCACCTGCACCTCCCCGACCGTCTCCCCGTCGTACGCGCCGAGCACCGAGCCGTCCTCGTCCACGAGCCGCAGGTCCACGCCCGGCAGCGGGGTGCCGACCGTCCCCGGCCGGGGCTCCCCGCCCGGACGCACGCTGGTGTTCATCAGGGTCTCGCTCATCCCGTACCGCTCCACGACCGTCCGGCCCGTCGCCGCCGCGATCCGCTCGTGGTCGTGGACCGGCAGCGCCGCGGAGCCCGAGACGAGCAGCCGCGCCCCGGACAGCGCCCGGACCAGCTCCTCGTCGTGGGAGAGGGCGTCGGCGAGCCGGTGGTACATGGTCGGCACCCCGAACAGCACCGTGCCGCCCCCGGCGCCCAGTTCACGCGCCACGCCCTCCACCGAGAACGCGCCCAGGTGCCGGACCTCGCCGCCGCGCCGCAGCGGTCCCAGGATCCCGAGGACGAGCCCGTGGACGTGGAACAGCGGCAGCGCGTGCACGAGGACGTCGTCGGAGGTCCAGGCCCAGGCCTCGGCGAGCGCGTCGAGCGACGCGGCGACCGCCCGGCGGGAGAGCAGGACGCCCTTCGGCGGGCCGGTGGTGCCGGAGGTGTAGACGATCAGGGCGGGGGCCTCGGGGTCGACGTCCTTCTCCCCGTCCCCGGGAGCGGGGCCCGTCGCGTCGAGCTCCACGTCGATCCGGGGGAGCTCCGCGAGCCCGGCCGGCAGGGCGTCCCCGGGGCCCGCGAGCACCGCGCCGGGCGCGCTGTCCCCGAGGATGTGCGCCAGCTCCCGTCCGCCCGTGCGCGGGTTGAGCGGTACGGCGGGGACGCCCGCGAGGAGGGCGGCGACCACCGCGACCGCCGTGCGCGCGGTCGGCGTCGCCCAGACGGCCACCCGCTCCACGCCGTCGAGCCGGGCGGCCAGGGCGCCGGCGGTCCGCGCCAGCTCCCCGTACGTCAGCGAGTCCGCGCCGCAGCGCAGCGCGGGCCGGTCGGAACGGGCAGCGACGGCGGGAAAGAGAGCGCTCACCGGTCGTCCTCCTCGGATCGGGGGCGAGGCGGTCTCGCCGGGTCACCGGAAGGCATTCTGCCGCCCGTCGGGGCCCCCGCCGGGGCCGCCCCAGGGTTTCCCCAGGGTTCCCCGAGGCCCTTCCGAGGTTTCCCGGGTTCTCTCCGAGGCCTCTCCGGGGTCCTGCCGGTCCCTCCTCAGGGGCGGCCCGCCGCCGCCCTCGCCGGCTCGGGCTCCGGCTCCTCGCCGCCCTGACGGAGCCCGCGCATCCGCCCGTACGCGTACACGCAGCCCGCGAGCGCCAGGTCGGAGAGGAGCATGAAGCCGATCGAGTACGAGTCCTTGGCGCTGTAGATCGCGCCCATCACCAGCGGCGGCAGGAAGCCTCCCAGGCCGCCCATCGCGCCGACGATGCCGGTCACGCTGCCGACCTTGGCCTGCGGGGTGACCTGGGAGACCAGGGCGAAGACCGAGCCGCTCGACGTGCCGAGCCCGGCCGCCATCACCAGGAGGGCGACGGTGCCGCCCGGGTTCAGCGGCGGGTCGAAGGCCTGGACGATCGCGAACAGGGCGGCGGTGCCGAGCGCGGCGGCCGTGACGAGCGCCGGGTGGAACCGGTCGGAGAGCCAGCCGCCGATCGGCCGGAAGACGACGGTGACCAGGGCGAAGCCGGCGGCCTTGGTGCCCGCGTCCGTCGGGTCCAGCTCGTACCAGGTCTTCAGGTACGTCGGCAGGTAGACGCCGAACGCCACGATGCCGCCGAAGCCGATCGCGTACAGCGCCGACAGCTCCCACGTCACCCGCAGCCGCGCCGCCGAGCCCAGCCGGGTCGCGAGCGAAGCGGTGGGCACGGGCCGGTCGGGCCGGTCGGTGATGAGGAGGTAGGCGAGCACCGCGTACACGGCGAGCGCGATCGCCACCACGAGGAACGGCAGGTTCTCGCCGTGCTTCGCGATCCGGGGCGTGAAGTAGCCGGAGAGCGCCACGCCGCCCATGCCCATGCCGAACACGCCGAGCGCCAGACCGCGCTTGGCGGGCGGGAACCAGGAGTTGACCAGCGGGATGCCGATCGCGAACGTGGTGCCGCCCAGGCCCAGGAGGAAGCCGACGACCAGCATCAGGCCGTAGCTGTCCTTGACCACGGTCAGGAGGAGCACGGGGACGATCGTCAGCGCCGCGAACAGCGGGAACATCGTCTTCGCCCCGTACCGGTCCGTCAGCGCGCCGGCCGGGACGCGGCCGATCGAGCCGACCAGGACGGGCACCGCGACGAGCAGCGACTGCTGGAAGGAGCTGAGGCCGAGCCGGTCGCCGTACCAGCTCGCGAGCGGTGCGATCAGGTTCCACGCCCAGAAGGTGAGCGTGAAGCCGATGGTGGCCATCACCAGGTTGCGGTAGGCCGCCGCGGTCGGGGGCTTGGTGTCGGTGTCCACCCCACCAGTCAAGATCCGCCCCGGGGACACGGCGCGCGGTGCTGCTCCGTACGGGGCCGTAGGGGGCCGTACGGGTCCGTAGGAGGTCGCGGGGGGCGTGCGGGCCCGTACGAGACCTGTGCGAGCCCGTACGGGTCCGTACGAGATCCGTGCGAGCCCGTACGGGTCCGTACGGAGAAGTCCCCGGCCGCCTCAGGGCCAGGTCACCACGGTCGGCGGGGTCCCGTCGTCCTCGATCCGCAGCCGGACGCCCCCGTCCCCGTCCCCGGCCGTCACCCCGACGGTGATCGCGCCGATCCCGGGCCGCCGGTGCGCCGCCGCGAGGGCCCCGCGCAGCACGCCGAGGAGCGCGCGCTCCGCCTCCTCGCCGACGAGGGCGTCGACCGCGCCGGAGAAGTGCACGGACGGCTGGAAGCCGAGCAGGGCCGCCGCCCCGCCGGTCTCGCGCAGCACCCGGCCCCGGAAGGTCGTCGGCGCGTCCGCGGGCGGCTGCTGGAGGGCGAAGATGGCCGTGCGGACCTCCTGGATCGTGGAGTCCAGCTCGTCCACCGCCCGGCCGAGCAGCGCGTTCTCCTCGGAGGGGTCCGCCGCCCGCCGCCGGGTCGACTCCAGCATCATCTCCGTGGCGAACAGGCGCTGGACGACCAGGTCGTGCAGGTCCCGGGCGATCCGGTCCCGGTCCTCGTACACCGCGAGCCGTTCCCGGTCGTGGCGCGCGTCCGCGAGGACGAGCGCGAGCGCCGCCTGCGAGGCGAACTGCGAGGCGAGCAGCCGGTCCACCGCCGAGTACGGCGGGTCGCCGCGCCGCCGGGGGAGGGCGAGGGTGCCGATGAGCTTCCCGCCGCTCCGCAGCGGCAGCATCATCGACGGACCGAAGCGGGACCGGACGTGGGTGGTCATGCGCGGGTCGGTCGCCGAGTCCTCGACGAAGACGGGCTCCCCGCCGAGGAGCTGGACGAGCACCGGCGAGCCGGGCGCGATCGTCGTGCCGATCAGGTCGCCCGGGTCGTCCGGGGTCGAGGCGGCGACGATCTCCATCCCGCCCTCCGGGGTGGGCTGGAGGACGACCCCGGCCGAGGCGGCGGCCAGGACCCGGGCCCGCTCGGCGACGGTCGTCAGGGCGTTCTCGGCGGACGCGCCGGTGAGCAGGGCCGTGGTCACCGCGGCGGCGCCCTCGATCCAGCGCTCCCGCTGCCGGGCCGTCTCGTACAGGCGGGCGTTGCCGATGGCGATCCCGGCCTGCGAGGCGAGCACCCGGAGGAGGGCGAGGTCCTCCTCGGTGAAGCGGCCCGCGCGCTTGTCGGTGAGGTAGAGGCTGCCGAAGACCTCGGTGTGGACCCTGATGGGGACGCCCAGGAAGGCGCGCATCTCCGGGTGCCCCTCGGGCACGCCGGCGGAGCGCGGGTCGGCCGTCAGGTCGTCGAGCCGCAGCGGCTCTCCCTCCCGGACCAGGGCGCCGGTGAGACCGGTGCGGCCGTCGGGGAGGCGGCCGCACCGCCGCCGCTCCTCCGCCGTCATGCCGGCGGTGAAGAGCTCGGTGAGCCGGTGCCGCTCGGGGTCGACGACCCCGAGCGCGCCGTAGCGGGCGCCGATCAGCTCGGTGGCGGAGTCCACGACGTGCTGGAGCGTGGCGCGCAGTTCGAGGTCCGTACCGACGGAGAGGACCGCTTCGAGCAGCAGGGGGAGGCGGGACGGGGGGTCGTCCGGTCGCCCGGAGGGGCCCTCGACGCGCTGCCCGGAAGGGTCCGCGGCCCGCTGCGCTGAAGGGTCTTCGCCCCGCTGCCGGGAAGGGTCTTCTCCCCGTTTCCCGGAGTGGTCCGCGGCCCGCTTCCCGGAGGCCCCTCCGTCCCTGTCCTCGTCCATGAGCGTCACGGTCTCATCGCCCTACGAAGGGGACGTCCGGGGCGTTTCGCGTGCGGCCGGGCCTCACACCTCTTCCTTCTCCTCGTCGTCGGCGAAGGGGTCCCGCACCGACAGCGGGTTCAGGATCATCGGCTCGACCTTGCCCTCCAGCATCGCGCCGAGGCCCAGGACCGCGCACACGTCCGGCCGTTCGGCGATGTGCACCGGCATTCCGGTCGCCTCGCGCAGCATCTGGTCGAGGCCCGGCAGCAGCGCGGAGCCGCCGACCATCATGATCCCCCGGTCCGCGAGGTCGGCCACCAGATCCGGCGGGCAGTCCCGCAGCACCTTGCCGATGCCGTCGAGGACGGCCGTCAGCGGGGTGTGGATGGCCTCCCGCACGGCGGCGGTGTCGACGGTCACCGAACGGGCCAGGCCCGTGGCGACGTCCCGGCCGTGGATCTCGGTCCAGGCCGGTCCCTGGGGCGTCAGGCCGTTGCCCCTGAGGGCCAGTTGCAGCGGACGCACCGACTGGCTCGGCAGCATCAGCTCGTGGTGGTGGCGCAGGTGCTGGATGATCGCGTGGTCGATGGCGTCGCCGCCGATCGGCATCCGCTCCGCCGTGACGATCGCGCCGAGCGAGAGCACCGCGACCTGAGTGGTCGCCGCCCCGCAGACCATGATCATGGTCGCGGTCGGCTGCTCGACGGGCAGCCCGCAGCCCACGGCCGCCGCGATCAGGGTGTCGACCAGCTCGACCCGACGCGCCCCGAGGCCCACGAGCGTCTCCACGGTGGCGCGCTGCGCCAGCGGGTCGCTGTCGTGCGGGGTGCACGCGGCGGCGCGCAGCCGGGGCTTGCGGCGGAGCTGCCGGCGCAGCTTCTCGCCCAGGAGGTGACGGAGCATCCGCTGCGCCATCTCGATGTCGACGACCGTGCCGCCCGAGACCGGGCGCACGACCCGGATGTAGTCGGGGGTGCGACCGGTCATCTTCTCGGCCAGCTCGCCCACGGCGATCAGCGCGCCGGTGCGGACGTTGACGGCGGCGACGCTCGGCTCGTCGACGACGAGTCCGGCGCCCTTGACGAAGACCCGGGTGCGGGAGGCACCCAGGTCGACGGCGACATGGCAGCGGCGCAGCTGCTCAAGGCTGACGGTCATGACGGATCCTCCGGGGTGCGGTGCCGGCACGTGCGAGGTGGTGCGCGGTCCTCTTCGCATCGTCCGGCCGTCCGGCCCCGTGCGCGCGCTGGGCTGCGCCGGCCGGGGCCGTGAGGGGGCCTCGCGGGTGTCCGGGGTGGCTCAGGAGGGCGGACGCGCGGGTGTTCGGGGTGGCTCGGGAGGGCGGACGCGCGGGCCTCCGGGGCGGCTGCGGGGACGAACGCGTGGGTGGCGGGGGGGGGGGCTTCGGGGCGGACCGGCGGGTGACGGGGGCGGTTTCGGGACGGGATCGTGGGTGGCGGGGCGGGATCGCGGGCGGCCCGGGCGGTCCGGGCGGTTTCGGGAGTGGACCCGTGAGGGGCCGGAGCCGCCCCGGAAGCGGTTCCTCCGACGCCTCCTCCGGCTCCGGCCGAACGCTTCCTCCGGCTCCGGCCGAACGCCTCCTCCGACGCCGGTCGAACCCTCCGGAGCCGACCGGCTCCGGAGGGTTCGGAGGGGGCCGGAGGCGATCCTTCCCGAAGCGGGAGAATCGCGACGCACCACCGTCGACCTGCGGTTTCCTCACAGGATCCTCACGTCCGCGCCTATCTGACGGTGTGCGGGGCCGCATAGCCTGCGGGCCCCATGGACTACTGCCACGCGTGCCGGCGGCACCTCAACGGGGCCCTCGCCTGCGCCGGGTGCGGGACCCCCGCGGAGGAGCTGCGGCACGAGCCCCCCCGCGCCAGTGCCCCCGGGCGGGGACCGGTCACGGCCCCTGCTCCGGTCCCCGCCCCGGCCGCGGCTCCCGAGCACGTCTACGAACTGGACGTCGTCGAGCCGCCCCGTCCGCCCGTCGGCGGCCGCCGTGCCGCCCGCACCGCCGCGCGGGGCCGTTCCGCGCGCCGCGGCAGGCGGTCGCGGACGCGCCGGGGCCGCACCGTCCTGCTGGGAACGGTCGGACTGGTGCTCGCGGCCGGCACGCTGAGCATGGTGAAGCTGGCCCTGGAGGAGCCGCCGCGGGGCGGTGCCGCCACGGCCGTCCAGGAGCTGGAGGTCACCGGGGTCCCGCTGCCGCCCGACCCCGTCGAGAGCACCGGGGCGCCGGACGGCTCCGGCCCGGACCCGGTGACGCACGCGCCGGAATCCGCCTCCACCCGCCCCCACCGGGTCGCCGCCGGCTCCACGACCGGAGCGGGCGGGGGACCCGGCACGGGCGTCGGTACGGGGCCGGGAGCCGGCGGGAGGCCGGGCGACGGCTCCGGCGCGGCGCCCGGCGAAGGACCCGGCGGCTCGGACACCGGCGGCTCCGGTCCCGGCCCGGCCGCGGGCCAGGGCGGCGACGGAGGCCCGGGGCGGTCGCCGGACGTCACGTCCTCCGCCTCTCCCTCCGGCCCGCCCGGCGCGACCCCGTCCGCGGGCGACCCGACGCCCTCCGGCCCCGGCGGGACCGGGAACCCGGGGAAGCCCGGCCGGCCCACGCCCCCGGCCACCGGCCCCGCGCCGACCACGACCCCGGCGCCGGAGCCGACGCCGACCTGCACCCGCTTCCTGTGGTGGTGCGTGTAGCGATCCGGAGGCCGACCGGGGGTGCGCCTTACGCCGGGACCTCGCCCAGCATCCGCTTCAGCAGGTCCCGCAGCAGGGCCCGCTCGACCTCGGTCAGCTCGCCGAGCGGCTCGCGCGCGAAGTCGAGCGACTCGCGCAGCCGGCGGGTGACGGTCCGGCCCTCGTCCGTGGGGACGGCCAGCTTGACCCGCCGGTCGTCCGGGGCGGGCCGGCGCTCCACGAGGCCGCGCGCCTCCAGGCGGTCGACTATCCCGGTGATGTTGGACGGCTCGCACTTCAGCTTCTGGGCGATGCGGCGCATCGGCAGCGGTTCGAGCGAGAGCAGACCGAGGACCCGCGCCTGGGCGCCGGTCAGCGCGTGCTGGGCGGCCGCCTGCTCGTACTCCTCGTAGTAACGCGCCACGACAGTGCCGATCAGCTCGACGACTTCGAGGGTGAGGGGGTCCGTGCGTGAGGTGGCCATGGGCCCCATCCTACCCGGATACTTGACAACGTGAAATATCAAGGCGCATGGTTGTTTCAGGCAGTGAACCTTTGTTGATCTGAAGCTTTTCTGGAGGCCGTGCCCATGTCCGCTCTTCCCGCGTCCAGCCGTGAGTGGCACCTCGTCGCCCGTCCGCACGGCTGGCCCGTCCCCGCGGACTTCGCCCTGCGCGAGACCCCGGTCGCCGAGCCCGCCGAAGGCCGGATCCTGGTGCGCAACAAGCACTTCTCCGTCGACCCGTACATGCGCGGCCGGATGAACGACGTGAAGTCGTACGTCCCGCCGTTCAAGCTCGACCACCCCATGGACGGCGGCGCGGTCGGCGAGGTCGTCGCGTCGAACGCCGAGGGCTTCGCCGTCGGCGACCACGTGCTGCACGGCCTCGGCTGGCGCGAGTACGCCCACGTGCCCGCCCAGCACGCGACCAAGGTCGACCCGGACCTCGCGCCCCTCTCCGCCTACCTCGGCGTGCTCGGCATGACCGGCCTCACGGCCTACGCCGGCCTCTTCGAGGTCGCCTCCTTCAAGGAGGGCGACGCCGTCTTCGTCTCCGGCGCGGCCGGCGCCGTCGGCAGCCAGGTCGGCCAGATGGCCCGGATCAAGGGCGCCTCCCGGGTCGTCGGCTCGGCAGGGTCCGACGAGAAGGTCAAGTGGCTGGTCGAGGAGCTCGGCTTCGACGCCGCGTTCAACTACAAGAACGGCCCGGTGCGGGACCAGCTCCGCGAGGCCGCCCCGGACGGCATCGACGTCTACTTCGACAACGTCGGCGGGGACCACCTCGAAGCCGCGATCTCCTCGCTCAAGGTGCACGGCCGCGCCACCATCTGCGGCATGATCGCCCAGTACAACGACACCGAGCCGACCCCCGGCCCGCGCAACATGGCGCAGATCATCGGCAAGCGGCTCCGCCTCCAGGGCGTCCTCGTCGGCGACCACTACGACCTCCAGGAGCAGTTCGTCCGCGAGGTCGGCGGCTGGCTCGCCGCGGGCGAGCTCAAGCACCGCGAGACCTTCGCCGAGGGCATCGAGAACGGCGTGGACGCCTTCCTCGGCATGCTGCGCGGCGACAACACCGGGAAGATGATCGTCACGGTGTGACCCGCTAGGCTTCCCCCAGCCGTCGCGATCGTGGGCGCGAGTCGCGGCGAACCGCAGAAGGAAGTACCCAGCATGTCCATCCAGCACTCCGACGTCCTCTACACCGCGGTCGCCACCGCCGAGAACGGGCGCGACGGACGCGTCGCCACCGACGACGGCAAGCTCGACGTCGTCGTCAACCCGCCCAAGGCCATGGGCGGCTCCGGCGAGGGCACCAACCCCGAGCAGCTCTTCGCGGCCGGTTACAGCGCCTGCTTCCAGGGCGCCCTCGGGGTCGTCGCCCGCAACGAGAACGCCGACGTCTCCGGCTCGACGGTCACCGCCGAGGTCGGCATCGGCAAGAACGACGACGGCTTCGGCATCATCGTCAAGATCTCGGCGACCATCCCGAACGTGGACGCCGAGACCGCCAGGAGCCTCATCGAGAAGGCCCACCAGGTCTGCCCGTACTCCAAGGCGACCCGCGGCAACATCACGGTGGAGCTCGCGGTCTGACCCCGCACGCGCACCGTCGTACGAGGACCGCACCCCGGCAGGCCCGGGGTGCGGTCCTCGCCGCATGCGGAGGCCCGACCGGCGGCAGGATCCCGTCGGCCACGGGTCCCGCCCGGCCACGGGCCACGGGTCCCGACCGGAAACGGGCCCCCGCACGCCCCCGATAGGGTGACCCCCATGCGTGATCTCGGGGTGGGTTTCGGTTACCTGGTCAAGGGCCAGAAGTGGGTCGCCAGGCACGGACGCTGGTTCGGATTCGGGCTGCTGCCCGGACTCGTGACCCTCGTCCTCTACGCGGGCGCCCTCGTCGGACTCGGCTACGGCGCCGACGACCTGGCGGCCTGGGCGACCCCGTTCGCCGACGACTGGACCTCGCCCTGGCTCGACGTCCTGCGCGGCACCCTCACGGCCCTCGTCTTCGTCTTCGGCCTCTTCCTCGCCGTCATCACCTTCACCGCCGTCACCCTCCTCGTCGGCCAGCCCTTCTACGAGTCGCTCTCCGAGGCGGTCGACCGCAGCGAGGGCGGCGAGGTGCCCGAGTCCGGGCTCCCGCTCTGGCGCGAGCTGTGGATCTCGGCCCGCGACAGCCTGCGGATCCTGCTGCGGGTCGCGTTCTACGGCGTCCTGCTCTTCGCCTGCGGCTTCATCCCGGTGGTCGGCCAGACCGTCGTCCCCGCCGTCGGCTTCTGCGTCTCCGGCTTCTTCCTCACCGAGGAGCTGACCTCCGTCGCCCTCCAGCGCCGGGGCGTCGAGTTCAAGGAGCGGCTGCGGCTGCTGCGCGGACGCCGGTCCGCCGTCCTCGGCTTCGGAGTCCCGCTGACCCTCGCCTTCCTCGTGCCCCTCGTCGCCGTCTTCCTCATGCCGGGCGCGGTCGCCGGCGCCACCCTGATGGCCCGCGACCTGCGCGGCGAGGACGGCGACGCGGACCGGGACGACGACTCCCCGGAGCACGTGCGGCACGACGGCGACCTTCCTCCGTCCGGCGGCGACCAGGGGGCGCACCACCTCCCCCACTGACGAGGGAGCACGACGACCCCCACCAGCGGAAGACCGGCCGCCGCCGCGCCCTCATCGGCGGACCGAGCGCCCTCGGCGTCACCGGCGCCGCCGTCGTCACGAGCACCCTGCTCGCCCCGGTCGGCGCGGCGACGGCCTCCCGGCCCCGGGCCGGGGACAGCGTGCCGGTCGCCGGCACCGTCGAGGTCTCGGGCACGTACGACGGCGGGCTCAAGCGCTTCCACGGCACCGGCCCGGACGGCACCACCTGCCGCCACCGGCCCGGGGACCTCTCCTACGGGTGACCCCGAGGGCCGCCGCGCACGCCCCCGAGCCCGACCGCGTACGCCCCCGGCCCCGTCACGGGCGACCCCGAAGGCCGTCACGCGCGGCCCCGAGGGCCGCCCCTACGCGCGGCCCTCCCCGGGAAGGTCCTCCAGGGCCGGGTGCAGCTCCGGCCGGGCCTCCCACCACTTCCGGTGGAAGGCGTTCGTGCCCACGTTCGCCACGTAGGCCCCGGCCGCCGCCCGGTACAGCAGCTCCGCGTGCCGGGCGGGCACCGCCGCCCTGTTCCACGCCAGCCGGATCCGTCCGGTCACCGGATCGCCCTCCAGCGGGCGCAGCACCGTCCCCGCGGCCGGCGGCGCCGTCGGCTGGCTCAGCGAGATCGCCCGGCCCGCCGCGATCAGGTCGTAGTGCATCTTGCGGTCGGCCACCCGGTGCCGGAGCAGGGGAGCGAACCCGGCCCGCGCACAGGCCGCGGCCAGCGCCTCCGGGCCCCCGTCGTCGTCCTCCACCAGCGTCATCCAGGACTCGCCCGCCAGCTCCGCCAGCGCGATCCGCTCCTTCGCGGCCAGCGGGTGCCCCGCCGAAAGGCGCACGCAGAACGGCTCCTTGGGGACCAGCGTCCGGGCCGTCACGCCCTCCGGCAGCGGCACCTCGTGGTCGTTGACCTCCCCGTACAGCACGGCGTCGTACCGGCCCGCGCCCAGCTGCCGGGTCAGCGTGGTCACCGAGTGCTCCACGGTCACCGCGATCTCCCGCCCCGCCAGGACCTCTTCGAGCCGCTCCATCAGCCGGTCCACCAGGACGAGCAGGATGCAGCCGAGCCGCAGCGGGGCGTCCGGCGCGACGGCCCGAGCACCGGCCGCCAGCGCGTCCATCTCGCCCAGCACCAGACGCGCCTTGGCGAGGACGAACTCGCCGAGCGGCGTGGGCTCCACACCGCTGCGGCCGCGCAGGAACAGCTCCCCGCCCGCGACCCGCTCGATCCGCCGCAACTGCGCCGAAAGGGCCGGCTGCGAGACCCCGAGACGCACCGCCGCGCGCCCCAGACTGCCCGCTTCCGCTATCCGGCAGACGGCCTCCAGATGCCTCAACTCCAGTTGCATTTCAGCAGCGTACGCAGCACCGCGCGACCGCACCATAACTCGCGTCTTATGCCGCATGGGATGTCCCGGACCGGCCATGTCCACGCCCATACTCGGCGCGACGATCCGACTTCCCCACTCCGGATCCCCACCCCGATCCCACACCCCGGATCACCGGCCCGGAATCCCCACCCCGGATCCCCCACCTCGAACGGAGCACCCGTGCACCCCTTCAGACTCACGGCGGCCGTGGCCGCCCTGGCGCTCTCGGCGAGCCTCGCGACCGCCCTCGCCGGCCCCGCCACCGCCGCCCCGCAGGCTCCGGCCGGCCCGCAGTCCCAGCCCGTCCCGCCCGGGCACGGCCGCTCCCTCGCCCTGGCCGCCGCCGACACCGCCGCCGAGAACGGCCTCGACGAACTGCGGCACGGCGCAGACGAGGAGCTCGTCCGCACCTCCGTCACCCCCTGGGCGAACGGCCTGTACTACGCCGCCTACGAGCGCGCCTACAAGGGCCTCCCGGTCGTCGGCGGCGGCGACGCGGTCGTCCTCACCGACTCCACGGGCGCGGTCCGCGACGTCACCGGTGCCAAGGCCCCCGCGATCCGGCTCGCCACCACCACCGCCAAGGTCCCCGCCGGCACGGCGCTCGCCACCGCCCGCAAGCAGCTCGCCTCCGTCGAGTCCGCGAGCACCCCCGAACTGACCGTGCTCCTCAAGGACGGCAAGCCCGTCCTGACCTGGCGCACCCTGGTCGTCGGCCGGACCGCGAAGGGCGCCCCCAGCTCCCTCGACACCCACGTCGACGCGCGCACCGGGGCCGTCGCGCGGTCCACCGAGAAGATCCTGCACGCCGACGGCCGCGGCTACCACAACGGCAACGTCGCCATCGACACCGCCGCGAACTCGATGACCGACACCACCCGCGGCTCCTTCAAGTGCGGCGGCCAGAACGGCAGCGCCTACACCGGCACCCCGCCCTGGGGCAACAACGGCGCCAACGACCTGGTGACCGCCTGCGTCGACATCATGTACGCGGCGCAGAAGGAACACTCCATGCTCAAGGAGTGGTTCGGCTACAACGGCCAGAACGGACAGGGCGGCATGGTTCCGGCCCGCGCCGGGCTGAGCGAGGTCAACGCCTACTACGACGGGACGAAGACCACCTACGGCCGCAACCGGAACGGCACCAACCAGCTCACCGGCATCGACGTCGTGGCCCACGAGTACGGCCACGAGATCTTCGACCGGACCCCGGGCAGCGCCGGCTCCTCCAACGAGAACGGCGGCCTCAACGAGTCCACCGGCGACATCTTCGGCGCGCTCACCGAGCACTACGCCAACAACCCCAACGACACCCCGGACTACACGGTCGGCGAGAAGCTGAACTTCACCGGCAACAACCAGCCGATCCGCAACATGTACAACCCGTCGCTGATCAACAACGACCCCAACTGCTACACCCAGCTGACCTCGGGCACCGAGGTGCACGCGGCGGCCGGCCCGCAGAACCACTGGTTCTACCTGCTCGCCGAGGGCTCCAACCCGGGCGGAGGCAAGCCCAACAGCCCCATATGTTCCGGCGGCCCCTCCTCCGTGACCGGCATCGGCATCCAGAAGGCCGGCAAGGTCTTCATGGGCGCCCTGCTCATGAAGACCTCCTCCTGGAACCACCTGGCCGCCCGCAGGGCGACCCTGACCAGCGCCAAGAACACCTACGGCAGCGCCGAGTGCAACGCGGTGAAGGCGGCCTGGAACGCGGTCGGCGTCCCCGCCCAGTCCGGTGAGACCGACTGCGGCGGCTCCACCAACCCGGACTTCTCGCTCGCCCTGAACCCGTCCTCGGGCTCGGTCCAGGCCGGCGCCTCCGTCACCTCCACGGTGAACACCAGCACCGTCGGCGGCAACGCGCAGACCGTCCAGCTCTCCGCGAGCGGCGCCCCGAGCGGCGTCACCGTCTCCTTCAGCCCCTCCTCGGTGACCTCCGGCAACTCCTCCACGATGACGGTCCAGGTCGCGGCGGGCACCGCCAACGGCACGTACCCGATCACCGTCACCGGCACGGGCTCCGCCACCCACACCGTCACCTACCAGCTGTCGGTCGGCTCGACGACCCCGCCCACCGGCTGCGCCAACGCCCAGCACACCTACCAGGGCAGCCTGACGTCCGGCCAGACCGCGGTCCAGCCCGACGGCTCGTACTACTACGCGGCGACGTCCGGCACCCACACGGGCTGCCTGCGCGGCCCGGCCGGCCAGGACTACGACCTGTACCTGCAGAAGTGGAACGGGTACGGCTGGACCGACGTGGCCGTGGGCGGCACGGCGACGGCCGACGAGAACACCAGCTACAACGGCACCGCCGGCTACTACCGGTACGTGGTCCACGCGTACAGCGGCTCCGGTGCCTACACGCTGGGTCTGAGCGCCCCGTAGCGGGCCGGGGGTCCCGTCGCGGGGTCCCGCGCCGGGCGGCCGACCCGACGGCCGCCCGGCGTCCGCGCGCCCGAAACCCCTCAGACCTCCCCGACCTCGGCGAGGACGAAGCCCGGCCGGTCCGGGCCCGCGTCCGCCAGCCGCTCCCCGTCCGGGCCCCAGGCTCCGGCGCCGCCCTGCCCCACCCCGTCCTCGTTGTCCCCGAGGACGTTGCCGAGCACCACGTACAGGCCGAAGTCCCGGGCCCGCACCGGATACACCCCGGTGAACGAGTCGTTGCCCGCGGTCAGCACCGAACTCGCCAGGTACACCGCGCAGCCGTCGGCCGCCGCCCGCCCGGCGAGCTCCGGGAAGCGGTTGTCGTAGCAGGTGGCCGTCGCGAACCGGACCCCGTCGAGCGCGAACCGCCCGTCCGCCCTCCCCGGCGCGAACACCTCCCGTTCGACGCCGTACAGGTGCCGCTTGTCGTAGCGGGTGAGGAGCCCGCCGTCCGGGCCGATCACCAGCGAGGTGATGCCGGGCCGCCCGCCGGCCGTCCGCACCGGCCCGTTGACCACGGCCGCCGCCGACACCGCGCGGCACGCCTCCCGCACGGGGTCGAGCCGGGGGTCGTCCTCGGCGAGGACCAGGCCGGGGGAGTCCCGTATCAGCGAGGGCTCGTACCCGCTCAGACAGAGCTCGGCGAAGACGACCAGACGGGCCCCCGCCTCCCCGGCCTCCCGGACCAGGCCGGCGACGGTCCGCGCGTTGGCGTCGATGTCCCCGGTGACCGGGGCGAACTGGGTGGCTGCGACGATCACGACCCCATCATCCCGCCCGCCGGACCGCGCCGGCCGGGGAGGGCCGCACCGGCCGACAAGGGCCGCACCGGCCGACAAGGGCCGCACCGGGCTACGAGGGGCTCTCGCCGCCGTACAGCAGCCGTACGAAGTCCCGGAAGGCGCCCGGCATGTCGACCGCCGACGGGTCCAGGAGCCACTGGTACTGGAGGCCGTCCATCACCGCCGTGAGCAGCGGCGCCGCGCGCTCCGGGGTGAGGCCGCCGGGCAGCCGCTCGCCGAACTCCAGGCGCAGCACCTCCGCCATGTGCGCCCGCACCTGCGCGTACCGCTCGGTGAAGAACTCCCGCGCCGGATGCCCGTCCGTGACGCTCTCGCCGAGCAGCGCGGAGAAGGTCTGCACGATCCCGGGGCGCATCGCGTTGTACTCCACGAGGGAGTCGACCAGGTCGAGGCGCCAGCCCCCGCGGCCCCCGCCGCCGCTCGTGTCCCAGTGGTCCCGCTCCTCCAGGACCGCGACGAGCAGGGCCTCCTTGGTCGGGAAGTAGTGCAGCAGCCCCTGCTGGGTCAGCCCGACGCGCTCGGCGACGGCGGCGAGCGTGGCGCCCCGGTAGCCGCGCTCGGCGATCACTTCGAGGGCGGCGCGCACGATGACCGCGCGCCGCTCCTCGCTCCTGGCCCGCACCATCCCCGGGGCTCCCTTCCGAAAGTCCGTCCGGACAGGACCGTACCCCGTCATACAAGTAACAGAATCATCACATCACCTACCTGGCTACAGGGACATCGGTGCACGATGGGGCCATCGGCACGTCGACGAGGAGGTACGGCCATGGCGGAGAGCGGCACGGACGCGGGCACGGCGGGGGAGGCCGCCCGGGAGGCGGTCGTCGAGGCGGCGCTCGGCGGGCTCGACCTGGACGCCAAGGCCCGGCTGCTCGGCGGCAGGGACATGTGGAGCCTGCACCCCCTGCCCGAGATCGGCCTCGCGTCCCTGGTCATGTCCGACGGACCCGTCGGCGTCCGGGGCGTCCGCTGGACCGCCGACGACCCCTCCGTCGCCCTGCCCTCCCCGACCGCGCTCGCCGCCGCCTGGGACCCCGCCCTCGCCCGCCGGGCCGGCCGGCTCCTCGCCCAGGAGGCCCGCCGCAAGGGCGTCCACGTCCTCCTCGCCCCCACCGTCAACCTGCACCGCAGCCCCCTCGGCGGACGCCACTTCGAGGCCTACTCCGAGGACCCCCTCCTCACCGGCGCGATCGGCACCGGCTACGTCCTGGGCGTCCAGGACGGCGGGGTCGGCACCACCGTCAAGCACTTCGTCGCCAACGACGCCGAGACCGACCGCTTCACCGTCGACAACCGCGTCGCGCCCCGCCCGCTCCGCGAGCTCTACCTCGCCCCCTTCGAGGCCGTCGTCGAGAACGCCCGCCCCTGGGGCATCATGACCGCGTACAACCAGGTCAACGGCGTGACCATGACCGAACACCACGAGCTGGTGAACGAGGTCCTGCGCGGCGAGTGGGGCTTCGACGGCGTCGACGTCTCCGACTGGATGGCCGCCCGCTCCACGGCCGGCGCCCTCCGGGGCGGCCTCGACGTCGCGATGCCCGGCCCGGCCACCGTCTACGGCGAGCCCCTCGCCGCCGCCGTCCGCGCCGGGGAGGTGGAGGAGTCCGCCGTCGACACCGCCGTCCGCCGCGTCCTGCGGCTCGCCGCCCGCGTCGGCGCCCTCGAAGGCGCCCCGCCGGCCGTCACCGAACCCCCGGCCCCGATCGACGGCGACGCCCTGGCCCGCGAGATCGCCCACCGCGGCTTCGTCCTCGTACGCAACGAGGCCGCGACACGGGACGGGGCCGCGGTACGGGGGAACGGGGCCGCCGTGCAGGGGGGCGAGGCCGCCGTACGGGACGGGGACCCCGCGCGCGACGAGACCGCCGTACGGGACGCACCCCCCGTCCTCCCCCTCGCCCCCGGCACCACCGTCGCCCTCTCCGGCGCCGCCGCCCGTGACGCCCGCGTCCTCGGCGGCGGCTCCGCCCAGGTCTTCCCCGACCACGTCGTCTCCCCGCTCGACGGCCTCGCCGCCGCCCTGCCCGAAGGCGCCCTGACGTACGCGGTCGGCGCCGACCCCAGCGACGAACCCGCCCCCGCCGACAAGGGGTTCACCCTCCGCGCCCGCTGCCGCGACGCCGCCGGGAACCTGCTCGGCGAGGGCTCCCTGCCCACCGGCCAGGTCCAGTGGATCGGCGGCGACCTGCCCGACGGCGTCACCCACGAGGCCCTCGCCTCCGTCGAGGTCGTCGGCACCTTCACCCCGCGCGAGACCGGCGCGCACTCCTTCGGCACCCGCGGCCTCGGCGCCTTCGTCCTCGCCGTCGACGGCGAGACCGTCTTCGACGGCGTCCAGGCCGCGGGCTCCGAGACCGACCCCTTCGAGGCCTTCTTCGGCTCCCCGGTCGAGCGCGCCGAGGTCCCGCTCACCGCGGGCGAGACCGTCGAGGTCTCCCTGCTCCACACCCTCGACGAGGAGTTCGCGGCCCCGCTGCCGGCCGTCGCCTTCTCCCTCGTCCACCTCGGTCCGCGCCGTGACCCCGACGAACTGATCGCCGAAGCCGTCGGGGCGGCCCGCGCCGCCGACACCGCCGTCGTGGTCGTCGCCACCACCGAACGCGTCGAGTCCGAGGGCTTCGACCGCGCGGACCTCCGGCTCCCCGGCCGCCAGGACGACCTCGTACGGGCCGTCGCCGCCGCCAACCCGAACACCGTGGTCGTGGTCAACGCCGGCTCCCCGGTCGAGATGCCCTGGCGCGAGGACGTGGCCGCGGTCCTGCTCACCTGGTTCCCCGGCCAGGAGGGCGGTGCCGCCCTCGCCGACGTCCTCACCGGCGCCGAGGAGCCCGGCGGCCGCCTCCCCACCACCTGGCCCGCCGTCCTCGCCGACGCCCCCGTCACCGACGTCGTCCCCGTCGACGGGCGACTCGACTACGCCGAGGGCCCCTTCATCGGCCACCGCGCCTGGGACCGGAGCGGGCGGACCCCCGCGTACGCCTTCGGCCACGGCCTCGGCTACACGACCTGGTCGTACGACTCCCTGGTCGCGGGCCCGGACCGGGCCACCGTCCGGCTCACCAACACCGGCGACCGGCCGGGCCGCGAGACCGTCCAGATCTATCTGGCGCCCGCGCCCTCCTCCGGAGCACCCGAGCGCCCGGCCCGCCTCCTGGCCGGCTTCGCGAGCGTCGAGGCGGGTCCGGGGGAGACCGTGGAGACCGGGATCGCGCTGTCCCGGCGGGCCTTCGAGGTCTGGGACGAGGAGAAGGGCGACTGGACCTTCGTTCCCGGGGCATACGAGGTCAGGGCCGCACACTCCCTCGACGACGTGCGCCTGACGGCCGCGCTGGAGGTCGACTGACCCCCGGCGCGGGCCCCGGGACGGCTCCGGGGCGGGACCTGACACCCGCCCCGGGGCCCCTCACCCCGCCGTGATCCGCCGGTACGCCAGCTCCGCCAGCCGCGCCTGGCCGTCCCGGCTGGGATGGAACCAGTCCCAGGGGCTCAACTGGGCTTCGTCGAAGCGGAACCCGTGGACCGCCCCGCCGTCGTAACGGCAGCGCTCGTCCCGCGCGCAGACCTCCGCCAGCACCCGGTTGTACGCGTCCACCCGCTCCGACACCGTCGTGCGGCGCCGCTCCGCCTCGGGCCCCAGGTTCGCCGCGTCCGCCAGCATCGAGCCGCAGATCCCCAGGTCCCAGATCCCCGCCGCGCCGCCGAGCCGGCCCGTCGACCACAGGTGCTTCAGGTCCGGCACGCTCGCCACGTACACCTGCGCCTTCGGCGCCGCCGCCCGCAGCCGGGCGAGCGCCGCCTCGAAGGAGGCACGGAACTCCCCGACCGGGGTCATCAGGCCCGGGGTCGGCCGGCAGGCGTCGTTCGCGCCCATCATCACCGTCACCAACTCCGGCTTCCGGGCCGCCGCGGCGGTCATCTGCTCCGGCAGCTCCGCCATCCGCGCCCCCGTCCGCGCCAGGTTCCAGCTCCGGCCGGCCGCCTTCTCCGGGCCCAGGAGCCGTAGCGCCAGGCTGTTGACGGCCGCGTCCGTCCCGGTCGCCCAGGACGCCTCGGGGCAGTCCGCCAGGAGCGAGCAGGCGTCGAACGCGCGGGTGACGGAGTCGCCGACGGCGGCGAGGGAGGAGGGGGAGGCGTTCCAGGAGGAGGTGGGCGTCGGGCTCGGGGCCGGCGTGCTCCTGGCGGGGGCGGGCGGCTCGGAGGCCCCGGAGGAGCATCCGGCCAGCGCCCCGGCGCACAGCAGCGCCGCCGTCGCGGCGGCGACGGCGGTGCGGAATCGGCGTCGGCCGCGCATCCCCGGCCCCTCCTTCGGCGTCCTCGCGGGTGAAAGCTTCGTGTGCACGGTCATCGGTCCGACCGTACGTCACCCCGACGACGGCGCGGCACGGTAGCTTTTCCCCCGTCGAACCAGAGGCGCCCACGCCGACCGGCTCCGGTAAATTACATCACGTCACAACCTGTCCCCTTTTTGAGGGTTTGTGAAGATCCCCTCCCGATGATGTTTACTGAGGCCGCTGGGAAAAGGCGAACCTCGTCCCACACTGGAGGTCCCGGTGACGACACGTGGAGTCCTGTACGTACACTCCGCACCGCGCGCGCTCTGCCCGCACGTCGAATGGGCGGTGGCGAGCGTCCTCGGTGCGAGGGTCC
Organism: Streptomyces sp. NPDC092045; assembly: GCF_044756005.1. NCBI lineage: Bacteria > Bacillati > Actinomycetota > Actinomycetes > Kitasatosporales > Streptomycetaceae > Streptomyces > Streptomyces sp. NPDC092045. The sequence goes on along the minus strand of NZ_JBIVSC010000002.1, from coordinate 453,872 downwards.
AGCTCGACTGGGTCCGCCAGCCGGCGTCCCCCGGCACCTGGAGAGCGGAACTCTCCTGGCGGGGCGAGACCGGCACCGCCTCCCGGATCGCCTCCGCCCTGCGCGGCTGGCAGATGCTCCGCTTCGAGGTCACGGCGGAGCCCTGCCCCACCGCCGAGGGCGAGCGCTACAGCGCCACCCCCGACCTGGGCATCTTCCACGCCGTCACCGGCATGCACGGCGACATCCTGGTGCCCGAGGACCGCCTCCGGGCCGCCCTGGCGCGCTCCGCGCAGGGCGAGACGCCGCTGGAGGCCGAGATCGCCAAGCTCCTCGGCAAGCCCTGGGACGACGAGCTGGAGCCCTTCCGCTACGCCGGCGAGGGCGCCCCGGTCCGCTGGCTCCACCAGGTCGTCTGACGCGCCCGGAACACGACGGAGGCCCACCCCCGGCCGGGGGCGGGCCTCCGTCGCGTTCGGCGGGATTCCGGATCAGACCGTGCGGAACGCCAGGACCACGTTGTGGCCGCCGAAGCCGAACGAGTTGTTGATCGCGGCGACCGTGCCCTCCGGGAGCGGACGGGCCTCGCCGCGGACGATGTCCGCGTCGATCTCCGGGTCCAGCTCGTCGACGTTGATCGTCGGCGGGGCGAGGCGGTGGTGCAGCGCCAGGACCGTCGCGACGGTCTCGATGCCGCCCGCGCCGCCGAGGAGGTGACCCGTCATCGACTTCGTCGCGGAGATCGCGACGTGGTCCAGGTCGTCGCCCAGGACGCTCCGCAGCGCCTTGATCTCGGCGGCGTCGCCCTGCGGCGTCGACGTGGCGTGCGCGTTCAGGTGGACGACCTCGGACGGCTTCAGGTCCGTCGAGTCCAGCAGGTTCCGCATCGCGGCCGCGATGCCGCGGCCGGACGGCTCGGGCTGCGCGATGTGGTGGCTGTCGGCCGACAGTCCCTGGCCCAGGACCTCGCAGTAGACGCGCGCGCCGCGCGCCTTCGCGTGCTCCTCGGACTCCAGGACCACGACGCCCGCGCCCTCGCCGAGCACGAAGCCGTCACGGCCGGTGTCGTACGGGCGCGAGGCCTTCTCGGGCTCGTCGTTGCTCTTGGACATCGCCATCATGTTGGCGAAGGCGGCGATCGGCAGCGGGTGGATCGCGGCCTCGGTGCCGCCGGCGACGACCACGTCCGCACGGCCGGTGCGGATCATCTCGACGGCGTAGCCGATCGCCTCGGCGCCCGACGCGCACGCGGAGACCGGGGTGTGGACGCCCGCCCGGGCGTTCACCTCCAGACCCACGTTCGCCGAGGGGCTGTTGGGCATGAGCATGGGGACGGTGTGCGGGGAGACGCGGCGGACGCCCTTCTCCTTCAGCACGTCGTACTGGTCGAGCAGCGTGGTGACGCCGCCGATGCCGGAGGCGATGACGGAACCGAGCCGCTCGGGCGCGATCTTCGCGCCCGACGCGTCAGCGTCTGATGTCACAGCACCGGCCGGGGCGGTGTAGCCCGCGTCGGCCCACGCCTCGCGGGCCGCGATCACGGCGAACTGCGCCGAGCGGTCCAGCTTGCGGGCGAGCGGGCGGGGAAGGACCTCGCCGGGGTCGACGGCGGCCGTCGCGGCGATCTTCACGGGCAGTTCGGCGAAACGTTCGCCCTCAAGAAGACGGACGCCGGAACGCCCCGCGATCAGACCTTCCCAGGTCGATGCGGAGTCGCCACCCAGCGGTGTGGTTGCGCCGATACCGGTGACGACCACGGTGCGATTGGTCGGGCTCACAGGAATTCTTTCTCCCTAGGGTGATGGTCGAAATGCGGCGCCACCGCCGGGTGGCTGACCGGAACAGCGAGGGCCGGATCAGCCCTGGTGCTTCAGGATGTAGTCGACGGCGTCGCCCACGGTCTTGAGGTTCTTGACGTCCTCGTCGGGGATCTTGACGTCGAAACGCTCTTCGGCGGCGACGACGACCTCGACCATGGACAGCGAGTCGACGTCCAGGTCGTCGGTGAAGGACTTGTCCAGCTGGACGTCCTCGGCCGGGATGCCCGCGATCTCGTTGACGATCTCGGCGAGACCTTCGACGATCTGCTCCTGGGTGAAGGCCATGGTGGCGCTCCTTCTGTGATTGCTTCGGTAAGGGACTTCCGGGAGATCCGGGTGCCTAGGGGAGGGTAACGACCGTCGCGGCGTAGACGAGACCCGCCCCGAAGCCGATGACGAGCGCGGTGTCGCCGCTCTTCGCCTTCCCGGTCGCCAGGAGCCGCTCCATCGCGAGCGGGATCGAGGCGGCCGAGGTGTTGCCGGTGGTCTCCACGTCACGGGCGACCGTGACGTGCTCCGGCAGCTTCAAGGTCTTCACCATCGAGTCGATGATCCGCATGTTCGCCTGGTGCGGGATGAAGACGTCCAGGTCGTCCGCCGAGATGCCGGCGGCGTCCAGGGCCTGCTGGGCGACCTTCGCCATCTCGAAGACGGCCCAGCGGAAGACCGCCTGGCCCTCCTGCGTGATGGCGGGGAACTTGATCTCGCCCCGCTCGTTGAGCGGGAGCTGCGAGACGTCGCCGACGCGGAAGTCGTTCCACGGGACCGTCTGCTTGATCGTCTCGGACTTGTCGCCCTCGGAACCCCAGACCGTGGGGCCGATGTGCGGCTCGTCCGACGGGCCGACGATCACGGCGCCGGCGCCGTCGCCGAACAGGAAGGCCGTCGCGCGGTCCTCCAGGTCCGTCAGGTCGCTCAGCCGCTCGACGCCGATGACGAGCACGTACTCCGCCGAACCCTCGACGATCATGCCCTTGGCGAGGGTCAGGCCGTAGCCGAAGCCCGCGCAGCCGGCCGAGATGTCGAACGCGGCGGGCTTGCCCGCGCCGATCCGGTCCGCGATCTCCGTCGCGATGGCCGGGGTCTGGTGGAAGTGCGACACCGTGGAGACGACCACGGCGCCGATCTGCTCCGGGCTGATCCCGGCGTCCGCGATGGCCTTCCCGGAGGCCTCCACCGACATCGCGGCGACGGTCTCCTCCGGAGAGGCCCAGTGCCGGGTGGCGATGCCGGAGCGCGAGCGGATCCACTCGTCGGACGAGTCGATCGTCTCGAGGATCACCTCGTTGGGCACGACCCGCGTGGGACGGTAACCGCCCACGCCGAGGATCCGCGCGTACGGGGCGCCCTTGCTGGGCTTGATCTTCGACATGCTTCTCGACACTCCTCGTCAGACGGCCGCGTGCTCGGCGATGAGCGTACGGGCCGCGTCCAGGTCGTCGGGAGTCTTCAGGGCGACCGTGGCCACGCCCGGCAGGGCCCGCTTGGCGATGCCGGTCAGGGTGCCGCCGGGGCACACCTCGATCAGCGCCGTCGCGCCCAGGTCGTGGAAGGTCTCCATGCACAGGTCCCAGCGGACCGGGTTGGCGACCTGGCCGACCAGGCGGGCCACGATCTCGGCACCGTCCGAGACGACCTTCCCGTCCTTGTTGGAGACGTAGCGGGTGGTCGGGGCGGCCGGCGACAGCAGCGCCGCGGCCTCCTCCAGCTTCGCCACGGCCGGGGCCATGTGGCGGGTGTGGAAGGCGCCGGCGACCTTGAGCGCCACGACCCGGCGGACGCCCTCGGGCTTGTCCGCCTCCAGGGCGGCCAGCTCCTCCAGGGTGCCGGCGGCCACGATCTGGCCCGCGCCGTTCACGTTGGCGGCCGTCAGGCCGAGCTTCTCCAGGTGCGGGACGGTGACCTCGGGGTCGCCGCCGAGCAGCGCCGACATGCCGGTCGCCGTGATCGCGGCGGCCTCCGCCATCGCGAGTCCGCGGGTCCGGACGAGCCGCAGCGCCGCCGTGTCGTCGAGGACGCCCGCGAACGCGGCCGCGGTGAACTCGCCGACGCTGTGACCGGCGACGACGCCGGGCGCGAGGTCGTCACCGAGCGCGGCCGCGGAGAGCAGGCCGGCGGCGACGAGCAGGGGCTGTGCCACGGCGGTGTCGCGGATCTCGTCCGCGTCCGCCTTCGTGCCGTAGTGGGCGAGGTCGAGCCCGATGGCGTCGGACCAGGCCGCCACGCGGTCGGCGGCGCCGGGGAGTTCGAGCCAGGGGGTCAGGAAGCCGGGCGTCTGAGCGCCTTGGCCGGGAGCGACGAGTACGAGCACCCTCACACTCTCTCTTGGGGACGGCTCCGAGCGCCCGTGGGGACAAGGACGAAGAACCGTCGGGGGAATTGTTGGTGTTCGACAAAAGTCTAGGACTGCGTCTCGCCGTCGGCCAAGCGTCCCAGGATGAGCGCGATCCGCAGGGTGAAGGCGGAGCGGACGTCGGAGGGTGACCAGCCGGTGACGTCGGTCACACGTCGAAGCCGGTAGCGCACGGTATTCGGGTGGACGAAGAGCATCCGCGCCGCGCCTTCCAGGCTGCTCGCCTGCTCCAGGTAGACACTGAGAGTTTCCAGAAGCGCCGACCCGGCTTCCTCCAGCGGTCTGTAGATCTCCTCCACCAACTGCTCGCGCGCCGAAGGGTCGGAGGCGATGGCGCGCTCCGGCAGGAGGTCGTCCGCGAGGACCGGACGCGGGGCGTCCTGCCAGGCCGAGCAGGCCTTCAGACCGGCCGCGGCGGCCTGCGCGGAACGCGTCGCCGCGAGCAGGTCGGGGACCACCGGACCGGCCACCACCGGGCCCGGCGCGTACGGCCCGATCAGGGCCTTCGCCACCGCGAGGGGGTTGTCGTCGCCGCCCGCGATCACGACGAGCCGGTTCCCGAGGACCCCGGTGAGCACCTGGAGCTTGGCGTGCCGGGCCGCCCGGCGGATCGCCTCCACCGTCAGCTCGCTGTCCCCGTCCGGGGCCGTGCCGAGCAGCACGCACACGTGGTCCGGGGAGTTCCAGCCGAGGGCGGCGGCCCGCGACACCGCGCCCTCGTCCGCCTCGCCGGACAGCACGGCGTTCACCACGAGGGACTCCAGGCGCGCGTCCCACGCGCCCCGGGCCTCGGCGGCCTGCGCGTACACCTGGGCCGTCGCGAAGGCGATCTCCCGGGCGTAGACGAGGAGCGCCTCGCGGAGCACCGACTCGTCGCCCGGGGCGGCGACCTCCTCGATCGCCGACTCCATCACCTCGATGGTGGTCCGGACCATCTCCACGGTCTGGCGCAGGGTGATCGCCCGGGTCAGCTCGCGGGGCGCGGTGCCGAAGACGTCCGTCGAGATCGCCTGCGGCGTCTCCGGGTGCCGGAACCACTCGGTGAACGCGGCGATGCCGGCCTGGGCGACGAGCCCGATCCACGACCGGTTCTCGGGCGGCATCGCGCGGTACCACGGCAGCGTCTCGTCCATGCGGGCGATGGCGCCGGCGGCCAGCCGCCCGGAGGACTGCTCCAGGCGCTTCAGGGTCGCGGCGTGCGGATGGGAGGCGTTCACGGGTTCAGGCACGGGGACAAGACTGCCTTATCCGGACGCCGACGTGCGGGGTCGGGGCGGGTTCGCCTCCGGCGGGGGGCGGCCGGGTGGCTACGGTGGAACCCGTGATACGCATCCAGCGCGCGGACGAGCGGTACCCCGGCGGCGACCCGGCGACCGGCGTCGACACCCGGCACGCCTTTTCCTTCGGCCCGCACTACGACCCCGACAACCTCCGCTTCGGTTCGCTGATCGCCTGCAACGAGGAACGGCTCGCCCCGGGGGCCGGATTCGACGAGCACCCGCACAGCCACACCGAGATCGTCACCTGGGTCGTGGAGGGCGAGCTCACCCACCGCGACTCGACGGGCCGCGCGACGGTCGTCCGCGCGGGCGACCTCCAGCACCTGAGCGCGGCGGCCGGCGTCCGCCACGTCGAACGCAACGACGCCGGCGCCCCCCTGGTCTTCGTGCAGATGTGGCTCGCCCCGCCGTCGTTCGGCGGGGAGCCGGCGTACGAGGTGGTGCGCGGCACGGGAGGGGACCTCGTGCACGAGGTGCCGGGCGCGACCCTCCGCGTCCACCGCCTGGCGAAGGGCGAACGCGCCCCGCTCCCGGACGCCGGCTCCCTCTACGTCCACGTGACGCGCGGCACGGTGCGCGTCGGCACCGGGGAACTCGCCCCGGGCGACGCGGCCCGCGCCACCGCCGAGAAGGACCTCGTCCTGCTCGCGACCGACGACGCGGAGGTGCTGGTGTGGGAGATGGGGCACGCGGGCTGAGGCCGGCCGGCACGCGGATCGAAGGCCCGGGCGTCCACGCGAAACGAAGATCCGGACGTAGAGGAGCAGGCTAAGCTCCCGACGGCGGATCCCGGACGGACGTTCGACGAGGCTTTCGCCGTTGCCGTCTCCGCCGTCTCCCGTCCGTCGGCGACGGAGACCTCCACCGCCGCACGCACCGATACGGAGAACGGCAGATGCGCCACGCCCGTCGACTCACGCTGGTGGCCGCGCTGCTCGTCCTGCTGGCGCAGGCGCTGCTCAGCGCCGCCTATCTCTTCTGGTTCTTCCCGGTCTTCGCCGACGGGATCGGCCCGGACGGCCCCGGGGCGGGCACGAGCGGTGCCGGCCTGACGGTCCCCGTCTCCCTCGCGGCGGGAGCCGTCGTCACCGTGCTCGGCCTCTGGGTCCTGTACCGGTTGGCGCGGGCCCTGGCGGGCGGGCCGACGGCGACCCGCCCGTTCCTCGTCGCGGCAGCGGTGCAGTTCCTCACCCTCGTGGGTTCGGCGGCGATCCGCCTGACGCCCCTGGCCGCGACGGCGGCGCTTTCCCTGCTGTTCGTGCTCGCCGGACTCCTGATGGAAAGCCGGTACGGGAGGACGGCCTGAGGAACGCGGGCCGGAGGCGCGCACCGTCCGAACCGCCCCCGGGAACCGCCCGCCGGGGAGCGGGACTCAGCTCAGCGCGCTCTTCGCCTTCCAGTCCGCCCAGCTCACGTTCCACGCGCCGTACCCGTTGCCCTCGGCGACCGTGCCCTTCGTGTCGGCGCCCTTGATCTCGAACGGGTCGCCCGGCTTCACCAGGGCGTAGAGCGCGGCCGCGTTCTCGTCGCTCATGCCGATGCAGCCCGAACTGTGGTTGGCGTTGCCGAAGTAGCGGGCGTTCCACGGGGCCGCGTGGGCGTACATGCCCGACCAGGTCAGGCGCATCGAGTAGTCGACCATCTTGTCGTAGGCGTCGCCCAGGCCGACGGTCTCCGAGTTCATGTTGATGGTGCCCTCCTTCGCCATCAGGACGGCCGTGCCCCGCCAGGAGCGCTTGTCGCCGCCCGGGGTGCCGCCGGAGACCGGGATCGTGCGGACGGCGCCGCCGTTCTTCAGGACCGTGAGCCGGTGGCTGTCCAGGTCCACCTTCACCACCTGCGCGTCGCCCACCGTGAAGCCAGTCGCGTAGTCCCGCACGAACCAGCCGCCGCCCGAGTCCGTGCCGTTCAGGGCCGCTTCGAGGGTGACCTTCGTGCCCGGCTTCCAGTACTCCTTCGGCCGCCAGTCCGCCCTGTCCCGGCCCGACCAGTCCTTCACCCAGCCCCAGGAGCCCTCGGTGCCGTTCGAGGTCGTCACCTTGAGCTGCCTCTCGACGTCCGCCTTCTTCGTCACCGGGTGGTCGAAGACGATCGAGAGGGGGTGGGCGATGCCCACGGTGGTGTTCTTGCCCGGGGCCAGCGTCAGCTTGTTGACCTTCTCGGGGTCCGGCGTCGAGAAGGACGAACGGGTCGTCGTCTCCTTGCCGTCGGCGCCGCCGGCCGTGACCTCCACCGTGTACGAGGTGCCCGGGGCCGCCCTGCGGTCCGACGTCCAGCGCGTGCCGCTCGCGTCCACGCGGCCGGGGAGGGCGCCGCCCTTCGCGTCGGTGACCTTCACCGCGGCCAGCTTGCCGCCCGTGGCCGTCACCGTCACCGGCTTGCCCGCCGCCCTGTCCACGACCGTCACCTTCGCCGGTGGCGCCGGGGACCGCTCCGCCGGGGACCTGTCCGCCGCCTGGGCCGAGCAGGCCGTGAGGGAGACCGCCAGGGCGACGGCGGCGAGGGTGGGACGGGATGTGCGTATCGGCAGCACGGAAGGCCTCCGCGGGTGGGGAGAGAGTGGGATGTTCCGGACTCTAGGACGGCCGGAACGGCTCGGAGGTTTCCGAACGCCCGTGTGACGTGTGCTGCGACGGAACGGTCATCGTCCGGTCACACACGCCGCGCGGCTCCGTCGCATTCGGCTGTGAGCCTGCTGTGCGCCCCACCACCGAGGGGCGGAACCAGGAGGCCCCGTTGTGTCAGCGTCGCTCGTGACGGCCGCGCCCGTCGACCGGCCCGCTCCGCTCCGGCTCGGTCCCGTGACGCCCGAGGCCTACCGGGCGTTCCTCGCGACCCGGACCGGCGCGGACGGGCCCAGCTTCCTCCAAGTGCCCGCGTGGGCCCGGGTGAAGGAGGGGTGGTGCCACCAACTGGTGGGCTGGGGGCCCGCAGGAGGCGCGCCGACGGGCGTCGCACTGGTGCTCCTGCGGCCCTTCCCCGGCACCCGCAAGTACTTCGCCTACCTCCCCGAAGGGCCCGTCGCCGACTGGGCCGACCCCGACCTGGACGGGTGGCTCGGGCCGCTCCTCGGGCACCTGAGGGCCTCCGGCGCCTTCGCCGTGCGCATCGGTCCCGGCCCCGCCCACCGCCGCTGGAACGCCTCCACCGTCAAGGCCGCCGCCGGGACCGGCCGCAGGATCTCCGACGTCCTCGCCGACGAGGTCGACCCGCTCGGCACCGCCGTCGCCGAACGCCTCCGGGCCCGGGGCTGGCGGCGCTGCGGCGGCGACTCCGAGGACGGCGCCGACGCCCAGCCCCGGCACGTCTTCCAGGTCCCGCTGACCGGCCGCAGCGCCGACGACCTGTGGTCCGGGCTCAACCAGGAGTGGCGCAGGAACGTGCGGAAGGCCCGCAAGGCCGGCGTCGAGGTCACGGTCGGCTCCGCCGCCGACCTGCCCGAGTTCTACCGGCTGCTGCGGATCACCGAGGAGCGGGACGGGTTCCGGCTCGGGCGGTCCCTCGCGTACTACGAGCGCCAGTACGCCGCCCTCAACGCCGAGGAGCCGGGACGGATGAAGCTCTACCTGGCCCGCCACGAGGGCGAGGTCCTCGCCGCGCACACCATGGTCACCGTGGGCGGACGCGTCTGGTACCAGACCGGCGCCTCCGCCGACCACCGGCGCGAGGTCCGCCCCTCCAACGCCCTCCAGTGGCGCATGCTGCTCGACGCCCACGCCCTCGGCGCCGCCGTCTACGACCTGCGCGGGGTACCCTCCACCCTCGACCCGGACGACCGTGCCCACGGCCTCCTCCGCTGGAAGCTCGGCACGGGCGGCCGGGTCGTCGAGACGCTGGGGGAGTGGGAGACACCGATGCGGGGCACGACCAACCAGGCGCTCTACCGCGCCTTCCAGACCTACATGGCCCGCCGATGACGGCACCCGTGTCCGTGGCGGGCACCCCGGACGTTCCGGACGCTCCGGGTTCCCCGGCCACTCCAGCCACTTCGGCCACCTCTGCCACCCCGACCGCCTCTGCCTCCCCGGGCACCCCGGCCGCCCCGAGCGCGTCGGACCCCACGCGCGCTCCGGACACTCCGGGCATCCCGGATGCCGCGAAAGACCCGGGCGCGAAAGCCCCCTCCGCCCTCCGCAGCGGCGCCCTCATGGCCGCCGGGTCGCTCGTCTCCCGCGCGACCGGCTTCGTCCGCGCCTCCGTCGTCGCCGCCGCGCTCGGCGCGGCCGTCGTCGCCGACGGCTACGCGGTCGGGAACTCCGTCCCCACGATCATCTACACCCTGCTCCTGGGCGGCGCCCTCAACGCCGTCTTCGTCCCCGAGCTGGTCAAGGCCGCCAAGGAGCACGAGGACGGCGGCGTCGCCTACACCGACCGGCTGCTCACGCTGTGCGCGCTCGCCCTCGTCGTGCTCACCGCCGCAGCCGTGCTCGCCGCGCCGCTCGTCGTCGACGCGTACACCGACTACACGGGCGCGCAGCGGGAGATGACCGTCGCCTTCGCCCGCGCCTGCCTCCCGCAGATCCTCTTCCTCGGGCTCTTCACGCTCCTCGGACAGGTCCTCAACGCCCGGGGCCGGTTCGGCGCCATGATGTGGACGCCCGTCCTCAACAACGTGGTCGTGGTGGCGGTCTTCGGCCTCTTCCTGGCCGTGAGCGACGGGGGCGCGCTCAGCGCGGGGGAGACCGCGCTCCTCGGATGGGGCACCACCGCCGGGATCGCGCTCCAGGCCCTGGCCCTCGTCCCCCCTCTGCGCGCCGCCGGGTTCCGCTGGCGGCCCCGCTTCGACTGGCGCGGCAGCGGCCTCGCCGCCCCGCTGCGGTCGGCCGGCTGGCTGGTGCTGCTCGTCCTCACCAACCAGGGCGCGTACTGGGTGACCACCTGGATCGCCACCTCGGCGGGCGGCTCGGCGACCGGCGGCGGTTCGGGCCTCGCCGGGTACAACAACGCCTATCTGCTGTGGGCCGTGCCGCACGGGATCGTCACCGTCTCCCTGGTGACCGCGCTGCTGCCCCGGATGAGCGGGGCCGCGGCCGACGGCGACCTCGCCGGGGTCCGGCGGGACGTCTCGTACGCGCTGCGGACCAGCTCCGCCGCCGTCGTGCCCGCCGCCTGCGCGCTCCTCGCGCTCGCCGTGCCCCTGATGACGGTGGTCTTCCGGTACGGGGCGACGGACGACGGCGACATCCGCGCGATGTCCTGGATCCTGATGGCCCTCGCGCCCGGCCTCGTGGCCCTCTCCGGCCAGTACGTCTGCACCCGCGCCTTCTACGCCCTGCGCGACACCCGCACCCCCTTCCTGCTCAACCTGGTGATCGCCGGGCTGAACGCGGGCCTCTCCTTCTCCGCGTACCTCCTGCTGCCCGCCCACTGGGCCGTCGCCGGGATGGCGGGGGCGTACTCGCTGGCGCTGTGGGCGGGCTGGGGCGTGACGGCGTACGTGCTGCGGCGGCGGCTCGGGGGAGCCGGGGGGACCGGGGCCGCCGGGAGCGCGGACGGCGCCGGGGGCTCCGTCGCCGGGCTCGCGCGGCTCCTCGTCGCCGCCGTGCCCGCCGCCGGGTACGGACTCCTCGTCACCGACCTGGTCGGCCCGGCCGGGGCCGTGCCCGCCGGGACCGCCGGGGCGCTCACGATCCTCGCCGTCTTCGCCGTCCTGGCCCGGCCCCTGCGCCTCACCGGGGTGCGGGACCTGCTCGACAGGCTCACGGGACGCCTCCGCCGCCCCGTGCCCCGCGCGTGACCCCCGCCCCGACGACCTTGGGATACTCCACGACATGCCCCGCGTGCTCCTGATAGAAGACGACCCCTCCGTGCGCGAGGGGGTCGAACTCGGGCTGCGGCGGCGCGGGCACGAGGTGCGGACCGCGCCCACCGGGGAGGCGGGGCTCGCCGCGCTCGGCGAGTTCCGGCCGGACCTGCTCCTGCTCGACCTGATGCTGCCCGGCATGAACGGCGTCCAGGTCTGCCGCCGGGTCCGGGAGGACAGCCAGCTCCCGATCATCATGCTGACCGCCCGGGGCGACGACTTCGACGTCGTCGTCGGCCTGGAGGCCGGAGCCGACGACTACATCGTCAAGCCCGCCCGCACCGAGGTCATCGAGGCGCGCATCCGGGCCGTGCTCCGCCGGATCGAGGAGCCCGGCTCCGGGCGGTCCGCCGTCGAGGTCCACGGGGAGCTGGCCGTCGACCGGGCCGGGCTCACCGTCGCCAAGGCGGGCGAACCGATCGCCCTCGCCCCCTCCGAGATGAAGCTGCTGCTCCACCTCTCCGCCGCCCCCGAGCAGGTCTTCAGCCGGCAGCAGCTCCTCGAACACGTCTGGGAGCACAGCTACCACGGGGACGCCCGGCTGGTCGACGCCTGCGTCCGCCGGCTCCGGAACAAGATCGAGGACGTCCCCGGCGAACCCCGCTACATCCAGACCCTGCGCGGCTTCGGCTACCGCTTCGGACCGCTGTGAGGCTCCGCACGCGGAGGGGCGGGGCCCCCGGGTCCCGCCGGGCCCGCGCCCCGCGTCTGCGCCCGCACCCCTTCGGGCTGCGCACCCGGCTCGTCCTCGCCTTCCTGCTCGTCGCCGCCGTCGGCTGCGGCACCACCGCCGCCCTCACCTACCGGGCCGCCCGCAACGCCGTCCTGGAGCAGACCCAGAACACCGCCGTCTCCGCCTTCCGCGAGCAGGTCGACGAGCTGTACGTCAGCCTGCCCGTCGACGCCGGCTCGCTGCGGGACGCGGCCCTCCGGATCGCCCGCCAGGGCAAGCCCCGCCCCTGGCGCGTCTACGCCGAGTACGGCACCGTCCGCGTCTCCTCCACCGACCGGCCCGCCTCCTCCGTCATCACCCCCGAACTGCGGGCCCGCGCCCAGGCCCGGGACGCCTCCCCGCACGCCGGATTCCAGCGGGTCGTGAAGAACGGCACCCCCTACCTGACCATCGCCGTCCCCGCCGTCTTCCTGACCCACCCCGAGGGAACCGCCCGGCCCACCGGCCTCGTCCTCTACGCCGTCATGGAGCTGAACGAGGAGGAGGCCAACGTCGAGGCCATGGTCACCGCCGCCCGCGACGGCGCCCTGCCCGCCCTCGCCGTCGCCCTGATCCCCGCGCTCCTCGCCGCCCGGGGCGTCCTGCGGCCCGTGCGGGAGCTGCGGCACGCCGCCCACAACATGGGACAGGGCCGCCTCGACACCCGCATCCACGCCAAGGGCAGCGACGAACTCTCCGATCTGGCCCGCACGTTCAACGAGTCGGCCGCCCGGCTCGAACGCTCCGTCACCGAACTCCGCGAGGCCGAGGCCCGCGCCCGCCGCTTCGCCTCCGACGTCTCGCACGAGCTGCGCACCCCGCTCGCCGGGATGCTCGCCGTCACCGAGGTCCTGGACGAGGACGCCGGGAGCCTCGACAGCGACACCGCCCGCGCGGTCCGCCTGATCAGCGCCGAGACCGGGAAGCTCGCCGTCCTCGTCGAGGACCTGATGGAGATCTCCCGCTTCGACGCGCGCGCCGCCGAGCTGCACACGGACGAGGTCGACGCCGCCGACTGCGTCCGCAAGACCCTCCAGCACCGCCACTGGGACGACCCGGCGCGGGTCGTCCCGCAGCTGGCCGAGGGGATCAGGGCCCGGCTCGACCCGCGCCGCTTCGACGTCGTCGTCGCCAACCTCGTCGGCAACGCCCTGCGGCACGGCGGGGCGCCCGTCACGGTCCGGCTGTACGCGGAGGGGGACGTGCTGGTGACGGAGGTGTCCGACCGGGGGCCGGGCATCGACCCGGAGGTCCTGCCGCACGTCTTCGACCGCTTCTACAAGGCGGACCGGGCCAGGACCCGCTCGGCGGGCAGCGGCCTCGGCCTCGCGATCACCCTGGAGAACGTGCGGCTCCACGGCGGCACCGTCACGGCGGCCAACCGGCCGGAGGGCGGGGCCGTGTTCACCGTGCGGACGCCGCGGTGAGGCGCCGGACGGTCGCCGCCCTGCTCCTGCCGCTCGTCCTGGCCGGCTGCGGCATACGGGAGACCGACGTCGTCGAGGCGGGCGGGGCCGCGACCGTCCTCGTCCAGCCGGTCCCCGAGGACCGGATGACGCTCTACTTCGTCGGCCCGGACGGCCGGATGATGCCGATGGTCCGCGACACGGGGCGCCCCTGGCCGTCCACCACCTCCCCGGCCGGCGAGACGGTCCCGTACGACGGCTTCGGACCGGAGTACGAGATCTCCGCCGGGGCCCTGCGACGCGAGCGGGTCACCACCGAGAAGGTCCTCGCCGCGCTGATGGCCGGGCCGGTGGACCGGGAGGCGGCGGCGGGCGCCACCACCGCCCTGCCGCAGGGCGGCAAGGGGGCTCCGCGCGTGGAGGCCGGGCCCGGCGGACCGTCCGCCCGGACGCGCCGGCTCCGGGTCTCCTTCCCCGTGCGGGGGCTCCCGGAGGCGGCCGTCCGCCAGCTCGTGTGCACGACCGCCTTCGCGGAGGACCCGACGGGCCGGACCGAGGTGACGGTCACCGGCCCCGACGGCTCCCTGCCCGCCGCGGGCTGCGAGGGGTAGGGCCCGTCCGGTCCCGATCCGCCGGACGGGTTCCGGCGCCCGCCCGGCCGCGATCCGCCGGACGGGATTCAGGCGCGGGCGAACGCCCGGCCCGCGACGACGTTCGCGATCACCACGTAGACGACCGCGGGGATGCCGTAGTCGAGCAGCACCTGGAGGGTGTGCGCGGAGACGTCGAAGAGCCCGATCGACCAGCCGGCGAGCCAGTCGGCGGCGGAGTGGAACCAGCCGACGACGGTGTTGCCCCGGTTGGCGTCGAGCAGGTCCATGAGGATCCAGACGACCAGGATGCCCGCGAGGACGTGGGCCACGGTTCTTATGACGGAGTCGATGCCTCTCATGGACTCCGTTTTGCCCGCCCCGGCCGCGACAAACGGCCCCTGCGGGCCCGTTACACCGCCCGCAGGTCCGCCAGGACCGCGTCCGTGAACGCCGGCCAGGCCTCGACCGCCCACGGCCCGAAGGGCCGGTCGGTGAGCGCCACGCACGCGGCCCGCGCGTCCGGGTCGATCCACAGGAAGGTGCCGGACTGCCCGAAGTGCCCGAAGGTGCGCGGCGAGGAGCCGGCGCCCGTCCAGTGCGGGGACTTCCCGTCGCGGATCTCGAAGCCGAGCCCCCAGTCGTTCGGCCGCTGGTGCCCGTAGCCGGGCAGGACGCCGGTCAGACCGGGGTGCGTCACGGTCATCGCGTCCAGGACGGTCCGGGCGTCGAGCAGCCGGGGCGCCTGCACCTCGGCGGCGAACCGCACCAGGTCGTCCACGGTCGACACGCCGTCCTTGGCCGGCGAGCCCTCCAGGGCCGTCGACGCCATGCCGAGCGGCTCCAGGACCGCCTGGCGCAGGTAGTCGGCGAAGGGGATGTCGGTGGCCTTGGCGACGTGGTCGCCGAGGGCCTCGAAGCCGGTGTTGGAGTAGATCCGGCGGGTGCCCGGGGCGGCCTGCACCCGGTTCTCGTCGAAGGCGAGGCCCGAGGTGTGGGCGAGGAGGTGGCGGACGGTCGAGCCCTCGGGCCCGGCCGGCTCGTCCAGGTCGATCGCCCCCTCCTCGTACGCGACGAGCACCGCGTAGGCGGCCAGCGGCTTGGTCACCGAGGCGAGCGGGAAGCGCCGCCCGGTGGGGCCGTGGGCCCCGGCGAGGGTGCCGTCCGCGCGGACCGCGGCGGCGGCCGCGGTGGGGACCGGCCAGTCCTCGATCGACGCCAGGCTCGGCAGACCCTTCTCCACGCTGTCCTCCACGGAACCCTCCACAGGCCTCTCCATGGGACCGAGCCTACTTGCCCTCCGGGAACGGGCTTGCTTCGAGTGCACTCCAACCCCCTAGCGTGGAGGCATGAGCGCGATCGCGAGCACGAGCGGTACGGCCGTGGGCGGCACGACGGGCGGCCCGACCACCGGTGACGGCCGGACGCCGCACCACACCATCGGCGAGGTCGCCGCCCTGACCGGTCTCTCGGCGCACACCCTGCGCTGGTACGAGCGGATCGGCCTCATGCCGCACGTCGACCGCTCGCACACGGGGCAGCGCCGCTTCACCTCGCGCGACCTGGACTGGCTGGCCTTCGTCGGCAAGCTGCGGCTGACCGGGATGCCGGTCGCCGACATGGTCCGGTACGCCGAGCTGGTGCGCGCGGGGGACCACACCCGTGAGGAGCGGCGCGCGCTCCTGGAGGCCACCCGGCGGGACGTCCTCGCCCGGGTCGCCGAGCTCCGGGACACGCTCGCCGTGCTCGACGTCAAGATCGCCCACTACGGGACCGCATGCGGAGGAACACCTTCATGACCAGCGTGAACAGGATCGACACCGTGCGCCTCGGGGGCCAGGACGGACCGGAGGTCGGCGTCCAGGGATTCGGTGCCATGGGCATCAGCGAGTTCTACGGCGCCACCGACGAGACCGCCGCCCGCGACACCCTCGACGCGGCCCTGGAGGCCGGCGTCACCCTGATCGACACCGCCGACATCTACGGCAACGGCGCCAACGAGGAGTTCCTCGCGCCCTTCCTCGCCGCCCACCGCGACGAGGTCGTCCTCGCCACCAAGTTCGCCATCGAGCGGCGCGCCGACGACCCCTCCCACCGGGGCGTCCGCAACGACCCGGCGTACATCAGGAACGCGGTCGAGAACAGCCTGCGCCGCCTCGGCGTCGAGACCATCGACCTCTACTACATGCACCGCCGCGACCCCGGGGTCCCGTTCGCCGAGTCCGTCGGCGCGATGGCCGAACTCGTCCGGGAGGGCAAGGTCCGCCACCTGGGCCTGAGCGAGGTCACCGGGCCCGAGCTGCGCGAGGCCCACGCCGTGCACCCGATCGCCGCCCTCCAGTCGGAGTGGTCGCTCTTCTCCCGGGACGTGGAGCGCAGCGCCGTCGGCGCCGCCGCCGACCTCGGCGTGACCGTCGTGCCGTACTCGCCGCTCGGCCGGGGCTTCCTGACCGGGGCGTTCGCGGACGCCGCCAAGGACCTCAAGGGCGGCGACTTCCGGGCCCAGCAGCCCCGGTTCACCGGCGAGAACGCGCAGCGGAACACCGCCCTCCTCGACCCGGTCCGCAAGATCGCCGCCGCCCACGGGGCGACCCCGGCGCAGATCGCCCTCGCCTGGGTCCACCGGCGGGCCTCCGTGCACGGCCTCACGGTCGTCCCGATCCCCGGCACCCGCAAGCGCTCCCGCCTCCTGGAGAACGCGGCCGCCACCCGCGTCGCCCTCACCGACGCCGAACTGGCCGAGCTGGAGCCGATCGCCGGCCTGGTGGCGGGCGACCGCTACCCGGACATGAGCTTCACGGCGGTGGGCCGGGAGGTCTGAGCACCCCGCGGAACGGTTCACCCGAGCCCCAGCGCGAACACCCCGAAGCCCGCCGCGAGCAGCCCCGCCAAGGCGCGGCGGGCGGGCCCGGCCCCCGTCCACGGGGACTCGAAGCCCCGCGCGTACCGCCCGATCAGGACGAGGAGCCCGGCGAAGACCGGCAGCCAGGCCGACCGGGCCAGGAGCCAGCCCGCCGAGTCGGGCGCGCCGACCAGGCCCGGGACCTCCCCGGCGTACGCGGCGGGGACCGCGGCGGCGAGCATCGCCGTCTGGTGCCAGCACAGGACCGTCATCGCCGAGAGGTTCACGACCACGACCGGCGCCCAGAGCGCGGGCCGCCGCAGGAGCGTGCCGAGCCGGTCGCGGAGCAGGACCGCGGCGCCGCTCTGCGCGGCGGCCAGCGCGAGGACGAGCAGCGACGGCGGGTGCGAGTTGGTGCGGGCCTCGCCGGGGACGCCGACCATCGACGCCGGATAGCCGAAGGCGAGCAGCAGCACGGCGAAGAGGGCGGCCCCGCCGGCCAGCAGGGCCCACGCGTGGCGCCGGGTCACCCGGCCCTCGCCCCACGAGACGCCGAGCTGATAGGCGAAGAGCCAGCCGGGCAGGATGTTCAGGAGGCTCAGCCAGGACGGCACGGCGTCGGCGTGCGGCCCGTACCGCAGCAGGTCGACGACGGCGACCGAACCGAGCAGCGGGGCCGCCGCCCACACCCCGAGGCGGCGGGCGGCCCGCACGCAGTACGGGGTGAGCGCGGTGACCACCGTGTAGACCCCGACGAACCAGAGCGGCTGGACCACCAGCGTCGACGCCGTCCGCAGGGTGTCCACGGGCACCCCGAGCCCGAAGTGGAGCAGGGGCAGGAGCAGTGCCCACACGGCGGTGACCCCGAGCACGGGCCGCCCGAGCCGGGCGAGCCGGGCCCTGAGCCAGTCGCCCGTGGAGCCCTTCCGGCGCCGGTACGAGAGGACGGACGCGTACCCGCCGACCAGGAAGAAGATCCCCAGCATCTGGAGGATCCAGCTGACCGGCGCGAGCCCGGGGAAGGCGGCGAGCGGGCTGGCGTTGTGGAGCGCGCCGTCGGCGGAGGGCGTGAAGCCGCCGAGCAGCCAGTGGCCGGTGGGCACGGCGAGCAGGGCGAGGGCCCGCAGCCCGTCGACCGCCCGGTCGCGGTGGGCGGGGGTGGCGGCCTCGATCCGCAGGGCCGCGCGCCTCACGAGGGCGGGGGCGCTCATCGGACGTCCCCCTCGGCGATCGCGGCGAACGCGCGCAGGGAGGAGGTCCCGGCCGCGAAGTAGCCGTCGTGGCCGGTGGCGTCCCCGGCCGGGATCCGGCGCGCGCCGAAGGACGGATCGGTGGGGTCGGTCCCGTGCCCGAGGCCCGCGAACGAGACGTTCGGGACGCGGTCGATCCAGTCGGTCGGATCCTTCGCCGCCCACACCCGCGCGGAGGTGCCGAGGTCCGCGACGTTCTCGGCGCGCATGCCGGGCGAACCGAACACCACCAGGTCCTTCGCCTTCAGCTCGTGCGCGGCGAGCCCGCAGACCACCGAGCCGTAGCTGTGGCAGAACACCGAGGGCTCGGCCGCCCCGACGGCCGCCAGTCCGTCCGCGAACCGGGCGAGCCGCCCGGCCCCGGCCTCGGCGAGCCGCCCGGTGGCCGCGTCCGGGCCGAGGCCGACGGGCGTGGTGTACCCGGCCCAGGCGACGACCGCCGTCCGGCCGCCGGTCGCCCGGTGCAGCGCGGACGCCATGTCCGCGAGCGGCCGGACGCGCCCGGCGTCGACGTCGGAGCCGGGCACGACCACCGCCACGTGGGCGGCCCGCGCCAGGTCCCCGTACACCAGGGCCACCTGCCCCCGGCCGCGCGGGTCGAAGGCGAGCACCCGGGCGTCGCCGAACGCCCCCTTCGTGGCGAGGGCGTTGGCCTCGTACCGCAGCTCCGGCGGGGCCCCGTCGAGGTTCCCGACGACGGTCGGGTGGTCCCGCACCAGCTCCTTCCTCCGTACGGGATCGAGTCCCGCGAAGAACCGCGCGGTCCCGGCCGGCCCCATCCCCTCCGGGTCCGGCAGCCCCGCACCCCGCCACGCCCCGATCCCGACCGGCGCTCCGGTCACGGCCTCCTGGGCGTCCCCGGACGCCCATCCGGCCGTCCCCGCGACGGCGGCGGCCGCCAGGGCCAGGGTGATCAGGGTCCTCGAAACGCGGCGCATGGGCCCGCCCTCCCTCTCCGGTTCCTCGTTCGCCCGCCGGTCGTCCGGCGACGGGAGGAAGGTAGGAAGGGGGTGGGTGACGGCACGTCACACCGGGGGGCCAATCACCGCCTGATACCGGGGTAGGGGGTGGAGGAACGGCGGACCCCCGGGAGGAGGTGGGGGTTTCCCCCGGGGGCGTACGGGCGGGCCGGGCCGAGCCGGTCCGCCCCCCCCGAGCCGGGCCGCACCCCCGAGTCGGTCCGCACCCCCGAGTCGTGGCCGCGTCGGTCCGCACCCCCGAGCCGGGCCGCGTCGGGCCGTACCCCCAGCCATGGCCGTGCCAGGTCGTACCGCGTGCCGGAGCGCGTCAGGCCGTGCCCGGCGTCACGAGCCCCGACTCGTACGCGAAGACCACCGCCTGGGCCCGGTCGCGCAGGTCCAGCTTGGCCAGGACCCGGCCGATGTGGGTCTTCACCGTCTGCTCGGCGAGGACCAGGCCGCTCGCGATCTCCTGGTTGGACAGGCCCCGGGCGATCAGCTCCAGGACCTCCGTCTCGCGCGGGGTGAGGCCGTTCAGGCGCAGCGCCGCGGTGTTCCGGCGCGGGGCCGGGCGGGAGGCGGCGAAGTCGGCGATCAGGCGCCGGGTCACGGACGGGGCGAGCAGCGCCTCGCCCGCCGCCACCACCCGCACCGCCGCGATCAGGTCGGCCGGCGGCGCGTCCTTGAGGAGGAAGCCGGACGCGCCCGCGCGCAGCGCCTCGTACACGTAGTCGTCCACGTCGAAGGTGGTCAGCATCAGCACCTTCGGCCGGTGCGTGACCCCGGCCGGCGGGGACAGGATCTCGCGGGCCGCCGCGAGCCCGTCCAGCTCCGGCATCCGCACGTCCATGAGGACCACGTCGGGGTGCGCCGACCGCGCGACCTCCACGCCCCGCCGCCCGTCCGGGGCCTCGCCGACGACGTCGATGTCGGGCTGTGCGGCGAGCAGCGCGGCGAACCCGGCCCGCACCATGGCCTGGTCGTCGACGATGATCACGCGGATGGTCACTCGGGGTCCTCCGTGCGCAGGGGAAGCCGGGCCGCGACCCGGAAGCCGCCGTCGGGCAGCGGCCCGGTGTCCAGCGAGCCGCCGGTCAACCGTACGCGCTCCCGCATCCCGACGAGTCCGTGCCCGGTGCCGGACGCGTCCCGCTCGACGGACGAACCGCCCTCCAGGGAAGGCCCGTTGACGACGAGGACCGTCAGCCACCCCCCGTCCGCCCGGACCGAGACCCGGGTCGCGGCGCCGGGCGCGTGCCGGACGACGTTCGCGAGGGCCTCCTGCACGATCCGGTACGCGGACAGGTCCACCGCCTGCGGGACGTCCCCGAGGTCGGCGGCGAGCCGCAGCTCGGCCGGCACCCCGGCCCGCACGGTCGCCTCCACCAGCTGCTGGAGCCGGTCGAGCCCGGGCTGCGGGGCCAGTTCGCCGCCGCCCTCGCCGCCGTCGCTGCGCAGGACCGAGAGCAGCCGGCGCATCTCGGCCAGTGACTCGCGCGCGCTCGCCGCGATGGAGCCGAACTCCTCGCGGGCCGCGTCCGGGAGCCCGGGGAGGCGGTACGGCGCCGAGTCCGCCTGCACGGTGATCACGGACATGTGGTGGGCCACGACGTCGTGCAGCTCGCGCGCGATCCTGGCCCGTTCCTCCAGGAGCGTGCGCCGGGACCGCTCGGCCTCGCTGATGGTCTCCTGCTCCACGAGCCGCCGTTGGGCGTCGCCCCGCGCGCGCACCGCCGAGGTGAGCAGCAGCAGCACCCCGCTCAGGACCAGCAGCAGGGTGTGGACGCTGGTGTGCCCGGCGGGCCGGAACGCCTCCAGGACGTATCCGGCGGCGCCCGTGGCCAGCCAGACCCCGAACAGCGCCCGGCGGGACTCGCGCAGGCCGAGCGCGACCGTCAGCGCGCAGTAGCCGACGACGAGCGGCGGCGTCCACGGCCACAGGTGGGCGCGCGGGCCGTCGGCGGCGAGCAGCACGAGCGCGCCCAGCACGTCGGCGGCGAAGACGACCCACCAGGCCTGGAGGGGGCGGGTGACGGCGAGCAGCAGCGGCGCGGTCTGCGCGGTGCCGATCGCCCCGGCGAGGGCGCCGGGGACGCCGTAGTCCCCGGCGAGCAGGTGGACGGTGGTGGGGAGCAGCGAGGCGACGAGGGCGACGGCGACGGCGTACGGGAGCAGCCGCACCCAGCGGGAGGCGGCGTCGGCGAGCAGGGGCGCGCCGGGGGTGGTGGGGGTGGTGAGCGCGGCCCCGAACCCCTGGAAGGCCTCCCGCACCCCGGCGACCGCCCGCCGGGCACGGGCTCCGGAGGGTCCGGGCGGGGGAGCGGGGGACGGCTCGGGCCGGGGCGGGGTGGGCGGCTCGGGCCGCGGTGCGCTGGTCATGGCCCGCCCAGCGTAGGCAGCGGCCCCGGCCCCCGGCGTCATACCGGGGACCGGGGTGCGGCCGGGTGCGCCTGATACCGGGGTACGACCCGGGGCCCCCGGAGCGCAGGGCTCGGGGCTCGCGGTTCGGGGCTCAGGACTCGGGGTTCAGGGCTCAGGGTTCAGGGCTCAGGATTCAGGGTTCAGAGCTCAGGATTCAGGGCTCAGAGCGCAGGGTTCAGAACTCAGAGCTCCGCGAGCAGCTCCGCCTTCTTCGTGGAGAACTCCTCGTCCGTCACGAGCCCCGCCCGGTGCAGCTCGCCCAGGTGCCGAATCCTTTCAGCCACCGCCCCGGGGGTCCGGGACCCGACCGGCACGGGGGCGCGGTCCGAGGCCCGGATCGCCGCGAGGACCGCCGCCGCGAAGGGGAGGGACTCGTGGACCAGCCCGTAGCCGAGGCCGAAGACGACGGACGCCGGGTCGTGGTCGGGCTGGCTGGGCCGGGGCCCGCCGTCCCGGCTCAGCAGCCGCAGGTGCCCGTCGAAGACGTCGGGCGAGCGCCACTCGATCCCGCAGAGGTCCCGTACCGAGAAGGTCTGGTCGCCGGCCTTCCACTTCTCCGAGGACGCCCCCGTCCAGAACCAGCGGAACGCGACCTCCGCACTGCCGTCGAAGGACGCCTTCCCGTCGTACGCCTTGAAGGAGAGCGGTCCCGACGGCGGCGCCACGAGGAACCGCTCGGCGGGCGCCACGCCCCCGTACGGGTCCCCGGGCACGTCGAGCACGCCGTCCCGGTCGGGCCCGTCGAGCGCGTCGAGTCCGTCGTACGGGGCGCTCCCGCCGTGCCCGGCGGCCCCCGCGGCCCCCGGCTCCGGCGGCAGGAGCGCCCGCAGCTCGTCCCGGTAGTACTCGGCGAGCGTCTCGCGGTCCGCCGGCAGCACGAGCCGGTACGGATCGCAGCTCTCCTTGAGCTGCCCCGCGGCCGCCTCCATCAGCGGATCGGCGCCCGGTCTCGGCACGGCGTGCAGCACGACGGTGTTCCGTTTCCCCGGCGTGAGCGTCACGGACGCCAGCGCTTCGTACGGCACGCGGCGTTCGCGCAGCACCTGGTACAGCTTCGGCGTGCGGATCCCCCGTTCGAAGCGGATGACGAGGGCGTCGCTCTCGAACTCCCAGGCGGCATGAATTCCGGCCAGCACATCACCCATACGCCTCATCGTAAGCGGCGCCCGCTTCGGCGTCGCCCCTGTGAAAGGTCCCGAAATTGCGGGATCTACGCGCGTCGGGACCCTTCCGCACCGGATATTCCGTCGTGGCAAGAGCTGTCGGCACGTGCGCAGACCAGCCGCGGGTAGGCGCCGACTCCTATCGCGGCGAAGTTCCCGAGGCTCACCGTCCCCGGCGCGAAATAGCCGCTGTGGCCGACGGCCCCGCCCGCCGAGAGCAGCCGCGCGCCGAACTCGGGCGCCACCGGGTCCGCCCCGTGCCCGATCCCGCCCACCTCCAGGTGGGGCACGTCGGCGATCCAGTCGTCCGCGTCCCGCATGGCCCAGATCCGGGCCGTGGTGGCGAGGTCGGCGGCCCGCTCCACCCGCATGCCGGGGCTTCCGGAGACGGCCACGTCCGTCACCCGGGCGGGCAGCCGGCGCGCGGCGACCCCGCAGAGCACGGAGCCGTAGCTGTGGCAGAAGAGCGCCACCCGGGCGTCCCCGGGAAGGGCCTCGGCCAGTCCGACGAGCCGTGCGGCGCCCGACTCGGCGAGCCGGCCGGTCAGCGCGTCGACGCCGATCCCGGCGGGCGCGGTGTAGTCGGCCCAGGCGATCACCGCGACCCCGGTCCCGGGCGCGGCCCGCCGCTCGGCGTCGTAGAGGGCCTGCGCCATGCCGACGGGGGCCCCGTAGCGACCGTGGGTCCGCTGGAAGGTGAGGAGGTTGGTGTCGACGCCGGGCACGACCACCGAGACGCGCCGGGCCCGCTCCAGGTCTCCGAGGACCTCGGCGGCCCGGCCCGTCCCCGTCGGGTCGAAGGCCAGGATCTGGCGGCCCGGCCGCAGCAGCGAGGCGAAGCGGTCGATCCGGCGCCGCGCCTCGTGCCGGCCCTCGGGGGAGAGCCGGGGGTCGTCGGCCCTGCCGCGCTCGGCGCCGTACGCGCGGGCGAGCGTGATCCGGTTGGCGCGGTAGCGGAGGGCGACCGGGGCGCCGTTGAGGTTGCCGACGACGAACGGGTGCCGCGCGGCGAGCCGGGCGCCGCCCGCCGGGCCGAGCCCGGCGAAGAACGCCGCGACGGCCCGGGGCGGGGCCGCCGGGTCGGGCAGCGGGCGGTGGCCGGCCCGGTCGCGCGCCCAGGCGGCGAGCGCGGCCTCGCGGGAGGGCCCCGGCGGGGTCTGGTGCCGGACCGTGGTCCACCCGGTGGTCGCGAGGAGCACGAGCACGACGACGAGCGCGAGCAGGGCGCGCGCGGCGAAGGGGGCGGGAGCGGTGTCGGCAGGTGTCACGGGCCGCCACCCTACGGGGCGGTGGGGACGGTTCCGTACCAGGTGGGACGGAGGTCACGCTTCCGCGAAACGGGGAACCGGGAGGGGCCGGGAAGCGTCCGGCGCGGGGCCGGGGGAGCGTTCCCCCAGAGGCTTCGGAGGCTTCCCGTACGGGCCCCGGAGCGTTCCCGTACGGGCCCCGGCGTCTTCCCCTAGGGCGCCTGGGGGGCGTTCCGCCGGTTCCGCCAGTGCGGGGCCAGGGCCGGGCCGAGGTGGTCGAGGTACTGCTCGGTGAGCGCGCGGATGGCCTCCAGGCTCTGGTCCGCGCCCCGGCCCCACATCTGCCCGGTCACCCGCATCACCCCGCTGAACGCGGCCACCGCGATCCGGGGCCGCGGGTCCGCGTCCACGTCGACGCCCTCGCGCTCGGCGATGATCCGGGCGATCGTCTCCTCCATCTCGGTGGAGCGGCGCAGGTGGACGGCGAGCAGCGCGGGCGTCGACTCGATCAGCCGGAAGGTGCGCAGGTACAGCTCGACCGGGACGACCGCGACGATGGCCTCGCCGATGGTGTCCCAGGAGGAGAGGACGGCGTTGCGCATCGCGTCGAGGGGGCCCTCGGCCGGGGGCCGCTGCTCCAGGGAGCGGACGAACCGCTCCTCCACCATCTGCTGGACGGCGAAGGCGACCTCCTCCTTGGAGGAGAAGTAGCGGAAGAAGGTGCGCTGGGAGACCTCGACGGCCTCGACGATCTCGTCGACCGTGGTCCGCTCGTAGCCGTGGGCGGTGAAGAGTTCGAGGGCCACCCGGATCAGCGCGTCACGCGTCCGCTGTTTCTTCCGCTCGCGCAGACCGGGCAGGGTCACCTCGGGTTCCTCTTCTCCGGCGCCACAGGCGCTTTGCGGGGGTTTCTTCCGGCTCAGGGTACCTGTGAGCTACGTGACAGTTACCGACGCGTGAATCGCTTTGTCAATTGTCAGCGACTGTCACTAGCCTCGCTGTATGACTAGTCAGACCACCGTGGAAAAGGCCCCGCAGGGCCAGGGGGGCACCCCGGGACCCGTGCCGGGTCCGGCGAAGGGACTGCGCGGCCATCCCTGGCTGACCCTGTTCGCCGTCGCCGTGGGCGTGATGATGGTCGCGCTCGACGGCACGATCGTCGCGATCGCCAACCCCGCCATCAAGGCCGATCTCAACGCCTCGCTCGCCCAGGTCCAGTGGATCACCAACGGCTACCTGCTCGCGCTCGCCGTCGCCCTGATCACCGCCGGCAAGCTCGGTGACCGCTTCGGCCACCGCCAGACCTTCCTCATCGGCATCGCCGGCTTCGCCGCCGCCTCCGGCGCGATCGGCCTCTCCGACTCGATCGCGGCCGTGATCGCCTTCCGTGTCCTCCAGGGCCTCTTCGGCGCCCTGCTGATGCCGGCCGCCCTCGGCCTGCTGCGCGCCACCTTCCCCGCCGAGAAGCTGAACATGGCGATCGGCATCTGGGGCATGGTCATCGGCGCCTCGACGGCCGGCGGCCCGATCGTCGGCGGCCTGCTCGTCGAGCACGTCAGCTGGCAGTCCGTCTTCTTCATCAACGTGCCGGTCGGCGTCGTCGCGCTCGTCTTCGGCCTGGTGATCCTGAAGGACCACCGCGCGGAGAACGCGCCGCGCTCCTTCGACATCCCCGGCATCCTGCTGCTCTCCGGCGCCATGGGCACCCTGGTCTGGGGCCTCATCAAGGCCGGCGAGTCCTGGGGCTGGGGCGGCGCCAAGACGTGGGGCTGCCTGCTCGGCGCGGTGCTCCTCTTCGCGCTCTTCGCCCTCTGGGAGACCAAGGTCGAGGAGCCGCTCATCCCGCTGGCCATGTTCCGCTCCGTGCCGCTCTCGGCCGGTGTGGTGCTGATGGTCCTGATGGCCTTCGCCTTCATGGGCGGCCTGTTCTTCGTGACCTTCTACCTCCAGGGCGTGAAGGGGCTCAGCCCGGTCGACAGCGGTCTGCGCCTGCTGCCGCTGACCGCGATGATGATCGTCTCCTCGCCGCTGGCCGGCGCGCTGATCACCAAGTTCGGCCCGCGCGTGCCGCTCGTCGGCGGCATGGTCTGCACGGCCGTGGCGATGTTCGGCATGATCACGCTCTCCGAGGGCACCAGCACGCTCGTCATGTCCCTCTGGTTCGCCCTCCTCGGCCTGGGCCTCGCCCCGGTCATGGTCGGCGCCACCGAGGTCATCGTCGGCAACGCCCCGCTGGAGCTCTCCGGCGTGGCCGGCGGTCTGCAGCAGGCCGCCATGCAGGTCGGCGGCGCGCTCGGCACGGCGGTGCTCGGCGCGGTCATGTCCTCCAAGGTCTCCGGCGTCTTCGCGGACAACTGGAAGGCGGCCGGCATCCCGGCCCCGCCCAACACGCAGCTGGAGCAGGCCGCCGAGTTCGGCATGGTCCCGCCGGAGCTCGCCAAGGCGCCGGGCATGACCCCCGACCTCGTCCAGGTGATCGGCGGCGTCATCCACGACACCTTCCTCCAGGGCATGGGCCTTGCCTTCACCGTCGCCGGTGTCGTCGCGGTCGTCGCGGCGGGCGTCGCCCTGCTGACCAAGCGCGGCGAGAACGCGGAGGCGGGCATGGGCGGCGCCCACATCTGACCTGCGCGTTCTCCTCCCGCGCGGGTCTCCGGCGTGCCTCTCGCACGTCTCTCGCGTGTCTTTCGTACGGCCCCCGCCGGACCTGGTCCGGCGGGGGCCGTCGCCCGTTCGGGTGAAGAAGCTTTGGCCCCCTTCTCAACAGGCGGTGACCTCCGGCAGAGTTCTTGTCACAGAGAGTGACGAAACCGGGGGTTGAGAACCATGCGTGACCTGCGTACGAAGCGATTCCTCACGACCGCCGCCCTGGCGGTCCTCCTCCTCACCGCCCTGCCGGCCTCGGCGGCCACCACGGCGACCGGCGGGGCGCCCGCCACGACGACCGCCACGGCGACCGGCGGGGCCGCTGCCGGGGCCGCCGCCCCGGGGGTGGCGCTCGGGGCCTGCGGCCCCGGGAAGCTCTGCCTCTGGCCCAAGCCCGACTTCAAGGGCAGGGCCCGGACCCACGAGCTGGCCACGACCGACGTCGACAGCTGCGTCGCCCTGCCGGCCGGCACCTCGGCCCAGTCCCTCGCCAACCGCACCGGACGGCCGGTCACCACCTACCAGTCCGCCGAGTGCGAGGAGACGGGCGAGTTCGAGACCTACCCGGGGGAGGGCACCTGGGTGCCGCAGTCGCCCCACGAGGTCAGGGCGTTCAAGATCTGGGAGCGGTAGGGGCGGAGCGGGAGGCGGGCGACGGCGGGCAGGAGACGGGCGGGCAGGGGGCGGCGCGGGGCGGCGCGGGAAACGCCGAGGGGCGGCGGAACCGTCGGTCCCACCGCCCCTCGCCTCCCCTCACGGGGTACGGATCACGCGTCGCCGCCTGCCGCGCCCGGGTCCGCCGCCGCCACGTCGAGCAGCTGGTAGCGGTCCACGGCCTGCTTCAGGGCCGACCGCTCGACCTTGCCCTCGCGGGCCAGCTCGGTCAGCACCGCGAGCACGATCGACTGGGCGTCGATGTGGAAGTGGCGACGGGCCGCGCCGCGCGTGTCCGCGAAGCCGAAGCCGTCCGCGCCCAGCGAGGTGTACGTGCCCGGCACCCAGCGGGAGATCTGGTCCGGCACCGAGCGCATCCAGTCCGAGACCGCCACGAACGGACCCTCGGCGCCCTGGAGCTTGCGCGTCACGTACGGGACGCGCTGCTCCTCGTCCGGGTGGAGCAGGTTGTGCTCCTCGACGGCCACGGCCTCGCGGCGCAGCTCGGTCCAGGAGGTGGCGGACCAGACGTCGGCCCGCACGTTCCACTCCTCGGCGAGGATCCGCTGGGCCTCGATCGCCCACGGCACGCCGACGCCGGAGGCCAGGATCTGCGCGGGGATCGTGCCCGCCCCGGCCGGCTTGAAGCGGTGGATGCCCTGGAGGATGCCCTCCACGTCCACGTCCTCCGGCTCGGCCGGGTGCTGGATCG
This sequence comes from Streptomyces sp. NPDC092045, assembly GCF_044756005.1. NCBI lineage: Bacteria > Bacillati > Actinomycetota > Actinomycetes > Kitasatosporales > Streptomycetaceae > Streptomyces > Streptomyces sp. NPDC092045. The sequence goes on along the minus strand of NZ_JBIVSC010000002.1, from coordinate 426,035 downwards.
GCTCGTTGTAGACGGTCAGGTAGTAGAAGACGTCCTCGGCCTCCGGGCCGTACATCCGGCGCAGACCGTCCTTGACGATGTGCGCGATCTCGAAGCCGAACGCCGGGTCGTAGGCGATGCAGGCCGGATTGGTGGAAGCGAGGAGGTGGGAGTGTCCGTCCGCGTGCTGGAGGCCCTCGCCGGTCAGCGTCGTGCGGCCGGCGGTGGCGCCGAGGACGAAGCCGCGCGCCAGCTGGTCGGCCATCTGCCAGAACTGGTCGCCGGTCCGCTGGAAGCCGAACATCGAGTAGAAGACGTACACCGGGATCAGCGGCTCGCCGTGCGTGGCGTACGCGGAGCCGGCGGCGATCAGCGAGGCCGTGCAGCCGGCCTCGGAGATGCCGTCGTGCAGCATCTGGCCGGTCGGCGACTCCTTGTAGGCGAGGAGGAGTTCGCGGTCCACCGCCTCGTACTGCTGGCCCAGCGGGTTGTAGATCTTGGCGCTCGGGAAGAACGCGTCCATGCCGAAGGTGCGGTACTCGTCGGGGGCGATCAGCACGAAGCGCTTGCCGATCTCCTTGTCCCGCATGAGGTCCTTCAGGATGCGGACGAACGCCATGGTGGTGGCGATCGACTGCTGGCCCGAGCCCTTCTTGGCCGCCGCGTAGGCCTTGTCGTCGGGGAGCTCCAGCGGCTTCGCCCGCACGACGCGGGTCGGCACGTACCCGCCGAGCGCCTTGCGGCGGTCGTGCATGTACTGGATCTCCTCGGAGTCCCGGCCCGGGTGGTAGTACGGGGGCAGGCCCTCCTCGATCTGCTTGTCCGTGACCGGGATGTGCAGCCGGTCGCGGAAGCGCTTGAGGTCGTCGACCGTCAGCTTCTTCATCTGGTGGGTCGCGTTGCGGCCCTCGAAGTTGGGGCCGAGCGTCCAGCCCTTGACGGTCTGCGCCAGGATCACGGTCGGCTGGCCGGCGTGGGCCTTGGCCGCCGCGTAGGCCGCGTAGATCTTCCGGTGGTCGTGCCCGCCGCGGCCCAGGTGCAGGACCTGCTGGTCGCTCATGCCCTCGACCATGGCCCGCAGCCGCTGGTCGTCGCCGAAGAAGTGGTCCCGGATGTAGCCGCCGGTCTCGGTGGCGTACGTCTGGAACTGGCCGTCCGGGGTGGTGTTCAGCTTGTTGACCAGGATGCCGTCCCGGTCCTGCGCGAGCAGCGGGTCCCAGGAGCGGTCCCAGATCAGCTTGATGACGTTCCAGCCGTTGCCCCGGAAGATCGACTCCAGCTCCTGGATGATCTTGCCGTTGCCGCGCACCGGGCCGTCGAGCCGCTGGAGGTTGCAGTTGACGACGAAGGTGAGGTTGTCCAGGCCCTCGCGGGCCGCGATGGAGAGCTGGCCGAGGGACTCCACCTCGTCCATCTCGCCGTCGCCGAGGAACGCCCACACGTGCGACTTGGAGGTGTCGGCGATGCCGCGCGCCTCCATGTAGCGGTTCATCCGGGCCTGGTAGATCGCGCCGAGCGGGCCGAGGCCCATCGACACGGTCGGGAACTCCCAGAAGTCCGGCATCAGCCGCGGGTGCGGGTAGGAGGAGAGGCCGTTCGGGAACTTGGACCTCTCCTGGCGGAATCCGTCGAGCTGGGCCTCGTTCAGCCGGTCGAGCAGGTACGCGCGGGCGTAGATGCCGGGGGAGGCGTGGCCCTGGAAGAAGATCTGGTCGCCGCCGTCGCCCTCGTCCTTGCCGCGGAAGAAGTGGTTGAAGCCGACGTCGTAGAGGGAGGCCGAGGAGGCGAAGGTCGCGATGTGGCCGCCGACGCCGATGCCCGGGCGCTGGGCGCGCGAGACCATCACGGCCGCGTTCCACCGCGTGGCGTTGAGGACCTTGCGCTCGACCTCCTCGTTCCCGGGGAAGAAGGGCTCGTCCTTGGTGGCGATGGTGTTGACGTAGTCCGAGCTGCGCATCTCGGGCACGGCCACGCGCTTCTCGCGGGCGCGCTCGATCAGGCGGAGCATGAGGTAGCGGGCCCGGGCCCGGCCCCGCTCGTCGACGGCAGCGTCGAGGGAGTCGAGCCATTCCTGGGTCTCTTCCGGATCGAAGTCCGGGACCTGGCTGGGAAGGCCGCCAATGATGATCGGGTTGCGATCGGATCCGGGAGCCACGCTCTTCCTTCGCTGTTCGGGGTGGTCACGGGGCCACGGTGTGGTCGGGATCTCCATCGTGTACCCCGCCGACACCGGACGTCATCTTTACCGAGGGGTAACCCTTCGGGGCGTCCTCCGGGTGTCAGGGTGCGGTCAAATCGCAACCTTACGCCCAACCCGCGCATGCGTTTCGTCCGGGCGTTCGGCAGACTGAAGAGTCAGAAGTCCTCGAAACCGGGCGAACCGCTCGCACCCGATCACGGAGGGGGTCCCGCAGTGCCGGAAGTTGCGGCGAGACGGCCCCAAACGTCACCGTTTCGGCGGTCTCCGGGGCCGGGTACTTGCGCGATCCGCCCCGGCACGTGTGGACTACGGCCAGCGCCGCGCGCACACGCGCGGCCCACAAGCATTTTCCGAATGAGCAGGAGGCAAGCCGTGAGCGCGACCGCGGACCACGCGGAGGAGCGGACCAACCCGGCATCCAGGCTGGGGTTCGAGCCCGGACAGGTGGTCCAGGAGATCGGCTACGACGACGACGTCGACCAGGATCTCCGTGAAGGCATCGAGTCCATCATCGGGGCCGATCTCGTGGACGAGGACTACGACGACGTCGCCGACGGCGTCGTCCTGTGGTTCCGGGACGAGGACGGCGATCTCACCGACGCCCTGGTGGACGCCATCGGTTTTCTGGAGGACGGCGGCATGATCTGGCTGCTGACGCCGAAGACCGGCCGCGACGGCTACATCGAGCCGAGCGACATCAACGATGCCGCGCAGACCGCTGGTCTCTCCCAGACCAAGAGCATCAGCCTCGCCAAGGACTGGGTGGGCACCCGCCTGGCCTCTCCGAAGCGCTGATCACCCACGCCGCGACGAGCCCCCGCAGGACCCGGTCCTGCGGGGGCCTTCGCGTACGGGCGCAAGCCTTCACGCGGGGGCGCGGGCCTTCACGCAGGGGCGCGGGCCCTTCGCGTGCGGGCACGGGCGCAAGCCCTCACGCACGGGCCGCAGGCCTTCGCGTGCGGGCGCGGGTGCTCCGGTCCGCCGCGCGCGGACGCGGTCCGGTGTCCCGGGGCGGGGCCCTCCGCGTACCGGCGTAGGGTGGGGTTCACCGTTTCGGCCCAGGGCCCGGGTTCCGTCGGCCCGGTCCGCGGGCCCCGTCGAGAGGGACGCGCACGCGATGGCGATCGAGGTCGGCACCGAGGCCCCGGATTTCGAGCTCAAGGACAACCACGGGCGCACCGTGCGGCTCGCCGACCTCCGCGGCGAGAAGAACGTCCTGCTCTTCTTCTACCCCTTCGCCTTCACCGGCGTCTGCACCGGTGAGCTGCGCGAGCTCCGCGCCCACCTCCCGGCGTTCGTCAACGACGACACCCAGCTCCTCGCCGTCTCCGCCGACTCCGTCCCCACCCTGAGGGTCTTCGGCGACCAGGAGGACCTGGAGTTCCCGCTGCTCTCCGACTTCTGGCCGCACGGCGAGGTCTCCCGCGCCTACGGCGTCTTCGACGAGGAGAAGGGCTGCGCGGTGCGCGGCACCTTCGTCCTCGACAAGGCGGGGACCGTCCGCTGGAGCGTCGTCAACGCCCTGCCGGACGCCCGCGACGCCGCCGCCTACGTGAAGGCGCTGGAAGCCCTCTAGGGGTCCCGACGGGGTTCCGGAGGGGCTTCCGGGAGCTCTCCGGGGCCGACACCCTCGCATTCACCGGGCGAATCGACTGTTTCGACCGGGAACCCGTCACTAGGATCCAGACGTTGATCCGATGCCAACGCACGACTGGGGGCGCTGCCCCTGGAAACCTATGGAGGGACTCGTGGGAGTCAGCCTCAGCAAGGGCGGCAACGTCTCGCTGACCAAGGAGGCCCCTGGCCTCACCGCCGTGACCGTCGGTCTGGGCTGGGACGTCCGCACCACCACCGGTACGGACTTCGACCTCGACGCCAGCGCCATCCTGGTGAGCGAGGAGGGCAAGGTCCGCAACGACCAGGACTTCGTCTTCTTCAACAACCTGAAGAGCGCCGACGGCTCCGTCGAGCACACCGGTGACAACCTCACCGGCGAGGGCGAGGGCGACGACGAGCAGGTCAAGGTCGACCTGGCGGGCGTGCCGGCCGACGTGGCCAAGATCGTCTTCCCGGTCTCGATCTACGACGCCGAGAACCGCCAGCAGTCCTTCGGCCAGGTGCGCAACGCGTTCATCCGCGTCGTGAACCAGGCCGGCGGCGCCGAGATCGCCCGGTACGACCTCTCCGAGGACGCCTCGACCGAGACCGCCATGGTCTTCGGCGAGCTGTACCGCCACGGCGCGGAGTGGAAGTTCCGCGCCGTCGGCCAGGGCTACGCCTCGGGCCTGCGCGGCATCGCGCAGGACTTCGGCGTCAACGTCTGAGCCGAACCGCACGAACCGTCCGGCGCCGCACTCGGAAGTGCGGCGCCGGACGTGCCTCATCACCCACCGGGGAGGAACAGAATCATGGGCGTCACGCTCGCCAAGGGAGGCAACGTCTCCCTCTCCAAGGCCGCACCCAACCTCACCCAGGTCCTCGTCGGGCTCGGCTGGGACGCGCGCTCCACCACCGGAGCCCCCTTCGACCTCGACGCCAGCGCCCTGCTCTGCCAGGCCGGCCGGGTGCTCGGGGACGAGTACTTCGTCTTCTACAACCAGCTCCGCAGCCCCGAGGGCTCCGTCGAACACACCGGTGACAACCTCACCGGCGAGGGCGACGGCGACGACGAGTCCCTCATCGTGGACCTCACCAAGGTGCCGGCCCACTGCGACAAGATCGTCTTCCCGGTCTCGATCCACGACGCCGACAACCGCGGCCAGAGCTTCGGCCAGGTCAGCAACGCCTTCATCCGGGTCGTCAACCAGACGGACGGTCAGGAGCTCGCCCGGTACGACCTCTCCGAGGACGCCTCCACCGAGACCGCGATGATCTTCGGCGAGCTCTACCGCTACAACGGCGAATGGAAGTTCAGGGCGGTGGGTCAGGGGTACGCGTCCGGGCTGCGGGGCATCGCTCTAGACTTCGGGGTCAACGTTTCGTAAAGCCATGTAATTTCACGATGGGGTAGACAGTGGTTCTGAAAACCTTCGGCTGGTCGTTCGCCATCACGGCGATCGGCCTGGCCTTCGCCGCTTGGCAGTGGGGGTGGGAGGCGTTCGGGGTCGTTCTGATCCTGTCGATCCTCGAGATCTCGCTGTCCTTCGACAACGCGGTCGTCAACGCCGGAATCCTGAAGAAGATGAATGCCTTCTGGCAGAAGATCTTCCTCACGATCGGCATCCTGATCGCCGTCTTCGGCATGCGGCTGGTCTTCCCCGTCGCGATCGTCGCCATCAGCGCCAAGGTCGGCCCGATCGAGGCCGTCCAGCTCGCCCTGGACGAGCCCGAGCGGTACGAGGCCCTGGTCACGGACGCCCACCCGGCGATCGCCGCCTTCGGCGGCATGTTCCTGCTGATGATCTTCCTCGACTTCATCTTCGAGGACCGCGACATCAAGTGGCTCTCCTGGCTGGAGCGCCCGCTGGCCAAGCTCGGCAAGGTCGACATGCTGTCGGTCTGCGTCGCGCTCATCGCCCTGCTCGTCACGGCGATGACCTTCGCGACCCACGCGCACACCAGCGTCGGCCACGTGGACAAGTCCGCGACCGTGCTGCTCTCCGGTGTCGCCGGTCTGATCACCTACCTCATCGTCGGCGGCCTCTCCGGCTTCTTCGAGAACAAGCTGGAGGAAGAGGAGGAGCGCGAGCACGAGGAGGAGGAGAAGGCCAAGGCCGAGGGCAAGCCCGTCTCGGCGGTCGGCCTCGCCGGCAAGGCCGCGTTCTTCCTGTTCCTTTACCTGGAAGTCCTCGACGCCTCGTTCTCCTTCGACGGCGTCATCGGCGCCTTCGCCATCACGAACCACATCTTCTGGATGGCGCTCGGCCTCGGCATCGGCGCCATGTACGTCCGTTCGCTCACGGTCTACCTGGTCCGCGAGGGCACCCTCGACGACTACGTGTACCTGGAGCACGGCGCGCACTACGCGATCGGCGCCCTCGCCGTCATCCTGCTCGTCACCATCCAGCACGAGATCAGCGAGCTCATCACCGGCTCCATCGGCGTGGTCCTGATCGCCCTCTCCTTCTGGTCGTCCGTCCGCCGCAACAAGGCGCTCGCGGCGGCCGAGGGGGGCTCCTCGGGAGACAGGACAGGGGTGACCCCGGGGGTGTGACACCCCCGAGAATGAGGAACGCTTCACTGCGGGGCGGCCGGAGCACCCGGCCGCCCCGCGGGCATGTGGGGACGTGGACGAGCGGTGGGGGTGGGGACGGCATGGCCTTCTGGGACAACCTGTTCGCGGGGAGGGCGGCGCAGTTCGACTCGGGCAACGCCGTGTCGAACGCGATCGACCTGACGAAACGGCGCCCGTCCGTCTCGCTCACCAAGCAGGGGGCCGCCACCGGCAACCTCCGGGTGAACCTCTCCTGGCGGATGCGGACCTCCGACATCGAGGGCCGCTCCCGCCAGAGCGGCCGGCTGCTGCGCAACCCTGCCCAGTTCTTCAAGCCCGAGGTCGTCCAGGCCCACACCCAGGGCATGGTCAACGTCGACCTCGACCTGGGCTGCCTCTACGAGCTGGCCGACGGCTCCAAGGGCGTGGTGCAGCCGCTGGGCAACTTCTTCGGCGACCTGAACACGGCCCCGTACGTGAAGCTGAGCGGGGACGACCGCTTCGGCGGCTCCTCCGGGGAGACGATCTTCGTCAATCTGGACCAGCGCGACGCGATCAGAAGGCTGCTGTTCTTCGTCTACATCTACGACCAGACGCCGGCCTTCGACCGCACCCACGCCAAGGTCACGCTCTACCCGAGCAACGGCCCCCGGATCGAGATCGAGCTCGACGAGCGCGCCCCGCAGGCCCGCTCCTGCGCGGTCTTCTCCCTGGAGAACGTCAAGGGCGACCTGACGGTCCGGCGCGAGGTGCGCTTCGTGTACGGCTTCCAGGCGGAGCTGGACCGGCTGTACGGCTGGGGCCTCCAGTGGGGCCGCGGCTACAAGACCAAGACGTGACGGGCGGGCGCCGTGCCCGCCCGGGCCGTCTCAGGACCTGACGAACTGGGGACCCATCGGCGGCATCCGGAAGTCCGGGGAGGGGTTCTGCCCGGGAGCGCCCACGGGCTGCGGATACCCGTACGCGGGGGCCGGGACGTCCGCCGGCCGCTGCGGATACCCGTACGCGGGCGCCCGGTCCGGCCGGGGCGGCACCGCCGGCTGCGGCGGCACGGGAGGGTGGACCACGGTCGCGTCGAGGTCGGCGGCCCCCGCGGGCGTGCCGTGGGCCGGGGAGCCGGTGGGAGCGCCGTCCGGGCCCCGGGAGGCCTCCGGGGCCCCGGGAAGGCCGTCGTGGCCCTCCTGGGCGCCTTCCTGGGCGTCCTCGTCGACCGAGATGCCGAAGTCGGTGGCGAGGCCGACGAGGCCCGTCGGATAGCCCTGCCCCACCGCGCGGAACTTCCAGCCGTCCCCGCGCCGGTACAGCTCGCCGCAGATGACCGCCGTCTCCTCGCCGGTCTCCGCCGTCACCTCGAACAGGGCCAGCGGCTCGCGCTCGGGCCCGGTGGCGTCGTACAGCAGGATCCGCAGGTCGGAGACGGAGCGGAAGGTGCCGCCGTCGGAGGAGGCCGCGACCACCACCCGGTCGACCGAGGCGTCGAGGTTGCCGAGGTCGGCCTCGACGGTGTCCGTCAGGCCCGAGGCGTCCCGCTTCTTCGGCAGCCGCCGCACGAGCCCCGAGGGGTGGCGCGGCTGGTTGTAGAAGACGAAGTCCTCGTCGGACCGCACGCGCCCGGAGGGCCCGAGCAGCAGGGCCGAGGCGTCCACGTCGGGGACCCCGGGGCCCGGGGTCCAGCGGAGCACGGCCCGTACGGCCGCGGTGTCGAGAGGGACGTTGGAGCCCTTCAGCATCGCGTGCGTCATGACCGCAATCCTGCCCTCCCGGCCGACCCGCGGACAACGCGGGGGCGGTACCGAGACCGGGACGAGACCGACGGACACGGACGGGTTACCTGGATTTCATACGCTGGGGGAACCGGGGATACCCGTATCTACGTACTATTACCGGCCACGTGTCGTCCGGGCACAGAGAGGCAGACGGGGTACTCACATGCGTCATTTCGGGCACATCCCGTCCGTGAAGCGGGCCGGGCTGTTCCACCGGGAACCGGCCGAGTTCACGGCCGCGTCGCCCGCGCGCACCCTCGCCACGGCCCTGGGCGCCACGCTCTACAGCCCGGCCACCCGGCCGCGGCTCGCCGACGCCGTGCGCAAACAGGCCGCCCGCGGCGTGGTCTCCATGGTGCTCTGCCTGGAGGACTCCATCGGCGACGCCGACGTCGAGGCGGGCGAGGAGAACCTCGTCCGGGAGTTCGCGGACCTCGCCGCCGGCGGCACGGACGTGCCCCTGCTCTTCATCCGGGTCCGGGAGCCCGACCAGATCACCGACCTGGTCGAGCGCCTCGGCGAAACGATTCATCTGTTGTCCGGATTCGTACTTCCCAAATTCACCGAGAAGCGGGGCCGCGCCTTCCTCGAAGCGCTCGTCGGGGCCGAGCGGACGAGCGGCAGGCGCCTGTACGCCATGCCCGTCCTGGAGTCCCCCGAGCTCCTCCACCTGGAGACCCGGGTCGAGACCCTCGCCGGCATCGCCTCGATCACCGGCGAGTACCGCGACCACGTCCTCGCCCTGCGCCTCGGCGTCACCGACTTCTGCTCCGCCTACGGCCTCCGCCGCTCGCCCGAGATGACCGCGTACGACGTCAAGGTCGTCGCCCACGTCATCTCCGACGTCGTCAACGTCCTCGGCCGCGCCGACGGCACCGGCTTCACCATCACCGGACCCGTCTGGGAGTACTTCCGCCCCGGCGAGCGCATGTTCAAGCCCCAGCTCCGCCGCAGCCCCTTCCTGGAGGGCCGCGCCGAGGACCTGCGCACCGCGCTCATCGAGCACGACCTCGACGGCCTGCTGCGCGAGATCGAGCTCGACCGCGCCAACGGCCTGCTCGGCAAGACCTGCATCCACCCCACCCACGTGGTGCCGGTGCACGCGCTCTCCGTGGTCAGCCACGAGGAGTGGAGCGACGCCCAGGACATCCTGCGGCCCGAACGGGGCGGCGGCGGGGTGCTCCGCTCCGCGTACACGAACAAGATGAACGAAGTGAAGCCGCACCGCGCGTGGGCCGAACGCATCCTGCTGCGCGCCGAGGTCTTCGGCGTCGCCAAGGAGGACGTCGGCTTCGTGGAGCTGCTCACCGCCGGACTGGCCGGCTGACGAAGGGACGTCGACGACGTGGTGTGGACCGGAACGTGGGTCGCGGAGCGACTGGGCGTCGAACTGATCGGCGACGAGGAGCTGCCGGACCTGTTGGGCCTCGCACTGCGCCGCAACCCCAAGCGCGCGCACCTGCTCGTCTCCGGCGTGCTCGGCAAGCACGTGCCCCAGCGCCCCTCGGTGGTGTACGGCGCCGGCCTCGACCTCGGCCGGCGCGTGCGGGCGCTCCTGGGCGACGGGGAGGCCGCCCGCGCCGTCGTCCTCGGCTACGCGGAGACCGCCACCGCCCTGGGCCACGCCGTCGCCGACGGCCTCGCCCTCGCCCCGTACCTCCACTCCACCCGGCGGCCGGTGCCCGGCGTCGCCCGCGCGGGCGGCTTCGAGGAGTCCCACTCCCACGCCACCTCGCACCTGCTGCTCCCCGAGGACCCCGGGCTGCTCGCCGGCGACGGACCCCTGGTCCTGGTCGACGACGAGTTCTCCACCGGCAACACCGTCCTCAACACGATCAGGGACCTGCACGCGAACCACCCGCGCGAGCGGTACGTCGTCGTCGCCCTCGTCGACATGCGCTCGGCCGCCGACGTCGGCCGCCTGGACGCCTTCGCGGAGGAGATCGGCGCCCGCGTCGACCTGATCGCCCGCGCGGCCGGCACGGTGCGCCTCCCCGAAGGGGTCCTGGAGAAGGGCCGGGCGCTGGTGGCGGAGCACGAGACGGCTCCGGAGCCGAGGCCCGCGGCCCCGGCCCCCGGCGCCGTACGGGCCGAGCTCGACTGGCCCCGGGGCCTTCCCGACGGCGGCCGGCACGGCTTCACGCCGGAGCACCGGGAGCGCCTGGAGGCGGCCCTGCCGTCCCTGGCCGACCGTGTGGGGGCGGCCCTGGGGGCGCCACGGGCCGCCGGGACGCCCGGGGCCCCGGAGGCCTCCGGCACCGGTGCGGGCGCCGACACGGCCAGTGGCAGCGGCAGCGGCACCGGCATAACCGCCGGCAGCGGCAGCGGCAGCGGCACCGGCATGGCTACCGGCACCAGCACCGACATAGCCACCGGCACCGGCACCGGCACCGGCACCGGTGCGGCCACCGGCACCGGCACGGCCACCGCCGCCGCCGCCGCCCGCCGCGTCCTCGTCCTCGGCTTCGAGGAGCTGATGTACGCGCCGCTGCGCCTCGGCACCGCCCTGGAGGAGGCCGGGCACGACGTCCGCTACTCCACCACCACCCGCTCGCCCGTCCTCGCCGTCGACGACCCCGGCTACGCGATCCGCACCCGGCTGGTCTTCCCCGCCCACGACGACCCGGCCGACGGCCCCGGCGAGCGCTACGCCTACAACGTGGCGGGCGGGGGCTTCGACGCCGTCGTCCTCGTCGTCGACTCCGCCGCCGACACCCCGGCGCTGCACGCCCCGGACGGCCTCCTGGCCCGGCTCGCGGAGCACGTGCCGCACGTGGTTCTCGCGGTGATCCCCTCGTACGTGCCCGGGGCCGCCCCGCACGCCCCCGGAACCACCGGGACCGCGCGCGCCGTCGAGAACGGCGGAGCCGCCGGAACCGCCGCCGGAACCGCCACCGAAGTCCCCGACGCCACCGAAGCTCCCGAAAGGAGCTCCATGCTGCCCGAGCCCCTCCGCGGCCCCGCCTTCTCCTCCTACGCACCCGAAGAGGTCGGCTGGCTGCTCCAGGACCTCTCGGACGTCGCACTCGAAGCCCCCACGGAGGAGCGCGAGGAGGCCGTCCAGAGCGGCGGCGCCCACTACGCGGAGTCGCTGCCCGTCGAGTACCAGCCCAGCGAGCGCTACCAGGAGCTCTTCCACGCCGCCCTGGCGGGCTCCGCCGCCCGGATCGCGCGCGCGGTCGGCACGGTCACCGAGACCGTCCTCGCCGAACGCGCCGGCACCCCCGTCCTCGTCTCGCTCGCCCGCGCCGGCACCCCCGTCGGCGTCCTCATGCGCCGCTGGGCGCAGGCCCGCCACGGCCTCGACCTCCCGCACTACGCCGTCTCGATCGTGCGCGGCCGGGGCATCGACGCCAACGCGCTGCGCTGGCTCGCCGCCCACCACGACCCCGCCGACGTCGTCTTCGTCGACGGCTGGACGGGCAAGGGCGCCATCACCCGCGAACTCGCCGAGGCGATAAGGGAGTTCGAGGAGTTCGACGGGTTCGACCCGGACATCGCGGTCCTCGCGGACCCCGGTTCCTGCGTCCGCACCTACGGCACGCGCGAGGACTTCCTCATCCCCTCCGCCTGCCTCAACTCCACGGTCTCCGGCCTGGTCTCGCGCACCGTGCTCCGCTCCGACCTGGTCGGGCCGGACGACTTCCACGGCGCCAAGTTCTACCGCGAGCTGGCCGGCTCCGACGTCTCCGGGGTCTTCCTGGACGCCGTCGCCGCCCGCTTCGACGAGGTCGCCGCGACCGTCGAAACGGACGTCAAGGAGCTCCTGAACGCCGACCGCGCCCCCACCTGGGAGGGCTGGGCGGCCGTCGAGCGGATCAGCGAGGAGTACGGCATCCACGACGTCAACCTGGTCAAGCCGGGCGTCGGCGAGACCACCCGCGTCCTGCTCCGCCGCGTTCCCTGGAAGATCCTCGCCAAGCGGGGCGCCGGCGCGGACCTCGCGCACGTGCGGCTGCTCGCCGAACAGCGCGGCGTCCCGGTCGAGGAGGTCGACGACCTGCCGTACAGCTGCGTGGGCCTGATCCACCCCAAGTACACCAGGGGCGCGACGGGCGCCGACGGCAAGGCGGTGGCGTCCCAGTGAGCACGACGACGGGCACGGCCCGGACCCGGACCCCGGATCCGAACCCGGTACAGGCCCCGGCCCCGACTCCGGTACAGGCCCCGGTCACGACCCCGGCCCCGGTCCTGGTCGCCAGCGACCTCGACCGCACCCTCATCTACTCGTCCGCGGCCCTCGCCCTCGGCATGCCCGACGCGCTCGCGCCCCGGCTGCTCTGCGTCGAGGTCCACGAGTCCAGGCCGCTCTCCTACATGACCGAGGAGGCGGCCGCCCTCCTGGCGCGGCTGACCGACGAGACCGTCTTCGTGCCCACCACCACGCGCACGCGCAAGCAGTACCAGCGCATCCGACTGCCCGGCACCGCGCCGAAGTACGCGATCTGCGCCAACGGCGGGCACATCCTCGTCGACGGCGTCTCCGACCGGGACTGGCACGCCTCCGTCCTCGACCGGCTGGCCGGCGAGTGCGCGCCGCTCGCCGAGGTCCGCGCGTACCTCTCCGCCACCACGGACCAGTCCTGGGTGCGCAAGCACCGGGTCGCCGAGGACCTGTTCACCTACCTGGTCATCGAGCGGGACCTGCTCCCCGAGGGCTGGCTGGAGCTCTTCGGCCACTGGGCGGGGGAGCGCGGCTGGACCGTCTCCCTCCAGGGCCGCAAGGTGTACGCGGTGCCGAAGCCGCTCACCAAGAGCGCGGCCGTCCGCGAGCTCGCCCGCCGCACCGGCGCCGCGCTCACCCTGGCGGCCGGGGACTCCCTGCTCGACGCCGACCTGCTGCTCGCCGCGGACCGGGCCTGGCGCCCGGGCCACGGCGAACTGGCCGACGGCGACTGGACCGCCCCCCACCTCGACGTCCTCGCGGAACGCGGGGTCGCGGCGGGGGAGGAGATCCTGCGCCGCTTCAGGGCGGCGGCAGCGGGCTGAACCCCCCTCCGGGAGGATCAGCCGCAGCAGCCCCCGCCGCAGCAACCGCCACCGCCGCCACCGCCGCTCTGCGCGGGGGCGGCGGTGGCGCTTCCGCCGACGGCCACGGCCGAGAGCAGCTTCACGGTGTCGTCGTGCCCGGCGGGGCAGGCGGCCGGGTCGGAGGACTCGGCCATGGGCCGACTGAGCTCGAAGGTGTCGCCGCAGGTGCGGCAGCGGTATTCGTAACGAGGCATGGGGACAGGTTAGAGGCTGCCCGGCGGAACGCGGCGGCTCGGCCGGTCAGTGACCGGAGCCGCCTCCCCGCTCCTCCCGGATCTGCCCGACGACCCGGGCGGCGTCGGCGCGGACGTCCTCCAGCTCGGTCAGGAAGTGCCAGTAGTCCGGGTGGCGGCCCTCCAGGGAGGCGACCGCCCGGTCGATGCGCGCGACGGCCCGGTCGAGGGGCCCGGCGTGCCGGGGGTCGGGGGTGGTCCGCCCGTCCATGGCGAGCCGCTGGGCGTCCCGTACGGCGAACCGGGCGCGGTCGACCTCGGCGTTCGGGTCCTTGGCGACGGCCTCCAGGCGGCGCAGCCGCTCCCCGGCGGCCGAGACGGCCTCGTCGGTCGAGTCGAGGAGGGCGCGGACGGTGGAGAGCAGCGAGGTCGCGTCGGGCCAGCGCTGCTCGGCCCGCGCCCTCCCGGCCTCGCCGAGCCGCTCCCCGGCCTGCGCGAGGCTCGCCGCGGCCTGCTCGGGCACGTGCTGGAGGTCCTGCCAGCAGTCGAGCGAGAACCGCCGCCGCAGTTCGGACAGGACGGGTTCGACGCCCTCGGTGCGGGTGGCCAGCGCCTCGGTGCGGGTGCGGAGGGAGACGAGCCGCCGGTCGATCTCGGCGGCGCGCTCGGGCAGCCGCCCGGCCTCGGCCCGTACGGCCTCGGCGTCCCGCAGCACCAGGTCGGCCCGCTGGAGGGTCTCGGGGACGCCGTGCCGGCCCGCGCCCTCGTTGAGCCGGGTCAGCTCGGGCCCGAGCCGGGCGAGCCGCAGCGCGAGGTCGTCGGCCCGCAGCCCGCTCTCCCGGACGGCGTCGAGGGCGTCGCTCGCGCCGCGCAGGGCCTGCCGGGCGCGCTCGACGGCGGGCGCCAGCCGGGCGAGCTGGGTCTCGGCGCGCCCGAGGAGCGGGGCGAGCCCGGCCTCGAAGCGGTCGAGCTCGCCCTTCACCCGGTCGAGCTCCTCCTTGGCGCGGGTGAGTTCGGCGCGCGCCCGGGAGGCGGTGGCGGCGTCCAGCTCGTCGCGGTCGAGGTCGTGGGCGTCGACGGCGGTGATGTACGCGTGGCTGACCTGGTCGATGCGGCGCCCGAGCGCCTCGAAGCCCGAGACGGCGTCGCGGGCCTCGGGGGAGCTGTCGACGGCGGTGATGGTCTCTATCGAGATGCGCAGCCCGCGCTGGGCGGTGTCGAGCTCGTAGAACGCGGCCGCTGCGGCGTCCTTGGCGGCCTGCGCCTCGGCCCGCTGGCCCTCGCCCCGCCCGCCGAACCAGCGGCGGGTGCCGCCCCCGGCGAAGGCCCCCGGCAGCATCGCTCCCGCCACCAGGGGCAGCAGGAGCGCCAGCCGGAACGCGGAAGGAATCCCGGGCGCCGACGCGCTCCTCGTATCGCTCGCCGCCACGTACCTCTCCCCGTGCTGTGTCCGCCGTGCCCGGTCCGGGTCCATTCTCCCACCCGGTGGGGACGAACACACGGGCCGGTCAGTTCACCGTGCGGACGGTGACGTCGCCGTTGTCGCTGCGGACGCTCACGTTGTGCCCGCTGCTGTCCCGCCGGGGGACGTCGAGACGGACGTCCCCGTTCCCGCTGCTCCCGGAGAGGGCGTACTCGGCCTTCGGGACCTCGACGGTGATGCCGCCGTTGTCGGTGACGACGTCGACCTTCCGGGGTACGGCTCCGAGGGTGAGCCGGACGTCCCCGTTGGCGGTCCGTACGGCCAGGTCGGTCGACGTGGTGCCGGAGTCGACGACCACCCTCCCGTTCTCGCTGCCGAGGTCGAGCGCCCCGGCGGCCTTCCGCACCCGCACGTCCCCGTTGTCGGTCCTCACCTTCATGGGGGTGGCGAACCCCTCGGTCGTCACGTCGCCGTTGTCGTTCTCGACGGTGACGGCGACCTTCCGGGGCACCTGGATCCGGTGCACGGACCGGCAGTCGGAGGCGACCGCGTCGCACTCGACCCGCAGCGTCAGCCGCCCGTCGACCAGCTTCCAGCTGGCGTCCGGCCCGGACCCCATGAACACCCACCCGTCGACCTGCCGCTCGACCCGCACGTCGTCGACGTCGGCGGGGGTGATCACCAGCCGGGAGTTGTCGGAGTCGACGGTGAGGGCCTCCCCCGAGAACGCGAAGTTCTTCTTCTCCACCGGCGCCCCCTCGGCGTCGGCCGTCCCACATCCGCCCACCCCGAACGCGAGGGCGAGCACCCCACCGGAAGCGACCAGCACACGAACCCGACGACCCACGACCACGAAGACCAACCCCCAGAAGACCAAGACGACCACCTGAACCTACGCCCCGCCCACCCTCCGCGACGATCGGGCGACCCACCGTCCCCGGGGTGGGGCTATCCCCCCCGGCCCCATCGGTTTGCGGCACCCACCCACCGGCCATGTAGGCTGTTGCCTCTTCCACGGGTGCGTAGCTCAGGGGTAGAGCGCTGCTCTTACAAAGCAGATGTCGGCGGTTCGAAACCGTCCGCGCCCACCGGTGCAGAGGCCCCCGGTCAATCATGACCGGGGGCCTTCGGCGTCGGTGTCCGGTATCGGCGCCGTGGCCGCTGCGGCCGTGCCTCGAAGGTGCTGCGGCCCGTTCCCGCCACGGTCCGGGAGCGCTCGGTCGGCCCCGCGGCTCCCGGTGTCCCCGACCGTGACCGCTCGGCCGGAGCGGGTCAGAACGCGCGGGCGAAGACGCGGGCGCCGTTGTGGAAGGTGATCGTCAGGCCCGGCTGGGAGGTCGCTTCCGGTGGGGTGGACCAGCGTTCGACGGCCGAGATCTCCGGGGAGGCGGCCTGGGCGAGGACGGCGGCGAGCCAGGCCTCGGGGGAGTCGGTCTTCCGGGGAGGCTCTCCGGCGGGGATCGGGGGGCCCGTGACCGGTTCGTCGAGGAAGCCCTCATGCTTGGCGCCCTCGGGCAGCTGGCCGGTGAACTGCCACCGGGTGTCGGTCGTGCCCACCGTGACGACCACGCCGAAGGGGTGCTCGGTGTCGCCGGACTCGGCGAGGGTCCGCACGCGGTCGGCCGTCGGGCTGTTCTTCGCGAGGTCGGCGACGAGTTCGCTGAACCGCTGGGGACGCATGCCTCTGCGTCTCCTTTCTCCGGGTTTCCTTTCTCGGTCGTTCTTCCATCCTAAGGATCACAGGGGCTGGGGGGAGACGGGCAGGGGAAAGCCCCGGGCCGTGATCGGTCCGGGGCCTTTCGTGTGCGAGCTCGGCCGTTCGGCGTCAGGCCTTGATCACTTCCACCTTCTTGTCGCCCGCCGTCGCCTCGACGACCCACTTGACCGTGCCGGTCTCGCGGTCGCTGGCCGTGGCGGCACCGACGGCGCCGTGGCCCGCGAGGGCGACGAGGGCGGCGGCGAGGACGCCGAGGGCGATGCCGGCCCTGGTGGCGATGGTGGTGGTCGGGTGTGCGGCGCGGGCCTGTGCCATGGAGGGCTCCCTCAAGTGCCGTGGGCGTGCGGTCGGTTGCTTCGTGGCGAACGTACCCCGTGGGAAAGCCGGGGGGAACGGGTGAAGAGTTGACGGAGGTCCCGGAGCGCGGGTGTACTCCCCGCATGGCTGAGGTGGGGGACGCGCCCGAACAGGGCGCGCGGAGCGGCGAGATGACGCCGCAGCGGTACATCGAGACGCGGATCGAGCAGTACCAGGGATGGTACGACGCCAAGGCGACCCACATGAAGGCGATGCACCTGCGGATGCGGACCGTGTCCGTCGTCGGCGGGGCCCTCGTGCCGGTCTTCGTGAACCTGGACCTGGGCTTCGCGCGGATCACGGCCACCGTCCTGAGCGTGGTCGTCGTCGCCGCGGTGTCGCTGGAGAGCGTCTACCGGTACCGGGAGCAGTGGAAGAACTACCGCTCGACCGAACAGCTCCTCGGGCACGAGCGCGTCTACTTCGAGACGAGGGTGGGGCCCTACCGCGGCCTTTCGAAGCGGGACGCGTTCGCCGCGCTGGTCGCCCGGGTCGAGAAGGCCATCGCCAACGAGAACTCGGCCACCCTGAACGTCATGACGCTCGGCGGGCAGGTCGACTCCGACGTGCAGCAGGGCGTTCCCGCCGCCCGCACCGAAAGCGTCCTCGTGGAGAGCGTCCGGGCCGAGAGCGTGAAGGTGGAGAGGGCCAGGGGCGGCGGCGGTGGGTCCGGAGAGGGCCGGGCCGGCGGTGATGTCGGGGAGGCGTCGAGCCGGGAGTGACGCCGGGGCGGACCGTGGGGCGGGAGTGATGCCGGGGCGGGCGGTGGGCGTCGGGGGCGGGTCCGCGGCCCCGGGGCCGTTCTCCGGAGCCCGCCCCCGCTCAGGCGCGGCGTCGCCTCAGCACCACGTGTAGTCCGCCCGCGTCGAGTTGTACGCGCAGGTGTCGACGCTCGCGCCGTTCGACTTCCGCAGCGTCGCCGTGTCGCGGTCGTTGTTCCAGACGTACGCCCCGCGGTTCTGGTACACGTTCGCGGCGGTGTTCGTGCCGCGGCCCGTGCGGACCGTCACGACCTTCCCCTTGCCCAGGACGAAGTTGCCGAAGGTGTACTTGTGGTCGGCCGCGTCCGTGAGCGTCCAACCTCGCAGGTTGACCGCCGCGTTGGTGGTGTTGCGTATCTGCACGTACTCGCCGTTGAGGCTGGCGGTGGACCGGGTGTCCGTGCCGGGGCTGTCGTACCAGATCTTGTAGAGGTGGACCGAGCCGGCGGCCTGGGCCTGCGTGGGCAGCAGGAGGACGCCGGAGGCGGCCGCCGCGGTCACGGCCGCGAGCGTGCGTGCACGAAGCATGGATGTCCCTCGATTTCTGCCGGATCCCCACCGTCGGGGCCCGGCGATCACACAGAATACGCATCTCCTTCACGACTTCTCCGCACTTCGCGGAAAGTGGGGGTGGGGGTGGAGGCAGGGGTGAACGGGGCGGCCCGGTCGGGGTGTTCGCGGGGGAGAGGGCGAAAGGGGGAGGGGTGGTGGCGCGGGGCCGCCGTGGCGCCGGCCCGCGCGAGGTCCTACGCGTCGAAGTCGTACTCCAGGACGTACGACGACGAGTCCAGCGTCATCTCGTTCAGCTCCACCGCCACCCCCGCCTCCGTGAAGGCCGTGCGGTCGATGAGGACCACCGGCGTCCCGAGCTCCAGGGCCAGCCCCTCCGACTCCTCCGCCGTCGGCATCCGGGAGCGGATCTCCTCCCGGAAGCGCACCGGCCGCCGCCCCAGCTCGGCCAGGCGCGCGTACGTGCCGCCCGGGCCCGTGTCCCGTTCCGCGATCGCCGTCCCGCGCACCAGATCGGCCGGGAGGTACGAGACGGAGAGCAGCACCGGCCTGTCGTCCAGGACGAACCGGCGGCTCCGGACGCAGACGGACGCGCCCGGCGCCAGGTCGAGCGCCTCCGCGACCCGCGCGCCGGCCTCCGCCTCGCCCACCTCGATCCGGTCGACCACCAGGTCCCGGTCCTCCACGTCCGCCGACCAGACCGAGCGTCCGCCGCCCCAGTGCTCGCCCGCCAGACGCGGGATGCCGCGGCGGCGCAGCGGACGGAAGACGCGGACGAACACCCCGGCGCCCTTGCGCGCCTCGGTGAGCCCCTCGGTCCGCAGCACGGAGAGGGCCTGCCGGGCCGTCATCCGCGCCACCTCGTAGGTCGCCATGAGGTCGTTCTCGCCGGGGAGCCGGTCGCCCGGAGCGAAGGCGCCCGACCGGATCGCTTCCCTCAACTCATCAGCGATCCTTTGGTACTTGGGCCGTCGAGTGCTGTCCTGGTCAGTCACGGGTGGACCACTCCCTTCATCTGCGGGACACCCTACGGCGCACCCCCCGACGCGGAAGCACACGCGTACGCCGTCCCGACCGGTCGATCCATCCATCGGGGGACATCTCTAGAGATACGTTGACAGGGCCGGGGCGCCGCGCTTCCCTGAGTGTCCCCATGCTTCAGGTTCCGGGACGGAGGGGACGCGTGCAGCCACTGCCCGAGGTCGGTGACCTCGTCCGTGACGCCGCCACCGGGCGGGTCGGTTTCTACGTGGACAGCGTCTCCGGTCGCTTCCGCATCCGCGCCGTGCACGGCGGCACCGAGTGGGAGGCCGAGCCCGTCGACGTCCAGCTCGCCACGCCCCTGCACGAGCTGCGGGCCCGCACCGCCGAGATCAACGCGCGGAGCAGACGCGGCCTCGGCGGAGTCGGGGCGTAGGGCCGCCGGGTCCGGTCGCGCGAGTCGTGCGGGACGCCGGGGGCCGTCGCACGGGACTGCCGGGCTCGGTCGTGCGGCCCGCGCGGGAGGGTCCGGCCCGGTCCGTACGGGCGGGCCCGCGTGGTTGTCAGTGGGGCGCGCCACACTGGAGGCATGTGCCGCAGCATCAAGACGCTCCGCCCACCCGTGCTGCCCGAGGAGGCGACCGAGGACGACATCCGCGCCGCCGCCCTGCAGTACGTCCGCAAGATCTCCGGGTTCCGCGCCCCCGCCGCCCACAACCGCGAGGTCTTCGAGCGGGCCGTGGACGAGATCGCCGGAGCCACCGCGAGACTCCTCGACGGCCTGGAGGTGCGCGGGGCGCACCCGGGCCCCGCGGTCAGGAGGCGGGCGCCGGAGCCTCGGCCGGACGCCGTATGAGATACGCGGCGAGGCCGCCCGCCAGGAAGAGCGCGAGGGCCGACACCCCCGCGCTGAACCAGGTCGCGCCCAGCCACTGACCGCCCAGCCAGCCGAGCCCGACGCTGTACGAGGCCCAGACCACGCCCGCGAGCGCCGACCACGGCAGGAACTCCTTGCTCCGCCGCTTCGCCGCGCCCGCGCCCAGCGAGACCACGGAGCGGCCCGCCGGCGCGAAGCGGGCGAGCACCACGAGCAGCCCGCCGCCCCGGGCGAGCGCGGTGCCGAGACGTTCCTGCGCCAGGGAGAGGCGGCGCGAGCGCGCTATCGCCCGGTCCAGCCTGGCCCCGCCCCGGCGCGCCAGCCGGTACGCGAGGAAGTCGCCGAGCACCGAGGCCGTGGCCGCGCAGAGGAGCAGGGGGATGAGCGACGGCACGTCGGGGGAGGCGGCGGTGGCCGCGGTCGCCGCCGTGGCCGCGGTGATGACCAGGAAGCCGCTCGGCAGTACGGGCAGGAAGACGTCGAGGAGGATCGACGCCGCCACCACCGGGTAGATCCATGGACCGGCGGTGAGCGACCGCAGCGAGCCCAGGCTGTCGAGCAGATTCACAGGGGCAGAGCCTACGCGGGACCGGGGGTTCGCCGCCGGGTGGGTGCCGGGCGGGCACCGGTGGTTCGAGTGGATGTCCAGCGCCGTTGTCCCGTGCGGCCGGGACGGCGCCGGGGTGGTGTGGGGCCAGGGGGGCCGGGGCGGTGTGCCGCGCCGGTGTGCGGACGTGCGGGAAACTGAAGGGAATCGTCCGTTCTAAGGTCCGTACCAAACATGCGCCACGCACGGGAAAAGGCCGGAATCCACGCTGTGGAGACCGGCCTTGTCCTGTTAAGGAGCCGGGAGGTGCCGAGGGATGCCGAGGGGTGCCGAAAGGCGTCGAGCTTCCCGGCCCGTGCGTCTTCCGGGCCCGTGCGTCTTCCGGCCTCGTGCGTTTTCCGGGCCCGTGGAGCGGCGGACCGGTGGATCCGCCGGCCTCCGCGGGCGTGCGTGCGTGTCCGTGGACGTCCGCGGGCGTTCGCGGGCGTGCGCGGGTCGGAGCCGGTCCGCGACCTGGGTGGGGCCGGGATCCGGGACCGGAGTTCGGGCCGTGGCCGGGCTCTGGCCGTGGCCCGGAGCCGGGATCAGGCCGTGACCGGCGTGCCCTGCTCCTCGCGCTCCTCGGCCCTCTCCTCGCGGGCCGGCGCGTCCGCGCCGTTGCGGGACCCGCCTCCGAAGAGCCGGTCCACGGACAGCGCGCCCGGGCCGGTGAAGACGAGCAGCAGGAAGATCCAGCAGAACAGGGCCGAGAGCTCGCCGCCGTTCTGCAGCGGGAAGAGGGCCTCGGGCTGGTGGACCTTGAAGTACGCGTACGCCATCGAGCCCGAGGCCAGGAAGGCGGCGCTGCGGGTGCCGAGGCCGAGCAGGACCAGGACGCCCGCGACGAGCTGGATCGCCGCCGCGTACCAGCTGGGCCAGGTGCCCAGCTCGACCGTGCCGCCGCCCTTGGACCCGCCGAGCACGCCGAAGAGCGAGGCGGCGCCGTGGCAGGCGAAGAACAGGCCGACGACTATGCGGAAGACGCCGAGCGCGTACGGCTGGGCCCGGTCCAGGCGGGCCGCGAGGCCGGCCGCGCCCGCGGTGCCGGTGGAGGTGCCGGTGGCTGCGGCGCCGTCGGCCTTCGGGCCGGCCGCCTCGCCGGGCGTGGCGGGGGCACCGGTATTGCCGGTGTTGCTCATGGGTGGGACTCCTTCGGTCTGGCCTCGTCCGTCGGCGGAAGAGGTGGGGGACGGAACCGATGAGTCCGTAGGTTAGGTTTGCCTGACTAATACTTGCAAGTTCAACATCGGGTCACCGGGAAGTGTGCGGTCGTGTTCACTTCCCGGCAATCCCGCCGTGACGTTTCTTCAAGTGGTGTGGTGTCAGCAGCCGTTGAGGGCGGACTGGAGGGCGCTCTTCTCGGCGGAGTCGACGCTGAGGTTCCAGTGGTGCTTCACGTGCACCCAGGCCCTGACGTACGTGCAGCGGTAGGCCGTCCGCGAGGGCATCCACTTCGCCGGGTCGAGGTCGCCCTTGGCCTGGTTGACGTTGTCCGTGACGGCTATGAGCTGCGGCCGGGTCAGGTCGTTGGCGAAGGACTGGCGCTGGGAGGTGCTCCACGAGCTGGCGCCGGAGCGCCAGGCCTCGGCGAGCGGGACCATGTGGTCGATGTCGACGTCGGAGGCGGCCGTCCAGGTGGCGCCGTCGTACTCGGAGTACCAACTGCCGCTGGTGGCGGCACAGCTGGAGTCCGTGACGACGTTCTTGCCGTCCCGCTTGAGCACGGTCTCGCGCGTGTTGCAGGCGCCGGACTGGGTGATCCAGTGCGGGAAGAGGTCCCGGCTGTAGCCCGAGGTGGAACCTTCCGCCTTCACCGTGAGGGCGGCCAGGTAGGTGCGCGCGGTCGCGGCGCTGACCGGGGTGGGCATGGCGGCCTGGGCGGCGGGCGCGGTGGCGAGGAGGCCGGTCACGGTGAGGGCGGCGGAGGTGGCGAGAACGGCGAGTCGACGCGCGTAGACATTGCGGACGGGCATGTGAACTCCCTTGATGTGGGGGGACCTCGGCGGGTGCCGTCCCCGTGGGGCGCCGGGCGTGCCCGGTCATCGTGGCGGCGCCGGGTTTCCGTACGGGGTGCGCCAGGTAACAGCGTGACGACATGGGCACGTCACATCAAGGGGTGTGCGCGTTCTGTCGGAGCGTCAGATTCCGCTCGGCGGTCGCGGGTTGGAGGGGCGGAGAGCCCGGTGGTGCGGGAGCGTTGCGCGCGCGGGGGCGCTGCGCCGGTGGGGCGGGGGCGGGTGCCGGTGGCTCCTGCGGGCGGTGGGGCGGGGGCGGGTGCCGGTGGCTCCTGCGGGCGGTGGGGCGGAGGCCGGTGGCAGTGCCGGTGGTGGTGGCGGTGGTGGTTGGCGGTCCGTGGCGATCGGCGGGGAGCGCGGGTCCGTGGACCGCAAAACGCTCGCGCGCGGCCGGAGCGTCCGGCCGCGCGCGAGCGGCGGTGAAGGGAGGAGAGGGGAAGGAGGGGTTACGGCACGGTCGTCAGCGTGATCGTGCCGTCCGCCGCCGCCCCGACCCGCAGGTGGGTGAGGTCGGGCACGTACGCGTCCGGCGCGAAGGCCGCCGCGCGCGGGCCCACGCCCACGACGCGCATGCCGGCCGCGCGGCCCGCCTGGATGCCGGCCTCGGAGTCCTCGAAGACCACGCAGTCCTCCGGCGCGAAGCCCAGCGCGGCCGCGCCCTTCAGGAAGCCCTCCGGGTCCGGCTTGCTGGCCCCGACGCCCTCGGCCGTGACCCGGGTCTCCGGCACGCGCAGCGCGGCCGCCCCCATGCGCGCCTGGGCGAGGGCCTCGTCCGCCGAGGTCACCAGGGCGTGCGGCAGGTCCGTGATCGCGGCCATGAAGGCGGGGGCGCCGGGGACGGGCACGACCCCGTCGAGGTCGGCGGTCTCCTCGGCGAGCATGACCCGGTTGTCGGCGTGGTTCTGCTCCATCGGGCGGTCCGGGAGGAGCGCGGCCATCGTCGCGTACCCCTGGCGCCCGTGGACCACCCGGAGCACGGCGTCCTCGTCCAGGCCCTGCCGCTCGGCCCAGCGGCGCCAGCAGCGCTCGACGACGGCGTCCGAGTTGACGAGGGTGCCGTCCATGTCGAGGAGGAGGGCGCGGGCGGTGAGCGTTGCCGGGGTGGTGGCGGGCATCGGATCTCCAGAAGGGGTGGCGCGGAGAGCGCGGAGAACAAGGCGGACCCGCCCACCGGTCAGGGAGTGCGGGCGGGGCCACTTTGTTCTTCAACGATACAAAACAGGGGGCGGTCTTGGCCAACCGCCCCGCCCCCCGTCCGCATCCTGGACCGCTGCCGCTGCCGCTGCCGCTGCCGCTGCCGCTGCCGCTGCCGCTGCCGCCCGCATGGCCTCGGACCCGCCCGGCCCCGGACCCGTACCGCCCGGCCCCGTCCCTCCCCGTCAGTTGCCCGGCTGCTCCTGCTCCAGGACCGCGCGCGTGCTCGGCCCGTACACGCCCAGCGGATCCCCCTGGATCGAACGCCAGCGCTGGTACTCCCGCACGGCCTCCCGGACCTTGTTGCCGTAGCGGCCGTCGACGGGGCCGAAGTAGACCCAGGCGGCCCGCAGCCGCCACTGGAGGTCCTCCACCTCGGGTCCCCGGTCGCCGTAGCTGAGGGTGGTGACCTCCGGCTCGGGCTCCTCCGTGTTCTCCGGGGTCCGGGAGGGCCTCGCGGTCGCCGTCGTCGGCGCGGTCGTCGGCGTCGCCGGGGCCGTCGCGGAGGGAGGGGCGGCCGAACCGGTCGACGCACCGGGGCTCGCGGAGGCGCCGGAGGCCGAGGCGGAGGGCGTGGTCGTCGCGGAGGGGGAGGGCGACGCCGACGTCCGGCGCGGCTTCGGGGACGACGACGTCGGCTCCGGGCTCCCCGAGGAGGGGGACGGCTCCTCCGACACGGCCAGGTTCAGGTCCGCGCTCGTCGTCACCTCGGGCACGGCCGCCCGGTCCTCCGTCTCGCCCGCGCCGGCGAGGGCCGCGGCCAGGGCGGCGGTGCCCGCCACGGCGACGGCGGCCACCGCCGCGATCGCCGCGCCGCGCCTGCGGCCCCGCGGCCGGCCCCCGCGCGGCGGGGGCGGCGCCTCGCCGGGTCCGCGCAGCAGCAACGGCATCGTCTCGGAGGGGTCGCCCCCGGCGCCCGTCCCGTAAGACCCCGCCCCGTACGAGCCCGTCCCGTACGGGTGGCGCTCCGGGGCGTCCGGGCGGACCGCCGCCGGCCGGGCGGTCGGCGGATCCGCGTCGGCGCCCCCCGCGCCGTACGCGTCCGCTTCCGCTCCGGAGGTGTCTCCCCCCGTCCCGTACGGACCCGCTCCCGCCCCGTACGCACCCGCCCCCGCCCCGTACGCGTCCGCTCCCGCGCCCTCCCGCGCGTCCAGCGTCACGTACGGGCGGATCCGGAGCGGGTCGAAGTCCTCGGCCGCCGCCAGTTCCGCCCGGGCGCAGGCGCAGCCAGGTCTGTGTACACCGCATTCAGGACAGACGTGTCCGGTCATGATGGGTCCCCTCCCCGATACAACTGCGAGCGATTATGCAGCCCACTCCCTTCCGGTGGGGGAACAGGCGTGCCCTTCCGCAGGCCATAACCGGACATTCGGATCAGGATGGAGACGCCGAGAAGACGAAGACGCCGAGGAGACGCCCATGGCCCAGGACCTACGCCCGTCCCCGCCCGGCGGCGCCCCCGCGCCCGGGGGCGGGCAGCGCCACAGCACCGTCCTCGTCGCGATCGGCGCGCTGCTGCTCGGCATGCTGCTCGCCGCGCTCGACCAGACCATCGTCTCCACCGCCCTGCCGACCATCGTCAGCGAGCTCGGCGGCATGGAGCACCTCTCCTGGGTGGTCACCGCCTACATGCTGGCGTCCACCGCCGCCACCCCCCTCTGGGGCAAGCTCGGCGACCAGTACGGGCGCAAGAAGCTCTTCCAGGCGGCCATCGTCATCTTCCTCATCGGCTCCGCCCTCTGCGGCATCGCCCAGAACATGCCGCAGCTCATCGCCTTCCGCGCGGTCCAGGGCCTCGGCGGCGGCGGGCTCATGGTGCTGTCCATGGCGATCGTCGGCGACCTCGTCCCGCCCCGCGAGCGCGGCAAGTACCAGGGCCTCTTCGGCGCCGTCTTCGGCGCCACCAGCGTCCTCGGCCCCCTCCTCGGCGGACTCTTCACCGAGCACCTCTCCTGGCGCTGGGTCTTCTACGTCAACCTGCCGATCGGGATCGTCGCCCTCTTCGTGATCGCCGCCGTGCTCCACATCCCGGTCCGCTCCACGAAGCACACCATCGACTACCTCGGCACCTTCCTCATCGCCTCGGTCGCCACCTGCCTGGTCCTCGTCGCCTCCCTCGGCGGCACCACCTGGGACTGGGGATCGCCGCAGATCATCGGCCTCGCCGTGCTCGGAGCCGTGCTCCTCGTCTGGTTCGTGCGGGTGGAGCGGCGGGCGGCCGAGCCCGTGCTGCCGCTCAAGCTGTTCCGGATCCGGACCTTCACCCTCGTCTCGGTCATCAGCTTCGTCGTCGGCTTCGCGATGTTCGGCGCGATGACCTACCTGCCGACCTTCCTCCAGGTCGTGCAGGGCGTCACCCCGACCATGTCCGGCGTCCACATGCTGCCCATGGTCCTCGGCCTGCTCCTCACCTCCACCGCCTCCGGCCAGGTCGTCAGCCGCACCGGCCGCTGGAAGGTCTTCCCCGTCGTCGGCACCGCCCTCACCGCCATCGGCCTGCTCCTCCTGCACCGCCTGACGGAGACCAGCTCCACCTGGGAGATGAGCGTCTACTTCTTCGTCTTCGGCGCCGGGCTCGGCCTCGTCATGCAGGTCCTCGTCCTCGTCGTGCAGAACGCCGTCGCCTACGAGGACCTCGGCGTCGCCACCTCCGGGGCCACCTTCTTCCGCTCCATCGGCGCGTCCTTCGGCGTCGCCGTCTTCGGCACGATCTTCACCAACCGGCTCACCTCCAAGCTGGAGGACGTCTTCGCCGCCGCCGGCCCCGGCCTCCCGCCCGGCACCGGGCCCGGGGAGGTCGCCGCCGACCCGCGCGCCGTCGCCCAGCTCCCGCCCGAACTGCGCCCCTCCGTGCTCCACGCGTACTCCACGTCCATCACGGACGTCTTCCTGTACGCGTCGCCGGTCGTCCTCGTCGCCTTCGTCATCGCCTGGTTCCTCAAGGAGGACCGGCTCCGCACCTCGGTCACCGCGCCCGACACCACGCAGACCCTCGCCTCCAACCCCGTCGAGCGCTCCTCGTACGACGAGTGCGCCCGCGCGCTGTCCGTCCTCGGCTCCCGCGAGGGGCGCAAGGCGGTCTACGTGAAGATCACCGAGCGCGCCGGACTCGACCTGCTGCCCGCCGCGAGCTGGCTGCTGCTGCGCATCCGCCGGCACGGCACCGTCGAGCCCGCCCGGCTCGCCGAGACCACCCCCGTGCCGCTGCGGGCGATCACCGAGGCCTCCCGGCAGCTGGAGGAACGGCGCCTGGTCGCCCGGGAGGGCGTCCAGATGATCCTCACCGAGGAGGGCGTACGGGTGACCACGCTGCTCGCCGGGGCGCGGGAGGACTCGCTCGCCGAACTCCTCGGCGACTGGTGGGGACCCGAACGGCCCACCGACCTGGTGAAACTCGTGGAGGAGCTGACGGCCGAACTGAGCGGCTCGGACGCGGAACGCCCCCGCACGGCGCAACCGCCCCGCGACCACCACGCGTGAGCGCGCGGGGGCGGGTCAGAGCTTCTTGCCGTACCAGACGTCCATGTACGGGCCGGTGCAGTACGCCGGTATCTCCGCGTACCCGTGCCGGGCGTACAGGCTCCGCGCCTCGATCAGGTCCAGGCGCGTGTTGAGGACCATCCGGCGGGCGCCGAGGGCGCGGGCCGCGTCCTCCAAGGCGTCCATCAGGAGCCCGGCGCCGCCCCGGCCGCGGAACGCGGGGCGCAGGTAGACCCGGGTCAGTTCGGCGCGCGCCCCGCGGCCGTCGCCGCCGTCGTCGAGCAGGAGCACGCCGCCGCACCCGGCCGGCTCGCCCCCGCACCGGGCCACCCGGAAGTCTCCCGTCGGCGGGGCCAGCAGCCCGGCCCCGTCGTCCGTCAGCCCCTCGTCGATCTCGGCCGCCGTCGCGGGCCGCTTCCAGTAGCGGCTCGCGACCTCGTCGTAGTACTCACGGCGCAGGGCGGCGGCGTCCGGGGTGTCGACGCGCTCGGGGGAGAAGGTCCAGGTCATGCGCGTCATTCTGGGACGCGCACGGCCCGGGACGCAGCAGGTTTTCTCCGGGGCTCAGCCCTTCGGGGCCGCCTGCTGGACGACCTCGAACGACCACAGGGTCGACCCGGACGCGGCGGGCTTCGACCGCTCGCCCCCGCCCTCGCCGCCACCCTGGTGAGCGGCCCGCATGGAACCGTCCATCCAGTTCTGGAAGTCCTCCTCGCTGCGCCAGCGGGTGTACACCAGGTACTGGTCGGTGCCCTCCAGGGGCCGCAGCAGCTCGAACCACTCGAAGCCGTCGGACCCCTCCACGGCCCCGGCCCGCGAAGCGAAGCGCTGCTCCAGCACCTCGCGCTGCTCGGCCGGCACGGTCAGGACGTTGATCTTTACCACACTAGGCACATGACACCTCTCAGGAAGCACAGGCCGGGCGCTGCGCCGAGCCTTGATCACGTACGTGCAGTCTCGTACATCCGCCAGTCAAAGCGGCGTGAGGACGACTCGCAGGCGTCGCCCGTGGCGCAGCGCGAACGGTGCGCCTCGCTGATCGCGTCGAAGGGGTGGAGCGACGCGGGCCACTTCGAGGACGTGGGCAAGTCGGGGTGGGATCCGAGCATCCACCGGCCGGGGTTCGAAGAGATGATGACGACCGTACGGGGTGGGCACGTGGACGCCGTGGTCGTCTTCTCACTGTCCCGCCTGACGCGCCGTGGCGCGCTGGAAGCGATGCGCATCATCGAGGAGCTGGAGGCGCACGGCGTCCGGCTGGTGAGTGTCGAGGAGCCGTACCTCGACACGTCCACCCCGGTCGGCGTCGGCATCCTCGCCATCATCGCGGGTCTGGCGCAGCAGGAGTCCGACATGAAGTCGGCGTACGTCTCCGCCACCAAGGACACACTCCGGCGGGCCGGCAGCCATGTCTCCGGCGTCGCTCCGTACGGCTTCGCGGCGGAGAGGGCGACCAGCGGCAAGCTGTCCGTCGTCCGACTCGTCCCGGACCCGGTGGAAGCCCCCGCACGTCCGCGACATGGCCAAGTGGGCGGCAGAGGGAGTGTCCGCCTCACAGATCGCCAAACGACTGAACGAGGACGGCGTGCCTACAAAGGCGGCGTCCCTGGGGGAGTCGGGGGCCAAGCGCCTCGCCTCGCGCCGTGCACGCGGAGTCTCGGAAGCCGTGGAGCGGCCCGCGTGGGTGTCGTCCACCGTCCTGCGCATCCTGCGTGACCCGCGCCTTGCCGGGTACGCGATCGAGTGGCAGGGACGGGTACAGGCGACCAAGGACTCCGACGGCAACCCCGTCCCCGGCAAGACGGGGAG
This sequence comes from Streptomyces sp. NPDC092045, assembly GCF_044756005.1. Classification (NCBI taxonomy): domain Bacteria; kingdom Bacillati; phylum Actinomycetota; class Actinomycetes; order Kitasatosporales; family Streptomycetaceae; genus Streptomyces; species Streptomyces sp. NPDC092045. The sequence continues at coordinate 397,023 of NZ_JBIVSC010000002.1, read as the reverse complement.
GCGCGTCATCCTGCGTGACGACGAAGGGCAGCCGGTCCAGTCGCACGAAGCGCTGATCCCCACGGAGGAGTGGTGGAAGCTCCAGGACGTGCTGGACGGCCGGACGCAGGTGGTCGTACGAGCGGGCCGGCGCGTCCCCACTCTGCCGGCCGGACATGGACTGCTGTTCTGCGACGTCTGCGGATCGGTGATGGTGACCGACCGACGGGCCGGGAAGCTCTACTACAAGTGCAACCGGGCCGGGGGAGTGGTCCCGGGCCATGGTGGTCTCGTCATCGGCCAGGACGCGGCGGACAGCGAGACGGCGGGGCGGGTGTGGGCCCGTCTCATGGCCATGGACCCCGCCGACCCGGAAGACCTCGAATGGGTTGCCGAGGCGTCACGGCGCTTCGCCCGCCCACAGGACACGTCCCAGCGAGACGCGGAACGTGCGGCGGTACGAGTCGAGTTGGAGCACGTACGGGAGTCCCGCCGCATCCTCCACGTGGACCGGCTGGCCGGCGTCCACGCCGACGGGACCGGTGCGCAGATGTTCAGGGAGTCCATGGCGCGGTTGGCTGCCCATGAGGAGCGGGCGGCCGAGCGGCTGGCGGAACTGGAGGCGACCGGCAACCGAAGCATCCAGATCCCCAATGAGTGGACGAGCGTGGACGGAGGCCCCATCGGGGAGGGGTCGACATGGGCGGCGTGGGACCTGGAGAAGAAGCGGGATTTCCTGGCGCTCTTCATCGACTCCGTGAGGATCGCCAAGTCCGTCGGCAGGGGCCGGAACGCGAACACGCGAGACCGTGTGATCGTGCGATGGGCCGAGTCGCCGGAACCTGCGGCCGCCTGAGCCCTCTGGGAGGTCTGTACGGTCCGCCGCTGGGGACGTCCGACGGCGGGCCGTTTGGCGGCCTGCGGATCGCCCCGATCGGCCCCGGTAGTCCCGCGCGGACCGCCGGGGCCGTCTGCTGTCCGCAGCGGCCCGACCAGCGGGCGGAGCCATGACGGTATGACGGTTAGAGAGTGTTTTTCGTACGGACATAGAAAAACAAGAGGGATACCGAAAGAGCCACCAGAACGTCATGCCGTCATGGTCGACCGCCCGGGAATCTCTCCGTCCCTCCTGCTTCCGAGAGAAGAAGCCGGGACCACTGCGCACCCCACCGACCCGTAACGGGCGGTCCGAGTGCCCGGCCCTCTCCGATGCTCTGCCCGTGCAGCACGCACCCTCACGGGGGTGGCCGCAGTGGTCGTGAGGCAGAGCGCGGGGACCGCACCGCCCACCGGTAACCGCCCTCGGGCGCTGAACGGGGTTGTAAGACCGTGCGGTCCCCATCGTGTCCGGACGTTCGTCAACGAGCGCGGGGCGCACATGCGCTGTATCGAATGCCAGGAACCTGCGACCCATCGGGGCCGCTGCAAGACCCACCACGGCGTGTACGAGGACCGTCCGGCCATCCGACAGCGTCGAGCACAGGGACGACGTCGAGCGGCCCGGAACGACGCTGCTGCGAGGCTCCGCCGGGTCATCGAGCGGAAGGGGACCGTGCGGCGTGACCGGTGCCCAGGCGACTTCCCTGCGGCAGACGTGGACGTGGACCACGTGCGGCCCCTCTCGATGGGAGGGACCGACACGGACGGCAACGTTCAAGTGCCGTGCCGGGGCTGCCACCAGCTCAAGACGAGCACGGAGTTCGGGCGCGCGGCTTAGCGCTGTGTCCACCACGTGCCCGCCGCCCCGCCGGCGGTGGTGACCAGGGCGACGAGCCATCCGGGGATGCGCTGCACTGTCAAGTGCAGTCCACCGAGGCGGAGTTCGAGCATGGGGCGGGTCGCGCTCCTTGTGTCCATGCTGCGAGTCGTAGTCATGGCTTGTAGTCCTCTCGCTGGCTTCGGTCATGCGGTTTGCATGTCCTCTGGCTCCTGTCGCGCGCCGTTGCGCGACGGCATGGAAGAAAGGACGCAACGCCACGACGCGACGTGGGGTGTCCGGTCGGGGTCAACGCTATGCAGCGATGAGAGATGACCGAGTTGATATGAGCCAAGCCCCGTTCCCCTGCGGCGAGTTCGGGGTGCCGTGATGAGGGGCGACTTGGCGTGGTGGTGTGCTTCGAGCTGACCTCGGAGAGCTTCACCGCCCCCGAGGCGTATCGCGCTGATTACGAGAAAAGCGTATCGCTCCTGCCCCCCGGGCCGTCATGAGCCGTATGCGTACAAAAGCAGTGGTGGAAGTTTGACGCTATGGACAGCGCCACGGCGGATGGTCATCGGCGGCTTCGATCCAGGACCATAGGGGCTCGTCTGACGTGCGGTTATGTTGTGATCCACCGTGGGTCGCGACGGCGATGGCGTGGTCAGCGCGAAAGTTCCGAAGGGGCACCGAAGCCCCTTGGCTGCCGGACGCGGCCACTCCGTCGCCGGGTTCGTCACTTTTTGCCGCGCAGTCATGCGTGTGTACGTATCCCTGACCCTGCGCAGACTCCAGCGCTACTACCTGCACACCCGGGATGCCGAGGAGGCGCCCATGCCCCGACAACCCCGCCCTCCGTGCTCGGTACCCGGGTGCCCCAAGTGATCGGCCCGGACGACATCGGCCGGCGCGTCGAGGACGGCGCGGGAAGGGTCGGCATCCTGCGTGACCTGATCCGGGACTACGAGGGTCCCGCCGAGTCGCCCCGCGAGCGCCGGAAGCGAGCCATGGCGTTCCTGCGGCCCGAGCACGGCGGGCGGGAGTGGCTGGTCCCGCCCGACCATGTGCGTCGAGCGTGACGGGGCATGGGCCGACAGCGAGGGCTGACGGCTTCTAGGCTGGCCGACCACGGCGGCGCTCACGGTGCGAAGTTCTCCATGAATGGCTTGACCCATTCATGATCTTCACGATGCTCATAGGAGGCAGGATATGACCCGCACTCCCCCCGCCCTCCGGGCGGACACGGTACGGAGCCTGGCCGCGCGCTGGCTGTCCCGGTTCGGGGACGGGGACTTCGTCGTCTCGCCGGCCGGGCTGTGGCTGGCGCTCGGGGCCGTCGCGGCCGGGGCGCGGGGGCGGACCGCCGGGGAGCTGCGCGAGCTGCTCGGGGTCGACGGGGAGGCGGCGGCCGGGGCCGTCACCGGGGCCGCGCGGCGGCTCGCCGGGACGGACGGGCTCGCGGTGGGCACGGGGGTGTGGGCGCGGGCGGCGGTCCGCGAGGAGTTCCGGCGGGGCCTGCCCGACGTGCGGTTCGGAGGGCTGGGCGGGGACGCGCAGGACGCGCTCGACGCGTGGGTGCGGGAGGCCACCGGCGGGCGGATCGACGGGTTGCCGCTCGCGCTCGACGGCTCCGAGGAGCTCGTGCTGCTCAACGCCCTCGCCCTGAAGGCCTCCTGGGCGACCGCCTTCGCCCGGGACCTCACCCGCGACGAGCCCTTCACCGACGGGGACGGCCGCACCCGGCCCGTACCGACCATGCGGCGGCGGATCCCGCCCTCCTCGGTCCGGTCCGTGGGCGGGGTCACCGTCGTCGAGCTGCCCTGCGCAGGGGAGGGCGCCGCCCTGGTGCGGTTCGTGCTCGGGCCCGAGGGGGCCGGACCGGGCGAGGTGCTGCCCGCCGCCTGGGCCGGGCCCGGGGAAGGGGAGCCGCTCGCCGCCGACGCGGCCGACCTCCTGCTGCCGCGCTTCACCCTCCGGACGAGGACCGAGGCGAACGAGCACCTGGCGGCGCTCGGCGTCGAACGGGCCCTGCGCCCCGGGGCCGACTTCTCCGGCCTCTCGGCGGAGGACCTCTTCGTCGACAAGGTGGTGCAGGAGGCGATGGTCGAGGTCGCCGAGGAGGGCGTCGAGGCGGCGGCCGTCACCCAGGTCAGGATGGCCCGGAGCGCGGCCCCGCCCCGCCGCGAGGTGGTGCGGCGGATCGCCTTCGACCGGCCCTTCGGCGTCGTCGTCCTCGACGCGGAGGGAGAGGTGCCGCTCTTCGCGGGGTGGCGGCGGAGCGCGCCGTCCGTGGGCGGCCGGGGGGCGTCCCGGTGATCGGGCCGGATCGGGCACCGGACACCGCGAGCCCGGCCCGATCGCCGAGACATCCCCGGGGTGTGTCCGGCGGATCGGGGTCGGACAGGGCGTGGCGAGGTGGCGTGCCGTTCCGGGCGTCGCGGTCCCTGCCCCGGCTCCGGCCCCGATCCGCCGGACACGCCCCGGGACCGGTTCGGGCGTGGAGCCGGGGCCGGGACCCCGGCCCCGGCTCCGGTTTCCGGGTGCGGTCTCCGGTCCGTAGTACTCTGCCCGGAGTGGTTTGGGCCCGGTGCTACGCCTGGAGCGGTCAATGGTGAGACGGAACGACCAGCGGCGCGCGGCCCTCGTCGACGCGGCGATCGAGGTGCTCGCCCGGGAGGGCGCGCGCGGCATGACCTTCCGGGCCGTGGACACCGAGGCCGGCGTCCCCGTCGGCACCGCGTCCAACTACTTCGCCAGCCGCGACGACCTGTTCACCCAGGCCGGTGCCCGGGTCTACGAGCGGCTCCGGCCCGACGAGGCCACCGTCGCCCGCCACCGGACGGCCGCCCGCGACCGGGAGACGTACGTCGAGCTGATGCGCGAGCTGGTCGGCCGCGTCTCCTCCTTCCGCACCGGCTACCTGGCGCTCCTCGAACTCCGCCTCGAAGCCACCCGCCGGCCCGCACTGCGCGAGGTCCTCACCGAGCGCGTCCGGGCCGACGTGGACGCCAACATCGCCTATCACGAGGAGTCCGGCCTCCCCGGCGACGCCATGGCCGTCAAGCTGCTCATCCTGGCGCTGAACTGGCTGATCGTCGAACAGCTCACCCTGCCGGACGTTTTCACGGAGGCGGAGCGCGAACGCCTGGTGACGGCCGCGGTCGAACGCATCGTGACGGCCGAGGACACGCCCTAGTCCGTCACGCGGGCCACCAGCAGCCCGTCGTAGCCCTTCGTGCCGACCGTCTGGAACGCGGTCGCGTCCAGGCGCGGTTCGCGGGCGACCAGGTCGAACATCTCGCGAGTGCCGGTGATCGCCGGGTCGTCCGGGTGCTCGGCGGCGATCCTCCCGCCCCGCACCACGTTGTCGACGACGATCACCGTGCCCGGCCGCGAGAGCTTCAGGGCCCACTCCACGTAGCGCGGGTTGTTCGCCTTGTCCGCGTCGACGAAGACCAGGTCGAACGGGCCCGCGCCCTCCGCCTCCAGCTTCGGCAGGCTGTCCAAGGCCGCGCCCGTTCGGACCTCGACGATCCCGTCGAGCCCTGCGCGGGCGATGTTGGAGCGGGCGACGTCGGCGTGGGCCGGGTCGTGCTCCAGGGTGATCAGGCGTCCGTCGGCGGGCAGCGCGCGGGCCAGCCAGATCGTGCTGTAGCCGCCGAGCGTGCCGATCTCCAGGATGCTCCGGGCGCCCTGCACCCGGGCCAGGAGGTGGAGCAGCTTGCCCTGGTTGGGGGCGACGGCGATCTCCGGCAGGCCGGCCGCCGTCGAGGCGGCGAGCGCGCCGGACAGCGCCTCGTCGCCCGGGGCGAGCAGTTCGGTGAAGTAGTGGTCGACGTCCGTCCATTGAGGGTTGGTCATGCGGCCGAACGTACACCCGCCCCCGCCGGGTTCGGGCGGCGCCGCGACGCCCGGACGGCCGCGATCGCCGCGCCCGCCACGAGCAGCGGGCCGCCGCCCACCGTCAGGAGCCAGACGGGAACGCCGCCGGCGACGGTCAGCAGCCGGTCGGTGCGGATCACTTGCCGGTACGGGATGTCGGCGACCCGCCGCAGGTGGTGGTCGTCGTCGATCCGCTCCGGGTTCGGGAACTCCTGCTCCAGGACGGTCAGATGGACCGGCCGGTCGCCCGCGAGCGCGGCCACGGCGCCCCCGGGCCGCTCGATCCGCCCCGCGAAGGTCACCTCGGGCCGGTCGCCGCCGATGGCGGAACGGGGCTCCATCCGGTGGTCGGAGAGGACGGACAGACCGAGGGTCTGGGGCGTCTTCGCCAGCCGCGAGAGCCGCATCGGGTAGACCGGCTCGGGCGAGGCGAAGGCGATGCGCAGCGGGGTCAGCTCGCCCCGCAGGACGGTGCCCTTCTCCTCGGGCGCGAGGCGGACCGCGACGTACTCCCACTTCCGCTCGACGTACGGCCGGAGCGCGCCGGTGAGCCGGTCGGGCAGGTCGAAGCCGTTCGCGCGCAGCCAGTCGCCGAGCGCGTCCGGGTCGGCGGCGGTCAGCCGGGCCACGTCGAAGGGGCCGAGCCGCTCGCGGCCGACGACGCCGACGCCGGTGCCCGCGCCGGGCGCGGCCCCGGCGCCGTCGACGCGGTCGGTGTCGAACGGCCAGTCGTCCTCGCGCGGCCAGAAGTGGAAGCGGTCGCGCCGCTCGGGCTCGGTGAGCCGGGCGATCTCGTCGAACAGCTCCGGGTCGCCGAGGGAGACGTCGGCCCGGCCCGGCACCGGCATGATCCAGGCCGCCCGCTCGGCGTCCCCGTGCACGCGGAAGCGCATCACGATCGTCTCGGTGCGCCCGTCCCAGCGGACGGCCGACTCCTCGCGGTCGACGCCGATCCGGCGCGACGGGTCCGGGACCATGGCGCCGCACCCGCAGGCGTACGCCGGCGCGACGAGCGAAACGGCCTGGAGCGCGAGCAGCGCGACGAAGGCCGTCAGGATTCTTCCGATCAGGATGCTGTGTGTCCCCCGCATGGCGGCTTGGACGCGCGGAGGGAAGGTCCGGTTCCCCGGACGGGGCCTCCGGGAACGCCGCAGGCCCCGCTCCTCCGTGAGGAGGGCGGGGCCTTGCGTGGTGCGCGCTGCGCGGTGGCGGGACTCTTAGTACCAGCCGTTGGCCTGCCAGAACGCCCAGGCGGCGTTCGGGGAGCCGTAGCGCTCGTTCATGTAGTCGAGACCCCACTTGATCTGGGTGGCGGGGTTGGTCTTCCAGTCGGAGCCGGCCGAGGACATCTTCGAGGCCGGCAGGGCCTGGACCAGGCCGTAGGCGCCGCTGGAGGAGTTGGTGGCCTTGTGGTTCCAGCCGGACTCGTGGGCCACGATCTTGCTGAAGGACGCGTACTGCGAGGCGGGAACGATCTGTCGCGCGACATCCTGCGGGCTGGCGGCCGAGGCCGAGCCCGTCGTGCCGAGCACCGCGCCCGACGCGCCCAGCAGCACGGCTGCGGAGGCGGCGAAGGTCTTCTTGCGGGCGGCGACACGAGTGGTGAGCGAGCGGATCAAGGTTTCTACCTAACTTCGGGGACAGAGGCCGCGCCGGGCGTTTCCGGCAAGCCGGAACCAGGGCCCGGAAGACCCGGGAACCTGGGGGACCGGCCGGCCCGAGGCGCTGCGGTGAGCACCTGCTGCCTGGCGACGTCCACCAGAGAAGCAGGGCCGGAACGCCGATGCAACGACCCCTCGTACGAGGAAGCTTCGGACCCGGGAGGAACGTCCCGGGGGCCGGACGGGGTGCGTTTACGCAGGTTATCGGGGTTTGAGTGGGGCTTTGGGCGGTTCCGTACGGCTACTATTCCGGCTCGTACGTGACCTAGGTCCTGTGGGCCGCCTCACTCGCGGAGGCCCCTTCCGGGTCCTCGAATGTGACCTGGGCCTCGAAGTTCGCCCGTCTCGTCGCCCTCCGCAGCGCCCTCAGGAGGGTGGCGCCGACCGTGAGCGTGAGGACGACGGTGAGCACGGCCCGGCCGAGGTCCCAGCCGAGGGAGGTGGCGGTGACGTACGCGAGGAAGCGGACCAGGTTCTCGTGGAGCGGGGCGCCCGGCTGGAAGGAGATCCCGCTGCTCAGACCCTGGAGCAGGACCCAGCCCTGGAGGTTCATGACCGTGCCGTACGCGAACGCCGCCGCGAAGCCGTACGCGGAGAGCATCAGCAGCTCGGCCCGGCCCCGGAGCGTCCGCTGCCCCGGCAGCAGCCCGGCGCCCATCGTGAACCAGCCCATCGACAGCATCTGGAACGGCATCCAGGGACCCACACCGCCCGTGAGCAGCGCGGACGCGAACATGGTCACCGCGCCGAGGACGAAGCCGAAGCCCGGGCCCAGGACCCGGCCGCTCAGCACCATCAGGAAGAACATCGGCTCCAGGCCGGCCGTCCCCGCCCCCAGCGGGCGCAGCGCCGCGCCCACGGCGGCGAGCACCCCCAGCATCGCGACCGCCTTCGCGTCCATGCCCGAGTCCGCGATCGTCGCCACCACCACCGCGACGAGCAGGGGCAGCAGGGCCGCGAACAGCCACGGGGCGTCACCGGCGTGCGACGTGACCGCGGAGCCGGCGTCCGCGAACAGGGGCCAGCAGAAGGCGGCGATCCCGATCAGGGAGACGAGGGCGAGGGCGGCGATCGAGCGGGGACCCAGGCGGAGGGGGCGGGCGCTCATTCCGCCGCCCCCCGTCCCGCCAGCGCCCGTTCCACCTGCTCGACCGTGAGCCACGGTTGCGGGGCCAGGACCTTGGCCACCTGCGGCGAGAACGCGGGCGAGGAGACCACGACCTCGGCCGTCGGGCCGTCCGCGACCACCTCGCCGTCCGCGAGGATCACCACCCGGTGCGCCAGCTCGGCCGCCAGCTCCACGTCGTGCGTGGCGAGCACGATCGCGTGCCCGGCCTCCGCGAGGCCCCGCAGGTGCTCGACCAGGCGGGCCTTGGCCGCGTAGTCCAGGCCCCGGGTCGGCTCGTCCAGGAGGAGCAGCGGCGGGCGGCCGGTCAGGACGACGGCCAGGGCGAGGGCGAGCCGCTGGCCCTCGGACAGGTCCCGGGGGTGCGTGTCGTCCGCGACGCCCGGCAGCAGCTCGGACACCAGGGCCCGGCAGGTCCCGTCCTCCGCGCCCGCGTCCGCGTCGGCCGCCGCGCACTCGGCGGCGACGGTGTCCGCGTACAGCAGGTCCCTCGGCTCCTGCGGTACCAGGCCGACCTGCCGGATCAGCTCGCGCGGGTCGGTGGCGTGCGGGGTCCGGCCCGCGATCCGGACGGTGCCGGAGGTGGGGGCGATCATGCCGACGAGGGCGGCCAGGAGGGTCGACTTCCCGGCGCCGTTCCGTCCCATGAGGGCGACGGTCTCGCCGGGGTCGACGCGGAGGTCGACCTTGCGGAGGGCTTCTACGCGGGCGCGGCGGACGTGGAGGGAGTCGGTGAGGACGAGGGGGGTGGTGGGGGGTGCGTCGCCTTGTCGCGCTCGGCGTCGGGAGAAGAGGGAGAAGCCCCCACCCCGCCCCTTCCCGAAACCGGGGGCGGAGCCCCCGGACCCCGAGACCACAGGGGCTGCGCCCCTGGAACCCCGCTTTACGGGGGCTCCGCCCCCGGGCCCCGGGCCCACGGGGGCTTCGTGCCCCGGCCCCGGGCTTACGGGGGTTTTGTGCCCCGGCCCCGGGCTTACGGGGGTTTTGTGCCCCGGCCCCGGGCTTACGGGGGTTTTGTGCCCCGGCCCCGGGCCCACGGGGTTTTCGCGCCCCGGCCCCGGGCCCACGGGGGCTCCGCCCCCGGGCCCCCGTGCCTCAGACGCCGGCGGGGCTGGGATGGGGCTCTCGGCCCCCGTGCGTCCGTGGGGCTGGGCGTCTCCGATGTGTGCCGTATTCAGCCCGTCCGGCGTTTGAGGACCGGGGGTCCGGGGGCGGAGCCCCTGGTTTCGGGAAGGGGCGGGGTGGGGGAGGGGCCCCGCAGGGACACCCGCGCCGATCAAGGGCTCCAGGCGCTCCTTCAGGCCCCCCGCCCTCCGCCTCGCGTCCCGGACGGTCAGGGGGAGCGGGGTCCAGCCCGCCAGGCGGCCCAGGGCGACCACCGGGGGGTGGACGGGGGAGACGGACATGACCGCGGACGGCGGACCCATGACCGCCTCCGGGAGGAGGAGGACCTGGTCCGCGTACTGGACGACGCGTTCGAGGCGGTGCTCGGCGAGGAGGACCGTCGTGCCGAGGTCGTGGACCAGGCGCTGGAGGACCGCGAGGACGTCCTCCGCCGCCGACGGGTCGAGCGCGGAGGTCGGCTCGTCGAGGACGAGGACCTTGGGGTGCGGGGTGAGGACGGAGCCGATCGCGACCCGCTGGCGCTGCCCGCCGGAGAGCGTCGCGATCGGGCGGTCGCGGAGTTCGGCGAGGCCGAGGAGGTCGAGGGTCTCCTCGACCCGGCGCCGCATGACGCCGGGCGCGAGCCCCAGGGACTCCATCCCGTACGCGAGCTCGTCCTCGACCGTGTCGGTGACGAAGTGGGCCGACGGGTCCTGGCCCACCGTGCCCACCACGTCCGCCAGCTCGCGCGGCGGATGCGTGCGGGTGTCCCGGCCGTCGACGGTCACCCGGCCGGTCAGCGTGCCGCCCGTGAAGTGGGGGACCAGGCCCGAGACCGCGTTCAGGAGGGTCGACTTGCCGACGCCCGAGGGGCCGACCAGGAGGACCAGCTCGCCCTCCGGGACGGTGAGGTCGAGGTTCCGGAGCGTGGGCTCGGCGTCCTCCTCGTACCTCACCGAGACGTTCTCGAAGCGGATCACGGGTTCTCCTCGGGTACGGGGGCCACGAACGCCGGCACCAGGCCCACCAGGACCGACAGCGCGGGCGGCAGCGGCAGCTCCGGGGCTGTCAGGGGGACGACCCCCGGGTGCAGGGCCTCCGGGGCGTACGCGTTCGCGCGGATCATCAGGACCGCGACCGCCACCCCGGACCCCGCCACCAGCCAGGACCGGGCGCCCCAGCGGTCGGGCCGGTACCGGGTCCGTACGGTCCGGCGCCCGCCGAGCCGGAGCCCGGCGACGGCGGCGAGGAGCCCGGCGCCGAGCAGCGGGAGGCCGTACCCCGCGCCCTCCGCCGCGAGCAGCCCGTACGAGCCGGCGCAGATGCCGAGGAGCCCGCCGAGGGTCAGGACGTCGGTCGTGCGGCGCACGGAGGCCGGGACGCGGGCCGTGCGCCCGTAGCCCCGCGCGTCCATAGACGCCGCCACCGCGATCGAGCGTTCGAGGGCTCCCTCCAGGACCGGCAGGCCGATCTGGAGGACCGCCCGGACCCCGCCCGTGGTGCGGCCCCGCAGCCGGCGGGCGGTCCGCAGCCGGACCACGTCGGCGACCATGTTCGGCGCGAAGGTCATCGCCACGACGACGGCGACCCCCGCCTCGTAGAGCGCCCCCGGCAGCGACTTGAGCAGCCGCGCCGGGTTGGCGAGCGCGTTCGCGGCGCCCACGCAGATCAGCAGGGTCGCCAGCTTGGCGCCGTCGTACACCGCGAACAGCAGTTGCTCGGCCGTCACCCGGCCGCCGATCCGCACCCCCTGCGCCCAGTCGGGCAGCGGCACCTCGGGCAGGGTGAAGAGGAGGTGCGTGCCCGGGATCGGGGAGCCCAGGAGGAGCGAGAAGAGGACGCGCAGGGCCACGACGAACAGGCCCAGCTTCACGAACGCGCCGTACGAGCGGGCCCAGGGCGCGTCCGTGCGGCGAGCCGCGACGACGTAGCCCGCGACGCCGACGATCAGGCCGAGCAGCAGCGGGTTGGTGGTGCGGGAGGCGGCGACGGCCAGGCCGAGCGCCCACAGCCACCACGCCCCCGCGTGCAGGGCGTTGGACCGGGTCGCGACGGGGGCCGAGAGGGCGTCGAGCGCGCCGCGGAGCCTGCCGGGGGCGGGGGCGGTGCTCATCCGCGGCGGCGGGCCTTCCAGACCGCCGCCCCGCCGAGCGCGAGGACGGCCGCCCCGCCGACGAGCACGCCGACGGACGGGCCGCCGTCGTCGCCGTCCCGCTTCTCCGCGGCGGCGGGGGAGGCCGTGGGCGCGGCCGTGGGCTCCCCGGCGACCTCCTCGCCGCAGCCCCGCGCCGGATAGCCCGCGATCCCGCACAGCATGGCCCCGCTGCCGTACCGCAGCGGCTTCACCACGGCGGCGAGCGCCTCCGCGCCGGTCGCGTCGGGGCGGAGCTGCGCGCAGCCGGTGGCGATCCGCTTCGTCGGCGGGGCCTCGCCGGGCGGGGCGTCGGCCGGGCCGCCGAAGTCGACGACGACCGCGACCCGCTTCGTGCCGTCCTTCGCCGCCGCGTCCCCGCAGATCCGGGCGAAGTCCGGGGCGGCGGTGGGTCTGGCGGTGTCGTCGGCCTCCTTGCTGACCGCGAAGCGGAAGCCGACCGCGTCGCCGTCGGCGGGCCGGGCGGTCGCCGGGCCCTGCGTGGCGTAGGCCCAGGGCTTGCCGCCGTCGCTCTCCCAGTACGCCCAGTAGCGGTAGCCGGCGGCGTGCGCCGGGGCGGCCGCGACCCCGGCGAGGGTCAGCAGCGCCCCGGCCGCCGCGCCCGCGACCCTGGCGGTGGTCCTGACGGCGGTGGCGGTCACTTCTTGCGGCCGCTCAGGAGGAAGCCGATGCCGACGCCGACGACCGTGCCGATGCCGATGATCCACCAGATGTCGAAGCCGGAGTCCTCCTCGTCGGTGGTGGAGGAGGCGGAGGTGTCGGGGCTCTTGGGCGCGGGCCCCGCGGCGTTGAGCTGCTCGACGAGGTCGACCGGGCCGAACTTGCGCGGGTCGGTCTCCGTCGCGCGGGCGGCCAGGATCAGCTGGGCGTAGGCGGCCGGGCCGCTCTCCTTCGCCCAGGAGGCGGAGTTCTTCTCCAGCCATTCCAGGGCGGGCATGGCCTCCTTGGAGGCGCCGGCGGCGGAGAGCGCGACGACGGCGTCGGCGGTGTTGCCGAAGTCGGGCCGCTCGGCGGTGTCGGTGGCGCCCGGCATCGGCGGCTGGACGAGGTGGTGGGTCTTCGCGAGGGTCTTCGCCAGGTAGGAGGCGCCGTTCAGGGCGGCCCGCTCGGAGGTCGGCTTCGACAGGTCGGTGCAGGTGGGGGCCTGGTCGGGGGAGGCCTTGGTGGCGACCATGCTCTTGCCGAGCCCGGCGAGCGCGGCGGCGGCGGTGGCGTCGGCGTTGGCGAACAGCTTCCCGGTCTTGTCGGGCTGGTACGCGAAGGCGCCGGGACCCTCCTTGTCCGTGCAGGGCAGCGCGAAGGAGAGGAGCGCGTCGTAGGGGGAGCGGCCCTCGGCGGAGGTGAGGTCGACGGGGCGCACGCCGGTCGCGGCGAGGGCGCCGACGACGACGGAGGTGGAGTTGGCGTCGCTGGCGCCGCCGGCGCTGTAGCCCCAGCCGCCGTCCTTGTTCTGCACGGACTTCAGCCAGTCGGTGCCGGCCTTGACGGCCTGGTCGGCCTTCTCGGGGGCGGCGCTCTGGCGGCGCACGGCGGCGAGCGCCTGGACGGCGGCGGCGGTGGCGTTGGTGTCCCGCATGGTCTTCGCGTCGCAGGGCTCGGCGGCGTCCGCGCGGTAGGCGGGGAAGGCGCCGTCGGCGCACTGCTGGCCGAGGAGCCACTCCACGGCCTGGTCGGCGGGCTGGTAGCCGGTGGCGCGCTGGGCGAGGAAGGAGAGCGACTGGCGCCAGACGCCGTCGTAGGTCGGGTCCTTCGTGCCGTACAGACCGGCCGGGAGGTTTCCGGCGGTGGGGGTCGGGGAGGGGGCGGCGGCGGCCTGCCCGGCTGCTCCGGTGCCGAGTACGGCGACGGCGGCGGTGAGCGCGGCGGCGCGGCGGACGGTGTTCATGGGGCCCTCTCCTGCGGCCGGGCACGGCACGCCTCGGGCACCGGGCTCCGGCTCCGTATTCCTCGACGGTGCCGGCGGTCACGTCCCGTCCGGGGCATTCCGACTTGCCGCCTTCGGGGAGAAGGCGGTGCACGGCTGCGGGTCAGTACCGGATTTCCACCGGTTTCCCCCCGTACGGGCATGATGACGACCTGCTTACTGTACCGGCCCGTACTCCCTGTTCACCGAGGTGCGAGGCGGCTCACACCGTCCCTCGCGCCGTCGGGTCCGCCGTCCGCCGGGCCCGGTCGGGCCGTACCGGACGTACGGCCTTCCGGACGGCCGGAGTTGTCGTTCCCGCGTGCAAAACTATGCCCTCGGTCACGGGGGCGACGGGCCTCCGTGCGTGTCCACGGGGAGTGTTGTGCGCAAGGCGAAGTGGGTGGCCGCGGTCGCGGCCGCCGGTGCGGTGCTGCTGGTCGCCGGCTGCGGCGGCGAGGGCGGTGCGGACAAGGGCGGCTCGTCCTCGGCGGGTTCGGCCGCCACGGGCGGTTCGGGGGCCGGCGGCGGGGACGGCGCGAAGCTGGACGCGGCGGCCGTGAGCAGGGCGATCGGCGACGCGGCGACGGGGGCCGGCTTCACGCAGGACTCCTCCGGCGAGGCGGTGCCGGACGGGCTCAAGGGGTGCATGGTCACCTGGACGGCCGACGCGGAGAAGGCCGCGGACCCGAAGAAGTCCTTCGCGGACACGGTCGGCACCCTGACGGGCGGCGGCTGGAAGGAGACGCGGACCTTCGAGCAGGACGGCTCGGAGATCAAGGCCCTGGCCCACGGCACCTGGCAGCTCCAGGCCAGCAACCACTCCGCCGGCCCGCTGAAGCTGGTGATGTTCGTCGCCACCGACGCCGGTCCGGAGTGCGAGGCGGCCATCAAGGCCGACAACGACGGGAACAAGAAGTCCTGACCCGGGACCGGGTGCGCCCCGCCGTCCGTGCGGGACGCGCCCGGAGGCCCCGGGAGCCCGGCCCGGGGACCCGCCCTCAGCGGGCAGCCGCCCCCGCCCCGATCAGCCCGCACACCGTCTCGATGTCGATCTTCACCTGTGCGATCGAGGAGCGGCCCGACAGCCAGGTGATCAGGGCCGAGTGCCAGGTGTGCTCGATCACCCGGACCGCCGAGCGCTGGGCCGGCGTCGGGTGCCCGGTCCCCATCGCGTCCAGGATGATCGCGGTCGTCAGCCGGGAGACCTCGTCCACCTCGGCGCTCGCCCCGCGGTCCGCGAAGATCAGCGCCCGCACCATCGCGTCGGCGAGCTGCGGTTCCCGCTGGAGCGCCCGGAAGGCCCGCATCAGGGTCTCCGCGACCCGTTCCGCCGGGTCCGCGCCCGCCGGGGGCCGCTTGCGCAGCGTCGTGTGCAGGTGCCGGAGCTGGTCCTGCATCACCGCGACGAGCAGGTGGATCTTCGACGGGAAGTAGCGGTACAGCGTGCCCAGGGCCACGCCCGCCTCCTCGGCCACCTCCCGCATCTGCACGGCGTCGAACCCGCCCCGCGACGCGAGCCGCGCGCTGGCGTCCAGGATGCGGCGCCGCCGCGCCTCCTGGCGCTCCGTGAGGGGCGCGGCGGCGGCGTGGTCCGCCCTGCTGTCTGCGGTCATGGGGTCCCGTTCCGTGCGGTGGGGAGCGACAGTATGGCGGCGGCCCCGCCGTGGCGCGAATCACCCGCTCCGGATCTCACCGCGGCGCTACCTGCCGGTAGATTCTGTCCTTCCCGGACGACCTGACGACGGCCGAGTCTGTAACTTGTTCTAGATTAACGCCAGCGGTTACGCTCCGGCGAAACGCACGCTCGAAGGGGGCCGCGCATGACCGCCGAGGCCGTACAGGCAGGCCCCCGACAGGCCGTCACCGACCCCGGTGACGTCCCCCGGGTTCTCGGCCGTGCCCGAACAGGGGGGACCCCCACGTTGCGGATCGCTCTCCTCACGTACAAGGGGAACCCCTTCTGCGGGGGCCAGGGCGTCTACGTCCGGCACCTCTCCCGCGAGCTCGCCCGCCTCGGCCACACCGTCGAGGTCATCGGCTCCCAGCCGTACCCCACGCTCGACGAGGGCGTGCCGCTCACCGAGATCGCCAGCCTCGACCTCTACCGCTCCCCGGACCCCTTCCGGACCCCGAAGCGCGACGAGTACCGCGACTGGATCGACGCCCTGGAAGTCGCCACCATGTGGACCGGCGGCTTCCCCGAGCCGCTCACCTTCTCCCTGCGGGCCCGCCGCATGCTCGCCGCCCGCCGCGGCGACTTCGACGTCGTCCACGACAACCAGACCCTCGGGTACGGACTCCTCGGCGGCCCGCGCGCGCTCGGCGCGCCCCTCGTCACCACGATCCACCACCCCATCACCGTCGACCGCGGCCTCGAACTCGACGCCGCCGACGGCTGGAAGCGCCGCCTCTCGGTCCGCCGCTGGTACGCCTTCACCGCCATGCAGAAGCGGGTCGCCCGCCGCCTGCCGTCCGTGCTCACCGTCTCCGGCACCTCCCGCCAGGAGATCGTCGAGCACCTCGGCGTGCGCGAGGACCGCATCCGCGTCGTCCACATCGGCGCCGACACCGACCTCTGGTCCCCGGACCCCTCGGTCGCCGAGGTCCCCGGCCGGATCGTCACCACCTCCAGCGCCGACGTCCCGCTCAAGGGCCTGATCCACCTGATCGAGGCGCTCGCCAAGCTCCGCACCGAGAACCCCGACGCGCACCTCGTCGTCGTCGGCAAGCGCGCCGAGGACGGCCCCGTGGCCCGGGCCATCGAGCGGTACGGCCTCGAAGGCGCCGTCGAGTTCGTCAAGGGCATCAGCGACGCCGAGCTCGTCGACCTCGTCCGCTCCGCCCAGGTCTCCTGCGTGCCCTCGCTGTACGAGGGGTTCTCGCTGCCCGCCGCCGAGGCCATGGCCACCGGCACCCCGCTCGTCGCCACCACGGGCGGCGCCATCCCCGAGGTCGCGGGTCCCGACGGCGAGACCTGCCTCGCGGTGCCGCCCGGCGACGCCGGCGCGCTCGCCGCCGCCCTCGGCCGGGTCCTCGGCGACCCCGACCTGCGCGCCCGGCTCGGCGCCGCCGGACGGGAGCGGGTCCTGGAGCGCTTCACCTGGGCCCGCGCGGCCCTGGGCACGGCCGAGCTGTACCGCGAGGCGATCGCCCGCCGGGGCGCCGCCTCCCCGCCCGCCCGCGGATGACCACCGTGCGCCCGCACCGACCGAACGACCTCCACCCGCACCGCCCCCGTCCCGACCGCGAAGGCAGGCCCTCGTGCTGACCGTCGACTTCACCCGCTTCCCGCTCGCCCCCGGCGACCGCGTGCTCGACCTGGGCTGCGGTGCGGGCCGGCACGCCTTCGAGTGCTACCGGCGCGGCGCCCGGGTCGTGGCCCTCGACCAGAACGCCGAGGAGATCCGCGAGGTCGCCAAGTGGTTCGCGGCCATGAAGGAGGCCGGGGAGGCCCCGGCCGGCGCCACCGCGACCGCGATGGAGGGCGACGCCCTCAACCTGCCCTTCCCCGACGAGTCCTTCGACGTCGTCATCATCTCCGAGGTCATGGAGCACATCCCGGACGACAAGGGCGTCCTCGCCGAGATGGTCCGCGTCCTCAAGCCGGGCGGCCGGATCGCGATCACCGTCCCCCGCTACGGCCCCGAGAAGGTCTGCTGGGCGCTCTCCGACGAGTACCACGAGGTCGAGGGCGGCCACATCCGCATCTACAAGGCCGACGAGCTCCTCGGCAGGATCCGGCAGGCCGGCCTCAGGCCGTACGGCACCCACCACGCGCACGCGCTGCACTCGCCGTACTGGTGGCTCAAGTGCGCTTTCGGCGTGGACAACGACAAGGCGCTGCCGGTCCGGGCGTACCACAAGCTCCTGGTCTGGGACATCATGAAGAAGCCCGCCCTGACCCGGGTCGCCGAGCAGCTCCTCAACCCGGTCGTCGGCAAGAGCTTCGTGGCCTACGCCACCAAGCCGCACCTCCCGAAGGCCGATGCCGAGTGACGAGCCCCGAGCGGATCGCCGAGCACCTCGTCCTGCCCGGGGTGCTCACCGCCGAGCAGGCCGCCGAGACCGTCGCCGGGATACTCGCCGTCCAGCGCGAGGACGGCGCGATCCCCTGGTTCCGCGGCCACCACCTCGACCCCTGGGACCACATCGAGGCGGCGATGGCCCTGGACGCGGCCGGCGAGCACGCCGCCGCCGCCCGCGCCTACGAGTGGCTCGCCCGGCACCAGAACGCCGACGGCTCCTGGTACGCCGCCTACCACGACGGCGACCCGGAGCGGGTCACCGACCGGAGCCGCGAGTCCAACTTCGTCGCGTACGTGGCGGTCGGCGTCTGGCACCACCACCTGTCCACCGGCGACGACGCCTTCCTCGACCGGATGTGGCCCGTCGTCTACGCGGCCGTCGAGTTCGTCCTCGGACTCCAGCAGGCCGGCGGCCAGATCGGCTGGAAGCGCGAGCCGTCCGGCGAGCCCGTCGCCGACGCCCTCCTCACCGGCAGCTCCTCGATCCACCAGGCCCTGCGCTGCGCCCTCGCCGTCGCCGAGGCCCGCGAGGAGCCGCAGCCGGACTGGGAGCTGGCGGCCGGGGCCCTCGGCCACGCGATCCGCCGCCACCCCGAGCGCTTCCTCGACAAGTCCCGCTACTCGATGGACTGGTACTACCCGGTCCTCGGCGGCGCCGTCACCGGCGAGGAGGCGCGGGCCCGGATCGACGCGTCCTGGGACGCGTTCGTCGTGCCCGGCCTCGGCGTCCGCTGCGTGGTCCCCAACCCGTGGGTCACCGGCGGCGAGAGCTGCGAACTCGCCCTCGCCCTCTGGGCGGTGGGGGAGTCCGACCGGGCCCTCACGATCCTCCAGGACATCCAGCACCTGCGGGCCGCGAACGGCATGTACTGGACGGGGTACGTCTTCGAGGGCGACACGGACGCCGACCGGACGATGTGGCCCGAGGAGCAGACGAGCTGGACCGCCGGGTCCCTGCTGCTCGCGGTGGCCGCGCTCGGCGGCGAGGAGGCCACGGTCGCCGTCTTCGGCGGCGAGCGCCTCCCGTCCGGTCTGGAACCGGACTGCTGCGGGGACCCCGCGCCCTGAGACGGGGGACCGGCACCCGTACGGAGTCGCCCCGGTGGCGCCCGTACGGGCCCGGGGCGAGGCTGGCGCCACAGCCCCCAGGGAGGTCCCGCCGTGCCCGGAACCCTTGCCCGCGCAGCCGTGGCGCCGCCGCTGTGCTGCGCCCTGCTGCTGACCACCGCCGCCTGCGGCGGGGACGACGGGGGGCGGTCCGCGAGCGCCTCCGCGAACCCCTCGGCGTCCCCGGCCCCGTCGGGCAGCGCCGAGCGGCAGAAGCTGGCCAAGACCCGGTTCGTCGCCAACGCCGGCCTGGCCGCGGGCGCCACGTACCAGTGGATCGTGAAGCCGTACCGGGCGGGCACGTTCAAGAAGGGCGCCGACGGGCGCACCTTCGCCGTGGTGAAGGCCGGTCTCGCGGGCGCCTTCGCCTACAACCGGCTCAAGGCGGCGGCGGAGAACGCCAAGGGCGACCCGCTGCTCTCCAAGGCGGTCGCGCCGCTCACCGCCGGGATCGACTCGCTCAAGGACCTCGGCACCAAGTTCCGCAAGGGCGAGGTGGGCGAGGGGGACGTCGGCGCCTTCGAGAGCGTGATCAACGGCGTCAAGGAGGCGGGGCGGAGCGCGGGCGCGGAGGTCGAGGACCAGGTGCCCAGCACGTCCCAGCTCGGGGGCTGAGCCCCCGGGGAACGGCGACGGCCCCCGTCCGGACCGAGGATCCGGACGGGGGCCGTCGCCGTGTGCGGGACCGGTCAGCCGCGCTGGATGCCGGTGGTGTCCTGGAGGACGCCGCGGCGCCCGTCCTGCGTCTGCGCCACCAGGGCCTGGCCGCGCTGCTCGACCGCCAGGTACCAGGTGCCGGGCGCCAGCTCGGCGATCGGGGCCTGTCCGCCGTCCTCCGCGTACAGCGGACGGGCGACCGGGACCGCGAACCAGAACGGGGCGAAGTCCGAGGCGGGCTGCGCCGGGGCCTGCTGCGGCTCCGGCTGCTTCGGGGCCTGCGGCTGGGGCTGCGGGGCGGGGGCCTGCGCGCCGAACGGGTGGCCGGCACCGTGCGAGGCGTCGTGCGCGCCCCCGTACGGCTGCTGCTGCGCGCCCGGGTAGCCGTAGCCGCCGGGGACGCCCTGCGGGCCGGGCTGGCCCGGCTGCATGCCGTACGGCTGCGGGGTCTGCGGACGCGGCGCGCCCACCAGCGGGGCCTGGAGGGCCGGGACGAGCGGACCGGCGACCGCGGCGGCGGCGAGGACCAGGGAGGCGATCAGGCCGAGGATCAGACCGGCGCCGGCGTTGGTCGCCTCGAAGATCCACATGAGCAGGGTCCACGCGGAGGCGATGGTGAACGCGGCACCGACCTGACCGAGCTCCAGCCCCGCCACCTTGCGCTGCTGCGGCAGGGCGCGGGAGGCGACGACGAGGGCGGCGCCGACGATGCCCAGGAAGAAGGAGCCCCAGCCGAGCGGCGACGCCTCCCACGAGTTCGGGCTGTCGATCTGGTCGCAGATCGACGCCGGGCCGTCGCAGCTCGAAATGCCGAGGAACGAGGCGATGAACAGCACCACCGCTGCGCCGATCAGCACGCCATCGCCTCGGGTGAGGGAGCGGATATTCACGTGAGAAGTCCTTCGTCGGGTCGTCGTCGCGTCGGTCGTCGTCGCGACGGGGTGGCGCTCGGGATCATGGCAGGGGGGCGGCCCCCCGGTACGGAGAATCTATCGCCCGCCGGTTCTACCCCCGGAGGTAGGTGGCGATGCCGTCCGCGATCCCCTGCGCCGCCTTCTGCCGCCACACCGCCGACGCGAGGAGCTGCGCGTCCTCCGGATCACGCATATTGCCGCATTCGACGAACACCTTGGGCACGGTTGAGAGATTGAGTCCGCCGAGATCGTCCCGTACGTCCAACCCCGTGCCCCCGCCGAGGTAGTTGGCGGGCGCGGTGCCGGTGGCGCGGGCGAACCGGTCCGCGATCCGTTCGCCCAGTTCACGGGAGGGGCCGACGATCCTCGCGGTGTCGGCGGCGCCCTCCCGCACGCGTGCGGGGAGGATCACATGGAATCCGCGGTGCCCGGCGGCCGAGCCGTCCGCGTGGACGGAGACGACGGCGTCGGCGCGCGCCCCGTTGCCGATCCGCGCCCGCTCGTCGACGCACGGGCCCCAGGGGCGGTCCGCGTCGTGGGTGAACACCACCGTCGCCCCGCGCGCGGTGAGCAGGTCCCGCAGCCGGTGGGAGACGTCCAGGGTGAAGGAGGCCTCGGTGTACCCGTCGTTCGTCGACGTGCCCGTGGTGTCGCACTCCTTGCGGTTCGTCCCGATGTCCACCTTCTGGTTGATCTCCTTGGAGTGCCGGAAGTTGCCGGGGTTGTGACCGGGGTCGACGACGACGGTCCGCCCGGCGAGGGAACGGTTCTCCGGCACCGAGGCGGCGGGGGCGGAGGGGGTGCGGCCCGGCTGCGGGGCGCTCCGCGTCGCCGACTGCTCCGGGCCCTTCCCGGACGGCGGCCCGGCCGGGTCCGCGGAGGCCCCGCAGCCGGCGAGCGCGGCACAGCAGCCCGTGGCGGCGAGGACGAGGGCGAGGGGACGGCGGGCGGTCTTCCGGTGGTCGTTCGGCACCCCGCGACTTTAGGCCTTGCGCGGGGCGAAATCCCGCAGGGGCCCGTACCGGGTACGTACCGGGTTGGTCACCGCCGGGGAAGAACGGTGGACGCGTGTGCGGGGACGGTGAAGGGTAGCCATCAGAGGCGACGGTGGGGTGCCACCGCGCATGGATCCACGAGGGGGACCGTGGTGGGGGAAGAACCGAACGACGCACGTCCCGAGCCGGCCGACAGGATCCCGGGCGGGGACGCCTCGGACCGCTCGAACCAGAACCAGGACCCGGGCCGGAGCGCTCCGGACCCGCGTACGGCTCCGGTGCCGGAGGCGCCGCCCTGGGCCCCGGTGCCCCCGGCGGACCGGACCCCGCAGGGCCCGGCCGCTCCGCCCCCGCCGGCGCAGCCGCCCGCCACGCCCACGCTCGCCTTCGGCCCGCCCCCGGCGGCGTCCGGGCAGCCGTCCGGGCAGGGCTCCGGAGAGGCGTCCGGCGCGGTGCCCGTCGGGGCGGGTGCCGCCGCGCCCGGATACGGCTATCCGCGGTCCGGCCCCGCGACCGCGCCCGGCTACGGCCCGCCGCCGGGATACGGACCGCCGGGGTACGGGCCTCCCGGGTACGGCCCGCCGCCCGGGGACGGGCCGCCCGCGCAGCCGCCCGGCCCGGCGAACCCGGCGCAGGCCGCCGCGATCGCCCTGCTCAACCTCTCCGGCCTCGGCCTGGGGTACGTGCTCCTGCGCCACTGGGCCGGCGCCGCGCTCTGCTGGCTCGCCACCGCCGCCCTGCTGGTGGTCGCGCTGCCCGCCGACGTCGACGGCGTGCCCGCCGGCGTCCTCGTCGGGTACGGCGTCCTGCTGCTCGCCGCCGCGGCCGACGGCTTCCGGCGCGGGTTGCGCGCCACCCTCCGGACCGGCGCGGCCCTCCGGCGCCTGGCGCTGCCGCTCGCCCTGGTGCTGCTCGCCGTGCCCGCCGGGGGCTCCCTCGCGTACGGCGCGGCCCGCGAGGAGGCGCGGGAGGAGGCCCTGCTCGCCCGCCTGGCCGTCGCCGACGAGCGGGTGAGGTCCGGCGAGGGGCTCCTCTTCGAGCGGGCCGAGCCCCTCTACCGCCTGGCGCTCGCCACCTATCAGGACCTCGGCACGAAGCACACCGGTTCGCGGGCCGGGAAGCTGGTCCCCGCGCGCCTCGACGCGTACTACGCGCAGCTCTCCGCGCCGTACGCGAAGAAGGACCACTGCCGGGCGGTCGCGCCGCTCAAGCACCTGCGGGGCCTGGCCGGGACGTTCGACAAGGACCTGCTCGGCACCCGGCCGGCCAGGGCGGACGAGCCGCTGGCCGAGTCGCTCTACGGGT
Organism: Streptomyces sp. NPDC092045; assembly: GCF_044756005.1. Taxonomy (NCBI): domain Bacteria; kingdom Bacillati; phylum Actinomycetota; class Actinomycetes; order Kitasatosporales; family Streptomycetaceae; genus Streptomyces; species Streptomyces sp. NPDC092045. The sequence continues at coordinate 374,514 of NZ_JBIVSC010000002.1, read as the reverse complement.
GCGGGACGGCCGCGCTCGGCGTGCAGTCGGCCGAGCCGGCCGCCGAGGTGAGCCTGAACGAACTCCTCGACACCTTCCCGAAGTCGGCCCAGGCGACCCGCGTCGAGCCCGCCGTCCGCGAGGCGATCAAGACGCGGTCGGCCGCCGTCGACGGCGGCGCCGCGCCCTGCGGGACCGTCGTCGAACTGCGCACCCTCCGCGGCTCCGTGGACGCGCTGCCGGACGCCGTCTTCGCGGAGGCCGCGCGGGAGACCGCGGCGGCCGTCGAGAAGGGCGACTTCGCCTGCGGGACCTCGCAGTTCCGGAGCAAGGAGTTCGACGACGCGGCCGCGACGATGACCCAGTTCGCCAAGGACCACCCGAACAGCCCGAAGGCCGCGCACGCGCGCTCGATCGCCATCGCGGCCGAGATAGCGGACGAGGAGCCCGAGGCCGGCAAGGCCCTGCCCCCGGCGGCGGCCCCCGGCGGCGCCCGGATGGTCATGGTGGTGAGCAACGACGGCCCCGGCTCGGTCGATCTGCTCTACACGGGCCCGACGACCGGCAAGGTCACGCTGAACGCGTGCGCGACCTGCACGAAGTACCCGGGCTCGGTCTTCCTCGACCCGAAGAAGATCAAGGCGTGCACCGGCCCGTCCTCGAAGTACCCGAAGGCGACGCTGCTGCTGCCCGCCGGCACCTACCACTTCCTCCAGAAGCGGGCCGGCACGGGCACGACGACGGTCGGGGACACCAAGACCAGCAAGACGAAGATCGAGCCGAACTACAGCTACACGAACTGCCTGTACGTGACGTCGGGGTTCTGACGCGCGGAGCCCGTCCGGCGGCCGTCCCTCCTCCCGGGAGGGGCGGCCGCCGCCCGTTCCCGCCTCAGCGGCGGCGCAGCACCCGCAGCGAGTCGGTCACCGAGACCTCCTCGAAGTCGCCCGACTCCAGGGCGCGGAGGTAGATCCGGTACGGGGCCTGGCCGCCGTCCTCCGGGTTCGGGAAGACGTCGTGGATGACGAGCAGACCGCCGGGGGCGACCTTGGGGGCCCAGCCCTCGTAGTCGTTCACGGCGTGCTCGTCGGTGTGCCCGCCGTCGACGAACACGAGGCCGAGCTGCCCGGCCCACACCTTCGCCACCTGCGGCGAGCGCCCGACGACCGCGATCACGTGCTCCTCCAGACCCGCCCCGCGCAGGGTCCGGCGGAAGGTCGGCAGGGTGTCCATGAGCCCCACCTCGGGGTCCACCACGGTCGGGTCGTGGTACTCCCAGCCGGGCTGCTGCTCCTCGCTGCCCCGGTGGTGGTCCACGGTGACCGCGACGGTCCCCGCCCGCCGGGCCGCGTCCGCGAGCAGGACCGTGGACCGCCCGCAGTACGTCCCGACCTCCAGGAGCGGCAGCCCCAGCTCCGCGGCCTCGACGGCCGCCCCGTACAGCGCGAGCCCCTCCCCGACGGGCATGAAGCCCTTCGCGGCCTCGAAGGCGGCAAGGATCTCGGGGCTGGGCTCGGACATGGTGGCTCCTACTGGCGAGTACGGCGGTACGGGCGCCCATCGTGCCCTACCCGTCGCACTCGAACCACACCGTCTTCCCGCCGGCCCGTTCCTCGACCCCCCACCGGTCCGTCACGGCCTCCACCAGGACCAGTCCCCGCCCGCCCTCGTCCAGCTCCCCGCCCGCCTTCGCGACCACGGTCCCCGGCGCCCCGTCCGCCACCTCCACCCGCAGCCCGTACGGCTCGCGCAGGATCAGCACGGAACACCGGCGGCCCGGCACGTGCCGGACGACGTTCGCGACCAGCTCGGTGAGCGCGAGGGTCGCGGAGTCGGACAATCGGACGAGCTCCCACCGCGTGAGGAACATGTGCAGGATGCGGCGCATGTGACCGGCGGAGTGCTCACCGACGGTGAAGCCCATGCGGTAACTCGACGTAAGTTCCGCAGGGTAGAGGTCTGTTGCCTGATTCATGCCACCAGGGTGGACGCTTTTCGTTACGCTCGGCTACGGCCCGAACACAACGCCTCATGGCGTCGATCTGGGGGGTGACCTCGCCGTGGTCAACATCCGCAACCTCGATCCCAGCGCCTCGCCGCTGGACTACTACGGAGCGGAATTACGCCGTCTGAGGGAGGCGGCGGGGCTGAACCAGTCGCAGCTCGGTGACGTCGTCCACTGCACGGGCTCGCTGATCGGCCAGATAGAGACGGCGAAGAAGGTTCCGACGAGGCGGTTCTCGGAACAACTCGACGCCGCGTTGATGACGGGCGGGACGTTCTCGCGGTTGGTGGGGCTGGTGCTGAAGAGCCAGTTGCCGACGTGGTTCCAGCCGTACGCGGACATGGAGGCGAGGGCGACCTACATCTACTCGTTCCAGCCCCAACTGGTCGTCGGCCTGCTCCAGGCGAAGGAGTACGCACGCGCTGTGCTCGGAGTCCGGACGGAAGGGGATCTCGATGCCAAGGTCGCTGCCCGAATGGATCGCCAGCGGATCCTGGAGAGGGAGACCCCGCCCCTGATGTGGGTCGTCCTGACCGAGGCGGTGCTGCGTCAGGAGGTCGGCGGCAAGGAGGTCATGCGAGAACAACTCGCCCACCTGTTGCGGATGCAGGAGCACGACTGGGTCAAGATCCAGATCCTGCCGTTTACTGCCGGGGCACACGCTGGCCTGCCAGGTGAGTTCAACCTGCTGCGCTTCGACGACGACCCCGACATCGTCTACACCGAGGACTTCGTCCAGGGGCATATGACCGCCGATCCGGCCGCGTTCAGGGAGGGTTCGCTCCGTTACGATCACCTGCAAGCGGCTGCCCTCTCGGTGGAAGACTCGGCCGCACTGATCGCCCGCGTCATGGAGGAGCAGTATGGGAACCAACCAGAACCTGACGGGCGCGCGCTGGCGTAAGTCTTCGTACAGCTCCGACACCGGCGGCAACTGCATCGAGTGCGCCCCGCTCGGTACCGCCGCCTGGCGCAAGTCGTCCTACAGCGGCGACAACGGCGGTGAATGCGTCGAGGTCGCCGACCTCGCCGCCCACGTCGCCGTGCGCGACTCCAAGAACCCCGAAGGCCCCGCCTTCCTCGCCGCCCCGGCCGCCTTCGCGGCCTTCGTGAGCGCCGCCGCCGAGGGGCGTCTCGGCCGCTGACCGCGGCGACCCTCCCCCCGCGGGAGCGGTGATCCCCGTCCCGGCGCCACCCGCCGGGGCGGGGATCGCGTGAATCCGGCTCCAACCCGCCGCCCGGCAGCGGCATTCGAGCCAATCTATGGCTGAAGAACACCATCTCGCGCCTCCCTTCTTCACAGGTTGCACACAGGTGGCACCCGGTATGACCTCGGGGATTGCGCGCGCCGCGCCGTGAGCCACCGGCAAGCGGTTTTCCGTTCCGCGTTCCGGACCCTCCGGCCGGGCCTTGCCGAGCTTTGTTGACTCGGGGTTAAGTAACGCCGCGCGCCGGGGACCGACCATCCCCATCGTGACGCGCTCACATCATCAACGGCGGCCGGGGGACAACGCCGCCACGGGGGAGAACGGCACCGCCATGCCTCGGTGCCGGCCCACTGTGAACGTCGCCCGGGTCATCCCTGCCCGCCTTCGTTCCCCGTGAAGGAAGCCCCCCTTGCGATTCACCCCGGGGTTGTTCAGCCCCCGCTCCCGCTCGTCCGGCACCCTCGCCGGCGCCCTCACCACCGCCGTCACGTCCACCGCCGCCCTGGCCGTCCTCGCCGGTCTCGGCGTCCGGCCCGACCTGGCCCCGCCGGACGCCGTGCCGGTGGCCGCGACGGCCGACTCGTACGACGGCTACGACGCCAAGGCGGCCCAGCAGCTCCGCGAGGACCAGTGCGTGGGCATGGAGGCCCTGCGCACGGGCGGCCCCAACCTGCACGCCCTCGCGCAGAGCGCCCTGCTCCTGCCGCCCGACCAGATGCACAAGCAGTTCGAGCGGGACCTGTTCAACGACAAGACCCCGCTGCACGTGGCCCGCGAAGCGGACGTCACCCTGACGAGCCAGGCGCTGGAGAAGGTCCGGCAGCAGGGACACGCGTGGTCGAGCGCCGCGAGCCTGGAGTCCTACCCCAACGAGCCGAAGGACCCGGAGAAGGTCTTCGAGCGGACCGGGCTCGAGCCGTGGCTCTCCCAGGGGTACTGGGCGTCGGTCGACGTGGTCAACCCGTGGCACGACTCCTCGCCCACCGCCGACGACCGTACGAAGGCCGCCGCGCTCGCGGTCGGCGACCCGCTCTACACCAACGCGGGCACGCCGAAGGAGCAGGAGGCGTGGGCGCTGTGGAAGAAGAACTCCGGGAAGGTCGAGGAGAACAACTTCTTCATCCCGCGGGTGTTCGCGGACGACGCCCGCATCTTCCTCGCCTCCGGCGGCTTCCCCCGCACGGCCCCCGAGCCGGACTCCCCGGAGTTCCGGATCGCGGTCGAGGACCTGAAGGCCCGCTTCGGGGCCTGCGGCTGGCACGACCCGATCGATCCGAACCGGGTCCTCGGCAAGCAGGTGGCGCAGGCCGCGGCCGAGTGGCAGCAGGAGATCGCCGGCCAGACCGCCCAGCGGCAGCAGATCCTCACCGCGGGCAAGGACGCCACGAAGGCGCTCCAGGACGGCACCCAGGCGCTCAGCATGCTCCTGGGCCAGTCCTGGCTCGCCGACTACTACACCCGCTGGCAGGACCACTGGACCCCCGGCGGCGTCGGCTGGATCGGCACCGGCTACACGGTCGTCGAGGTCCCGGGCGCGAAGGGCATGTGCCTGGACGTCCAGGGCGGCGGCAAGACCAACGGCACGCCGGTCCAGATCTACACCTGCAACGGCGGCGCCGCGCAGGAGTGGTCGCTGGAGGGCGGTGAGGAGGACCTCCACCTCCGCAACACCGGCTCCTTCAAGTGCCTGGACGTGGCCGGGAACGCCTCGGCCAACGGCACGAAGATCCAGATCACGGACTGCTACAGCACCAGGGGCCAGTCCTGGAAGGCCGACGTCCGCGCCCCCTCCGTCCTCAAGAGCGTGACCACGGGCAAGTGCCTGGACCTCAGCTCCTTCACCAAGAGCACGGACCTGCGGCTGTGGGACTGCAAGGACACCAGCGCGCAGAAGTACCTGATCAAGCCGAACGGCAAGAAGGGCCCCGGCAGCGCGCCCCAGCCCGCCAAGGCGGAGTTCGACACCGCGAAGAAGGGCCTCACCGACGCCCAGGCAGCCGCGAAGACGCACCTCGCCGCGGTCAGGGCCCAGCTGGAGAAGGCCAAGAAGTCGGCCACCGCCTCCGACACGGCCCTCCAGGCCGCGTACGGCGTCGCGGACGCCGCGGGCGCCCCGCGCGGCCGCGGCCTCCTGGTCGGCCGGCAGAAGGCGCAGATCACCAAGGGCGCCGTCGCCGCCCTGACCGCGATGGTGAAGGCCGGCGAGACCGCCGAGGCCGCCACCCGGGCCGCCGCGGCCGACAGCGCCACCATCACGCAGCGGGCCGTCGCCCAGACCGCCCAGGCCAACGCCGAGTTCCGCAAGGAGGCCGCGCACACCGCCGAACTCCAGGCGAAGGCGGCGGCCGACGGGGCCAAGCTGCACCGCGACAACGCGAAGAAGGACAAGGAGACGGCCGAGGCCAAGCTCGCCGTCGCCCTGAAGGCCGAGGGCGACGCCAAGGCCGCCGCGGCCGACGCGCACGCCAAGCGGCTCGCGGCCGAGGCCGAGGAGGCCAGGGCGAAGGCGGAGAAGGACACCGCCGCCGTCAAGCAGAACGAGGCCGCCCAGCACAAGAGGACCGCCGAGGCGGAGGCCGTGAAGGCCGACGACGCCAGGAAGGCGGCCGAAGCCTCCGAGGCGACCGCGGTCGCGCGGAAGGACGACGCGGTCAAGGCGCGCGACAAGGCCCGCGACCTCAACGCCGACGCGTGGGACGCCGCGCAGAAGGCGGACGCGGCCCGCGCCAAGGCCGACGCGAAGGAGGCGTACGCCCAGGCCCACGAGTCCGACGAGCAGGCCCAGGCGTCCAGGGCGGCGGCCGACGCGGCCTCCGCCCACGCGGACGACGCCGAGGCCGCCGCGGGCCGGGCCCGTTCCGCCGCCGACGCGGCGGGCGAGGCCGCGGCCGAGGCGGACGCCGCCGCCACCCGCGCCGAGGCCGCCGCCAAGCGGTCCCGCGCGTACGCGGACGGCGCCCGGGCCGCCAAGCTGAAGGCGGACGCCGCGGTGTGGACCGCGACCAGCGCCGCCGCCGACGCCCTCAAGGCGTCCGACCACGCCGCCGCCGAGGCGCGCACGGCGGTCGCGCTGGCCGACGAGGCCCAGCGCAGGGCGAAGGAGGCCAAGTCCCACGCGGACGCCGCCTCGAAGGAGGCCGCGACCGCGCGGGCCGCGTCGGTGAAGGCCGCCGGGTTCGCCTACGTCACCGCCCGCGCGGCGGCGGAAGCCGGCGCGGCCGCCTCCCAGGTCGCCAAGCCCGCCAACGACGCGATCCAGCTCGGCTCGCCGTACGCCGAGACGGACACCGCCGCGAGCCTGGTGGTCCTCACGGGCCAGGCGTCGAAGACGATCGCCGAGCAGCAGAAGGCCGTCGCCGACGCGCACGCCAAGAACGCGCAGGCCGAGGCGGTGGCCGCGAAGAGCCTCGCGGACCAGGCCACCGGCGACGCCAAGCAGGCCTACGTGCACGCGGCCGCCGCCGCCGGACACGCGGCCGACGCGCGCGGCTACGCGAAGGAGGCCCTCGGCCACGCGGCCGAGGCCGCCGCCGCGGCGGCGAAGGCCGCCCAGTCGCTGGCCCGCACCGTCGAGTACGACCGCAAGGCCGCCGAGGACGCCGCCGCCGCCGACCAGGCCGCCGGCCGCGCCGAGGGCCACGCCCGCGCGGCCCGCGACTCCGCCGACCAGGCCGCCCTCGACGCCGAGGGCGCCCGCCAGGCCGCGTCCCGCGCCGAGCAGTCCGCCAAGGACGCGCGGGCGGCGGCCGAACGCGCCGACACCGCCGCGACCGAGGCGGAGCAGGCGGCGAAGGACGCCCTGAAGTACGCCCAGGAGGCGCAGAAGGCGGCCGAGGAGGCGGCCCGCAACGCCGCGAACAAGCAGGTCTCGTCGGGCGCGGGAACCGGAGTCGGCGGGACGTGGTACGTCGTCGACGAGGACAGCATCGAGATCACCGACGCCGAGCAGCACGAGCCCTGCGAGATCACGATCGGCTTCGAGGGCTGCACCACCACCTTCACGGTCACCTTCAGCGCGGTGGTCGACTTCTTCCTCTGCACCGACCCCGAGGTGGCGGGCGGCGCCGGAAGCTGCCCGAAGGCCGACACCCTGCTCGTCGAGAGCAAGCGCGTCCCGGGCCTGAAGAAGGACGTCACCCGGTACTTCTCCAAGCTGGAGCTCATCCAGCAGACCCTCACCTACAAGCTCATCAAGGCGGTCCTCGTCCAGGACTTCGTCGACTGCTGGCACGGCAGCGCCAGCGGCTGCGCCTGGGCCGCGAGCAACTTCGTCCCCGGCAAGGCGTTCGGCACGGTCTTCGAGGGCATCCGCGCCCTCGACGCGGCCATGAAGACCGGCATCGGAGTGCGGGACGCGTTCAGGGCCCTCAACGTCCTCGACCTGGACCCGGGCACCCTCGCCAAGCTCAACGCCATCGTCAACGCCCACGAGGACCTCTACACCGCCTGCAAGCTGAACAGCTTCCCCGGCACCACCCGGGTGCTGATGGCGGACGGCTCGCAGCGGCCCATCAGCCGGGTGAGGGCGGGCGACCTCGTCAGGGCCACCGACCCGGCCACCGGCCGGCCGGAGGCCCGGCGGGTCACCGACACCTTCGCCCACGACACCCGGCGCCTGGTGGACATCACCGTCGCCGGGGGCGGGAAGCTGGCCAGCACCGCCGGCCACAAGTTCTACGTGGCCGACCGCGGCTGGACCCTGGTCTCCGACCTGAGGACCGGCGACCGCCTGCGCACCCCGGACGGCTCCGTCCGCGCGGTGACCGCCCTCCTGGACCGTCCGGGCCTGGCCCCGCGCACGGTCCACGACCTCACGGTCGACGACCTGCACACCTTCTTCGTGCTGGCGGGCGCCACCCCGGTCCTGGTCCACAACTGCAACGTGGCCCTGGGCTGGCAGCGCGGCGGCGAACTCGACAAGTGGGCCGGCGCGAACAAGTTCGCCACCTTCTCCATCGCGTCCCCGGCCGACTTCGCCCGGATCGCGGAGATGGCCATCGCCGACCCGAACGTGATCCTGCACATCAACCTGACGGGCCTGGACGGTCTCGGAGGCTTCATGGCGGCCGCGCAGCGAGGCCTCCGGGCCGGCGTGCACGGCCAGGCCACGGACTACGAGATGTCCATGATCGCCAGGGCCCTCCACAACGGGCAGCGCTCGTGGGACTCGATCAAGTTCTACTCGCCGACGGGCCCGAAGGGAGCCATGGAACTGAATCCCGGCACCCCCATGCCGGACCTGTCGACGCTGAAGGGGGACATGGACCGCGTGAAGGGTTCGATCATCGGTTACTGCCACTGCCGGGAAGACGCGCATGGAAGCCCGTGAGGAGGACCCGTACCCGGACGTGACCGCCGCGGGCGGCCTCGCACCGGCCCTGCGGGAGGAGGCGGAGCGGCGCGGCCGTGACGTCGGGCTGCCGCCCTGGGCCACCGACGCCCTCGGCATCGAGACGACGCGCGGCTACCTGTCGGTCGACACCGAGCCCGGGGAGCGGCTGTTCAGGCTGCGCGTCCACATCCCCGACTTCGGCTGGGACATCGGCTCCACGGACGACCTCGGAACGCTCGTGGAGGCGATCGCCGCGTGGCGGGAGGACGTGCTGCTCGACGAACTGGCGGCGAGGTTCGGCTTCCTGGACCTCGCCGGGTTCACCGGCGCGCTCGAAGCCGGAGAGCCCACGACCACCCAGTGGGCCGCCCTCCTCTCGTCCGAGTACCACCGGGGGCAGCGGAGCCTCCTGCTCCGCCTCCACGCGGACGAGGCGCTGCGGAACGCGTTCCCGACCATGACGCACCACGCCGTCCGCCTCCAGGCGAACCCGATGGACTGGGCGAGCCGCCAGGTCCTGGTGCGCGCAACGGACGGGGGGCGCCACGAGATCGTGCGCGTCGGGACGCCCGGGGCCGACTGGACCGAGGTGCCGGACGACGAGCTGATCACCCGCCTGCGGGCGGCGCTGGACGGCGAGCGGGCGTGACGGCCCGCTGAGACCGAAGCCCCGCCGGGCTCGTCCCGGCGGGGCTTCCCCGTGCCGTCGGAAGGCGTTCCGGACGGCCCTCACGCCCCCGCCAGGACCGCCCGCAGCCCCCGCACCCCCGCCTTCCACTCCTCCCCGTCCGACTCCTCCCACAGTTCGAGCAGCTCGGACGGCTCGGTGAGGATCCGGTCCAGGGCCTCGACGGCCTCCGGGCGGAGCGCGGCCGGGAGGGCGGGCAGGGGGGCCTTCGGGCCGTACGAGGTGGTGACCGGGGCGCCGCCGGGGCACTGCGCCGCGAGCAGGGCCGCCGAGGCGATCGCCTCCACCGCCAGGTCCGCGTCCAGGTAGTCGCCGCCGGTGCCGGTCACCTCGCGGAAGGCGCCGCGCAGCACCTCCGCCTTCCGCTCCGCCGGGGCCTCGTCCACCCGGTAGGAGAAGTCGGCCGCGGTGTCGTTGTCGAAGGGGCCGATGTCCCAGGTACCCATGGCGTGCTCGCTCTCTGTCTTCCGAGGCCGGAGGCCGTCTGCGCCCGCATCGTGACAGCCCCCACTGACAACGCTCGGGCCGGGGCCGTAGGACCCACGGCGTATGTACGGGGCTGAGGGCGTCTGCGACCATGACCGTCATGCCGCAGACCGACTCCGCCACCAGTACGTCCCCCCTCGTCCCTCCCGCCCCCGCGCCCCGCGCCTGGGCGGTCGTCCTGGTCGCCTGCGCGGGACAGTTCCTCGTGGTGCTCGACGTCTCCGTCGTGAACGTGGCGCTGCCGTCGCTGCGGGCCGACCTCGGGCTCTCGGCGCTCGGTCTCCAGTGGGTCCTCAACGCGTACTCGATCGCCTTCGCCGGGTTCATGCTGCTCGGCGGGCGGGCCGCCGACCTCTACGGGCGCAAGGCGATGTTCCTGCTCGGGCTCGTGGTGTTCACCGCCGGGTCCGTCGCGGGCGGCCTCGCCCAGGAGGGCTGGCAGCTCGTCGCCGGGCGCGCCGTGCAGGGGCTCGGCGCCGCCGTCCTGTCGCCCGCCACCCTGACCCTGGTCACCGGCGCGGTCGCCCCCGGGCCCGCCAGGAGCCGGGCCATCGGCACCTGGACGGCGGTCGGCGCGGCCGGCGGCGCGGCGGGCGGCTTCGTCGGCGGCCTCCTCGTCGACCTGCTGTCCTGGCGCTGGGTCCTCCTCGTCAACGTCCCCGTCGGCGCCCTCGTCCTCACCGGCGCGCTCCTCTGGCTCCGCGAGAGCCGCCCCGGCACCGGCCGCCGCCTCGACCTGCCGGGCGCGATCCTGGTCACCGGCGGGCTCGCCACCCTCGCGTACGGCATCGTCCAGACCGAGGAGGCGGGCTGGGGCGACCCGAAGACCCTCCTGACGCTCCTCGGCGCGCTCGTCCTGCTCGCCGTCTTCGTCGCGGTCGAGGCCCGCACGGCGGCCCCCCTGATGCCGCTGAAGATCTTCCGCACACGGACGGTGTCGGCGGCCAACACCGCGATCCTGCTGTTCGGTTCGAGCTCCTTCGGCATGTGGTTCTTCATGACGGTGTACGCGCAGAACGTCCTCGGCTACACCCCGCTCCAGGCCGGTCTCGCGCTCGTGCCCAGCTCCCTGAGCGTCGTCCTGGGCTCCAAGCTCGCGCCCCGCCTGATGCCGGCCCTCGGCGCCCGCACCGTCGCCGTCGTCGGCGCGCTCGTCGCCGCCTCCGGCTTCGCCTGGCAGTCCACGATGCAGGTCGACGGCACCTTCCTGACGACGATCCTGGGCCCGGGCATCCTCATGATGGGCGGCATCGGCCTGGCCACCACCCCGCTGGCCACCCTCGCCACCTCCAGCGCCGCCCCCGGCGACGCGGGCCTCGTCTCCGGCCTCGTCAACACCTCCCGCACCATGGGCGGCGCCCTCGGCCTCGCGACCCTCTCCACCGTCGCCGCCGCCGTCACCGGCCCGGTCCACGGCACCCCGGACCCGGCCGCCCTGACCTCGGGCTACGCGACGGCCTTCCGCGTCTCGGCGTCGGTCCTCCTCGGCGCGACCGTGCTGATGCTGTTGTGGCTGCCGAGGTCCGGGCGCCGGAACGCCGAGCAAGACATCCCCTAGGGCCTCTGTCGGAGGGGTGTGCCAGAGTCTGCGCATGCTCGACATCGTGGTGCAGACGGAGAACGGGGAGCGGCACGTCCGCGTGTCCGCCGGGGAACTGGCCGGGCTGGTCCGGCGCATCGGCGGCGACGAGGACCGGTTCCTGGTGGTCCAGCGGATACCCGACCTGCCCGACGTCTTCGCCCAGGTCTGGCACGAGACCGGCGGCGACTACACGCTGGAGCACCGCGACGGCGCTCCCGACCGGCACTTCCAGGTGGTGACCGGCGGGCCCGAGGCCGTGGCCGCGGCGATGACCGGCTGGGCCCGCGGGGAGGCGGGCTGGGACGACGGCCTGTCCTGGTCGCCGCTGGACATGGGTCCGGCCCGCGAGGTGCCGCCGCTCGACCTCGGCGAGGACGAGCGCGAGACGCTGGAGGGGCGCGTCCGCGAAGTGCTGGCCGGCGGCTACGCCTCCCGCGCCGAACTGGCCGAGCTCGCGGAGGAGTACCTGGTCACCGAGGGCCGCCGGCCCGTCTCCCGCGAGCAGGCGCACACACTGGCCGACCGGCTGTGGCTGGAGCGGGTCGCGGAGCAGGCCGCGTGGCGGGGCGAGACCGACCCCGAGCGGCTCACCCGCGCGTTCGCCGCCCTGGAGGAGTCCGGCATCACCGCCCGTGAGAATTTCACCTGCTGCCGCACCTGCGGCCGGTCCGAGATCGGCGACGCGGGAGGGCCCGACGCCCGCGGCTTCGTCTACTTCCACACCCAGTGCACGGACTCCGCCGCGGCCGGCCACGGGCTGATGCTCCTCTACGGGAGCTTCGACGGCTCGTCCGAGACCACCGCGGCCGTCGGCCACGAGGTGGTGGCCGCCCTCGCCGCGGTCGGCCTCCCCACCGAGTGGGACGGCGATCCCGGCCGGGCCGTCACCGTCACGCCCCTGGACTGGCGCCGCCGCCTCGTCGGTTAGGGCCGACCTCCGCGCCGAGGGCGACGACGGGGCCCGGCGGCCCCGTCGTCGTACCGGGTACGGCTCCAGCCCGCCTCGTCCGCGGGGCTGTCGACCCCCACCCGCCCTCGGCGGCCGAACGCCCGCCACCGGGCACGGGCGACCTCCGGACCGGCCCGGGGGCCGGCACCGAGCCGTGGACCACGTGCGGTCCGTGGGCGCGTCCCGTGTCGTGTCCGTTCGTGAGTTCGCTCATGGGGGAGGACGCGCGGACCGCCGCCCGCCGGTCTTGTACGGATGTCCGCGCGGAGCCGCCGGCCACCGGTCCCGTACCCACTCGGCGCGGAGCCGCCGGTCACCGGACCCGTACACACGCCCGTGCGCGGTCGTCGACCACCGGCCTCGTCCGTGCTTCTTCCGGAGTCGCCCCCCGTACGGCCTTTCCGCGCGGCGGTCGTCGTGCCGCGCGGCTCAGAGCCAGCCCTGCCGCCGGGCCGCCCTCACCGCCTCCATGCGGTTGCGGGTGCCCGTCTTGCCGATCGCGGAGGAGAGGTAGTTGCGGACCGTGGACTCCGAGAGGTGCAGGACCGCCGCGATGTCCGCGATCGTCGCGCCGTCCACCGAGGCCGCCAGCGCGTCCCGTTCGCGGGCCGTCAGGGGGTTCGGGCCCGCGCCGAGGGCCGCCGCGGCGAGGGCCGGGTCGACCACCGTCTCGCCCCGCAGGACCGTGCGGACCGCCTCGGCCAGCTCCTCCACCGGCCCGTCCTTCACCAGGAACCCGGCCGCCCCCGCCTCCATCGCCCGCCGCAGGTAGCCCGGCCGGCCGAACGTCGTCAGGATGAGGACCCGGCAGTCCGGCACCTCGTCCCGCAGGTCCGCCGCCGCGTCGAGGCCCGAACGCCCCGGCAGCTCGATGTCGAGCAGCGCCACGTCCGGCCGCGCCACGAGCGCCGCGTCCACGATCTCGTCGCCCCGCCCGACCTGCGCGACCACCTCGATGTCCGGCTCCATGCCGAGCAGCAGGGCCAGTGCCCCGCGCATCATCCCCTGGTCCTCGGCGAGCAGGACCCTCACGGACTTTCCCGGGCGGTGGTCCCTCGGCATCTCGGTCACGGGGACCAGGGTAGGGCGCGCGGAGGCCGGGTCACGGTGGGCGCGCTCCGGGGGGACGGGGCGGCGATCCGCAGAACGCACGGGTGCGGGGTGGGGAGATGCCGAAGCGCCGGCTGTCCGGAGTCGGCCGCGACTCCTGGGACGCCCCGGTCGCCCTCGTCGGCCGACGGCCCGTCAGCAGGCGTCGGTCCGGGCGTCCCCGAGGTCCGGACCCGGCCCGGCGGGCTCCACCGGGAGTTCCGCGACGACCCTGAACCCGCCGTCCGGCACCGGCCCCGACTCCAGGGTGCCGCCCGCCGCCGCGAGCCGTTCGCGCAGGCCGCGCAGACCGCTGCCGGGAGCGTGCGCGGGGCCGGCGGCCTGCGGACCCGGCCCGCCGTTCCGCCCGTCGTCGGTGACCGTCAGGCGGGCCCGGCCGTCCGAGCCGGAGATCTCGACGACGCAGCGGGACGCCCCGCTGTGCCGCACCGCGTTCGTCACGGACTCCCGCACCACCCAGCCGAACAGCGCCTCCGCCGCCGGTTCCAGGAGCGGGCCCGAGCGGCGCACGACCGGCTCGATGCCCGCCGAGGAGAGCGCGTCGCGCGCCCGGTCCAGCTCGGCCGCCAGACTGCCCTCCCGGTAGCCGGTCACCGCCTCCCGGATCTCCGTCAGCGCCTGGCGGCCCACCGACTCGATGTCCGCCACCTGCGCCAGGGCCGCGTCCAGGTCGTGCGGGGCGAGCCGCCGGGCGGCCTCCGACTTGACCACGACCACCGAGAGCGTGTGGCCCAGGAGGTCGTGGAGGTCGCGCGAGAACCGCAGCCGCTCCTTCTCCACCGCCGTCCGCGCCAGCTCCTCCCGGGTCGCCCGCAGCTGCCGGACCGTCTCGTTCAGGGCGAGGATCGCCGCCGTCACCATCACCGAGATGAACGTCCCGTACACGACCCCGAACGAGTCCCAGCCGTCCCGCCAGAACGTCACCGCCGCCACCCCGGCGACCAGCGGGAAGGTGATCCGGGACAGCAGCCTCCCGCGTCGCACCACCGCCCCGACCGCCAGGCCCAGGAGCGGGAAGAGCAGCAGCCACTCCCGGCCGTAGCCGGTGGCGAGCCCGAAGGTGAGCGCCGCGAGCGCGCCGAGCAGCCACCAGGTCAGCGGCGCCTCCCGGGCGCGCGGGTCGAAGGCGCGCAGGACGATCGCGATGTACAGGGTGTTGAAGGCGAGCAGGCCCAGGCCGCCGATCCACGGGTTCGGCGCCTCGCCGCCGAGGAGGTGCGAGAGCGCGCCCAGGCCCATGAGCAGCCAGGGGAGCAGGCTGAGCCCGCTCGGGCCCCGCTCGCGCAGCCTCTCCCGCCGTCGCCGCCGGATCTCCATGACCGCCCCCGTGTCCTCTCGTGGTTCCGCGTCCGTCACGCCGTCCGTGCCGAACGACGGTACGAGACCGCCGCGTACGCGCCGAACAGCGCCGCCCACCCGGCGAGCACCGCGAGGGCCGCCGTTCCCGGGGCCCGTCCGTCCGTCACCGCCACGCCCAGCTCCGCGAAGCGGTTCGTCGGCGTGTACTCCGAGAGCGTCCGGAGCCAGTCGGGGAAGAGCACGACCGGGAACCACAGGCCGCCGACGACCGCGAGCCCCAGGTTGCAGGCGACGTTCACGGCGCCGGTGGTCTGGGCGGTGAGACGGTAGCCGTTGCCGATGCCGAGCAGCGTGAAGGGGAGCGAGCCGAGCCACAGCGTGACGGCGACCGCGACCCACTGCCAGGCCGCCATCCGCACCCCGTTGGCGAGCCCGCCCGCGAGCAGGACCCCCGCGATGGCGGGCAGGACGACCACCGAACCGGTCAGGGCCCGCCCCGCCACCACCTGGCGGGGCGTCATCGGGGTGATCCTCAACTGCCGCAGCCAGCCGGTGGACTTGTCCTCGGCGACCCCGGTGCCGAGGGAGAGCGCGGCGCCCAGCGCCCCGTACGCCGCCATGCCGACCATCCCGGCCGTCCGGTACGCGCCGTCGTCCGTGCCGAGGTTGGTGAAGAGGAGGTACATCATCACCGGGATGCCGATCGTCGAGATCGCGAATCCGGTGTCGCGCAGGGTGCGGCGCACCTCCAGGCGTACGTACGCGGTGATCATCGGGTGGTCTCCGGGCTCGTGGTCGGTGCGGTCGGCGTGGTCTTCGTGGGCGGCGCGGTCGGTCCGGTCGGTACGGTCTTCGCGGGCGCGGGCGCGGGCGCGGGCGCGGGCGCGGGCGCGGGTCCGTCGGCCGTCGGCGGCTTCCGGGTGAGGGCGAGGAAGGTGTCGTTCAGGGAGGCCGGGGCGACCTCCAGGCCCCGGATCGCGTCCCGCTCCGCGAGCGCCCGGACCGTCGCGTCGGAGTCGGTGGTGCGGAGCCGGGCGCGGTCGCCCCGGATCTCGTACGAGGTCACGCCGGGCAGCGAGTCGAGCCGGGCGGTCGGCCCGCCGGCCAGGTCGAAGGAGACCAGGCTGCCGCCGACCGCCCGCTTGAGCTGCTCGCTCGTGCCGTCGGCGGCGACCCGGCCGGAGTCGAGCACGACGATCCGGTCCGCGTGCGCGTCGGCCTCCTCCAGGTAGTGGGTGGAGAACAGGACGGTGTTGCCCCGGCGGGCGTAGCCGCGCATCGCCGTCCAGAACTCCTGCCGGGCCTCGACGTCGAGCGCGGCCGTCGGCTCGTCCAGGACGATCAGCTCCGGGTTCCCGACGAGGGCCACGGCGAACCGGACCCGCTGCGCCTGGCCGCCGGAGAGCCGGTCCGCGCGGCGGCCGGCGAGGCCGGTCAGACCGGCGAGCGCCAGGGCCTCCGCGACCGGCATCGGGGCCGGGTGGGTGCGGGCGACGAAGCCGACGAGCTCGCGGACCGTGACCCGGGGGACCGGCCGGCCCTCCTGGAGCATCGCCCCGACCCGCCCGGCCGCGACGGCCCGGGCCGGGGGCCCGCCGAAGAGCTCGACCCGGCCGCCGTCGGGCTCGTCGAGGCCGAGGAGCAGGCCTATGGTGGTGGACTTGCCGGCGCCGTTGCGCCCCAGCAGGGCCACGGTCTCGCCCCGCCGGACGGTGAGGTCGAGCCCGTCGGCGGCGCGGACGGCGCCGTACGCCCTGGTCGCGCCCCGGAAGACGATCGCGGACTCGCCGGCCGGGTCCTGCTTCTCTCGCGTCTGCTGCTTCATGACCACGACGTTACGGAGAGTGAGGGAGGCTCGGGCAGGCCGTTGTGTACTCGTCCGACGGTGACAAATGTCCCGGGGGCCGATCCCGTAGGGGTGCTGACGTGCCGTCACCGAGGGTTCCCAAGCCCCGCCGCCTCGGCTATACATGGGGCCACCGAACTGGAACGCGTTCTAGGCGATCGCGGTCCGGAGCGACCGCGATCCGGGACGACCGCGTTCAGGACGGCCGCGTTCCGGGGCGATCCCGTGAGGAGCAGCAGCCCGATGCCCATCGACGCAGCCAAGGCCGTCGCCGCCGAACCCCGCAGCACCGAGATCGCCTGGGACCACAAGGACGTCCAGCTCTACCACCTCGGCCTCGGCGCGGGCGCGCCCGCCACCGACCCCGCCGAACTCCGCTACACCCTGGAGTCCCGGCTCCACGTCCTGCCCAGCTTCGCCACCGTCGCGGGCGGCGGCATGGGGATCGTCGACGGACTCTCCGCCCCCGGCGTCGACGTCGACCTCATGGCCGTCCTGCACGGCGCCCAGTCGATCACCCTCCACCGCCCGCTCCCCACCGGCGGACGCGCCGTCTCCACCTCCCGCGTCGCCGCCGTCCACGACAAGGGCAAGGCGGCCGTCCTCGTCCTGCGCTCCGAGACCGCCGACGCCGACGGCCCGCTGTGGACGAGCGACGCCCGGATCTTCGTGCGCGGCGAGGGCGGCTGGGGCGGCGACCGGGGCCCCTCCGACCGGCTCGTCCCGCCCGACCGCGCGCCCGACCTGACCGTGGAGCGCCGCGTGCGCGAGGAACAGGCCCTGCTCTACCGGCTCTCCGGCGACTGGAACCCGCTGCACGCCGACCCGGAGTTCGCGGCCCTCGCCGGCTTCGACCGGCCCATCCTGCACGGCCTCTGCACCTACGGGATGACCCTCAAGGCCGTCGTCGACACCCTGCTCGACGGGGACGTCACCCGCGTCCGCGCGTACCGGACCCGCTTCGCCGGGATCGTCTTCCCCGGCGAGACCCTGCGCATCCGGACGTGGACGGTGCCGGGCGGCATCCAGGCGACGGTCACGGTGGCGGAGCGCGACGACGCCCCCGTGCTCGCCGACACGTTCGTGGAGCACGCCTAGCACGGCGGGGCGAGGGCAGGGGCGGCGCGGCCGGGAACGCGGGAGGGCCCCGGGGTCTCCCCCCGGGGCCCTCCGGTTCACCCCGTGCGCCCGGTCACTGCGCGTCGGGTTCGCGGCGGTGGCGGCCGTGCGGCGAGGACGAGGAGTCCTCCGCCGGCGAGGCCTCACCACGATGCCGCCCGGAGCCGTGCGACTCCGTACCCTCCGTGCTTGTCTCCGACATGCTGCGACTCACCCCGTAGAAATCGATCTTTCCGTGCGGCCCGAAAGTCTAGGGCCTGCCCGGCGGATCGGCGGCGGGGTGCGCCGCCGTCGGGCGTGTCCGGCGGATCGGGGCCGGGGCGGGAACCGGTCGGCGGCCCGGCGACGACGGCGAGGCGGCGGCTGGCGGATCGGGGCCGGCGCGGGGCCCGGTCGGCGGATCAGGGCCGGGGCAGGGCCCGGTCGGCGGGCCGGCCGTCCGCGAGGGGGGCCTGCTGGAGCGGTACGGGGCGGCACGCCCGGGGCTCCTCCGGGACCGTCGCCGGCTCCGGCGCGGGGTCCGGCTCGGGCGGCGGCTCCAGGGCCGCGAGCCCGCACGGCGTCCCCGGCGCCGCGTACGGCAGCCGCAGGACGCCCCCGGGCGTCCACAGGCCCGCGCCCGCCAGCCAGCCCTGCGGGACCGCCAGCTGGTCCATCCGCCGGGACGAGGGCCGCCAGGTCCCCACCCAGCTCCCGGCCGCCGCGTCGATCCGCAGCGCCACCGCACAGCCCTCCGGCATGAGCACCTGCCCCGGCTGCACGGCGAACGGCGTCACCGCCGCGTCGTCGAGCCGCAGGCAGTCCGGGAAGCGCACCGGGAGCAGACTGCCGAGGACGCCCCAGCCGAGCCGGTCGTGGCCCGGCGACGGCGCGTCGGAGCGGATCAGGAGCAGCCCGCTGTCCGGGTCCGCGAGCAGCAGCCGGTCGTCGCTCTCCTCGGTGATCTGGAGCAGCGGCGTCACCTCGCCGCCCCGCTCCAGGTCCACGGCGACCGCCTTCACGGGCCCGTCGCCGAGCCGCCGGTCCAGGGCGAGCATCCGGCCCGTGCGGTCCAGCCACACCCCGCCCGAGCAGTGCCCCTCGACCTCCGCCACCGGCTCGGGGCCGAAGGCCCCGCCCGCCACCAGCCACAGCGTCGTGCTCCCGGGGCCGACGCACATCGCGTACGCGCAGATGCCGTCCGGCGAGGGCGGGAGCAGGACGAGGGCCTCGGAACCGGGCGCCTCCACCGAGCCGAGCCGGAGCTCCCCGGTGGCCGGGCCGGTCGGGTAGAGCAGGGAGAAGGAGTTCCGCCGCCCGTCCACGCGGCGGCAGACGAGGACCCGGCCGTCCGCGAGGGGCAGGAGCTGGGTGTGCGGCTCCTCCGGCTGGTCGAGGGGGAGCGGCACGGCGTACGGCTCCGGGCCGTCGAGGGTCCACCTCTCCACGTACAGGGCGTCCCCGACGCCCGCGAGCCTGGCCGCGTACGCGCCGTTCGCCGTGGTCGTGAACCCCGTCGGCCGGCCGTCGCTCCCGCCGTGCTTCCCTTCGCGGTCGTCGTCCTCGGCCGTCGTCTCGATGGCACACGCTGTCATCGACTCGTCACCTCCGGCGACGAAGCTAGTTTTCGCACTTCCAGCCGAACAACACGAGCCCGCTCACTTCACACGTAAGGATGGCCGTCCGGCGGTTCTGCTGAGCGGGAGCGGACGGGTGTGCTGGAGTCACCGGCGGTGACCCCGGGTAAGGGGAGCCTCAGTGGAGTCGGGGGCTCCGGTGGCGGGGTGCGGCCGGGGCGGGGCCGTCCGGGGGAGGGCCGGGCCCGGACGGGGTTGTCCACAGGCCAGGGCGGTGGAGCACGCGGGACAGGTAGCCTTTCCCCCGTGCCCCGTCTGTCTGAAGTCATCGCCGAGCTCGACGCCCTCTGGCCGCCCGACCGGGCCGAGCAGTGGGACGCCGTCGGCACCGTCTGCGGCGATCCCGACGCCCGGGTCGGCCGCGTCCTCTTCGCCGTCGACCCCGTCCAGGAGATCGTCGACGAGGCCGTCTCCCTCGGCGCCGACCTGATCGTCGCCCACCACCCGCTCTACCTGCGCGGTACGACGACGGTCGCGGCCGGCCACTTCAAGGGCCGCGTCGTGCACGAGCTCATCAAGAACGACATCGCCCTCCACGTCGCGCACACCAACGCCGACACCGCCGACCCCGGCGTCTCCGACGCCCTCGCCGGCGCCCTCGGCCTGCGCGTCACCGGCCCGCTCGTCCCGGAGAACGGCCTCGGCCGGATCTGCGAGCTCGACCGCCCGGAGACCCTCGCCGAGTTCGCCGCCCGCGCCGCCGCGCGGCTGCCCGCCACCGCGCAGGGCGTCCGGGTCGCCGGCGACCCCGGCATGCTCGTGCGCCGGGTCGCCGTCAGCGGCGGCTCCGGCGACGGCCTCTTCGACGCCGTGCGCGCCGCGGGCGTGGACGCCTTCCTCACCTCCGACCTGCGCCACCACCCGGTCTCCGAGGCCACCCAGCGCACTCCGCTGGGCCTGGTCGACGCCGCCCACTGGGCCACCGAGTGGCCCTGGTGCGAGCAGGCCGCCGCGCAGCTCGACGCGATCTCCGACCGTCACGGCTGGGACCTCCGCGTCCACGTCTCGAAGACGGTCACCGACCCCTGGTCCTCCCACCACACCTCTTCTCCTGGAGCCCCCAACTGAACGCCGCGCCCGCCGACCAGATCCGCCTCCTCGACGTCCAGGCCCTGGACACCCGCCTCCAGCAGCTCGCCCACAAGCGCCGCTCGCTGCCCGAGCACGCCGAGATCGAGGCGCTCACCAAGGACCTCACCCAGCTGCGCGACCTGCTCGTCGCCGCGCAGACCGAGGAGAGCGACTGCGGCCGCGAGCAGACCAAGGCCGAGCAGGACGTCGACCAGGTCCGCCAGCGCGCCGCGCGCGACCAGCAGCGCCTCGACTCCGGCGCCGTCTCCTCCCCGAAGGACCTGGAGAACCTCCAGCGCGAGATCGTCTCCCTCGCCAAGCGCCAGGGCGACCTGGAGGAGATCGTCCTGGAGGTCATGGAGCGCCGCGAGTCGGTCCAGGAGCGCCTCGCCGAGCTGACCGAGCGGGTCTCCGCCGTCCAGGCCAAGACCGACGACGCCACCGCCCGCCGCGACGCCGCCCAGGCCGAGCTGGACGCCGAGACCGCCTCCGTCACCAAGGAGCGCGAGCTCGTCGCGGGCTCGGTCCCGGCCGACCTGCTCAAGCTGTACGAGAAGCTGCGCGAGCAGCAGGGCGGCGTGGGCGCGGCCCGGCTCTACCAGCGCAAGTGCGAGGGCTGCCACATCGAGCTCAACATCACCGAGCTGAACGAGGTCCGCGCCGCCGCCAAGGACGCGGTCGTCCGGTGCGAGAACTGCCGCCGGATCCTCGTCCGCACCTCGGAGTCCGGCCTGTAATGACCTCCGCGCGCGAGCTCGTCGTCGAGGCGGACGGGGGTTCCCGGGGCAACCCGGGGCCCGCCGGGTACGGGGCCGTGGTCCTGGACGCGGCGACGGGCGAGACGCTCGCCGAGGCCGCCGAGTACATCGGTGTGGCGACGAACAACGTCGCCGAGTACAAGGGCCTGGTCGCGGGCCTCAAGGCGGCCCGGGAGCTCTTCCCGGACGCCACCGTCCACGTCCGCATGGACTCCAAGCTGGTCGTCGAGCAGATGTCCGGCCGCTGGAAGATCAAGCACCCGGACATGAAGCCGCTCGCGGCCGAGGCCGGCCGGGTCTTCCCGGCGGGCCGCGTCCGCTACGAGTGGATCCCGCGCGAGCGGAACAAGCACGCGGACCGGCTGGCGAACGAGGCGATGGACGCGGGGCGGCTCGGGCGCCGGTGGGAGCCGTCCGGCTCCACGGCGGTCCTGGACGCCTCGGCCGCCCGCAACGCCGCCGCCCCGCCGCCGTCGGGCCCGCCCGGCGACGCGCGGGCGGGAGCGGCCCGGGCGAGGGCGGCGCTGTCCGGCTCCCCGACCACCGGGACGCCCGGCCCGACGACGACCGACACCGCTGCGGGCACGGGCACGGGTGCGAGTACGGGTACGGGTACGGGTACGGGCGCCTGGCCGACCGCGGACGACGGCCTGTTCGCCGCCGAGGACGCCACCGCGACCTCGGCCGCCCCGGTCGCCTCGGGCGACTTCGAGGCCGAGGCCGGCGTCCTGGCGCCGACGGGCCACGCGGCCGAGAAGGCCGGCACGGCCCGCGCCGCCGGAGCCACCCGGTCCGACGCGCCCGCCTCCACCCCCGTACGGCCGCACGGCACCTCCCCGCAGGGCTGGGGAGCGGCCGACATGGGGGCGCCCGCGACCTTCGTGCTGCTGCGGCACGGGGAGACCGCGCTCACGCCCGAGAAGCGGTTCTCCGGGAGCGGGGGGAGCGACCCCGAGCTGTCGGCGGCCGGGCTGCGGCAGGCCGAGGCCGTGGCCGCGGCGCTCGCCGCCCGGGGCACGATCCAGGAGATCGTCAGCTCGCCCCTGACCCGCTGCCGCCAGACCGCCGCCGCCGTCGCCGCCCGCCTCGGGCTCGACGTGCGGATCGAACAGGGCCTGCGGGAGACCGACTTCGGCGCCTGGGAGGGGCTGACCTTCGGCGAGGTCCGCGAGCGGCACCCCGAGGACCTCGACGCCTGGCTCGCCTCCCCGAAGGCCGCGCCGACCGGCGGCGGGGAGAGCTTCGCGACCGTCTCCCGGCGCGTCGCCGCGGCCCGGGACCGGCTGACCGCCGCCCACGCGGGCCGCACCGTCCTCCTCGTCACCCACGTCACCCCGATCAAGACCCTGGTCCGGCTCGCCCTCGGCGCCCCGCCGGAGTCCCTGTTCCGCATGGAGCTGTCCGCCGCCTCGCTCTCGGCCGTCGCCTACTACACGGACGGCAACGCCTCCGTACGCCTCCTCAACGACACCTCGCACCTCCGGTAGGGAGGACGCACCTCCGGGAGGAGGACGGCGGGGACGGTGGAAAACGGGTGGCGGGGGGACCCGCCCCCGTACCACCATCACCGTCCATGACCTGGCACTTCACCGAGGAACCCGCCGTCTTCCGCGCGGCGGCCGGAGCCCTGCTGTCCGCCGGGTCCGCCCGCAACACCGGTGTGCTCGCGCTCGTGGACGCGGCCGGGCGGTTCGGCTGGTGGACCGGTCCGGACGGGCGGGTCACCGGGGTGCTCGTGGTGGCCGCGCCGGGGGAGCCGACCTTCGGGACGGTGACGCCGGAGGCGGCCCGCGCCCTCGCCTCCTCGCCGGACCTCCCCGGGAACGGGGGACCGACGGTCGTACGGGGCGAGACGGCGGCCGTCGAGGCGTTCGCGGAGGCCACCGGCCGCCCCTGGACCCCCACCGTCCGGATGCGGCTCTTCCGGCTCGGGACGCCGACCCCGCCGGACCCCGCTCCCGCCGGCCGCGCCCGCGTCGCCACCGCCGCCGACGTACCGCTCGCCGCAGCCTGGGCGCGGGAGTTCGTCCGCGACATCGGCGAGGAGCCGGGGGACGACTGCACCGGACCCGTCACGGAGCGGATCTCCGACGGCCGGCTGTTCCTCTGGGAGGACGGCGGACGGCCCGTCTCGATGGCGTGCTTCTCGCCCGTCACCGAGGGCCAGTCCCGCGTCCACCTCGTCTACACCCCGCCCGCCGCCCGCGGCCGCGGGTACGCCGCCGGGGCCACCACCGCCGTCGGTCGCGCCGCCCGGGACGCCGGGGCCGCGCAGGTCCTGCTCTTCGCGGACGTGGCCAACCCCACCAGCAACGCCCTGTACCTGCGGCTCGGCTACCGGCCGGTGGCCGAGCACCTCACGGCGGAGGTCACCGGCCGCTGACCGGTGTCCGCAGCGCCGCCGCCTCGCGGGCGAGGGCCTCGACCCGGGCCCAGTCGCGGGCCGCGAGGGCGTCGGGCGGCAGCATCCACGTACCGCCGACGCAGCCGACGTTCGGCAGGGCGAGGTAGGCGGGGGCGGAGGCGGGCGAGACGCCGCCGGTCGGGCAGAAGCGCGCCTGCGGGAGCGGGCCCGCCAGGGACTTCAGGTACGGGACGCCGCCCGCCGCCTCCGCCGGGAAGAACTTCATGGCGTCCACGCCCTGTTCGAGCAGCGCCACGACCTCGGAGACCGTCGAGACCCCCGGCAGGAAGGGCACCCCCGACTCCCGCATCGCGCCGAGCAGCCGCCCGGTCCACCCGGGGCTGACCAGGAACCGGGCCCCGACGCCGACCGCGTCCGCGACCCCGGCCGCCGAGACGACGGTCCCGGCACCGACGACCGCCCCCGGCACCCCGTCCGCGATCGCCCGCAGAGCGTCGAGCGCGGCCGGGGTGCGCAGGGTGACCTCGATCAGCGGCAGCCCGCCGGCCACCAGGGCGCGGGCCAGGGGGACCGCGTCGGCGGCGTCCTCGATCACCACCACGGGGACGACGGGGGCTGCCGGGGCAAGGTCGAACACGCTCGTCATGGGCTCATCCTGACGAGGACCGACGCTCTCCGCAACGCTCGTTGCGCAGCGTGCAACGACCCGCTCCGGCGGGACCCGCGCCACGGCCCCTCAGTGGATCTCGTCCACCAGGACGTCGAGCGCCCCCGGCCTGCCGCCCTCCTCCACCACGTACCGCAGGTCCCGCAGCGCCTCCGCCAGCTCCGCCGGGGAGCCCGGCTCCGCGCCCGCCTCCAGGAGGCTCCGCACGATCCGGCCCTTCGTCGCCTTGTTGAAGTGGCTGACCACCTTCCGGGTCGGCGCGTGCAGCACCCGCACCGTCGCCGTCCGCGCCGCCACCCCGCCCTTCGGCCGCCACGCCGTCGCGTACGCCGACGAGCGCAGGTCCAGGACGAGGCCGTCCCCGGCCGCCTCGGGCAGCACGGAGGCCATCGGCCCCCGCCAGTGCGCGCCGAGCGCGCCGAGGCCCGGCAGCTTGATCCCCATCGAGCAGCGGTACGACGGGATGCGGTCGGTCACCCGCACCGCGCCCCACAGGCCGGAGAACACCAGGAGCGCCTCCCCGGCCCGCTCCCGGGCCGCCGCGTCCAGGGTCGCCAGGCCGAGCGCGTCGTACAGGACTCCGGTGTAGACCTCCCCGGCCGGGCGCGCGCCGGCCGTCCGCAGCCCGGCGTTCTTCGCGACCTCGCCGCGCAGCCCCTCGCTCAGGCCGAGCACCTCGCGGGCCTTCTCCTCGTCGGCGGCGCACAGTTCGACCAGCTCGTCCAGGACCGCCGCCCGCGCCTCCGCGAGCCCCGGCAGGGACAGCGACTCCGGCTTGAGGGGCGCCCCGCTCCCCGACGGAGCCTTGCCTTCGGAGGGCGGCAGCAGCACGAGCACGGTGGTTCTCCTTCGTACGGACGGGGGCGGGGGTGCGGCCCCGGCCGCCCAGCCTACAAAGCGCGGCGGGCCCGCGAGCGCGGCCGGTTCGCGGGGAGCGGCCGGAGCGCGGGGGCGGCCGGCCCACGGGGATCGGCCCGGCCATGGAGCGCCGTCGGCCCACGGGCCCGCCCCGCCCCCACACCGCTCCACGGACCCGCGCCGAAATGACGGACCCGCCGCCGCCCCCTACGCTCGGTCCATGCCCCGCCGCCCCATACACGTGACCGGCGCAGCCGAGGCTCCGCTGCGGGCCGCCCTGCGCGCACTCCGTACCGAACTCGCGATCCCCGACGCCTTCCCGCCCGCTGTCCTCGCCGAGGCCGAGGCCGCCGCGAAGGAGCCCCGGCTCCCCGCGCACGACGCCACCGACCTGCCCTTCTTCACCGTCGACCCGCCCGCCTCCACCGACCTCGACCAGGCCGTGCACCTGGCCCGCAGGGCCGACGGCGGCTATCGCGTCCACTACGCCATCGCCGACGTCGCCGCCTTCGTCGCGCCCGGCTCCGCGCTCGACGCCGAGGCCCACCGCCGGGTCCTCACCCTCTACTTCCCCGACGGCAAGGTCCCCCTCCACCCCGCCGTCCTCTCCGAGGGCGCCGCCAGCCTGCTCCCCGGCGAGGTCCGCCCCGCCGTGCTGTGGCGGATCGACCTCGACGCCGAGGGGCGCAGGGTCGCCACCGACGTCCGCCGCGCCCTCGTCCGCAGCCGCGCCAGACTCGACTACGCGGGCGTGCAGCGGCAGCTCGACTCCGGCACGGCCGAGGAGCCGGTCGCCCTGCTGCGCGAGATCGGCCGCCTGCGCGAGGCCATCGAGATCGAGCGCGGCGGGATCTCCCTCGACGTCCCCGAGCAGGAGATCGTCGAACGGGACCACGGCTACGACCTCGTCTACCGGGCCCCGTTCCCCTCCGAGAGCTGGAACGCGCAGATCTCCCTGCTCACCGGCATGGCCGCCGCCGACCTGATGACCGCCGCCGGCACCGGCGTCCTGCGCACCCTCCCCACCGCGCCCGACGGCGCCGTGGCCCGGCTGCGCCGCTCCGCGCAGGCCCTCGGCGTCGACTGGCCGCACCACGTCCCGTACGCCGACGTCGTCCGCTCCGCCGACCCGTCGAACCCGCGCCACGCCGCCTTCCTCCAGGAGTGCACCACCCTCCTGCGCGGCGCCGGGTACACCGTCTTCACCGACGGCCACGTCCCCGACCCGGCCGTGCACGCCGCCGTCGCCGACGAGTACACCCACTGCACCGCCCCGCTGCGCCGGCTCGTCGACCGGTACGCGAGCGAGCTGTGCGTGGCGGCGGTGGCCGGGGACGAGCCGCCCGAGTGGGTGCGGGCCGCGCTGCCCGCGCTCCCCGACGAGATGGCCGCGGGCTCGCGCCGCGCCAACGCCGTCGAGCGCGAGAGCGTCGACATCGTCGAGGCGGCGCTCCTGAAGGACCGGATCGGGGAGCTCTTCGACGCGTACGTGATCGACGTCAAGGAACGCGAACCGTCCACCGGCACCGTCCACCTGGAGAACCCGGCGGTGGTCGCCCGGATCGCGGGCGGCGACTCCCCGCTGCCGCTGGGGGAGTGGCTGCGGGTCAGACTCGCGGAAGCGGATCCCGGTCGGGCGAAGGTGCTGTTCGCACCCGCGTGAGCGCCTCGTTCACGGCCTTGTACAGGGCGTGCGGGTCGTCGGCGTGGACCCTGACGGCCCGTACGGGCCGGGGCGCGCCGAGCAGCCGGGGCGCGTCGACCGGTTCGGCCAGCTCGACGGTGACGGAGGTCTGCGCGCCGACGGCGAGGTTCAGCTCGCCGTCGGCCCTCTCGTGCGAGAACAGCGTCTCGCGCCGTACGGACGCGATCCGGTCGAGCGGGATCCGCAGGTCGACGTGGGCGGCCTGCCGCAGCCGCAGCACGTCCCCGGCGAGGACGTGCGGGCGGGTCGCGGAGGCGGCGTGCAGACCGAGGACGAAGAGCACGGTGTAGACGTCCAGGAAGAGGACGATCCCGTGGACGACGGGCCAGCGGGCGAGCAGGTACGACATGCCGACGGTCTCGACCACGCACACGAACGCGAAGCCGTACATCAGCGCCGCCTGGTCGCGGGCGTGCGGGAAGACGCCGTCCGCGCCGGCGGTCCCGTGCGGCCGGCGCGCGACCCACCGCCCCAGGCTCGCGAGGAGCCGCAGCTCGTGCCCGAGGAGCCGCAGCACGGGCCCGGGCACCAGCTCGGCCACGGCGTCCCGCCGGGAGAGCCCGCGCCGCCGCAGCCGCAGGTAGGCGAGCCCTTCGACGAGGAGGAGCCCCGCCACGAGGACCTCGGCGACGCCCAGGACGACGGCGGGTATCCGCACGCCGCCGACGAGACAGCCGACGAGGACGACTTCGAGGGGGAGCACGGCGTAGGCGAGGAGCCGGAGCGGACGCACGGACATCACGGGGTTTCCTCCTGCCGGTCCCGGGGTGGTCGTACGGACGCCACGGGGGTTTCCTTCCGCCGGTCCCGGAGCGGACGTACGGGCATCACGGGGTTCCTCCCGTCGTCCCCGGAGCGGGCGTGCGGACGTCACGAGGTCCCCTCCTGCCGGTCCCGGACGAGCCGCACCGCGAGGCGTACCGCCGCCTCCTGGGCGGGGGAGAGGTCCGCGAAGACGGCGTCGGCGAGGAGGAGGCCGGAGTCCCGGCCCTCCGCCGTGCCCTCCGGCAGCTCGACCCCGGGCATGCCCGCCAGGGAGTCCGCGAGCACCCGGGCGGCCCCGTCCACGCGGGGATCGTCCGGCGCGGCGTCCTCCAGGGCGTCGAAGAGCGCGTACACCTCGTGCGCGGACGAGGCCGCCCCGCGCAGGGACTCCATCAGGCGCGCCCGGTCCTCCTCCGGTACGACCGCGTCGAGCAGGGCGAGGACCTGTCGGTCCTTCACGGCCATGGGGGACGCGGGCAGCTCGCCCAGACCGGCCAGGAGCGCGGCGAACTCCGGCGAGACGGGCCCGTCGGCGGGCAGCCGCCCGGCGCGCGCGTCGTCCAGGAGGACGGCGAGCCGCTCCCGGCGCTCCCGCAGCACGGCCTCCTGCCGGGCGAGGTCGTCGGCCAGCTCCTCCAGGACCTCCACGAGCCCGCGCCCCTCGTCGTCCGCGAGCACGTCCCGCACCTCGTCGAGGCCGAGCCCCAGCTCGGTGAGGCGCCGGATCCGGGCGAGCAGGACGGCGTCCCGGACGCCGTACTCCCGGTACCCGTTGGCCCGCCGCGCGGGCTCGGGCAGCAGCCCGGACTGGTGGTAGTGCCGCACGGCCCGGGGGGTGACCCCGACCAGGGCGGCGATCTCGCCGATGCGCATGGGCCCAGTAGAAACCCTGACGCCGCGGCAGGGTCAAGCACGGGCCGGCGCGGCGGGTAGCATGGTCGGCACGGCAGACGAGCCGGGCGGGCGGCCGCGTGGGGATCCCAGGATCCTCCCGAGGAACGTCCGGGCTCCACAGAGCAGGGTGGTGGCTAACGGCCACCCGGGGTGACCCGCGGGACAGTGCCACAGAAAACAGACCGCCGGGGACCTCGGTCCTCGGTAAGGGTGAAACGGTGGTGTAAGAGACCACCAGCGCCTGAGGTGACTCAGGCGGCTAGGTAAACCCCACTCGGAGCAAGGTCAAGAGGGGACACCCCGGTGTCCCTGCGCGGATGTTCGAGGGCTGCTCGCCCGAGTCCGCGGGTAGACCGCAGGAGGCCGGCGGCAACGCCGGCCCTAGATGGATGGCCGTCACCCCGACGACCGCGAGGTCCCGGGGTACAGAACCCGGCGTACAGCCCGACTCGTCTGCCCTTCCGGGCCCTTGACCGCGAAATCGCAGGTCGGGGCCCTTTTCCTTGGAGTCGCGGGCCGCGCGGATGCGGCCGGGGCGGTGAGGGGGGACCCTGGAAGGTGCCCGCTGACGGACAGACTCCGAGGAGTACCACGATGTCGATGCTGGACAAGCTGAAGCAGGCGCTCAAGGGCCACGAGGACCAGGCAGGAAAGGGCGTCGACAAGGCAGGCGACTTCGTCGACGAGAAGAGCCAGGGGAAGTACAGCGGCCACGTCGACACCGCCCAGGACAAGCTCAAGCAGCAACTGGGCCGCGACCGGGACACGCCGCCCCAGTGACGGAGAGGCACGGCGACCCGCCGGCCGGTGACCGGTCGGCCCCGGCCCGGCGGCTCGTGCCGCCGGGCCGGACCGTTCTCCCGCTCGCCCGGGTGGCCCAGCCCGGTCGCTGACACGCCGGGGCTGCGGCGCGGTTCCGGGGGACGGGCGGGGCGGGCGGTGTACGGGTAGGGCATGACCATTCCCGTGGAGCAGCTCTCCGACCCGGCCGTGCGCGCCTTCGTCGCGGCCCTCAACGCCAACGACCAGGAGGCCTTCCGGGCGGCCCTCACGCCCGGTGCCACCATGTCCGACGACGGTTCCGAGCGGGACCTCGACGAATGGACCGAGAAGGAGGTCTTCTCCTCGCGCGGCCACATGGAGATCGAGTCCCAGAAGGCCGACGGGCGCGACCTCGTCGCCCGCTACCGCAACGACACCTGGGGCGAGATGCGGACCCGCTGGCGCTTCACCGTCGAGGACGGGAAGGTCGCCCGCTTCGAGACCGGGCAGGCGTAGGGCGCCGGAGGCGCCGGTGAGGGGTGGGGGGGTACGGGGGAGTAGGAGGCGGGGGCGGGGACGCGAAGACCGGCGGCCCCGGCCCCCGTACCCGGGCCCGCCCGTACCCGGGCCCGCCCGTACCCGGGCCCGCCCGTACCCGGGCCCGCCCGTACCCGGGCCCGCCCGTACCCGGGCCCGCCCGTACTCAGGCCCCCCGCGGCCCCGCCCCTCCCCGTCCCTCCCCGCCCCTCAGCCCCGGCCCACGTACGGCATCGCCGTCGCCATCACCGTCGCGAACTGCACGTTCGCCTCCAGCGGCAGCCCCGCCATGTGCACCACCGTCGCCGCCACGTCCGCCGCGTCCATCACCGGCTCCGGCGCCAGCCGGCCGTCCGCCTGGAGGATGCCGGACCGCATGCGGGCCGTCATGTCGGTCGCCGCGTTGCCGATGTCGAGCTGGCCGCAGGCGATCCGGTACGGACGCCCGTCCAGGGACAGGGACTTCGTCAGGCCCGTCATCGCGTGCTTCGTCGCCGTGTACGCGATCGAGTGCGGGCGCGGCACGTGGGCCGAGATCGAGCCGTTGTTGATGATCCGGCCGCCCTGCGGGTCCTGCTCCTTCATGGCCCGGAAGGCGGCCTGCGCGCACAGGAACGCGCCCGTCAGGTTGACGTCGACGACCGCCCGCCAGGTCGCCGGGTCCAGGTCCTCGACCGGGGTCCCGCCGCCCGCGAACGTCCCCGCGTTGTTGAAGAGCAGGTCCACGCGCCCGTAGCGGTCCCGTACCGAGGAGAAGAGGGCCGCCACCTCCGTCTCCGACGTCACGTCCGTCGGGGCGCACAGGAAGTCCCCGTCCGGAGCGAGTGCCGCCGTCTCCTCCAGGGGCTCCGCCCGGCGGCCCGCGAGCGCCACCGACCAGCCCGCCGCCGCGAGCGCGCGGGCCACGCTCCGGCCGATGCCCGAACCCGCTCCCGTCACCACTGCGATGCTCATGGGCGCGCAGCGTACGCGAGACGCGTGCACCGTGAACTCATCCGTCCGACACGTGGATGTCCTGTACCCGACAACGTGTCGTCGCCCCGGCCCCCTCGAATGACGAGCGCATCGCATTCGTCAGGGGAGGGGCACATGAGTCGGACGCATGAGCATCATCAGGAACTCCGTGAGGCCGCGCGGCACTTCGGACGGCGGCGGTTCCTCACCGTCACCGGCGCCGCCGCCGCGCTCGCCTTCGCCACCCAGCTTCCCGCCGCCGGCTCCGCGGCCGCCGCCGAGCTCGACGCCCGGCACGTCACCGAGGACCCGTTCACCCTGGGCGTCGCCTCCGGCGACCCGCTGCCCGGCTCCGTCCTGCTCTGGACCCGGCTCGCGCCCCGCCCCTTCGAGCCCGGCGGCGGACTGCCCGACCGGCGGGTCGCCGTCCACTGGGAGCTCGCCCACGACGAGCGCTTCCGGCGCGTCGCGCGGCGCGGGACCGCCACCGCCCACGCCGAGTTCCGGCACACCGTCCACGTCGAGGTCGGGCACCTCGAACCCGGCCGCGCGTACTTCTACCGCTTCCGCGCCGGCGCCTGGACCAGCCCGGTCGGGCGCACCCGCACCGCCCCCGCCCCCGGCGCCCGCAACGCGGCGCTCTCGCTCGCCGCCGTCTCCTGCCAGGCGTACCACGACGGCTACTTCACCGCCTACCGCCACCTCGCCCGGGAGGACGTGGACGTCGTCCTCCACCTCGGCGACTACCTCTACGAGTACGCCGTCGACGCCGCCGGCGGCGCCCGCGCCCACACCGACCGCGTCCTGCCGGACCTCTTCAACCGCGAGACGCTCACCCTGGAGGACTACCGGCTGCGCTACGCCCTCTACAAGACCGACCCCGACCTGCGGGCCGCGCACGCCGCCCACCCCTTCGTCGTCACCTGGGACGACCACGAGACCGAGAACAACTACGCGGGCGACACCCCCGAGAACACCGTTCCGCCCGAGGAGTTCCTGCTCCGCCGCGCCGCCGCCTACCGGGCCTACTGGGAGCACCAGCCGCTGCGCCGTCCCCAGCTCCCCGACGGCCCCGACATGAGGCTGTACCGGCGCCTGAGCTTCGGGCGCCTCGCGCAGTTCGACATCCTCGACACCCGCCAGTACCGCTCCGACCAGGCGTACGGCGACGGCTGGCAGGTCCCGGGGCCCGAGTCCGAGGACCCGTCGCGCACCCTGACCGGCGCCGCCCAGGAGCGCTGGCTGCTCGACGGCTGGCGCCGCTCCCGGGCCCGCTGGAACCTGCTGCCGCAGCAGGTCGTGTTCGCCGAGCGCCGCGACCGCCCCACCGCCGACTTCAAGCTCTCCATGGACTCCTGGGACGGCTACCCGGCCTCCCGGCAGCGGGTCCTGGCGGGCGCGCGGGCCGCCGGCGTCGAGAACCTGGTGGTGCTCACCGGCGACGTGCACGTCTCCTACGGCCTCGACCTCAAGGCCGACTTCCGCGACCCGGCCTCCCGGACCGTCGGCACCGAGATCGTCACCACCTCGATCACCAGCGGCAAGGACGGCGCCGACCGCCCCTCCACCTACGACAAGCTGACGCGGGCCAACCCGCACCTGCGGTTCTTCAACGGGCGGCGGGGCTACACGAAGGTCTCCCTCGACCGCGAGAGCGCCCGCGCCGACTTCCGCACGGTCCCGTACGTGACGACTCCGGGCGCCCCCGTCACCACCGCCGCCTCCTTCGTCACCGAGGCGGGGAACCCGGGGCTCGTCCCGGCGTAGTCCCCCGTGGTTCCCGTGCGGAGGTCACTCCCCGGGATAGCGGACGCCGATGCGGTCCCGTACCGCGTCGAGCGTCCGCATCACCGCGAGCGAGCCGTCCAGCGGCACCAGCGGGGACTCCCGCTCACCCGCCCGCAGGCAGCGCATCACCTCGGTGGCCTCGTGCCGGAAGCCGTGCGGGTCGGCCTCCGCGACGAACTCCTCCGGCTCGGTGCCGTTCCGGTGCAGGGTGAACCGCTCCGGGAAGAAGAAGCCGCGCGGCACGTCGATCCGGCCGAGCGAGCCCGTCACCGAGGCCGTCAGCGGGGTGTCCGCGGCGATCGAACAGGACAGCAGGGCCGACGCGCCCGTGCCGGACCAGCCGAGGAGCATCCCCGTGTTCAGGTCGACGCCCTCCGGCGAGAGCAGCGCGTGCGCCCGGACCGAGTCCGGCTCGCCGAGCAGCAGCTGCGCGAACGACACCGGGTACACCCCGAGGTCGAGCAGCGCCCCGCCGCCCGTCTTCGGGTCCCGCAGCCGGTGGTCCGCCCCGAACGGGCCCGCGAGCCCGAAGTCCGCCTGGACCGTGCGGACCTCGCCGACCGCCCCGTCGCGCACCAGCTCCGCGATCCGCCGGATCATCGGATTGCAGTACATCCACATGGCCTCCATCAGGAAGAGGCCGCGGTCCCGGGCGAGGGCGACCAGCTCGGCCGCCTCCCGGGCGTTGAGCGTGAGGGCCTTCTCGCAGAGCACCGCCTTGCCCGCCTCCAGGGCGAGGCCGGCCGCCGTCCGGTGGGCGTGGTGCGGGGTCGCCACGTACACCACGTCGACGTCGCCGTCGGCGAAGAGCCCGGCCCACTCCCCGTACGCCCTCGGTATCCCGAACCGCTCCGCGAAGGCCTTCGCGGGCGCCTCGCTGCGGGAGGCCACCGCCACCACCTCGGCGTCGTCGAGCGTCAGCAGATCGGTGGTGAACCGCTCCGCGATGCCGCCCGTCGCCAGGATTCCCCAGCGCACCTTCTCGCCCACGTGCCCACCCGTCCCCATGTCCCCGCCCGTCTCGCAGAGGTCTCGACCATGCCGGTCGAGCTGAGAGCATAGGCAAGGTTTCAACGAAATGGAGCGGTCGATGCCGGAGAGCGGTCAGAAGACGACACGAGGGAACATAGACGGAACGGGGCCCGTCGCTCCCGACGCGCCCGGCGCCCTCGCCGCCGCAGGGGTCCCCGCCGCGACCGCCGGCCTCCCCGCGACCGCCGGCCCCGCCGGGGTCCCCGCCGCGACCGCCGACCCCGCCGCCCCCGCGCCCGGCGCCCCCGGCGTCACCGCCGCCCGCCGGGCCGGTCTGCTCGTCACCCTCGTCCTGGGCGGCCTCACCGCCCTCCCCCCGCTCTCCATGGACATGTACCTCCCGGCCCTGCCGGAGGTCACCGGCGCGCTGGGCGCGCCCGCCGCCACCATCCAGCTCACCCTCACCGCCTGCCTCGCCGGCATGGCCCTCGGCCAGCTCGTCGTCGGCCCCATGAGCGACAAGTGGGGACGCCGCCGCCCGCTGCTCGCCGGCATGGTCGTGTACGTCCTCGCCACCGCCGCCTGCGCCCTCGCGCCCACCGCCGAGGCCCTCATCGGCTTCCGGCTGCTCCAGGGCCTCGCGGGCGCCGCCGGCATCGTCATCGCCCGCGCCGTCGTCCGCGACCTCTACGACGGCGTCGAGATGGCCCGCTTCTTCTCCACCCTGATGCTGATCTCCGGCGTCGCCCCGATCGTCGCCCCGCTCATCGGCGGGCAGATCCTGCGGATCACCGACTGGCGGGGCGTCTTCCACGTCCTCACCGGCGTCGGCGTCCTGCTCACCCTCGTCGTCCACCGCTTCCTCGCCGAGACGCTGCCGCCCGAGCGGCGGCACGAGGGCGGGGTCGGGCAGGCCCTGCGCACGATGCGGGGGCTCCTCGCGGACCGGGTCTTCACCGGCTACACGCTGACCGGCGGCCTCGCCTTCGCCGTCCTCTTCGCCTACATCTCCGCCTCGCCGTTCGTCGTGCAGGAGATCTACGGGGCCTCGCCGCAGACCTTCAGCCTGCTCTTCGGCCTCAACTCCGTCGGCCTCGTGATCGTCGGCCAGATCAACGGCAAGCTCCTCGTCGGCCGCGTCAGCCTCGACAAGGTGCTCGGCTGGGGCCTCGGCACCATCCTCCTCGCCGCGATCGCGCTGCTCCTCATGACCGGCGGGGTCTTCGGCGAGGTCGGGCTCGTGCCCGTCGCCGCCGGGCTCTTCGTCCTGATGTCCGCGATGGGCCTCGCGATGCCGAACACCAACGCCCAGGCCCTGATGCGCACCCCGCACGCCGCCGGGTCCGCCTCCGCCCTCCTCGGCACCACCTCCTTCCTCGTCGGCGCCGTCGCCTCCCCGCTCGTCGGCATCGCGGGCGAGCACACGGCCGTCCCGATGGCCGTCGTCCAGCTCACCTGCGCCGCCCTCGCCCTGGCCTGCTTCCTGGGCCTGTGCCGCCCGTGGCGGAAGACGGCGGCCGGGTCCGCCGGGCCGGGGAACGGGCAGGACCCGGCCGCCTAGAATGTCGCGGTGAACGCCTCCGCCCCCTCCGCCGACTCCCTGCGCGCCGCCCTCGCCGGGCTCCTCGGCGGCCTGCCGCCCCACCGGACCGCCCAGGCCGTCGACCGGCTGATCGCCAACTACCGGGGCACCACCCCGACCGACGCCCCCGTGCTCCGCGACCGCTCCGACGTCGCCGCGTACGCCGCGTACCGGATGCCGGCGACCTTCGAGGCGGTACGGGGAGCCCTGGACGCCCTGCGGGACGCCGCGCCCGACTGGGAGCCGCGCAACCACACCGACGTCGGCGGCGGCACGGGCGCGGCGAGCTGGGCCGTCGCGGAGGCCTGGGGCGACGCCCCACCCCGCACCACCGTCCTCGACTGGGCCGAGCCCGCCCTCGCGCTCGGCCGCGAGCTGGCCGGCGGCGTCCTCGACGCGGAGTGGCGGCGCGAGCGGATCGGCGGCGCGCTGCGCCTCGCCGACACGGACCTGGTCACCGTCTCGTACGTCCTCAAGGAGCTGACGGAGGCCGACCGCGCCTCGCTCGTCACCGAGGCGGCCCGCGCCGCGCAGGCCGTCGTGGTGGTCGAGCCGGGCACCCCGGACGGCTACGAGCGGATCATCGCGGCCCGCACCCTGCTCGTCGACGCCGGCTTCGCCGTCGCCGCGCCCTGCCCGCACAGCGGCGCCTGCCCGATCGCGCCCGGCACGGACTGGTGCCACTTCTCGGCCCGGGTCAGCCGCTCCTCGCTGCACCGGCAGGTGAAGGGCGGCTCGCTGCCGTACGAGGACGAGAAGTACGCGTACGTGGCCGCCACCCGGTTCCCGGTGACCCCGGCGGCCGCCCGGATCGTCCGCAGGCCGCAGATCCGCAAGGGCCTGGTCCAGCTGGAGCTCTGCGACCCCGGGGGCCTCTCCCGCGACACCGTCACCAAG
Source organism: Streptomyces sp. NPDC092045 (assembly GCF_044756005.1). Taxonomy (NCBI): domain Bacteria; kingdom Bacillati; phylum Actinomycetota; class Actinomycetes; order Kitasatosporales; family Streptomycetaceae; genus Streptomyces; species Streptomyces sp. NPDC092045. The sequence continues at coordinate 338,720 of NZ_JBIVSC010000002.1, read as the reverse complement.
CGCCACGGGCCCCTCTACAAGCAGGCCCGCGACGCGGAGTGGGGCGACCCGTGGCCGCCGGAGGCGGACGGCTCCTGAGCGACCCGCCGCGCGGTGGGGGCGTGTCCGGCGGATCGGGGCCGGACGCGCCCTAACGGCGGCTCCCGCGCGCCAGGAACACCGGGGCGAGGACGGCGGCGAGGACGGCGGCCGCGTTGACCAGGACCGCGCGGCCGATGCCGTCGGGCAGCGTGGCGGCGGTGACGACCACGGCGCTCATGACCGGGGTGCCCAGGGTGATGCCGACCTGCTGGGTCATGGTGGCGATGCCGGTGGCCATGCCCTGCTCGGCGTCGGGCAGCCCGGAGGTGGCCGTCACCATGAAGCCGACGATGGCGAGCATGTTGCCGACGCCGCCCGCGAAGGTGGCGGCGAGCAGCAGCCCGTACGTGCTCCGCCCGTCGCCGAGCCCGACGAGGGAGAGGGTCGCGACGGCCTGGAGGACCCCGCCGGCGATCAGGGCGGTACGGGGCGAGAACCGGCCGATGAAGCGGGGGGCGAGCAGTCCGCCGAGGACCGTGCCCGCGCCCAGGACGCCGAAGGAGAGGCCGGCGGCGAGCGGGGAGAAGCCCAGGACGTCCTGGAGGTGCAGGGTCATCAGGAAGACCAGCGAGGTCTCGGTGGCGAAGGCGACGAGCCCGGCGAGGTTGCCCCAGACGACCGTGCGGCGCTTCAGGACCCGGAGCGGGACGAGGGGCGCGGTGGAGCGCCGCTCGACGAACGGGAAGGCGGCGAGCAGGGCGACGGCCGCGACCAGGGCGACGAGGACGCCGGGGTCGGTCCAGCCGTGCTCGCCGGCGGCGGTGAGGCCGTAGACGAGGGCGAGGAGCCCGCCGGTGACGGCGATCGCGCCGGGGACGTCGAGGCGCGGCCGCTCGGCCGGACGGCTCTCCCGGACGACGGCGGGGGCGACGAGCAGGACGGCGAGGGCGACCGGCACGTTGACGAAGAACGCCCAGCGCCACGAGAGCAGGTCGGTGAGAACGCCGCCGAGGACGGCTCCGGTGGTGAATCCGGCCGACATGAGGGCGCCGTTGAGGCCGAGGGCCTTGTCGCGCAGCGGTCCCTCGGGGAAGGCGGAGGTCAGCAGCGCGAGCCCGGCGGGAGTGACGGCGGCGGTCGCGAGGCCCTGGGCGACGCGGGCGGCCATGAGCACTTCGGGCGTGGTGGCGAGGCCTCCGGCGAGCGAGGCGGCGCCGAGGACGGCCATGCCGCCGAGGAAGATCCGGCGGCGGCCGAGCAGGTCGGCGACGCGCCCGAAGAGGAGGGTGAAGCCGGCGGCGGAGAGGGCGAAGGCGGTGGCGATCCACTGGAGGCCGCCGAGGGAGAAGCCGAGTCCCTCGCCGATGACGGGCAGGGCGACGTTCAGGATCGAGAAGTCGACGGCCAGCATGAACTGGGCGACGAGGAGGACGACGAGGACGAGCCGCATGCGCCCGTCCATGCGGGGGGCGGCGGCGGCCTCGGGTGCGGCCGGGACGGGCGGTGTGGCGAGGGCAGTCATGAGCGGGACCCCTTAAAGGGACGTCAGTTCCGTTAAGATGGCGCAGACGGTAGCAGAGTGAGGAGCTCTAATGGAACAGGATTCCCGTTTGGGTGGGGGGTCGTCGGCTTCGGGTACGGGTCCGTCGGGTTCGGGTGAGGACCCGTCGGGTTCGGAGGAGAGGGTTCCGGCTCCGGAGGAGGGGGTGTCGGGTCCGGAGGAGAGGGTTCCGGCTTCGGGGGAGGGGGTACCGGCTCCGGGCGGGGACCCGTCGGCCGTGCCCGGCACCCGGCGCCCCGGCGGGCGCACCGCCAAGGTCCGCCGCGCCGTCCTCGACGCCACCCAGGAGGCCCTGGCGGCCTCCGGCTTCCACACGCTGAACATGGACCAGGTCGCCGCGGCCGCGGGCGTCGGCAAGACCACCGTCTACCGCCGCTGGGGCTCCCCGGTCGGCCTGGTCGCCGACCTCCTCGACGACATGGCCGAGCGGTCCCTGCCCGCCGCCGACACCGGCGGCCTCGCGGGCGACCTGCGGGCCAACGCCGCGCTCGTCCTGGAGACCCTCACCGACCCCCGGATGGGCGCCGTCTTCCGGGCCGTCATCGCCGCGGCCGCCTGCGACGAGGAGTGCGCGCGCGCCCTGGGCGGCTTCTACCGCACCCGCCTGGCCGAGTGGGCCCCGGTGGCGGAGCGGGCCGTGGCCCGGGGCGAACTCCCGGCCGGCACCGACCCCCTCGAACTGCTCCGCGCGGTCTCGGCCCCGCTCTACTACCGCTTCGCCGTCACCCACGAGGGGCCGACCCCCGCCGACGCCGAACGGTCCGTCACGGCGGCCCTGGCCGCGGCTGCGGCGGGCGTCTTCGTGCCGGGGGGCACGGACACCCCCTAGGGAGGGGCGTCACGCCGTCGCCCCCGCACCGTGACGCGGTGCGGGGGCGACGGTCCTCCTCCTGCGGGGCCCCGGGGACCCCGTGCGCCGTGCGGGTCCGGCCCCTAGGGGCGCAGCTCCTGGGTGCAGCACTTCACGCTGCCGCCGCCCTTGAGCAGCTCGCTCAGGTCCATGCCGGCCGGCTCGAAGCCCCGGTCGCGCAGCGGCTCGAAGAGGCCCACCGCCGCCTGCGGCAGCAGGACGTTCCGCCCGTCGCTCACCGCGTTGAGCCCGAAGGCCGCCGCGTCCTCCTCCGTCGCGACCAGGGCGTCCGGGAAGAGCCGGGCCAGCACCGCCCGGCTGCCGGGCGAGAAGGCGCCCGGGTAGTACATGACCTCGTCGCCGGCGTCGTCCAGGACGCACAGCGCCGTGTCCAGGTGGTAGTAGCGCGGGTCCACCAGGTCCAGGCCGATCACCGGGCGCCCGAAGAACTCCTGCGCCTCGCCGTGGGAGAGCGGACTGGCGCGGAAGCCGCGCCCGGCGAGGATCCAGGAGGCGGTGACGGCGAAGTCCCCCTCGCCCTCGTTCACGTGCTGCGGGATCCCCAGGTCCTCCTCCGCCCAGCCGTTGCGGCGGAACCAGTCCAGGTGCGCGTCGGCCTCGGCCGCGCGCTCCGGGTACGCGAACCGCGCGCCGAGGACCCTGCCCCCGACGACGGTCGCGCCGTTCGCCGCGAAGACCATGTCCGGAAGTGCCGGGTCGGGCTCCAGGACCTCCACGGTGTGGCCGAGCGCGCGGTAGCGGTCCCGCAGGTCCTCCCACTGGGCGAGGGCGAGCGGCAGGTCGACGGGTTTCGTGGGGTCCATCCAGGGGTTGATGGAGTACGTCACCGTGAAGTGCGCGGGTGGGCACATCAGGTAACGGCGGGGCGAGGGCGAGCGCGGAGTGGTGCGCAAGAAGGGCTCCTCACGGGCGGACGGGCGGAAGCACCGAGGTGCGGTGGACCCCATGGTCCGCCCTCGGAGCCCCCGGCGCAGTGGACCGTTCGGGTGGTTCGCGCACCACCCGCCACGGCGAGACGCGTCGTCTCGGCCGCGGCTAGATTGACTCCATGCCCACGCCCGATCCCAAGCCCCGACCCAGGCCCGAACCCACGCCCGGCTCCGATGCCGCTCCCGCTCCTGTTTCCGGCGGCAGAGCCGAGTCGGGCGCCGGACCCGGACCCGACCCCGACGGCAGAACCGAGTCGGGCGCCGGACCCGGACCCGACCCCAGACCGGGGCCCAGGGCCCTCCCCGACGTCTCCCGCCGCAGCGAGCGCTCCCGCCGCGCCATCTTCGACGCCGCCCTCGCCCTCGTCTCCGAGAACGGCTACGCGAAGACCACCGTCGAGGGCATCGCCGCCCGCGCAGGCGTCGGCAAGCAGACCATCTACCGCTGGTGGCCCTCCCGGTCGGCCGTCCTCCTCGACGCCTTCCTCGACCTCCAGGCCCGGGTCGCCGAGACCGCGGGAGGCGACTCCGGAAGTGAGATCCCCGACACCGGCGACCTCGCCGCCGACCTCAAGCGCGTGCTGCGCGCCACCGTCGACGAGATGAACGACCCCGTCTTCGAGGCACCCACCCGCGCCCTCGCCGCCGAGGGGATCGTCGACCCCGACCTCGGCGCCCGCTTCACCGCCGCGCTGCTCGAACCCCAGCTCCAGCACTACGCACGCCGCATCGAGGCGGCCCGGCGGGCCGGTGACGTCGACCCCGGCACCGACCCCCGGCTCGCCGTCGAACTCCTGGTCGGCCCCCTCCACCACCGGTGGATCCACCGCACCCTGCCGCTCACCCACGCCTACGCGGACGCCCTGGTCGACCACGTCCTGCGCGGTCTCGCCCCGAGGAGCTGAGGGGCCGGGGAGCACCCCGGTTCCGCACTCCGGTCACCCGGGGCGCAGGATGGTGGGACCATGGGCAGAGCCGAACGGGCGAGCGCGAGGTTGTGAGGGGATAGATGGGCGACGGCATCGGCCGCTACCGCGGCACGGAGAGCAGACTCGCACAGTGGCTGCGCAGGCGCCCCAAACGCAGCGCGGCCGAGGACGAGAACGACCGCGAGAAGCTGCTCCTGGCCGTCGCCGCAGCCGGTCTGCCCCTGGCCCCCGCCGCGTACCCCGTCGGCTACAGCTGTTCCTGCGAGCGGATCGGCTGCCCCACCCCCGCCCGGCACCCCGTCTCCTTCGCCTGGCAGACCCAGTCGACCACCGACCAGGGCCAGATCGAGCGCTGGGCGCGCAACGAGCCCCGGGCGAACTTCGTCACCGCCACCGGCATGGTCCACGACGTGCTCGACGTGCCGCTGGCCGCAGGCCGGGCCGCGCTGGAGCGCCTCCTCGCCGAGGGCGTCGAGGTCGGCCCCGTCGCCCAGTCACCGGCCGACGGCCCCGACGGCGGACGGATGCTCTTCTTCACCGCCACCCGCGGCACCCCCGAGGACGAGGACGAGTGGTGGCCCTGTGAGCTCGACTGCCACCCGGAGACCATGGACGAGCATCCGGGGCTCCGCTGGCACTGCCGCGGCAGCTACGTCCTCGTCCCCCCGGCCCGGCTCCCCGGCGACGAGGACGCCCACCCGGTGGTCGCCTGGGTCCGCGGCCCCGAGCACCCGCTGCCCGACCCGCTGAACCTCCTGGAGACCCTCCAGGACGCCTGCGCCCGCCACGCGGCCGCGCGCGGGGCGGACGGCGACGGCGGACACGCGGCCCACGAGATCGCCTGGCCGCTGACCCGTTGATCTTCCGACCCGCCGACCCGCCGACCCCGGTCGAAGCGCCGGGGCGGGTAGGGAGGCGCGGCCGGAGCGTTACGAGCCCACCGCGCCCACCACGCCCTGGAGCCGGGCCGTGACCACGACCCCGTCCCGGTCCGTGCCCGCCGGCCCCACCAGCACCGACTGGCTGGACACCCACTCCCGGGTGACCGTGTTCTTCACCTCGCCGGTCATCAGCGCCTTCACGTCCCCGGGCACCTTGGGCCGGTAGCCCGGCGCCGCCGTCTGCCGCTCGAAGTAGCGGGTCGCGAAGAAGACCAGCGCGCCCCCGTCCCGGGTCCGCAGCCCCAGCGGCGCGAAGTCCCCCCGGTCGGCGACCCGGTCCGCGTACTGGGTGGCCAGCCCCGGCCGCGCGGCGGCCCTCGCCCGCTGCGCCCGCCACCCACTGGTGTGCGGACCGGCCGCGAACGCCCCCGGCTCCCCGTCCTTCAGGTACGCGACGTACTCCGCCCCGAGCTTCCCGGGCGCGACCGCCAGCGCGTCGCTGTCCGCGGCGACCGGCACCGCGTACCCCTCCTCCTCGGCGAAGTCCGGCACCTCGGTCGCCCGGAGGATGCCGAGGTAGGCCGCCTCCCAGCGCTCCTGGGGGCCGTTGCGCACGAAGACGAGCAGCCAGCGCTGGTCCTTGGACCCCTGGTCGACGTCCCGGTTGGAGTCGGCGTCCGCCACGAACCAGCGCGGCCAGCCCGCCTTGCGGGGCAGCAGGAAGCGCGCGTCCGTCAGCTCCAGCGGCCGGTGCTCCTTGTTGCCGCCCGGGTCGGTGACCGCACGGGCGCGCAGCCCCGCCTGGTTTATCTCCCCGAGCGGTCCGGTGACCCGGTCCGCGTTCAGGGACGGGTCGTTGGCCTCGTCGGCGCGGTTGAAGGCGCTCGTGAACTCCGCCACGGCCTTCGCCGCCTCGGCCTCCGTCGCCGGGGGCAGCAGCGCCAGCTCGCCGTGCACCGTCACGCAGCCGCTCGCCGCCAGTGCCAGGGCGGTCACGGCCGCCGTCGCCGCGAGCAGCCTCACCGGCCGCCGCTCACGAGGTCGTCCCGGCGCTCGCCCCACCCTCAGCCTGCTCATCGGTCGCCTTCTGCTTCTTCACCCGCGCGGACGGACCCGACCCTATCGGGGACAGGAACAGCGCGAGCGCCAGGACCGGATACAGCGCCCACACCGTGACCTGAAGGACCGTCGGGTCCGGCTGGAAGGCGAGCGCCCCGCCGAGGAACGTGCCGGACCAGCCGTCCGGCGGGACCGCCGACGAGACGTCGAAGGCCGTGTCCGCGAGGCCGCCGAGGAGGCGCGCCTCCTGGAGGTCCCGCACGCCGGACGCGAGGACTCCGGCCGTCATCACGAGCAGCGCGGCGCCGGTACGGGCGGAGGGCCCCGCCCGACCGGTCCGCACGGCGACCCGGTGGAGGAGCCAGCCCAGGAGGGCCGCGGTGAGCAGGCCGAGGAGGACCCAGGTCAGGGGCTCGAACGAGCCGCCGGCGCTGCTCGGCGAGGCCGCCCGCACCGACGACCACACGAAGGGCGCCGTCTCCGGGCCCTCGCGGCCCACCGCCAGGAAGGCGGTGACGGCCGACACGCCCGCCCCGGCGCCGAGCGCCACCTCTCCCGCGCCCGTCCCCGCACCGGACGCCGAACCCTCCGCCCCCGCACCGGACGCCGAGCCCTCCGCCCCCCGGAGCGCCGCGCGCCCGGTCCGGAAGACCGTCCGGGTCAGCAGGGCCGCCGCGGCGATCGACAGCGTGCCGGCGATCAGCTCCCGCGCTTCGGGGGTCGGTTCCCGGGGGCCGAACTCCAGGGCGGCGCCGAGGGCGAGGGAGACGCCGACGGCCGCGCCGGCGCCGGCCAGGACCGGCCCCGCGGCGTTCCGGCGCCCGCTCCCCGCCAGGTGCGCGACGAGGACGAAGACGATCAGACCGGCCTCCAGGCCCTCGCGCAGGCCGAACAGATAGGTGCCGAGCACGGCTCTCCCCTCCCGGTGTCACGCGTACGGGGCCCGGCCCCGCCGGACACCCCGGTCGCGGCCGCCCGTGCCGCCGCCGAACGAGTATCCCCGGCGGAGGCCCGCGCGCCGGGCCCGGATCGGGGCCGACCGTGACCGACGGAGCGTCAGGAACGCTTCGGGGAAGGCGGACCGCCCGCGTCCGGGTGCCGCACGGGCACGACGAGGGGGACGCCGGTCCGGGGGTGCGGGAGCACCTCCACCGGCTGCCGGTGGACCCGGCTCGGGAGCTCCTCGCCGAGCACCTCCGCAGGGGGCCCGTCCACCGCGATCCGGCCCTCGTGCGGCACCCCGACCCGGTCGGCGTGGGCGGCCGAGCCCACGAGCCCGGAGCCCACGGCGACGACGGAGCCGACCAGCCCGGCCCCCACGACCACCGAACCCACCGGCCCCGCGCCGACCGGCGGTCCGGCCCAGGTCGCCAACGGAAAGCTCACCCGGCGCGTGAAGGAGAGCCGGCGGCGGTACGCGGGCGGGTTCTGCGGCGGTGGGGTCACCGCTTCCGAGTGCGCGAAGAAGAACGGCGCGGCCCACGGCTTCGGCTTCGTCGAGGCCGACCTCGACGCCGAGGCCCGCGAGGCCGGGGCCGTCCTCTCCGGCAGGCTCGCCCTCGTCTGCGAGGCGCACGGCATCCAGTGGACCGTCGCCGACCTCAGGGCGGGGCGAGGGCGACCGGCACCGCCGGCACCCTCACCGCCGACGTCGCCTCCGCCACCGGCACCGAGAGGGACGTCGCCCTCGTCGACCCGGACCTGCCGAAGGCCGACCGGGCCGCGAGGGGCGGCGTCGTCACCCCCGCGGACGTCCCGGCGGAGCCGACCGAGGCCGGCTCCGCCGGCTTCTGCGCCCCGGGCGGCCGGGGCGGCTGCCCGGCGGGCACCGCGAGGGACCCGGTGACCGCCTCCTTCTCGCTCGACCGGGAGGCCACGCCGCCCCGGCCGCCGGCGGCACCTCCGGCTCGGGCGGCAGCGGCTCCACCGGCGATGACGGCGGCTCGTCCACCACGGGCGCCGGCGGCACGGCCGGTGGGCCCGCCCCCTTGCGGACGAGTGGTTGAATTCCGCCATGAACACGACCGCCACTGACATCGACGTCCTGCGGGTCTTCTGCGCGGGCGACGGCCGGTACGGCAACCCCCTCGGGGTCGTGCGCGACGCCCGTACCCACCCCGACGAGTCCTCGCGGCAGGCGCTCGCCAAGGAACTCGGCTTCAGCGAGACGGTGTTCGTGGACGACCCGGAGCGCGGGCTCGTCGACATCTACACGCCGGGCCTCCGGCTGCCGTTCGCCGGGCACCCGCTCGTCGGCGCGGCCTGGCTGCTCGACCTGGAGGTCGTCCACCCGCCGGCCGGCGAGGTGTGGGTGCGCGGCGACGGGGAGTTCACCTGGATCGAGGCGCGCGCGGAATGGGCCCCGCCCCGCACCCTGCGCCGGTACGCCTCCGCCGCCGAGGTGGAGGCCCTGGAGGTGCCGGAGCCCGGCGAGTGGGTCTACGCCTGGGCCTGGGAGGAGGAGGCCGCCGGGCGGATCAGGGCGCGGGCCTTCCCGGGGCGCGGCGACGGCATCGACGAGGACGAGGCCACCGGCGCGGCGGCGCTGCTCCTCACGGCGGAGCTGGGACGGGCCCTGAACATCACGCAGGGCCGGGGGTCGCAACTGCTGACCGCCCCCGGCCCCGACGGCATCGTGGAACTCGGCGGACGCGTCCGCCTGGAGGGCACGCTCACGCGCTGACCCTCCCGCACGGACCACCGCGTCACGCGCTCAGCGGGAACTCGCTCCCGAGCTGGTGGAAGACCGCGCTGTTGAAGGCGAAGGCGCGCTTGCACTCGTCGACGATCCGCTGCTTCTCCAGGTCGTCGGCGTTCACCCCGTCGAGCAGCTCCCGGTACGCCCGCTTGAACGCGGCCGGGTTGGAGATCTCCTCGAAGACGTAGAAGCGGACGCCGTCGCCCTTGCGCGCGAAGCCCCAGGTGCGCTCCGCCCTGTCGCGGATGATCTGGCCGCCCGACAGGTCGCCCAGGTAGCGCGTGTAGTGGTGCGCCACGTAGCCGGCGGGCCAGTCGCGGGCGCACTCGGCGACCCGCTCGGCGTACGCCGTGGTGGCCGGCAGCGGCGAGACGCCGTCCTGCCAGCCGGGGCCCCGCAGATGCGCGAGGTCCTGCTCCAGGGCGGCCGTGCGGAACAGCTCGGGCTGTATGAACGGCCCGGCGACCGGGTCCCCGCGCAGCGCCTCCGCACCCTCCTCCAGGGCCCGGTACACGAACCAGAGCTGCTCCGTGTAGCGGGCGTAGGCGTCGACGCCCAGGCGCCCGCCGAGGAGGTCACCCATGAAGGACGACGTCTCCGCCTCGGTGTGCTGCTCGTGCGACGCCGTGCGGATGAGCGTCGAGAAGGGGGTGTCCAAGGCGTGCCTCCGGGACCGATGGGACGGGAACCAGTGACGATCCTGCCGAGTTAGGCTTACCTAAGTCAACTGGTTCCCGACGTCCTGTCGGCAAAAGGGCTACCCACTTCCCGGGGCGGGGCAACGTCAGGGCAGGGTCAGGATCTCCGCCCCGGTCTCCGTCACGACGAGGGTGTGCTCGAACTGGGCCGTCCGCTTGCGGTCCTTGGTCACCACGGTCCAGCCGTCGTCCCACATGTCGTAGTCGTGGGTGCCGAGCGTCAGCATCGGCTCGATGGTGAAGGTCATGCCGGTCTTGATCTCGGTGGTGTGGTGCGGGGAGTCGTAGTGCGGCACGATCAGGCCGGAGTGGAAGGACTCGTTGATGCCGTGCCCGGTGAAGTCGCGCACGACCCCGTAGCCGAACCGCTTGGCGTACGACTCGATGACCCGCCCGACGATGTTGATCCGGCGGCCCGGCTTCACCGCCTTGATCGCCCGGTTCAGGGCCTCCCGCGTCCGCTCCACGAGCAGCCGCGACTCCTCGTCGACGTCGCCGCAGAGGTAGGTGGCGTTGTTGTCGCCGTGGACGCCGTTGACGTAGGCGGTGACGTCCAGGTTCACGATGTCGCCGTCCCGCAGCACCGTGGAGTCCGGGATGCCGTGGCAGATGACCTCGTTGACCGAGGCGCACAGCGACTTCGGGAAGCCGCGGTAGCCGAGGGTGGACGGGTAGGCGCCGTGGTCGCACATGAACTCGTGCGCCACCCGGTCGAGCTCGTCCGTGGTGACGCCGGGGGCGATGTGCTTGGCGGCCTCCTCCATCGCCCGCGCGGCGATGCGGCCGGCGATCCGCATCCGCTCGATCGTGTCGGAATCCTGCACCTCGGGCCCGGTGTACGGGGTCGGTGCGGGCTTCCCGACGTACTCGGGGCGGCGGATGGAACCCGGAACGGAGCGGTGGGGGGAGAGCTCCCCCGGTACGAGAAGCGACTGGCCAGACATGTCAGCGAGTGTAACGACCGGGTCTGGGGCACCATGATCCTCGGAGGAAGGAGCCGACGATGGCCCTGTTCAAGAAGAGCACCGCGGGCAAACCGGGCGAGTGGTACTACTGCCTGGAGCACAAGAAGGTCGAGGAGGGCCCCGAGTGCCCCTCGAAGAACCGTTTCGGCCCGTACACCACCCGTGAGGAGGCCTCCCACGCCATGGAGACCGCCCGCGAGCGGAACCTGGAGTGGGAGACCGACCCGCGCTGGCACGACGCCGGCGGCAAGAGGGACGAGAGCCCCGAGTAGGCGGCACGGGGCTCCCGGGCCCACCGCGCCCCGGAGCCCCCGGCCCGCTAGGGCCTGTCCGGCGGATCACGGCCGGGGCCGCGTCGCCTGGCACGGCACCTCGCCGCGTTGCCGAAACGTCCCGATAGCTCCGCTATCGAACCGCTCCGGCGCCTTGCGAGCCACCGCACCAGACGCCGCGTCCTATCCGACCCTGATCCGCCGGACAGACCCTAGGCGGTGTCGGCGGCCCCCGCGCGGGCCTTCTCCGCCGCCTCCTGCTGCGCCCTGCGCCGCAGCGAGTCCGCGTCGGTCTCGGAGTCGTACGCCAGGAGCTTCGGCAGCGCCATGCAGAGCAGGCCCACCGAGGCCACGCAGGCCACGCCGCCGGTCCAGACCGCCGTCCGGGTGCCGGTCCAGCCCGCCATCACGCCCGCCCGCACCTGGCCGAGCTGCGGGCCGACGCTGTAGGAGAGCACCTCGATGCCGGCGAGCCGGCCGCGCAGCTCCTCCGGGATCGTCTGGTTCCAGATGGTCGAGCGGCCCAGACCGCTCAGCATGTCCCCGGCGCCCGCGAAGGCCAGGCAGAGCAGCACCAGCCACACGTTCCCGAACCAGCCGGCCGCCGCGATGGCCAGGCCCCAGCCGGCCGCGCCGCCGGCCACGAGCAGCCCGTGCCGCCGCACCTTCGAGGTCCAGCCGCTGGTCAGACCGAGGAGCAGCGAGCCGACCGAGCCCGCCGCGTACATCAGGCCCAGCGACCAGTCCGCGTCCAGTTCGTCCGCGAGGAACGGGAAGATCGCGTTCGGGAAGGCGAAGAACATCGCCGCCAGGTCGACCGCGTACGTGCCGAGCAGCACCGGCCGCGACCAGGCGTACCGCGCCCCCTCCGCGATGCCCCGCAGCGACGGCTTCTCCGCGTCGTGCGCGGGCGGCGCGGGGGAGAGGCGCCGGCACATCAGGACCGAGACCGCGAAACCGCAGGCCGTCACCGCGTACGCGGGCGCGTGCCCCGCGAACGCCACGACCAGGCCCGCGATCGAGGGGCCCGCGATGGCGCCCATCTGCCAGCGCAGCGAGTTCAGGGCGGCCGCCGCCGTCTGGTGCTCGTGCGGCACGATCCGCGCGAACAGCGAGTCGAGCGCCGGCCGCTGGAGCCCCGCGAGCGCCGAGACGCCGGCCGCGACCACGTACAGCGGCCAGAGCATCGGCTCCGGCAGCACCGCGTTGACCAGCAGGACCACGGCGAGCGCGCCGAGGCCCGCCTCGGTCCACAGGATCACCCGCCGCCGGTCGACCGCGTCCGCGAGCGCCCCGCCGTACAGGCCGAACACCACGAGCGGCACCAGCTCGACCGCGCCCATCGCCCCGACCGCGAGCGGCGAGTTCGTCAGCTCCTTGATCTGGAGCGGCAGGGCGACCATCGCCATCGCGCTGCTGAAGAACGTCACGAGCCCCTGCACCCACAGGAGCCGGAAGTCGCGGGAGGCGCGCCACGGCGCCGTGTCGGGCAGGAGGGCGGAGAGCTTCGAGAACGCGGGGGGCACGAAGGGTCATGTTCCGTCCGGAAGGTGCCGAAGGCAACCTGATTATCGGTGGGCTCCGCCGGCCGTCCGGGCGCGGGCCGCTCACCACCGCTGCGGCGGCGGGGCCGTCAGCCGGTCCACGAGGTCCGAGAGCCGGTCCCGGAAGCGGCGGTTCCCGCGCGGCGACGGCAGGCTGTTCTCCCCGGCCGCCGCGCTCACCAGGTGCTGCACCGTCTCCAGGTCCACCCCCGACCCCTCCGCCACCGCGAGCGCCTCGTGCGCGAGCCCCCGCACCTCCGGGTCTCCCCCGTCGAGCGTCAGCACCGTCGCCCCCGCCCGCCGGGCGTCGTGCACCCGCTGGAGCAGCCCCGCCCCCGGCCGCTCCGGCGCCACCACCAGCAGCGTCGCCCCCCGCCCCGCCGACTCCAGCCGCCCCGCGCCCACCGACAGGTGCGCCGGACCGCCCGGCCGCACCCGGTGCCGCACCAGCGTCGGCGCCAGCTCCGGAAGCCCCGACCAGACGGACTCGTCGACCAGGTGCGCCGCCAGGTGCCAGGGCTCGTACTCCTCCGTGCCGACCAGGAGCAGCCCGCCCCCGCGCGGGACCACCGCGCCCCGGAGCGCCCCCGCGAACCGGCGGACCTCCCCCGGCCACTCCGTCCCGGCGAGCACTTCCCGCAGCAACGCGACCCGTACGGCATCCATGCGGACGCATCCTGTACGACGCCGGGCCCCCGCGCGGCCGAACGCCGGTGGATCACCCGTACGGGAAGCGGCCCGGCGGTCCGACCGGTCGGTAATGTCGGGGCCATGACTTCCTCCAGCGCACCCCAGGACCCCACCGCCAAGGCCCCCAAGGACCCGTGGGACCTCCCCGACGTCTCCGGCCTCGTCGTCGGCGTCCTCGGCGGCACCGGCGAACAGGGCCGCGGCCTCGCCCTCCGGTTCGCCCTGGCCGGCCAGAAGGTGATCATCGGCTCCCGCGCCGCCGACCGCGCCCGGGACGCCGCCGCCGAGCTCGGCCACGGCGTCGAGGGCGCCGACAACGCCGAGACCGCCCGCCGCAGCGACGTCGTGATCGTCGCCGTGCCGTGGGACGGCCACGCCGAGACCCTGGAGTCGCTGCGCGAGGAGCTGGCCGGAAAGCTCGTCGTGGACTGCGTCAACCCGCTCGGCTTCGACAAGAAGGGCGCCTACGCCCTGAAGCCCGAGGAGGGCTCCGCCGCCGAGCAGGCCGCCGCGCTCCTCCCGGACTCCCGGGTCACCGCCGCCTTCCACCACCTCTCCGCCGTCCTCCTCCAGGACACCTCCCTCGCGGAGATCGACACCGACGTGATGGTCCTCGGCGAGGAGCGCGCCGACGTGGAGATCGTCCAGGCCCTCGCCGGCCGCGTCCCCGGCATGCGCGGTGTCTTCGCCGGCCGGCTGCGCAACGCCCACCAGGTCGAGTCGCTCGTCGCCAACCTGATCTCGGTCAACCGCCGCTACAAGGCCCACGCGGGCCTCCGGATCACCGACGTCTGAGGCCGCCCGGGCCGGTGGGGCGAGCCGGAGAACGGACGCTTCCGGGCATGGGGGACACTGGACGGGCACCGCAACACGCCGTACCCGGACAGGAGCCGACCCCCATGCCCCGCCTCGCCCTCTACGCCCTCGTGGTCTGCGCCCTGGCCGTCGCCGCGGCCGTCGTCTCCTTCGTCCAGGGCAGCTTCCTCGGCATCGTCTGGGTCCTCCTGGCCGGCCTCTCCTCCAACATGGCCTGGTACTACCTCCGCCGCGCCAAGGTCGAGCGGGAAGCCGCCGCACGGGGCTGACCCGCCGGACACGTCCTAGACCCCGCAGAACTCCGGCGTCCCCTCCCAGAACCGGAAGAGCTGCGAGCCGCAGTACCGGCTCAGCTCCGGCACCCCGAGGGACCGCATGAGCGCGTCGACCGCGTCGAAGAAGGCGCCGTTGACCGCCGGGACGAACAGCAGCGCGATCACGACGAAGAAGCCGTACGGCGCGTACGGCTCGATCTGCCGCTTGACCTTGTACGACAGCCAGGGCTCCACCACGCCGTAGCCGTCGAGCCCCGGCACCGGCAGCATGTTCAGGAGCGCCGCCGTCACCTGGAGGAACGCCAGGAACGCGAGCGCGTACCGGAAGGCCGGCGGCACGCCGTGCAGCGCGTCCAGCCAGAACGGGGCCGTGCACACGAGCGCGAAGAGCACGTTCGCCAGCGGGCCCGCCGCCGAGACCAGGCTGTGCTTCCAGCGGCCCTTGATCCGTCCCTGCTCGATGAAGACCGCGCCGCCCGGCAGGCCGATCCCGCCCATGATCACGAAGAGCACCGGGAGCACGACGCTCAGCACCGCGTGCGTGTACTTCAGCGGGTTCAGGGTCAGATAGCCCTTCGCGCCCACCGTGACGTCCCCGCCGTGCAGGGCCGTCCGGGCGTGCGCGTACTCGTGCAGGCAGAGCGACACCACCCACGCCGAGGTCACGAAGAGGAAGACCGCCAGACCGGGCAGGGCGGCGAAGTCCGTCCACACCGCCCAGCCGGTGACGGCCATGACGGCGAGGATCGCCAGGAAGACGGGGCTGATCCGCCGTTCGTGGCTCCGGGTGGTGGCCGTGGTCATCGCGGGGGCTCCCAGGGGACGGGGGAAGGGGGACGGGAAGGCTGGTGTGCGGGAAACGTACCGGGCCCCGGCCCGGTTCCGGGGACGGCCCCGGTTTCGGGGACGGCCCCGGTTTCGGGGACGGCCCCGGTTTCGGGGACGGCCCCGGTTTCGGGGGTGGCCCTGCTTCCGGGGTGGTTCCTCGCTCCCGGAGGGCGGTCCCGCTTCCGAGGCGGCTCCCCGCCTCCCCGCCTCCCCGCCTCCCGGCCGCGCAGGCGCGGGTCCGGGGGCCCGGCCGGACGCCGGGGTCCGACGGGGTCCGGGGTCCGACGGGGTCCGGGGTTCCGGGCCGGGCTCCGGGCCGTCCGCCGGCCCGGACGGCTCCCCGCCGGGAGCGGGGGCCGGGCGCTCACGGAGAATGGGCCCGTGCGCTACTCCGTCCTCGGCCCCACCCTCGCCCACGCGCCCGACGGCACCGACGTGGCCGTCGGCGGCCCCCGGGTCCGCGCGCTGCTCGCCGTCCTCGCCCTGCGGGCGGACCGCCCCGTGCCCGTGCGGGACCTCGTGGACGAGGTCTGGCACGGCGACGAGCCGCCCGCCGACGCGGTCGCCGCGCTCCAGGCCCTGGTCGGACGGCTGCGCAGGGCCGTCGGCCGGGACCGGGTGGTCTCCGGCGAGGGCGGCTACCGCCTCGCCGCCGCCCGGGACGACGTCGACCTGTACCGCTTCGAACGGCTCGCCCGCGAGGGCGCCGCCGCGCTGGACGCCGGGGACGCCGCACGGGCCGCCGCCCTGCTCGACGAGGCCCTCGGGCTCTGGCGCGGCCCCGCCCTCGCCGACCTGCCGGACCGGACCGCCGAGGCCGCCCGCTGGGAGGCCCGCCGCCTCGACGCCCGCCGGGCCCGGCTCGACGCCGCCCTGGCCCTCGGCGACGCGCCCGCCGCCCTCCCCGAGCTGACCGCCCTCTGCGCGGCCCACCCGCTGGACGAACCCCTCCAGGCCCTGCGGATCCGCGCCCTGCGCGACACGGGCCGGGCGGCCGAGGGGCTCGCCGCGTACGAGTCGGTGCGCCGCGCCCTCGCCGAACGCCTCGGCACGGACCCGTCCCCGGCCCTGCGCGCCCTCCACGCGGAACTGCTCGCCGGGGAGGCACCGACGGCGACGGCCACGGCGAAGCCGGAGCCCGCCCCCGCCCCCGTCCCCGGCAACCTGCGCGCGCGGCTCACCAGCTTCGTCGGCCGCGACGAGGAGATCACCGCCCTCCAGGAGGACCTGCGGGCGGCCCGGCTCGTCACCCTGCTCGGGCCCGGCGGCGCCGGGAAGACCCGGCTCTCGCAGGAGGCCGCCGAGCGCGGCTCCGGAGCCTGGCCCGACGGCGTCTGGATCGCCGAACTCGCCCCCGTCACCGCCCCGGAGGCCGTCCCCGAGGCCGTCCTCGCGGCCGTCGGCGCCCGCGAGACCGTCCTGCGCGGCGCGGGTGCCGAGGAGCTGCGGACCGGGAACGACCCCCTCGCCCGGCTCGTGGAGCACTGCGCCGGGCGCCGGATGCTGCTGCTCCTCGACAACTGCGAGCACGTGGTCGGTGCCGCCGCCGAGCTGGCCGAGGCCCTGCTCGCCCGCTGCCCCGAGCTCCGGATCCTGGCGACGAGCCGCGAGCCGCTGGGGGTGCCGGGGGAGGTGGTGCGGCCGTTGGGTCCGCTGCCGGCGGGGACGGCGCTGCGGTTGCTGGGGGAGCGGGGGGCCGCGGCGCGGCCGGGGTTCGCGGTGGAGGAGGACCGGGCGGCGGCGGAGGAGGTGTGCCGCCGGCTCGACGGACTGCCGCTGGCGATCGAGCTGGCGGCGGCGCGGTTGCGGATGCTGTCGCCGCGGCAGATCGCGGACCGCCTGGACGACCGCTTCCGGCTGCTGACGGCGGGGGCGCGGACGGTGCTGCCGCGGCAGCAGACGCTGCGGGCGGTGGTCGACTGGTCGTGGGACCTGCTCGACCGTCCGGAACGGGCGGTGCTGCGGCGGCTCGCGGTCTTCACGGGCGGTTGCGACCTGGCGGCGGCGGAGGCGGTGTGCGCCGACGGCGGCGGGGCCGGGGACGTGCTGGACGCGCTCGGGGCGCTGGTGGACAAGTCGCTGGTGGTGGCGTCGCCGGGCGGAGAGGGAATGCGCTACCGGCTCCTGGAGACGGTGGCCGAGTACGCGCGGGAGCGGCTGACGGAGGCGGGGGAGCGGGCGGAGGTGGAGCGGCGGCACCTGGCGCACTACCGGGAGCTGGCCCGGCGGACGGATCCGGAGCTGCGCGGGCCCGGCCAGGTCGCCGCCATCGCCCGCTTCGGGACCGAGTACGGCAACCTCCGCACCGCCCTGCGCCGGGCCGTCGACGCCCGCGACGAGGACGAGGCCCTCGTCCTCGTCCACTCCCTGCTCTGGTACTGGCAGTTGCGCGATCTGCGCACCGACGCCCTGTACTGGGCCGAGGCCGCCTCCGCCCTCGGCCCCGACCCGTTCGCGCCGCCCGCCGCCCCCGTCGTCCCCCTGTACGAGCCGTGCACGGCCGCTCCGCCGCCGCTCTCCGAGGAGCAGCGCCGGGAGGCCCGGCGCGGGGTCCGGCTCGTCGAACTCATCAACATGAGCCACGAGACCGGCCGCTGGACCACCCCCGAGGGCGTCCGGCGGCTGCGCGAGATGACCGCCGGGTACGACCCCGGCCTGCCCCAGTCCTGCCGGCTGCCCGGCTCCTTCGCCGTCTTCGCGGTCCTCCTCATCGGGGAGGCCGGCCGGCTCGGCGAACTGCTCGACGCCACCGTCGAGGCCTGCCGCCGCTACGGCTACGACTGGGACCTCGCCAACATCCTCCAGCTGCGCGCCAACATGCTCGCCAACCGGGGCGACCGGGCCGCCGAGGCGATCGCCGACGCCGACGAGAGCCTGGAGATCTTCGAGCGGTTCGGCGATGCCTGGGGCGCGGCCGAGGCGCTCTCCTCCCGCGCGGAGGCCGAGGAACGGCTCCTCGACTTCGAGGCGGCCGCCGCGGACTTCACCGCCGCCATCGGCCACGCCGAACGGATCGGCGCCCAGGCGCAGGTGCTGCTCCTGCGGGCCCGGTACGCCGGCACGCTCGTCGAGTCCGGACGGCCCGCCGAGGGCGAGGCGATCCTCCGCGAGATCCTGGCCGACGACCACGGTCTGGGCCACGAACCCCGCGTCGGCGCCCGGATGTTCCTCGGCGTGGCACTCGGTCGCGCGGGACGCACCGACGAGGCGCGCGCGCACCTCCAGGAGCTCCTCGGGGAGTTCGACTCGGACACCCTCGCCCTCTTCAAGGGCTTCACCCTCGGCGTCCTCGGCTGGCTCGACGTCCTGGACGGGCGGTACGGCTCCGGGCTCGCCCTCGCCAGGGAGGCGTACGAGAGCTCCCTCGGCCCGCTGTCCATGATGATCGGCCCGCAGATGCCGGCGGTGCACCTGATCATCGCCGCCTGGGCGCTGGCCGGACTCGGCGGACCGGAGGCGCGGACCGGCGCGGTGCTGCTCGGCGCCAGGGACGGACTGCTCCCGCCGGGGCACCTGCCGCCGCCGACCGAGCGGGAGCAGCTGGAGCGGGCCACCGCGCTCGCCCGGTCCGTGCTCGGCGACGCGGAGTTCGGGGCGGCACGCGCCGAGGGCGACGGCCTCTCGCTGGAAGAGGCCGCCGCCCTGCTCGGCCGCGCCGCCGACGCGATCAGGGAGCGCGCCGAGTCCTGACCCCTCCCGGGGACGTCCCGCGACTCAGGTCTTGTTGCGGAACTTGGCGACCGCGATCGGCGCCGTGACGACCGTGATCAGCACCGACCAGCCGAGGGTCATCCACACCGAGTGGGCGACCGGACCGCCGTTGACGAGGTTGCGCGCGGCGTCGGCGAGGTTGGAGAGCGGGTTGTAGTCGGTGAAGGCCTCCAGCCAGCCGGGCATCGAGGTCGGCGGGGCGAAGATCGACGAGCCGAACTGGAGCGGCATCAGGACCAGCATCGCGACGCCCTGGACCGCCTGGCTCGTCTTCATGGTGAGGCCGAGCAGGATGAAGATCCACATCAGCGAGGCGCCGAAGACCATCGACAGGCCGATCGCGGCGAAGAGGTCGAGGACCGAGGTCTTGATCTCCAGACCGAGCAGGAAGCCCATGCCGAGCAGGATCGCGGTGGCGATCAGCATCCGGCCGACCTCGACGACGATCTTGGCGATCAGGACGGAGGACCGGGCGATCGGCATCGTCCGGAACCGGTCCATGACCCCCTTCTTGAAGTCCTCGTTCATCCCGGTTCCGACGGCCATGGCGATGTTCATGCCCATCATCGCCATCAGGCCGGGCGTCACGTAGTTCACGTACGCGTCGTTGTTGCCCTTGCCGGCGATCGCGCCGCCGAAGACGTACACGAACAGCAGGATGAAGATGATCGGCATCAGGACGGCGTCGAACATCGACTCCGGGTCCTGCTTGATCTGGAGGGCGTTGCGCCGGGCCAGGGCGCCGATGTGGCGCAGGTTGGCCCGCAGGCCGATCCGGCCCTCGCCGGGCAGCGCCCGCGCCGGCCCCGTGCCCTCGTCCGGGCCGCCGACGGGGGTCTTGGAGAGCGGTGTGGTCGTGGTGGCGGTGCTCATGCGGCGACCTCCTCGGGAAGCGCGTCGGACACGGTCGTCTTCTGGCCGGTGATCGCCAGGAACACCTCGTCCAGGCTGGGCAGGTGGGTGCCGATGTGGGCGATGCCGAAGCCGCGCGCGCCCAGCAGGGCCACGACGGCGGTCAGCTGCTCGTCGGCGAGGATCGGCACGTACAGCGCGCCCTCGTCGGGGACGACGGTCGCGCCGGCGACCCCGTCGAGGCCGGTCTCGCGGAGCGCGGCGGCCATGGCGGTCAGGTCGGCCGGGTCCACCGGCCGCACCTTCAGGGTGCGGCCGCCGACCCGGGCCTTGAGGTCGTCGACCCCGCCGTTGGCGATGACCTTGCCGCGGTCGATGACGGTCAGCTCGCTCGCGAGCTGCTCCGCCTCCTCCATGTACTGCGTGGTGAGCAGGACGGTGGCGCCCTCGGAGACCATCCGCTTGACCTCGTCCCAGACCTCGTTGCGGGTGCGGGGGTCGAGGCCGGTGGTCGGCTCGTCCAGGTAGAGGACGGCCGGGTTCCCGATCATCGAGGCGGCCAGGTCGAGCCGCCGGCGCATGCCGCCCGAGTAGTTCATCGCGGGCCGCTTGGCGGCCTCGGTGAGCGAGAAGCGCTCCAGGAGCTCGTCGGCGCGGGTCCGGGAGTCCTTGCGGGAGAGGTCGAGCAGCCGCCCGATCATGTAGAGGTTCTCCCAGCCGGACAGCTTCTCGTCGACCGAGGCGTACTGGCCGGTGAGGCCGATGGTGCGGCGCAGCTGCCGGGGCTGGCGCACCACGTCGTAACCGGCGACGGTGGCGGTCCCGGAGTCCGGGACGATCAGGGTGGACAGACAGCGGACGAGGGTGGTCTTCCCGGCGCCGTTGGGGCCGAGGACCCCGAGGACCGTGCCCTCCCGGACGTCCAGGTCGACCCCGTCGAGGGCCTTCGTCTCGCCGAAGTGCTTCACGAGGCCCCGTACCTCGACGGCGTTGGTGTGTGATCGCGTCATGGGCACCAGTGGACCAGTCACCACCGACAACGCCCCTACAGACGGCCGACAGCCCGCCGATGGGGGATGTCGGCGGGCTGTCGGAGGTGCCGCAGTGGCTTCTCGGGGCCTTTCCCGGGACCCTTCGCGAAGGGCCCTCCGGGATCAGTGGAAGGTGTGCTCCTCGGCGGGGAACGCCCCGCCGGAGACGTCCTCGGCGAAGGCGCGCGCGGCGTCGCCGAGCGTCTCGCGCAGGTTGGTGTACTGCTTGGTGAAGCGCGGCACCCTGCCGCCGGTCAGACCGGCCATGTCGGTCCAGACGAGGACCTGCGCGTCGGTCCCGGCGCCGGCGCCGATGCCGATGGTCGGGATGTGCAGCGAACGGGTGACCTCGGCGGCCAGCTCGGCCGGCACGAGCTCCAGGACGACCGCGAACGCGCCCGCGTCCTGCGCGGCCTTGGCGTCGCCGAGCAGCCGGTGGGCGGCCTCGTCGGAGCGGCCCTGCACCCGGTAGCCCATGGTGTTGACGGACTGCGGGGTCAGGCCCAGGTGGGACATGACGGGGATGCCGGCCTGGACGAGCAGCTCGGTCTGCGGCAGCGAGCGCTCGCCGCCCTCCAGCTTGATCGCGCCGACGCCGGCGTCCTTGACGAGCCGGGTGGCGTTGCGCAGGGCCTGGACGGGCCCCTCCTGGTACGAGCCGAAGGGCAGGTCGCCGACGACGAGGGCCCGCCTGGTGCCCCGTACGACGGCGGCGGAGAGCAGGGTCATCTCGTCCATCGTGACGGGCACGGTGGTGTCGTAGCCGAGGTGGCAGTTGCCCATCGAGTCGCCGACGAGGATCACCGGGATGCCGGCCTCGTCGAAGACGGAGGCGGTCATCGCGTCGTAGGCGGTGAGCATGGGCCACTTCTCGCCGCGGACCTTGGCGGCGGCGATGTCGTGGACGGTGATGCGGCGGGTGCCCTTCCCCCCGTAGAGCGACTTGTCGCCGTCGCCGCCGGAGGCGGGCGGCTTCTGGGCAGCCTGAAGCGTCATGGTGCACGGCTCCTTGTCGTCATCTCGAGGCGCCCTCACGGCGTCCCCGGACCACGTCCATGGTGGCACTTCGGCGGGCGGACGGGAAAGTGGGCCGGAGTGGCGCTGTTCACACCGCCGCAATGTGTGAAACCCGCGCGGCGCCGCTCCGGGGCCCGGCCCGCCCCGCTCCGGAAACCCGCCCGGCGGGTCCCCGGCCCCGCTCCGGAAACCCGCCCGGCGAACCCCCGGCCCCGTCCCGACCGCCGTGAATATGAGCGTTCTGTCACAGCCGTCCCCCTTCGGCGCCTCCCGAGGAACCCGCCACGCCCGCGGTGTCGTCCCTGGGGGAGTACGGCCGTCCCCTCATCGCCTAGTGTCGACGTCGGGCCACGGCAGCAGGCACGACGGTACGGCGGCAAGGCAGTGAGGGCAGCGATGACGCGGGTGGACACGACGGGGACCGAGTACGGCGGCGCGAACGGCGAGCGTCCCCGTTCCCGGTTCCGGGCCGCCCTCGACCGGCTCCGCCGCGACCGGGGGATCTGGCGCCGGGGCGTCCTGATCGCCCTGGCCGCCGTGGCGCTCACCCTCGTGATGGTCTTCCACGCCGACATCCCCAACCGGATCGGCAACCTGGGCAGCCTCACGGAGACCTTCCTGCCCTGGTTCGGCCTCTTCGTGCCGCTCCTGCTCGTCCTCGCGCTGCTGCGCCGGTCCGCCACCGCGCTGATCGCCCTGCTGCTTCCGGCCGCGGTGTGGCTCAACCTCTTCGGCGGGCTCGTCGCCGACAAGTCCGCCCCCGGCGGCGACCTCTCCGTCGCCACCCACAACGTGAACGCCGAGAACCCGGACCCCGAGGGCGCGGCCCGGCAGCTCGCCGCCTCCGGCGTCGACGTGCTCGCCCTGGAGGAGCTCAAGGGCGACATGGTCCCGGTCTACGAGGAGGGCCTCGCCGAGGCCTACCCGTACCACTCCGTCCAGGGCACGGTGGGCCTCTGGAGCAAGCTGCCGCTGCGCGACGCGCGGCCCGTCGACATCCACATGGGCTGGACCCGGGCCATGCGCGCCTCCGTCGTGACCCCGAAGGGCGAGGTGGCCGTGTACGTCGCCCACCTGCCCTCCGTGCGGGTCCGGATGAACGCCGGCTTCACCGCCAACCAGCGCGACAACAGCGCCGACGCGCTCGGCGAGGCCATCTCCCGGGACCGGCACGAGCGGATCGTCCTCCTCGGCGACCTCAACGGCACCATGAACGACCGCGCCCTCAACGGCGTCACCTCGCAGCTCCGCTCCACCCAGGGCGCGGCCGGCGACGGCTTCGGCTTCAGCTGGCCGGCCTCGTTCCCGATGGCCCGCATCGACCAGATCATGGTCAGGGGCGTCGAGCCCGTCTCCTCCTGGGCGCTGCCCGCCACGAGGAGCGACCACCTCCCGATCGCCGCCCGCGTGAAGTTCTGAACCGGCCCCCGCACCGGCCTCCGCGTCGACCTCCGAGCCGAAACGTCCCCTTCATCCTCCGGAAGCCACCGGGAACACGTCGTCTGCGACAATTTGTTCAGACGAAGAACTAATCCGGGGGGGGCAGCCCCCGGCCCCGTCCCCCGGAAGGCCCTCCCCCTCATGCCCCTGGCGTTGCTCGCCCTGGCCGTCTCCGCCTTCGGCATCGGCACCACCGAATTCGTGATGATGGGGCTCCTGCCCCAGGTCGCCGAGGACCTCGGCACCTCCGTCCCCACCGCCGGACACCTCGTCTCGGCGTACGCGATCGGGGTCGTCGTCGGCGCCCCGCTGCTCACCGCCCTCGGCTCCCGCGTCCCGCGCAAGCGGATGCTGCTCCTGCTGATGGCGCTCTTCACGGTCGGCAACCTCGCCTCCGCGCTCGCCCCCGGCTTCGGCTGGCTCGTCGCGGGCCGGGTCCTCGCCGGGCTCCCGCACGGCGCGTTCTTCGGCCTCGGCGCGGTCGTCGCCGCCCGGCTCGTCCGCGAGGGGCGGCAGGCGCGGGCGGTGGCCACCATGTTCCTCGGCCTCACCGTCGCCAACATCCTCGGCGTACCGGCCGCGACCCTCCTCGGCCAGCACCTCGGCTGGCGGGCCACCTTCCTCGTGGTCTCCGCGATCGGCCTGCTCGCCATGGCCGCGCTCGCCCGCCTGGTCCCGCCGATCCCCGCCGACGGCCACCGGAGCCTTGGCCGCGAGGTGCGGGCCCTCGGCCGCCCGCAGGTGCTGCTCGGCCTGCTCACCGCCGTCTTCGGCTTCGCGGGCGTCTTCGCCGTCTACTCGTACCTCGCCTCGATGACCACCGAGGTGATGGGCTTCGGCGACTCCACCGTCACGCTCGTCCTCGCCCTCTTCGGCCTCGGGATGACCGGCGGCGCGCTCGCCGCCGGACCGCTGACCGACCGGGCGCTGCGCCCCACCCTGTACGGCTCGCTCGGCGCCCTCGTCCTCGCCCTGGTCGCCTTCCGCTTCACCGTCCACGTGCCCTGGCTGGCCCTGGTCACGGTCGTCGTCCTCGGCGCGGTCGGCTTCATGACCACCACCCCGCTCCAGATGCTGGTCATGAACAAGGCCAAGGACGCCCCGACGCTCGCCTCCGCCTCCAACCACTCGGCCTTCAACCTCGCCAACGCGGGCGGCGCCTGGGCCGGCGGCGCGGCCGTCGCCGCCGGCTGGGGCTGGACCTCCCCGGCCCTGGTCGGCGCGGGCCTCACCGCCGTCGGCCTGGCGGTCGCGGCGGTGGCGGGCCTGCTCGACCGCCGCACGCCGGAGGGGGCCTCCCGCGTGGTCGCGGGAAGCCCCCTCGCGGACACCGGGAAGGACGCCGGAGAGGAAGCCGGAGGGGAAGCCGGGGCCGGGGTCAGCCGGCCGGGGACTCCCGCCAGCGGTTCGTGACCGGCAGGCGCCGGTCCTTGCCGAAGCCCTTCGCCGAGATCTTGGTGCCCGGCGGATACTGGCGCCGCTTGTACTCCGCCGCGTCCACCATCCGCAGCGTCCGCGTCACCAGCTCCGCGTCGTACCCGGCGGCCACGATCTCGTCCCGGCCCAGGTCCCGGTCCACGTACAGCGCGAGGATGCCGTCCAGCACCTCGTAGTCCGGCAGCGAGTCCGTGTCGACCTGCCCCGGGCGCAGCTCGGCGCTGGGCGGCTTGGCGATCGAGTTCTCCGGGATCGGCGGGGTCTGGCCGCGCTCCTCGGCCGCCCGGTTCCGCCAGCGCGCCAGCCGGAAGACGTCCGACTTGTACACGTCCTTGATGGGACCGAACCCGCCCACCGCGTCCCCGTACAGCGTCGAGTAGCCCACCGCCAGCTCGGACTTGTTGCCCGGCGCGAGGACGAGGTGCCCCTCCTGGTTGGAGAGCGCCATCAGGGTCGTGCCGCGCAGCCGGGCCTGGAGGTTCTCCTCCGCGAGCCCGGTGAGGCCGAGCGCGCCCATGTACGCGTCGAACATCGGCTCGATCGACACCGTGCGGTGGTTCAGCCCGGTCCTGCGGGCCAGCTCGGCCGCGTCGCCGCGCGAGTGCGCGGAGGAGTACTTCGACGGCATCGACACCCCGTGCACGTTCTCCGCGCCGAGCGCGTCGCAGGCGATCGACGCGACGAGCGAGGAGTCGATGCCGCCGGACAGGCCGACCAGGACCGAGCGGAAACCGTTCTTCGCGAGGTAGGCGCGCAGGCCGATGACGAGCGCCGAGTACACCTCCTCGTCGTCGTCGAGCCGGCGCGCGAGACCGCCCGTCAGCTCCGGCTCGTACGCGGGCAGCGGCTTCTCGGAGAGCACCACCCGGTCGATCCGCAGCCCGTCCTCCCCGGTCGGCCCCTCCGGCGCGTCCGGGTCGTACGCGGGCAGGTCCAGGTCCAGGATCACGCTGCCCTCGACGAACTGCGGGGCCCGCGCGATCACTTCGCCCTCCGCGTCCACGACGATCGAGTCCCCGTCGAAGACCAGCTCGTCCTGGCCGCCGGTGGCCGCCAGGTACGCCGTGACGCACCCGGCCTCCCGGGCCCGCGCCCGGACCAGTGCGAGGCGCGTGTCGTCCTTGTTCCGCTCGTACGGCGAGGCGTTCACCGACAGGAGAAGCCCGGCCCGCGCGGCGCGCGCCGCCGGGACCCGGCCGCCGTCCTGCCAGAGGTCCTCGCAGATCGCCAGGGCCACGTCGACGCCGTGGACCCGGACGACGGGCAGCGTGTCGCCCCGGACGAAGTGCCGGTACTCGTCGAAGACGCCGTAGTTCGGCAGGTGGTGCTTGGCGAACCGCAGTGCCGGCTCCCCGCCGTACAGGACGGCGGCGGCGTTCTCCGGCGACCCGGCCGGCCGGCCGAGCCGGGGCTCCGCCCGCTCCGAGCGGTCCAGGTGGCCGACGACCACCGGCACCTCCCCGAACCCCTCCTCGGCGAGGCGCCGGGCGAGCCCGCGCAGGGCCGTCCGGGACGCCTCCACGAAGGAGGAGCGCAGCGCGAGGTCCTCGACGGGGTATCCGGTCAGCGCCATCTCGGGGAACGCGACGAGATGCGCGCCCTGCCCGACGGCGTGCCGGGTCCAGTGCACGATCGCCTCCGCGTTCCCGGCGATGTCTCCGACGGTCGAGTCGATCTGATTCAGGGCGAGGCGTAGTTGAGGCACGCGCCCAGTCTAATCGTCAGACCGACGCTATGTCGTGGGGAACGGGGATTCCGGCGGCGCCGGGCCGGGCGCCCGCCCGCGCGGAGGCGTCCGCGGGGGCGGGCGGGCACCTGGCCCTGGGGGCGCCCGTGCCGAGCGGTTCGGACGTGGAGCCGCCTGTGCGGAGGAGCCTGCGGGGAGGCGTCCGCCTGTGGAGGCGTCGGCACCGGGGCGTCCGCTTGTGGAGCTGTCCGTAAGGAGGGGCCTGCGGGGAGACGTTCGCCCGTGGAGGTGTCCGTGCCGGGAGGTCCGTGCCGGGGCGTCCGCCCGTGGAGCTGTTCGTGCGGAGGGGCCTGCGGGGAGGCCGCCCGTGGGGGCGTCTGTGCCGGGACGTTCGTACTGGGGCGTCCGCCCGTGGAGCTGTTCGTGCGGAGGGGCCTGCGGGGAGGCCGCCCGTGGAGCCGTCCGTGCCGAGCCGTCCGTACCGGGGCGTCCGCCCGTGCGGGGAGCCCGCGCGGAGGCGTCCGCCCGTAAAGGCACCCGTGCCGGGCCGTCCGCCCGTGGAGCCGCCCGCGGGGCGGGGCGCGTCGCCGGGAACCCCCCGGCCCGTCCCGGCGTTCGAACCGGTATGTCCAGGAGTGTCGCGCGCACGGCCGCAGCCCTGTTGGCCCTCGGTGCGCTCGCGTACACCGCCTGGGTCCTCGAAGTCGTCGTCCGCACCGGCCTCGACCCGGTCCGGACGTACGTCTCCGAACTGGCCGCCGTCGACCAGCCCCTCGGCGGCCTCTTCCGCGCCACCGACTTCACGGCGGGCCTCCTGGTCCTGGGCGGGGCGCTGACCGGCCTGGCGGGGGCCTGGAGGGCGCGCGGAGGACCCGGCGGGCCGCCGGGGCCGGGCAGTCGCGCGGGCCGCGACCCCTGGGCCGTCGGCGGATGGACCGCCCTCGCCGTCTTCGGGGCCGCCACCGTCGCCGACTCCCGGCTGCCGCTGAGCTGCGCCCCGACCGTCGACCCCGTGTGCACGGCGCGCGAGACCGCCGGGCTCGTCCCCGCCACCCACGCGGCCCACGCCGTCAGTTCGAGCCTGGCGATGACGGGCGCGCTCGCGGCCCTGGTCGCCCTGACCGTCGCCGCCCGCCGCCACGACCGCCGGCTGCCCCTCGCCCGCACCGGACCGGCCCTGGTCGCCCTGGAGTTCGCCGCCACCGCCTGGACCCTCGCCGCCGTCGCCGCCTTCGAGGCGGGGAAGGGCGTCTGGGCGCTCGGCGCGGGCCAGCGGCTCCAGGTCCTCCTGGTGGCCGTGTGGCTCGCGGTCCTCGCGTACTCCCTCGCGCGCTCCCCGGCCGGGGACGGACGGAGGGGGCGGCGGTGACCTTCGTGAGGATCGGGGGCGTGCCCCACCACGTGGTGACCGAGGGCTCCGGGCCCGTCTGCGTCCTGAGCGCCGGCCTCGGCATGACCTGGTTCGACTGGGACCCGGTCGTCCCGCACCTCGCCCCGTACCGCACGCTCGTCCGCTTCGACCGCCCCGGCCACGGCCTCTCCGCCCCGGCGGCGGTCCCGCCGACGGCGGCGGGCGAGGCGGACCGGATCGCGGCGCTCCTCGACGCGCTCGGCCACCGCGGACCGGCCGTCGTCGTCGGGCACTCCATCGCCGGGTTCCACGCGGAGGCCTTCGCCCGGCTGCACCCGGACCGGACCGCCGGCCTGGTCCTCGTCGACTCCTCGGTGGAGGAGGACCCGCGGCCGTCCCGCACCACCGCGCCCGCCCGCGTCCTCGGCGCCGTCCTCTGCGCCGCCGGGCTCCCGGCGGCGCTCGGCCCGGCGGTCCGGGACCTCGCGGTCCGGGCGGCGACCGTACGGAGAGGAACCCCGCGCCCCGGCGCCGACCCCCGTACCGGCCCCGCCCCCACCGACCCCGCCCTCGTCCGCCGCGTCTACCGCACCTCGCGCGTGCTGCGCGGCACCCTCCTGGAGAACGCCCGGTACGGGGCCGTCGCCGCCGAACTCCTCGCCCTGCGGGAGGAGCGCCCGCTCCCGCCGGGCCTCCCCGTCACCGTCCTCGCCGCCCCCGACGGCTCCGCCCGCTGGGAGCGGCGCCAGCGCGCCCTCGCCCGGCGGCTCGGCGCCCGCCACGAGGCGGCCGGGGCGTCGGGCCACCTGGTCATGCGGGACCGCCCGGACGCGGTGGCCCGGGCGGTCCTGGACCTCCGGATCCGTCAGGAGGACGCGTAGGGGCTCCTGGCTCCCGGACGTCCGGAGAGCCGTCGGGAAGACGGCGTGGACGCCCGTGGACGTCCGCGGACTCCGAGACCCGGGTCCGTCAGGAAGACGCGTAGACGCTCATGCAGAACGCCTTGATCTGCTCGTCCGAGAGGTGCTGCGCCAGCTCGGCCTCGCTGATCATGCCGACGAGCCGCTTCTCCTCGATGACGGGCAGCCGCTTGATCCGGTGGCTCTGCATCTCCTCCAGGACGGCGCCCACGTCGGCGTCCGACTCGACCCAGCGCGGGGTCCCCTTGGCCATCTCGCCGCAGGTCACCTTGGACGGGTCGTGGCCCATGGCCACGCAGCCGACGACGATGTCGCGGTCCGTGAGGATGCCGCAGAGACGTTCGTTCTCGTCGGCGATGGGCAGCGCGCCCACGTTCAGGTTGCGCATCAGCTGCGCGGCGCGGTCGAGCGTCTCGTGAGCCGGGATCCACTGGGCCCCGGGGTGCATGATGTCCTTCGCCGTGGTCATGGGGTCGCGTACCTTTCGTCGTCGAACGTCGTACGAATCCCCGAGCCCACCCATTGTCGGCGCACGGCACGGCCCCCGCGACCGCAACGGGTCGCGGGGGCCGTACGGCCTCGGCTCACGGGCCAGGGATCAGGCCCCGCGCTCCTTCAACATGTCCGCCATCAGCAGCATCTCGGACTTCTGCGCGTCGACCATGCCCCGGGCGAGCGAGCGCTCGACGTCCACGGTGCACTTCTGCACGCAGCCCTCGGCCATGTGGACCCCGCCCCTGTGGTGCTCGGTCATGAGCTTCAGGTACAGGACCTCGGCCTCGCGGCCACTGGCCCTCCGCAACTCCTCGATCTGCGTCTTGGTCGCCATGCCCGGCATGAGCGCCCCGTCCCGCGGACCGGCGTCGCCCGGGCCGCCCATGCCCATCCAGGTCATCGGCTCGACGCCGGACTCGGCCTTGGGCAGCCCCCACAGGTCGAGCCAGCCGAGCATCATGCCCCGCTGGTTGGCCTGCGTGTTGGCGATGTCGTACGCGAGCCGGCGCACGGCCTCGTCCGTCGTCCGGTCCCGGACCACGAACGACATCTCGACGGCCTGCTGGTGGTGGACCGCCATGTCCCGGGCGAACCCGGCGTCCGCCGACGCGGAGACGGGGGTGGCGGGCGCCTCGTCGCGGTCCGCGGAGGCGACGGTCACCGCGCCCCCGGCGAAGAGCACCGCGAGGGCGACGGCGGCGATCGCCGCCCCCTGCGTGCGGTTCGGCCTCACTGGCCCATCCCGGCGCCGCCCGCACCCTCCGCGTCGAGCCCGCCCGTGCAGGCCGCGCCCGGCTCCGGGGTCTGCGGGCCCTGCACGTACTTGGTGAAGAAGGCGTCGACGCGCGGGTCGTCCGCGCCGTCCACGGTCACCTGCTTGCCCCAGGCGGACAGCATGATCGCGCCGGCCTGGTCGTCCACCGGGCTCATCAGCGTGTACTTGGTCTTGCCGACCTTCGCGGCGAGCTTCTCCACGTCGCCCTTGGGGGCCTGCTTGTTGTACGTCACCCAGACGGCGCCGTGCTCCAGGGAGTGCACGGCGTTCACGTCCGGGACCGGCTTCGTGTAGACGTCGCCGTCGCAGTTCATCCAGACCTGGCTGTGGTCACCGCCGACCGGCGGCTTCATGTCGTACTTCACGGCCGTCTGGACGTGGTTGCGGCCGAGCTTGGCGGGGTCCCAGCTCTTCTCGGCGGAGATCGGGGCCTTGGCGGCGGCCTCCTTCTGGTCCTGCTCGTCGGACTTCTTCATCAGCACGAAGCTGCCGAAGCCGACGAGGCCGAGCACGACGACGGTCGAGACGCCGATCGTGATCAGGCGGTTGCGGCGCTCACGGGCCTGCTCGGCGCGGCGCATCTCCTCTATTCGGGCGCGGCGGTCGGCGTTGGCGGAGCGGTTGGCGGCCATGGTGGTGTCGTCCTTCTTCGGGAGGTGGGGGTGGGGTTCGGTACGGGCACGGAGGTGCGGCGGCGGGGGCGGCGGACCGCCCCGTCACCCGCCTACGTGCGGAGAACCTGAAGGACGTGCAGGTCCGGCGCGCGCGGCCGGACGCCGGAGCGGCGCGCCGGACCGTCGCCGGAGACCGGGGCGAGGCGCGGAAGCCCGTCCGCCGCCTGGAGCGGGGGATCGGGCGCGGGCGCGCCGAGCACCGCGGGGGAGGGGGACGGGAAGAGGGAGCAGCCGCCGCGGTCGTACGGGCAGACGTACTCGACGGCGACGGTGGCCGCCGCCGTCCGCACCCGCTGCTCCGGGGCCGGCCCGTGGTGGGACTCCGCCCCGGGCCCGGCCCCCAGACAGAAGGAGAGCGCGGCGAGGAGCGTCGCCACGGCACTCACCAGTGCCATGGGACGCGCGTGCCGGGACGGGCGTACGAGCCGAGGGGCCCCCATGGGCGGAGATCGTAGTGGGCGAACGCCCTCCGTGGGCCGAACGGGGTGCCACCGGATGCCGGACGACGGGGCCGGACCGGAGGACGGAGGCCCGGATCGGCCCGTCCCCCGTTACCTGAGTCACAACCGAGCAGGCAGTATGGGTGTGCAACGTGCGCGAAACCATGTGGTGGGATGCTCAGGTGCCCCCGATGTGCCCGAGGCGGTGGGATCAGGCGGCCTGACCAGCGAGGATGGGTGTGGAAATGGACAAGCAGCAGGAATTCGTGCTCCGTACGCTCGAAGAGCGCGACATCCGCTTCGTGCGCCTGTGGTTCACCGACGTGCTCGGCTTCCTCAAGTCGGTGGCCGTGGCGCCGGCCGAACTGGAGCAGGCCTTCGACGAGGGCATCGGCTTCGACGGCTCCGCGATCGAGGGCTTCGCCCGCGTCTACGAGTCGGACATGATCGCCAAGCCGGACCCGGGCACGTTCCAGATCCTGCCGTGGCGCGCGGAGGCGCCGGGCACGGCCCGGATGTTCTGCGACATCCTGATGCCGGACGGCTCGCCGTCCTTCGCCGACCCGCGCTACGTCCTGAAGCGGGCCCTGGCCAAGACCTCGGACCTGGGCTTCACCTTCTACACCCACCCCGAGATCGAGTTCTTCCTCCTGAAGGACAAGCCGCTCGACGGCTCCCGGCCCACCCCGGCCGACAACTCGGGCTACTTCGACCACACCCCGCAGAACGTCGGCATGGACTTCCGCCGCCAGGCGATCACCATGCTGGAGTCGATGGGCATCTCGGTCGAGTTCTCCCACCACGAGGGCGCGCCGGGCCAGCAGGAGATCGACCTCCGCTACGCCGACGCGCTCTCCACGGCCGACAACATCATGACCTTCCGCCTGGTCATGAAGCAGGTCGCCCTCGAACAGGGCGTCCAGGCCACCTTCATGCCGAAGCCGTTCTCGGAGTACCCGGGCTCGGGCATGCACACCCACCTCTCCCTCTTCGAGGGCGACCGGAACGCCTTCTACGAGTCGGGCGCCGAGTACCAGCTCTCCAAGGTGGGCCGCTCCTTCATCGCGGGCCTCCTGAAGCACGCGGGCGAGATCTCGGCCGTCACCAACCAGTGGGTCAACTCCTACAAGCGCATCTGGGGCGGCTCGTCGCGCACGGCCGGCTCGGGCGGCGAGGCCCCCTCGTACATCTGCTGGGGCCACAACAACCGCTCGGCCCTCATCCGGGTCCCGATGTACAAGCCGGGCAAGACGGGCTCCTCGCGCGTCGAGGTCCGCTCCATCGACTCGGGCGCCAACCCGTACCTGACCTACGCCGTCCTCCTCGCGGCCGGCCTCAAGGGCATCGAGGAGGGCTACGAACTCCCGGCCGGCGCCGACGACGACGTCTGGGCCCTCTCCGACTCGGAACGCCGCGCGATGGGCATCGAGCCCCTCCCGCAGAACCTCGGCGAGGCGATCTCCCTGATGGAGCGCAGCGAACTGGTCGCGGAGACCCTGGGCGAGCACGTCTTCGACTTCTTCCTGCGCAACAAGAAGCAGGAGTGGGAGGAGTACCGCTCCGAGGTCACCGCCTTCGAGCTGCGGAAGAACCTGCCGGTGCTGTAGGCGCAGGTCAGAGCGGGTAGAGCCTGGAACTGACGATCAGGGCCGACGGTGGCGAACCGTCGGCCCTGATCCGTCTCACTAGCCCTGGGCCGTCCCTGGGCCGTCAGGCGTGGAATCGAACCCCTCGTAGAGCCCATCCACGGCCCGGCGGGCCCGTCCGTCGCTGCTCGGCATCAGGTGCGTGTAGACCCGGAGCGTGAACCCGGGGTCGCCGTGACCGAGGTACGAGCTGAGGGCCTTGATGTTCTCGCCGGCATCGAGGAGCACAGAAGCGTAGAAGTGCCGCAGTGCGTGCATTCCGTGCTCGCGGGCCGCCTGGTGACGCGCGCCTTCCTTGGGTTCCGGAATCACGCCGGCCTGGACGAGGGCGAGTTTCCATACGCGGGTGTTGAAGTCGGTCCGCCGTACGGCGCCGCCGCCGGTGAGCGAGAAGTACAGCCGCTTCGTGACGAGCGGCCCGTCCGGCTTCAGCCACGGCAGGGAGACGTCGACGGGCGGGAATTCCTCGGCGTGCTCGTGGAGAACGCGGGCGACTTGGCGGGGGAGTGGGACGTCCCGCTCCTTCCCGCGCTTCGGCGGCCCGAAGACGAGATGCCCATTGACGACCTTCACCTGATTCGCGACGCGGAGCCATCCGGTGTCGAACCTGACGTGCTCCTCCGCCAGTCCGAAGATCTCGCCCTGTCGGAGACCGCAGCCGCTGCCGATGTCGACCATCGCCTGATAGCGCTTCGGCAGCGCCGAGCGGATGGCGGACACCCGCTCCGCTGTCCACGGCCTCACCCGGGGATCGCCGGGCGCCGGCGGCCGGACCGAACGCGACTTGCACGGGTTCTTGGCGAGTAGCTCGTCGTCCACGGCCGCGGCGAGCACGGCGGAGACGCTGGCGAAGATGACCCGGCGGTACGAAGACACCGGGAGGGACTTCTCCAGCGCCGCGAGCCACTCGCGGATGTGCTCGGGCCGGAACGAATCGATCGGCCGCGTCCCGAGGTACGGGAACGCGTGCAGCCGAAGGTGGACGCCTACCGTCGTGCGTGTCGTCGGGTCCGTGGTCTGGGAGGCGAGCCACTTCTCGCCGTACTGCCGGAACGTGATCCGTCCGGCGGACGGGTCGATGTACTGCCTGCGGCTCATGTCGGCCTCAATGGCGGAGAGCCACTTCTCCGCGAGGCGCTTCTGCTTGTCCGGGAAGCTCTTGGACTTCTCGGTGCCGTCGGGACCGATGTAGCGGGCCCGGTAACGGAGTCCGAGACCGTAGCGGTCGGTCCTGACCCGGCGCTCCTTGCCGTCGGTGTCGGTCTCGGTCTTGTACCAACGGTCCTGGACGTGGCCAGCCATGGGTGGGTGCGGTTCCTTTCGATGCGTGGAAGGTCTGTGCCGCCCCACGACGGGGGCGGCACAGACCGGTGAGGGGCGGATCAGGCAGCGGCGTCGAACTCGCTCTGCTGGGTGACCCAGGTGCGGACGGCAGCGGGGTCGTAGCGGACGTGGCGGCCGACGCGGAATCCGGGCGGGCCGGTGCGCTTCTTGCGCCAGTGGTAGACAGTCTCCAGGGGGACGTCGAAGAGTTCGGCGATGTCCTCGGGGGTGAGGTACCGGTCCGGGAGTCCGGCCCGCAGGGTGGTCACGGCGGATGCCATATCGGCTCTCCTCTGGCTTGTGGACAGTCGGGTTGCCAGTCCTGAGAGGACGCCTCAGGGAGGCGTATGTGTCCGAGGTCGGGATTTCTGCGTCACTGCGTCATCCGCGTCACTCAAGCCCTCTGACCTGGGTTTTTTCGGTGACGCAGAGCGTTCGGGCTGTGTCACGGGTGACGCAGACGTCCGTCACGGGGTGACGCAGGTGACGAAGGGTGACGCAGAAATTCGGGGTCTGCGTCACCCCTGTCAGAGCAGCTCAGGAGCGGTTTCGGGGCCGCTGGTGACGTAGGTGACGCAGCGCTTCCTACTTAGGAAAAAGAGAGGGGTCTGTGTCTGTTGTCGTGCGCGCCTCCGGACGTGAAGAGGGAGCCGCGAAGCGGCACGACCTTTGGGCGGCGGCGAGCCGCCGAAGAGCAAGAGGAGCACCCGTCGCCACGGCGGCGGGGTGCTCCTCTTGTTTGTGCGCGAGCGGTCGCGGCGGGTGTGGGTCAGAACGCCGGCTGCTGCTCGTCGGCCGGGGGCAGGGGGCGGGCGAGTTCGATGTAGCGGGCGCTGTTCTTCCGGCCCCAGTCGACGAGCACGCCGCGTGCGGCCAGGACGGGTTGGAGGCGCTTGAGGCGGTCGGAGAGGACCTTGCCGGTGGTGGGCCACCCCTTGGGCAGAGGGCGCAGGTCCTCGCCGCTGTAGAGCTGGCTGAGGCAGTGCAGCCACTCCGCCGACGTCATCCGCACGTCCGCACCCGGGGCGATGCCGCCGGCGTGCTTGAGGACGGTCTGGGCAAGCAGGTCGCCTTCGATGACGTCGTCGTTGAGGTCGTCCAGGCTGGTGCGGTAGGCGTCCAGGGCGCCGAGGCTGGTGGCGGTGTCGAGCTGGGCGCACAGGTGGGCGAAGTCGGCCATGCGCAGGTCGGTAGGAATCTGCGCCTGAGTGGCGCGGACCTTGACCGTGAGGTCAAGCAGGGAACCGAGGATGACCGGCAGGGCCTCTTCGAACTCCGCCCACAGTTCCGCCTCGGTCCGCCGCACCCGGGGCCGCTCCAGGCGGAGGGGAAGGAGACGTTCGGCGAGGTCGGGGCGGATGACGCCGACGTCGATCCCGGTCAGCAGGAGCGGCCGGCGGTAGCGGGAGCGGACGACGTCGCCGTCGGTGAACAGGGCGCGCTTGATGGTCTCGGCCCCGGTGACGATGCAGCACATCAGGTCCGACAGGTCCGGGCCGAGGTGGGAGAGGTTGTCCAGGGCGGTGACCCATCCGGCCGCGACGGCGGTGATCAGGTTCTCCTCGTCCTTCGGTGCCCGGCGCAGGTCGCCGCTCATACCCTCGATGATCCGCACCAACATCCGCCCGGCGGTGGACTTGCCCGCACCCTGAGGGCCGGTGAGGAAGGGAGCGGGGACGGGGACGGAGGGGCCGAGGCAGCCGACCAGCCAGGCAAGGGCCAGGCTCTCGCCCTGGGCGCTGGCGAAGTTGCACAGCCGCATCAGCAGGTCGATGCCCTTGCCGTCAGTGTCCTTCGCCGGCAGCGGGAGTTCCCCGGTGAGCTGGGTGCGCCGCCAGCACACCTCGCGCGGGTCGGGAATGCGAATGTCCCAGCCGTTGGGGTGGATGCGGACGGAGCGGCCGTCGTCGCGGCCGAGGTCGAGCCAGGTGGCACCGTCGAATCCGGGAGCGACGCGGATGTGGGTGGGCTGGACGTCCTGGGACAGGGCGAGTGCTTCGATCAAGTCCAGTGCCTCCTTGAGGGCGGTTCCGTTGAAGACGCCGTGCCCGTCGTGGAACAGGCCGACCATGAGTTCCTGCCGGTGACTGCCGGTGGTGCCCTGCGAGCGAATGGGGCGGGCGACGGGGTGGCCGTTGCGCTGGGCGTAGACGGTGCCGTCGACCGTGCGGAAGTAGCGGAAATGCTGCTGCGCGTACTCGGTGATGACCTCGCGCGCCGGAGTCTTCTCGTCCTCGGACATATCACATCCCCAGAGCCGTGGAGGCGTTCGCCCACGCGTCGGTGCAGTGCCGCGGGGACTCGCCCTTGGCCTGGGCGGCGGTGAACAGGCGGCCGATGTGGGTTTCGGTGAGGCAGCCGCAGCGACCGTGGGCGGAGAGCACCGCGAGGAAGGTCCGGTACACCGCCGCGTGCACACCGCTGGTGGCGGCGGTGATGCGCTGCTCGGCCATGGCGATCCCGCGCTCCAGGTAGACCGGGGAGCGATGCGGACACTTCCCGACGCCGGCCGGGGCGGACACCGCTACCGGACGAGGCGCGGACCGGACGACAGGCTTCACCTTCACCAACTCATGCACGGTGGCGGGGACGTCGACCATGGGGCCGATGCCGGGGCCGAGCCAGCGGGCGTAGGACATCGTGGACTTGATGTCGACGCCTTCGCGGACGCCGTTCACCGACCGCACGGCGCCGGAGTAGATCCAGTGCTCTCCGCGCGTGGTGGCCACGGTCGTGGTGGGCGGCAGGTTCTCCCGGGCCCAGTCGATGGCGGCCTGGTTGTCGAGGTCGACCACGGTCATGCCAGCGCCGCCGGGGTGGTAGCCGATCGCCCGTGCCTGCCGCCATGTCGCCGCCCACTGCGGGGAGCCGACGACGGTGGGGTCGGTGGTGGCAGCGGCCCAGCCGTGGCACGGCCACGGGCAGGCGCACGGGCCGGGGGCCCGCATGTTCGGCCGTCCGCCGCAGGCGAGGTCGTCGCATGCGGCGCAGTTGCCGAAGGGCCGTTTGTCGGCTCGCAGGGGCAGCACCGGCAGGCCCTGCTCAGCGAGGCCGAGGGCGGTGGTGGGGATGCTGTTCACGCGGCCACCCCCGCACGCACCTGGGCGAGGAACTGGGTGCCGATCCACTGGGTGTAGGCGGGCGGGATGGCCTCGGTCAGCTCTTCGCGGACGTCGGTCCAGGTGATGCCCATGGCCGCCTGCAACTCGGGCACGGAGGGCTTGCCGCCGCCGTTGCCGTAGGCGGCGACGTACGGGCCGTCGAAGAACTCGCCGTGCCGCCACCCCCGGACCCGTCCCCGGTGCTTGGGGTGGGCGGGTCGGGTGACGGACCAGCGGCCGAGTTCGAAGTTGCGGTGCCGCAGCACCCCGAGGGAGAACTGCTCGCCGCACAGGGTCAGGTCCTTGCGGATCTCGGCCCGGCCGTTGGGCTGCTCGATGACGTACGGCAGCCCGGACGCCTCCAACAGCACCCGGGTGGGCGGTACGAGGTCCACATGAGTGCCGCCCCAGCCCTTGGACCGGTTGGTGCCCACGGTCAGCGCGCATCCGGCCTGGCAGGGCGGCGAGGTGTGGACGAGGGTGAACCGTCCGATCTCGCCGGTGGCGATCAGGTTCGCCAGGTACTCCAGGGCGTCGGCCCGAACGAAGGTGAAGGGGTAGTTCGGGCGCGGGGCGATGTCGACGCCGACGACGTCGAACCCGGCCCGCCGGTAGCCCATGGCCGCGCCGCCGGCGCAGCAGAACAGGTCCAGGAGTAACGGCCGGGCGCCGTCTCGCCGGATCGGGAGGTGATGGGTCATGCTGGAGACCTCCACAGGTCTGTTGATGGACTCGGAGAAGAGGGCGGTCCCAGTTCTTTGGCGAGACTCGGGGGCCGCCTTCGGCTTGTCAGCGGTGGTTGATGGTTCCGCTGGCGCGGCCGAACAGGCCGGTCGCGGTGATGGTCTGCGTGATGTGCGTGGCCCCGCCACCCTGCCCCGCCCCCGTGCCGGTGGCGCGGCGGGCGGTGCGGAGCAGGATGGGGACGGCGATGACGGCGGCGACGAGGAGGGCGGCGGCGGACCACAGGGCGTGGCTCATGGCGATCAGTCCCGGGGCGGCGTAGGAGAGGCCGATGCCGCCGGCGGCGATTCCGCCGCCGACGGTGGGGGCGAGTAGGGCGGTGGTCTTGGCCCACGTGGGAACCGGCTGCGAGGCGGTAACCGGAACCTGTGGCGTGGGCGCGGGCTGGGTGTAGGCGAGGGTGCGGACTCCGTTGGGGAGGGTGACCCAGTCGATGCCCGGCGGGATCTGGGCGGGCAGGATCACCGGCTGCCGGGCAGCGCTGAGGTGGTCGTAGAGAGGGGTGGGGGTGATCTGATACGGGGTCTCGGAGTGCACAACGCGGTCCTTTCAACAGCGGCGGGCAGCACCTTGTCGTGAGGTGCCGCCCGCCGGGCCTGGTGACGCTGTGTGGTTCTAGTGGGGTGCGCTACTGGGTAGCGGGTACTGGGTCCCCAGTAGAAAAACCTGATGAAAGCCCCTGTACGCCTTACTGGGGCGTCTACTGGGTAGTGGGGTGTCACCCCACTACCCAGTACCCAGTAGCTCTCTGTGGAGGGTTCTAGGCGTGGTCGGGGTGGACGTAGACGGAGTGCGGGCCGTTGTCCCGGTAGACCAACTCGCCCCGCTCGGCCGCCGCCTTGAGCCCGGCCCGAACGGTCTTACGGTCCTTGGCGACCGCGTCCGCGACGGCGGAGGGCTTCATGCCGTCCGT
Source organism: Streptomyces sp. NPDC092045 (assembly GCF_044756005.1). NCBI lineage: Bacteria > Bacillati > Actinomycetota > Actinomycetes > Kitasatosporales > Streptomycetaceae > Streptomyces > Streptomyces sp. NPDC092045. The sequence continues at coordinate 300,126 of NZ_JBIVSC010000002.1, read as the reverse complement.
CCCGGCAGCCTTGATCGCGTCGAGCGCGTCGGGCAGCCAGTCCGGTCCTTCCGGCTTCTCCCGCTCCTTGCGGAACGCGGAGAGGTTGAGCCCATGAGACCGCTCACCCTCCTCCCGGTCGTCCGGAGCGGGCTCGTCGGTGGTGCCGAACTGGGCGTCGATCTGGGCCATGAACTGTGCGGCGAGTGCGTCCTCGTCGGCCGGCGGAGCGTCCGGCGCGGGAGCGTCGCGCAGGGCGGAGAGGTTCAGCCCGCCCGGACGCGCCGGGCGGGTCTCGGCCGTCGGGACCGGTCGTGTGCCGGTGCTGTCGGTGGTGCGCATCCAGGCGGTGCGGTCGCTGTCCCAGCGGCGGGCGTAGTCGGGTCCGGCGACCTTCGCGGACGACTCGTCCAGCCGCGGGTGGAGGGCGCTGGTGGCGCGGACGATGTCGGCGATCTGGTTGGGGGTGATCCGCCAGGACTTGAACAGGCCGGGGGCGGATTCGGGGGTGCCGATGAATCCGGCGCCCTTGTAGGGAGCCTGCTCGGGCCGCAGGCCCCGGGAGCCCTGGAAGATGCGGGAGAGGTCCATGCCCTCGACCTCGCCGCCGGTCAGGCAGACCCGCGTCTTGGCCTCGCGGCGGATCATCAGGTTCCCCAGCACCGCCCCGGTGGCCCCGAGGGCGGTGAGGACGGTGCGGATGCCCATGGACCGCAGCAGCCGGATGACTTCCACGATCTTCGCGGCGAGCTTGCGCATCTTCGGATCGTTGCTGGTCAGGATCTCGGCGCCCTCATCGATCAGGATCATGATCTGCGGGATCCGGGCGGAGATGGGCAGCAGGTCGGTGTTCTCCTTCGCCATCAGATCCTGATAGACGACCTTGCGGTGCTTGCCCACCCTGAGGGCGGTGTCGAGCATCAGCTCGGCCTCCTCCGGAGTGGAGGCGAGCCAGTCGATCCCGGGCCGCGTCTCCTTATCCGGAGTGCCGTCGCCGTCGAAGGCGGGGCGCACCCAGGGCAGGCCGGCGGATCCGGCGTTGAGGTCGATGACCCAGCTCAGAATGTCCGTGGCGCGTGCGAACCCGGCGAGGACGTCGTGCACCATGTTGGTCTTGCCCGACCCGGTCGGCCCGACGATCAGCGCGCACTGCTCACGCAGGTGCACCAGGACGCCCCGGCCGTCGGAGCGCACGCCCCAGGGCAGGCCGGTGTGGATGGACAGGGGCCCGTACTCGGACGGGTAGGGGATCTCCCTCTCCAGGACGTTGACGGTGGAGATGTCGATGAGGACCCGGCCCTGGTGGATGCCCGGGGTCGCCGCCACGGTGCAGCCGTGGGGCAGGCGGGCGTCGGCGGAGAGCAGGGCGGAGTCTTTGGCGATCCGGTCGTAGGTGGTGGCGCCGGGTAGTTCGGCGTCGATGGTGAACCCGGTGGCGGTGGGCCACTTCTCGATCGCCAGCACCGTCACCGTGACCCCGGAAACGCGCTGGATCCGCTCGACCCACTCGGCCGCCAGGGTGCGGCGTTCGGCCTGGATCTCGGCGTTGACCTGCCGGTCGGCCAGGGCGATCAGCTCCAGCTCGCGGGCGTCCTCATACAGGCCGACGGACCGTGATGCGGTGCCGATGCCGACGCCGAGGACGGCGAGGGAGCCGATGGCCTGCCAGGTCAGCGGCCCGTCCGCGATCGCCCACGTTGTCCACCCGGCGCCCAGGAGCCAGGAGGAGGCGCGGAGGGTGAGGGTGCGGGCGGAGAGGCGTTCGCGGAGGGTGGAGATGGTGTGGCCGATGGCGCCGGCGGTGCCGACCGCGAGGGCCCAGGCGGGCGGCATACCGGTGGCCGCTCCGGTGGTGGCCAGGGCGAGGGCTCCGGTGGTGGCGGACAGGGCGCCGGTCACGGGTCCGTGACCAGCCGCCCAGTCCCACACCGGCCCCGAGGAGGTCTTGGGGGTGGTGTTGGTGGCCATGATCAGACGTTCCAGCCCTTCTCGGCCTCGTGGCCGTTGCGGGGGTCCTCGTGGCGGGCGATGTCGTGCTCGTGGACCTGCCTAAACAGCGGGGCGAGGTCTCCGGAGGAGTCGACCGCGCGCATCAGGGCGCCGTAGATCTCGTCGAAGGCGCCGGCGATGTCCTTCTCCAGCGGGAACTCGCTGTCGGAGCGCTCGGCCAGGATGCGGAAGGTGTTGGCGACGCTGGTGAGGGCGTCGGGGAGGTTGTCGACCATGGTCAGGATCTCCATGGCCGTCTCGGGCTCGTAGGTGCGGGCCGCGTTCTCCATCTCGGCGGCGGCCTCTTCGAACTTGAAACCGGACACGTTCACGACCTCCACGGGCGATGCGGGCAGGGCGGGGGTGAGGAAGGCGGGACGCTGGACGGTGCCGCCGATCTGCTGCTCAGGAGCCAGGTCGGCGTCGATGGCGGCCTCGGCGGTCGCCTGCTGCTCACGGATCTTCTGATCGCGCAGGGCCTGCTGCTCCTCGGCCGTACGCATCAGGCGCCGATACAGGCGGCGGCCGGGGTGCTGGAGGGCCTTGATGCCGAGCTTGCGACCCAACGGGGTGGTCAGCATGCCGAGCACACCGATCGGGGCGGCCAGGAGTGCGGCGAGCAGGCGGCGGCCCTGCTTGCGCAGTGCGGATCGCCGCAGTGCCTTGCGGGCTTGCTTGCGTACCGCCCGGGTCATGGCCCGCTTCTGCTTGGCGGCCAGGGCGGCGCGGACTTTCCCGCGGGAAGCGTCCACCGCCTTCGCCGCCTGCCGGTCCCGCGCCGCCCGGGCCCGCTGGACAGCGGTGTCACGCCCGGACCGGACCTTCCCGCCCAGTCTGGACGCCAGACTTCGGTCCCGGCCCTGGTTCTTCGGGCCCGAGGTGCCCGTTCCGGCGGAGTTGCCGGTCCGGGCGGTCTGGCGGGAGGCGGGGGTGGTGCGGCGGGTGTCGGCGGCGTGCCGCCGGTTCTGCGAGGCCTGGGCACGGCGCTGGGACCGGGTCGGCGCCGACGTGCTCGCCGCCTGCCGCAGCGCCTTCACCTGCCCGACCCGCCCCGCCGGCCGACCCGTCCGGGCCGAAGAAGTACCCGAAGTGGTCGACCCGGTGGAACGGCCATTGCCCGGGGTGGGCTTGTTGGAGCGGGACAGCGCACCGGAGCTGCTTCGCTTCGCACCCGTACCCGTACCCGTGGTGCTCGCACCCCGTGTGCCGCCGGCGTGCTGGCGGGTGGTGCGGGGTGTGGGCACGTTCTTGGTCTTTGCTGCGGCGCGGGTGGTGGTCTTGGCGGTGCGGTTGCGGGCCGCCCGGCGGGCCAGGACCGCACCGCCCACGACCGCCATGCCGGCGACTGCGGTGGCGATACCGGCCGGGCCGCCGACCAGGGCGGCGGTGGCCAGACCGGTGACCGTGCTGTTCGCGCCGGTCGTGGCCAACGGCACCACCGGCCACCCACCCGCCGCGTGCTCCACCCTCGGATCCTGCTTGGCTGCCGCTTGTTCGGCGGGCGGCGTGGACGGAGGGGTGGACGGAAGCGGCGGTGCGGGGACGGTGATCTGTTCGGTGCTGAGGTCCGTCATCGGGCCACCTCCCCGGCGGGGGTGAGGTGGTTGGGCTCCAGGGCGAAGTAGAGGACGACCGCGCCCTCCATGGAGGGGTACTGGCGGACCATGTCGATGCGGAGCTGGGTCAGGGCGTCGTAGCGGGTCATGCCCGGGGGCGGGGTGTAGGTGCCGGAGAGGGTGCAGGCACTGTGCTGGGGGTTCTGCAGGGTGAGCACGTAGACGTGCGAGCCCTGCGCGGGACTGCGATCCATGAGGGAAACCTCCAGATCAGGAAGCAAGTGGGGTGGGGGCGTCCGCGCAGGGGACGCACATGCCGAGCGAGGCGGGGATGCGGTATCCGGCATCCCGACCGCACTCGGGGCAGACCTGCCGGGTGGCGTTCGCCTTGGCCAAGGCCGCCCGGCGGGCGGGGGTCATGGGGCGGACGGGCTTGGCCTGGTCAATGCGGTAGAGGTAGGCCACCAGGGGGCCGCGCCGGCGGCGGGGCCGTTCGAGCTGGGCCACCACCGGCTGACCACCCGGGCGCAGCCCCAGCGCGCGGAGCTGACGGAAGGTGGCCAGGCCCTCCGGGGCCAGGTGCCAGCGGTAGACGGGCAGGGCGCCCATCAGCCGAGCCGGTGGTGAGAGGCCCGGCAGGTGGTGGCGTGCTCGTTCGCGTCGCTGCGGGCGAAGGAGAGGCTGTGCTCCCCGGAACGGTCGCCGCAGCCGTGGCAGTGCCAGCGCGCGGAGTGCCCGTGCTCCTTGCCGGTGATGTCGATGGCGGCGTCGGTCTGGTTGTGGAACCGGATCAGCAGGTCGTTCGGCTCGGGCGGGTTGGCGTGCGGGGAGAGCTTCACCGGGACGCTCCTTCGAGAGCCGGGGTGGTGTCGCGGAGCTTCTGGTAGTGGCCGGTGACCCAGCCGGTGGACCAGCCGCACAGCTCGGCGGCCTGCCGCACCGACAGTCCTGCTGCGAAGGCAGCGGCCACCGTCCGCAGGGCCAGTTCCTTCTCCTGCTGCTCCTCGGCTGGGCCGGCGGCCAGGAGTGCGGCGCGTTCACGCTCGGCCCGCTCCTCCCGCTCACGCTGTTCACGGGCGGCCCTCTCGGCGGCCTCGCGACGCTCGCGCTGGGCCCGCTCGGTGGCCTCGCGTTCACGGCGTTCACGCTCCAGCCGCTGCTGTTCACGGGCGCGTTCATCGCGTTCACGAGCCTCCCGCGCCGCCCGCTCGGCCGTCTCGATCCGCTCGCGCTCGGCCTGCTGTGCGCGCTCTTCCCGCTCGGCCTGTTCACGGGCCAGGGCTGCTTCGTGCTCGCGCTGTTCACGGGCCAGCTTCGCGTCGAACTCCCGCCGCTCCCGCTCCCGCCGCTCCTCCTCATCCACCCGACGCCGCTCAGCCTCCTCGGCTTCCTCGACCCGCCGGCGGGCCTCCTGCTCGCGCTGCTTCCGCTCGGCCCGCTCCCGCTCCTCCAGACCCGCCACCGCCGCTGTGATGGCGCGGCGGTAGGCGAGTCCGGTCTCGGCGGTGACGATCAGCAGCAGCGGCGCCACCGCATGCACGGCCACGCCGACCAGGTCTTTCTTCAAGGCGGAGTCGGCGACGTTGAGGGCCAGGGTCATGGCGCCGGTCATCCAGCGCAGCACCACCGGCCATCGCCCGCCCTCCCCGCCCAAGCGGGCCAGGACAGAGTCGAGACGGACCACGATGACCACCGCGGCGTCCACCACGATCGGCAGGATCGGGGCGGTCCAGTCCCAGTCGTCCGAGGTGTGGGCCCGCATCAGCGGGGTGACGGTGAGGACGGAGTAGAGCATCGCCCCGCACACGATCAGCCACGTGCCCACGTTCAGGGCCTGCTCGGCTGAACGGATCTGAACACCGTTCACGACACCGCCCCCACACCCGCCGCAAGCGGCTCCGTGGCCGGGGTGGGGGTGAAGCCGACCAGCTCGATGTCGGCGCCGGCGAAGCGGCCGTGAACCTTCAGAACCTGAGTCCTGCCGTTTCCCTGAACGCGGTGAACAACCGCCACGGGGTCGATGTTCAGGGCCTCGCGCCACGCCTCGAACGCGCCCAGGTCGTCGTGGAGCGACAGCCGCAGCCGGTCCGGGAAGACCGGGCAGAGGTCCACGTTCGGCGCGGGCAGGTGCGAGAACTTCGCGTCCAACGCGACCAGCGCCGTCAGCGACGCGGCCATGTCCGTAAGCGACCGGGCGTTCACGCGGCACCACCCGACTGCACGGCGGTGCGGTTGGTCAGGTCCCGACGGGCCGCCAGCACCCGGCGCCGGTGCCGGCGCAGCCGCTGGGCGCCCAGCACGCTCACCGGCCGGTCCAGCAGAGCGATCTCCACGTCGAGCAGGTCAACCTCCGCCAGGATCAGCGGGAGCTCCTGCTCGATCGCGTCCAGCTCCGCGTCCGACGGCTCGCCGTCAAACGCCAGCTCCGCACTGGTGGCGGGGAGTGTGATGATGGACTTCATGGGTCGTGCTCCCTTCGTCGTAAGGGGGTGGAAACGGCCCGTACCGAACCCCCGGTGTTGGAGCACCGGGGGTTCATGCCGTTGAAGCTCGGGAGTTCAGCTCCGGCTCCCCTCGACCCCGCCCGTACGGCAACCCCAGCGAAGGGGGCCGGACGGGCGGAGGAGGCAACCGGCCGCAGCCTGCCGCGAGGCGGGGCGGAAAAGTTGAGTTGCGCTGATCCGTACGCGAGGACAGAACCCGCGCACGCCGCCCGCTTGTTGCCGGAGGGGGGCGGATACCTCAGCACTCTGTTCAGTTCTCAAGGTCCAGTCGCTTCCATCGAGCCCACCCGCCTGCGCGGAGCTCTCCGGGCGCCGCCCCGGATGGCAAGGGGGGGTTACCACCCAAGCCGTTCGGAGCCCCTCCTGTTAAGGGGGGGTTGCCGCAGAGCATGGCGGTGTCTGGCGGTTGGTGTCAATCCCCCCTTAACATGTGTCCTGTGAGCACTTCTCCGAGGCGATATGTGAGGCAGGGACGTTGATCGAGGAAGTCCGGCGAGTCTCGGCGATGCAGGACCACGCCCTGCGCGTCAAAGCCGCGGTTGACCTCATGACGGAGTTGCAGGCTGCCGTCATCGAGACCTCACGCATGCGCAAAGAGAGCATCGCGTGGCTGCGCAAAAACGGTCACTCCATGGCTGACGTCGCCAAACTCATGGGCGTAAGCCGTGCGCGTGTCGCCCAGCTCCGGGATGCCGGCCCGCCCCCCGAGCGGGCTTTCCTGGGGGCCCAGTACGTGCAGGTCGCTGTGCCGACGCGCCTCGGTGAGCGGGAGTACGTGGCGGTCGAGGACAGCTCGACGGGACAGCGGATGCTGGCGCTGGCCCAGAGCCTTCAGCTCGACGGAGAGCTCCAGTACATCCCGGTCTCCGGGGAGATCGACCTCAACCGGGACGACCTCGTCGTCGTCTGCGGACCGAAGAGCTCCGACGCCGTGGCAGCCGTGTTCGGCCAGGACCCCCGGCTGGCGTTCGAGACGCTGCCGGACGGGCGGTGGGCCCTCGTCGAGCGGGAGAGCGGCAAGGTCTACGCGTCGCCGAGTGACGACCCGCAGAATGCGACGCCGGCGGACGTGGCTTATCTGGGCAGGCTCCCCCGGCCGGACGGGCAGGGAACGTTCCTCCTGATCGCCGGAGTGCACGCTGTGGGCTCGCTGGGTGTGGCCCACTACCTGTCGGAGAACCTCGCTTATCTCTACGAGGAGGCTGGCACCTCACCGTTCTCCATGGTCGTGGCCTGCGACTACACGCCAGAGGGCAAGTCGGTGACGGCGAGCCGATCCGTCAGCGGCGTGCTGCTCCACGAGGCCGCCTGAAGTGCGCGTCGAGGCTTTCAGTAGCGGTTGCCCCGGCCGGGAGAACGAGGACTTCTCGACCTGGGACGACCAGATGGTCGTGCTTCTCGATGGCGCCGGCATGCCCAGCACGATGAACCCGCCGTGCGTTCACGGCGTCGCCTGGTTCGCCAGGACCCTGGGTACGGCGCTACGTGCGCAGGCGAGCCAGGGGTCGAGCCTCAGGGATGCACTGGCCTCGGCCATCGAGCAGACGGCGGAGATCCACCGCGACACCTGCGCCGTGGACGACCCGCTCTCGCCGTCAGCGACCCTCGCAGTGCTTCGCGAGCGTGGGGACGTCGTGGAGTGGCTGGTGCTGGGGGACTGCACCCTCATTCTTGAACGCGGGCACACCGTGGAGGCGATCTCGGACGATCGTCTGGCCTACGTCGCCCAGGGCGAGAGGGCCGCCATGGCGGCTACCGTACCGGGGTCTGCCGAACGTCTCCAGCTCCATGCCCAGCTCGTACGGGCGGAGCGAGCCCTCCGGAACCGCCCGGGTGGCTACTGGGTGGCGGCGGCGGAACCTCAGGCCGCCGAAGAGGCATTGCACGGGTCCTGTTCTCGCAGGGACATCGCCCGGGCCGCCCTGATGACGGATGGGGCGGCGCGGCTCGTGACCCCCTTCGCTCTGGCCGATTGGGAGGGGTGCCTCGACATTCTCGAAGAGCAGGGGCCGAAGCGGCTTGTCGAGCAGGTGCGTGACGCGGAACGAGGCGACACCTCCCTGGAGCGATGGCCGCGGAGCAAGCAGCACGACGATGCGACCGCGCTCTACATCCGTCCGTAAAAGGGCTGTCCAGAAGGGCTCGTGGGCCATCTATGGGCCAGGAGCTCGGCATAGTGATGCCCTCCAGGAAAGCCGCAGGTCAGGCGACGTAAGCGTGCTGTCCGCCGACCGGTCTTGAAAACCGGCAAGGTGGGATGCGGTAGAGGTTTCCCTACTTAGTCAAGGCACCCGCCGCGCACAGCGCGGCGCGCGCGGCCCGTCGCCCGGGCCTGCGCTCCTGTCTGCGCCCCACTCCAGCCCGGCCGCCGGCCCGCACGCCTGACAGCTCGGGTTGATGTGGTGGTGAACCCCTCTGTGGCTGGGGCGGTCGGCTTCATAGCTTTAGGCAGCCACTTTGGGACGAGTCTCTAAGATCATGGCCCCAACGTCGTGCCTTAACCGGGGAGGTCCGCAGACTGCCCGACGCGCCGGAAGCTTACGGGATCATGATCACTCGCCCCAAGCAGCTCCAGCCCAAAGCCGCTCCGTCAACCGCGTTCGTCAGCGTGCACCATCTATCGGCAGACGTTCTGCGCCATCCACTGACATCACAGGTCAGGGCGACTCATACCGCCATCACGCATCCTCCACGTGGTCACAGCACGTCAATGGCAGGCTGACTGTCAGTGGTGGACACTAGTCTTGCCCGTATCAAGTCCGCAGACCAGCGCAGTCGCCTGTGCGAGTACAAGGCTTCTGCCACACTGGGTAGTAGATGTGGGCGGATGCAGCTGAGAGCACGGCGGAAGGGGTGGTGATGGCAGCAACCAGCACGCGCGAAGAGCGTTTCAAGCACACCCTAAACACGCTAGTCACACGAGAAGGCGTGACTCAGGAAACTTTGCTCGACTTGCTGGGATCTAAGGAAGCATACGCATCTTTGATCTCGGGTCAGCGCCTTCCTTCCACGTACGAAGCAACGCTATTGAGCGCGTTCTTTCGAGTGGCTCCCGGTTTGCTAATTCATGACGATGAACCGTCGATGGGTGTAAGTCTCCGCCTCGGAACGGTCGAGGGGATTCACGACGTCAGCGATGTCGTTTCCCATGCAACCAAGTTGCTGGCCACAGATCGGTTGACGCGCGAATGGGGTTGCGCTCAACCGGTTATTGATGTAGCAAGCTTCGTTCCCTCGAAAGTCTGGCGTGACCGTGACGCGGGCGAACGAACTGCCGCACGTCTAAGAGCCTATCTAAACTTCGGCGAGACTGAACCAATCGAGGATCTGACGGGGCTCGTCGAGAGCCTTGGTGTTCCCGTCGAGTACAGGAGACTTCCGGACCAAGTGCACGGGATCTCGATTCCTGAAAAATGGGGAGATCAGGTTTCTTGGGTAGTGGTAATCAACTCGAATGACGTTTGGTCAAGGCAACGCTTCACGCTGGCACACGAGCTCTGCCACGTTCTGCAAAATGATCCGGGTCAAGTAATCGTCGACCGCGCTAGAATGCAGGACCTTCGCCCCGAAAGGGTCGCAAACTCCTTTGCGCGACACTTTCTACTGCCAGAAGACGCAATTCTCGACAGGCTAGATCAGGGCGGTTCTATTTCCACGCCCGCGCAAGCCGCTGCGCTGGTTGCAGACCTTGTGCTGACTTACGGAGTAAGTCGCGACGCTACGATGATTGCGCTTCAACAAGTCGCCGAGGGAGACGTCGAAAAGTCGCTCATAGAGTTCTGTCAGGAATCCACAGTTGGGGAACTGATGAGAATTTCGGGAAATTCTTCCGCATGGGAAGAGCTGAACTCGACCCTGGGGGAAAAGTTCCCATCGGAGCGGCTGTCCGAGCAAGTTCTAGATGCTTACGCTGGAGAACTCGTCAGTTTGCAAGCAGTTGCAGATGTCATCTCTGACGGCTCCATCACGGACGCTCGCAAGCAATTGAGTGCGGCTGGCTGGAATATCGGCGGAAAGTAAATGGCTTAACTTCGTTAAGTGCAGATTGGGCATCTGTCGTCGCGCTTGGCGCAGAGAAAATCGCTCACGCCACTCGGTTGACGACGCGCAGGCACTGTGGCGAACGTCCGTGTAACTTCATTGAAGCTGTTAAAGAGCTCCGCGGCGTCTACCGGATCCGCTTCGCACCCGAGCTCCGCCAAGAGCTGCCCGAGATCCTTACAGGGGACGCCGTGGCTCTCTGCAACGGTGATCGCGCCGCCATCATTTGTAAGCAGAACGGTCTTGCCGCCTAGCTCCACAGTTCGGGCAGCGCAGACGATGCTGTGCGTCTCGCCGGCATGTTTGTGCGCGGATGTCACAGGATCTACGGTCCTGCCAGCACGTTCAGCAGCAGCGGCGTCGATTCCGTGCAACTGCCTGAGTACCTGGTCGAGTTTGGCGAACGTGTCGAAGGTGTCTGAGCCAGTCGGAAGGGGACACTCCTCGATCCGTCCATCGTTGAGAAACCGGACGACGGTATCGGCACCGCTGCACAACAATCGTGTTTGGGGCGTACGTTGCGCTTCGGCTGTTCCTGAGAGTCGCCTGATCTCTGCGGCGACTGCCTCGGTCACTACGAGAGACGCTCCGTAGAGGTCCAAGATCCTTTCGAGCAAGGCCGGCCGACGGGCGAGCGCACAGAGCAACCCTGTGTCCGCCCACGCGCGGGACACACCTACGTGGCATCGAGGAAGAGCAGGGGAAGTTGAGGTGCGGACACGCGCCTGGGTCCTCGGCTGGAGGCTCGGCCGCCGAAGGGCCATCCCCTTTGGAGAGGGGCGCTCCAGATCGTCCAACTCCCCCTCCGGCAACTTGCGATGTGCGCCGACGAGGCGTCAGAGCATCGTTCCTAGCGTAGCCGTCGCATCGAGTGGATGCACACGCCTCCGGCTTACCAAACGCTCAGGGTCGCCGACGGAGTCAGGGGATGCGGAACTGGTCGTCATCTTCCTCGTCCACGGTCGCATCGGGACACCAGCCGCGAACCGGGCACCACCGGCAATGCTCCCCGGGGTTACTTTTCCAGGATGTGTCCCGGTGCCATTTTTTGGCGCGCAGCCTTACTTCAGCCTTCGCCATACGCAGCAGACGAGCGTCGCCTAGGTCCCAGGAGACGACAATGCTTTCCTCCGGTGCCAGAACTTCTAGTTCGAGTCGAGTCTTTTCGCTCTCGTAAGGCCCTCGGTAGCCGCTGGCAATCAAGTTGATGAGCCAGGGTACAGCGAAGAATCTGTCAAAGGCTTCTTGCGAGTTCGCTGGAAGGCTCAAAGTGGTCGTCTTGGTTTCTCGGATTACGAACGTGTCATCGGAATCTACGTATAGCAAATCAGGCTTGCTGACAATCACTGCATCTGCAAGCGCATCGTATCCGTAGATCGATACCTCGCTCCCAATTACTCGAACTCCGTCCCCGATCGGGCAAATGGCACCGTGCTGCGCCACATACTTGCGCGATTCGAGGTACTCGCTTTCATCGAGACCAGGGGGGAAGTTTTCATCAATTGCATCAAGGTCACTTGGATCGCATTTCTGGCCACTCATGTGCGCGTGAGCCAGCCACTCATGTATGTGTCTTCCTCGTGCCGAGGAGGGGGAAGTGCTGGATATTTTAGGCAGGTTATTCGAAGTCAGGTGCCACTGAGAAGGGCACTTCTCATAGACTTCTAGATCGCGCGCGCTAACCGAGCGAGTACCTGGCCCTTTTCGAGACTGCCCCAGGAACCCATCAAGCTTGCTCAACGAGGGGCAGCACCCTGCGATTTTGCACTTTCCGCAGCTAGTTCCGGGTGTCGGGACCCTCGATGTGGCAATTTTTGCGACTACAGGGAAGACTTTAGTTACATAAAGGGACTCTGCCGCGGAAGGGCTATCGTCAAAGAGGGTCTCCATGGACCCGTCGGTGAGGCCAATCTCTACAACACGAACCCGCTCTAGATCTCCGCGTGGCCGGATGAGCCCCGCAATGTGCGCTGCCGTGATCGCCCAATTCTCCTCATCCTTGGCGAGAGGGCGGGCCTGGCCGAAACGGAGCTTGCGAAGTTCCCTAACCCCGGAGTCGTTATCGTAAACGGGAGCCCAAGCCGTCAGCTGATTCATCGGAACGCTAACGTCTGGGACGACATTTGGGTCGCATGTGCGGAGATTGAGGTGCCCAAGTTCGGCCTCTGAGATCTCGTGACAAAGCAGATAGTTCTCAATTGCTCTGGCTATATAATTCTTGTCGCCCGCGTGCAGTTGGTACTGAGTCAACTCGCTCATTGTGAGCCTATTGAGCTCTTCCCAGTCGTTAGAAGTTCTCGGAGTATTGAGCAGCCTCAGGCTTACTTCGCGGACGATACCGAGAACGAAGGTTTCCGTATCGTCCCTTCTGCGTACCCAGTCTGTTGGCTTGAGGTCGGGTCGCACCTTCAATGCGCCATACAAGCCGCAACCACGAGGCAGCCATTGCACGTCCGAGGCGCTCACGCGAAGCAAGTCCGCTTTACCGCTGAACCTAGGCCACATGCTCGGCGTCGCCATCCCGCCTCCCAGCTACGCAACGTCACGTTGAATGTCACAGGGTAGGCAAGTATGACAGGGGTATAGCTCTGCTGCGCACCACTGATCACAAGTGACTGACAAACGGGGTGACCGGTGCTTGTCCTCACTGCTCGGCTGGCTGATGTCGACGCGGGGTGCCGTCGGCTTCAAGGTGTCCTGCGAGGAGGGAGCGACGATCAGGGTTCTCGGGCTACTGGCCCTGACCCCCACGGCCGGTAACCGATCAAACTTGCAAAGCAGTTGTCGCCGACCGCAGGACAGGACGGTGGAGGTGCGGCCCATGTGTGGACCAGCGGGACGCGCCAGCCCACCTCTACGCCCTTGACCTGCCATAACGACCGAGGCGCACGCGCCCTCCGGAGTCATGTGTGAGTAGCTGTGCCTGTCCTTCCGCTTCAACGTCCCAGTCGCCGGCATCGTATAGGTGTCACTCGTCCGCGTGACGCACTGCCGGAACGCTAGCCCGGCGCTTGCCGATGGCTACTGTGGGATGTGGGTTGGTTGCCGACTGGTCGTTGGTGTGCCGCCTGTGCGTCCCCGCCCTGCTGCGGGGGCGCAGTCACTTCCCGGCGCTGCGGACCGGACACCCGCAGCCCTTAGAAGCAATCCTTATGGCTGGTCATCCACCCTTTGTGCAGCAACTCAATTGAGCCCCGGACCAGACGTCTGGGGCTCAACTCGCGCCGTTCCTAGAGCCGCTGACTCGGAAGCTCCCAGGGTCAGCGCTTCTTCGTCTTCCGCTGCTGCCGAGGCGTCCACTTTCCTCGATGCTCCTGGCATCGGGAGTAGCCGATCATCGCTGGATTCTTACACGGCTTCCCCGACTTGGTCTTAGTCGATCCACACTTGACCTGGTAACCCACACATCCTCCCTGCGACTGGAGCAAGACAGGAAAATCGTCCCCTGGGCTGGAGGGCTTCGGGGCGCCGCTCCCCTCAACGGGCCAGTTCCTTCGCTAATGCGGCCAGATCTAACCGGCGACACCAGGGGGACGAGGGCCGATGAGACCGGGCCGCATTCGACCTCGGAGGAGCACACGGCAGGGTCCAAGGGGGCGGCGCTTGGGCCGTCTGTGGGCCGTCCCAAGGCCGCCATCGGTAGCCACGGATACCCAACAACAACCACATGGGAGACGGCTTCAAGTGCTCGTTTGAGCTGTAGCCGAGGTGTCCTCGGTGTCTCGCCACTTCCTGCGCAACAAGAAGCAGGAGTGGGAGGAGTACCGCAGCGAGGTCACCGCCTTCGAACTGCGGAAGAACCTGCCGGTGCTGTAGGGATGCCGGAGATCCGCGGCGGCTTCCACGAGGTCCCGGCGGGGAGCGTGCCGGAACTCCTCGCGGAGGCCCACGGGGACCACGTGATCGCCCTGGACGTCCTCCGGGACCTGCCGACGAGCCCGGCGGACGCCCGCTGCACCGCGGGCCGCCGTACGGAACTCTCCGTGTACGTGGCTCCCGCGCACCGGGACGGCGGGCCGTCCCGGTCGGCGCCGCCGCGTACGGCCGACGCGCGGTGATCGGACCGTAGCGGCGGCGGTTATCCGGTGGTCGGCGGCCCGGCGCCGCACGTACGGTCCCGGCATGTGCACTTACGCCTTCGTCCACTACAAGCTGCACTACGCGTGCGTCTCGTGCCGGATCGGTTTCAAGCGGCATCCGAACGGCGCCAGGCATCCGTGTCCCCGCTGCTCCGAGCCGATGCTGTGCGCCGGGCACGACTTCGCGGCGCCCCGGCGCAGCGACCGGAAGGCGTGGTCGGTCGTCGCGGTCGTGCTCGGGGCCGGGCTTCGGTACGAGGGGTTCGAGGGGTGCGGGTGCGGGCGGGAGCCCAAGTTCCGGCCCCGGACGCGGGCCCAGGTGCGGGCCCGGCGCATCGCCGCCGCCCGGACCGGCGTTCCGTTCGCGGAGGTGCTCGGGCGGGTCGAGCCGATGGAGGTGCGGTGATCCCGCGGGCCTCCGGGACGGAGGTTCCCTCGGTCGCCACCGCGCGGCTCCTCCTCCACCCCCTGTCCGTCGCCGAGGCCGAGCGGATCGTCGCGCGGGCGCCCCTCGCCGGGGACCCCTGGGCGGAGGAGTACCCGCAGGACGGGGACGTGCGGGGATGCGGCGGGTTCCTGCGGGGGGTCTTCGAGCGGGGGGATCCCGGGGTCTTCCGGGCCTATGAGGTGCGGCTGATCGAGAGCGGGCTCGCCGTCGGGGGCATCGGGTTCCACGGGCCGCCCGACGAGGTCGGGGTCGTGACCGTGGGGTACGGGCTCGTGCCCGGGGTGCGGGGGAAGGGGTACGCCTCCGAGGCCCTGCGCGCGCTCCTCGAAATCGCCCGGGTGGCCGGCGTCGCCGGGGTCAAGGGGGACGCCGACCTGGACAACCCCGCCTCGCACCGGGTCATGGAGGCCGCCGGGATGCGGTGCGTCGCGGAGAGCGACGGGCTCCGGCACTTCTATGCGGGGTTCTGACGCGTTCGGGGTTCTGAGGCGCCCGGGGGCCTGACACGCCCGGAGACCTGACGCGCCCGGGGACCTGACACGCCCGGAGACCTGAGGCGCCCGGAGGCCCGAGACGCCTGGAGTCCCGCGGCCCCCGCCCCTCAGCGTTCCGACAGCTCCGACGGCGCCTCCTGGACCACCCAGCCGTTGCCGTCCGGGTCCGCGAAGGTCATGAACGAGTTCCAGGTGCCGCCCTTCCCCTCCTCCCAGCCCGTCGCGCCGACGTGCATCACGGGGGAGACCTCGACGCCCCGGGCCACCAGCTCCTTCCGCGCCGCCTCGATGTCCGTGACGCAGAGCTGGAGGCCGTGCAGGCCTCCCGGGGGCGTCTCCCGCGTGCCCGGCATCGGCGGCATCCCGCTCAGCAGCGCGATCGAACAGCGCGAGCCCGGCGGCGTCACCTGGACGATCCGCGTGCCGGGGGCCACCTCGTCGTCCAGGTCGACGGTGAAGCCGCACCTCTCGCCGTAGAACTCCTTCGACCGGTCCATGTCCGTGACGGGGACCGGGACCACTTCCAGGGTCCAGTTCATGGGTTCTCCTCTTCCGTTTCCGGAGCTCCGAGGGGCCGGGATGCCGGAGCCGGTACGCCGGGGCCGGGCCCTTCCACCGTCGCCCACCCGGGCGGGCCGCGCACCTCGACCTGACGGAAAACCGTCGTTCCCGTCGTCCGGTTCTCGCACCGGGAGGATTCGCCGGGGTGGGAATGCTCCCTCTTGTTCCCTGTTGTTCCGTCGTCGATCGTCAACTGGCCCGTATCTTCTGCCTGCTGTGCGGAATTGATCGCGATTGAGGGCTCCTGCGACACACAACCTCCCTATAGTGAGCCAGCGTTGATCACATGAACGCGACACGTGCGGCTGTCGCCACAGGAGTCGGGAGTTCAGGACTCATGACGCGCCCCCACCCAGACCAGCCGCCCCCCGGGTGCCCCGCCCACGCCGGTACGGCCGCCCCCGGCGCCGTCCCGCTCGACGGACCCGGCTTCCAGGCCGACCCCCACGCCCTCTACCGGGCCATGCGGCGCGACCACGGGCCCGTCGTCCCCGTCGAGCTGCCGGGCGGGGTGCCCGCCTGGCTGGTCATCGGATACCGCGAGCTCCACCGGGTCACCAGCGACGGCGAGCTGTTCCCGCGCGACGTGGGCCTGTGGAACCAGTGGCCGCACATCCCCGAGGACTGGCCGCTGCTCCCGATGGTCGGGCAGCCCATGCCGTCCATCTACTTCACCGCGGGGGAGGAGCACCGGCGGCACGTCCGGATGGTGGTCCCCGCCCTGGAGGGCGCCGACCCGTTCGAGATCCGCGGGCACTGCGAGCAGCTCGCCGACCGGCTCGTCGACGCCGTGTGCGGCCGCGGCACCGCCGACCTCGTGGCCGACTTCTGCGAGCCCCTGCCCGTCCTCGTCCTCGCCCGCCTCATAGGCTTCCCCGACTCCGAGGGCGAGGACATCGCCAAGGTCCTGAAGGACCTGGCCGACGGCGGACCCGGCGCGCAGAGCGCCCACCAGCGGTTCGCGGAGCACATGGCGCGCCTGGTCGCCGTGAAGCGGGCCGCGCCCGGGAACGACGTCACCTCCCGCATGCTCGCCTTCCCCGAGGCGTTCACCGACGAGGAGTACATGCTCGACCTGATGGCCGTCACGGCCGCCGGGCACCTCACCACCGCCGACTGGCTCGGCAACTCCCTGCGCCTGATGCTCACCGAGGACGAGTTCGCCGACTCGATGGCCGGCGGCCGGCGCAGCGTCTCCGAGGCCACCACCGAGGTGCTCTGGGAGGACGCCCCCACCCAGATCCTCGCCGGACGCTGGGCCGTGCGGGACACCCGGCTCGGCGGGCGGCAGATCCGGGCCGGGGACATGCTGCTGCTCGGCCTCGGCGCGGGCAACGCCGACCCGCTGATCCGCCGGGGGGCCCACGGCGCCCACGGGGGCGGCGGCGCGCACCTGGCGTTCAGCCACGGCGAGTACCGGTGCCCCTTCCCCGCCCAGGAGATCGCCGAGATCGTCGTCCGCACCGGCATCGAGGTCCTCCTCGACCGGCTGCCCGACCTCGAACTCGCCGTCCCCGCCGGGGAACTGGTCCGGCGGCCCTCCGCCTTCCTGCGCGGCACCACCTCGCTCCCCGTCCGGTTCACCCCCGTTCGCACGACAGGAGATCCCTCGTGAACTGTCCCCACGCCGCCGCCCGGGACGGCGGGACCGTCGTCATCGACCCGATGGTCCAGGACCTGGACGGCGAGACGGCGCGGCTGCGCGACGCCGGTCCGCTGGCCCGGATCGACCTGCTCGGCGTGCCCGCCTGGGCCGTCACCCGGCACGCCGACGCCCGGCGGCTCCTGGTCGACCCCCGGCTGGTGAAGGACCTGGACGCCTGGGGCCTGTGGCGCAGCGGCGCGGTCACGCGCGCCTGGCCGCTCATCGGGATGATCGACGCCGGGCGGTCCATGTTCACCGTCGACGGCGCCGAGCACCGCCGGCTGCGGGCGAAAACCTCCCAGGCGCTCACCCCGCGTCGCCTCGAAGCGATCCGCCCCGACATCGAGGAGTTCACCGCCGAACTCCTCGACGCCCTGGAGGAGGGCGGGAAGGACGGGGCCGTCGTCGACCTCAAGTCCGTGTTCGCGCAGCCGCTGCCGATGAAGGTCGTCGGCATGCTGATGGGCGTCGACCCCGCCGCGAACGCCATGCTCACCCGGCAGTACAAGAAGTTCTTCTCGATGCTCACCCCGCAGGACGAGCGCCTCGCCCTCCTCGCCGACCTGGACGTCTTCTACGCGGGCCTCGTCCGCGAGAAGACCGCGCGGCCCACCGACGACCTGACCTCCGCGCTCATCCTCGCCGACGAGGGCGGCGAGCCGCTGACCGAGGAGGAGGTCGTCGGCAACCTCAAGGCGATGGTCGCCGCCGGGCACGAGACCACGATCGGTCTCATCCTCAACGCCGTGCGGGCCCTGCTCGCCCACCCCGACCAGCTGAGGCTGGTCCTGGACGGGGAGGTCTCCTGGGAGGCCGTCATCGAGGAGACCCTGCGCTGGGACACCCCCACCACCCACCTCCTGATGCGGTTCGCCACCGAGGACGTCGAGGTGGGCGACGGGGTCGTCGCCGAGGGCGAGGGCGTGGTCATCTCCTACCGGGCGATCGGGCGCGACCCCGAGCAGCACGGGCCGGACGCCGACGCGTTCGACGTCACCCGGGCCGCCCCGATCCGGCACATGACCTTCGGCCACGGGCCGCACATCTGCCCCGGCGCCGCCCTCTCCCGCGTCGAGGCCGGGATCGCCCTGCCCGCGCTCTTCGCGCGCTTCCCCCGGCTGCGGCTCGCGGTCGCGGACGCCGACCTCCGCAAGCTCCCCGTGATGACGCAGAACGACATGGAGGCGTTTCCCGTCCTCCTCGGGGACTGACCCGGGGGCCGTGTGCGGCCGGGCCGCTGCCGGCCGGGTGCCCGTCGCCCGGGACCCGGGGCCGTCAAGGCCCCGGGACCGGCTCCGGAGGCCCCGGCTCAGCGTCCCGCCGGCGTCCAGTGCAGCCGCCCGTCCAGGCCCATCGCCGCGACCCCGTCCGCGCCCGCGTGCGGCGCGCCCGCGAACAGGAAGCGGTCCAGCGTCCACAGCGGCCGCGTCCCGGCCCCCGTCCTCCCCGTCCCCGTCCTGCCCTGCGCCGCCGTCGCCAGGAAGCCGGTGCGGGAGCGGACCGCGAGGAGGCCGTCGCCACCGCTCACCGGGCCGAAGCCGGCGACCCCGGTGCCCGGCAGCTCCGTGAACGGCGAGGCCGGGGCCGTACCCGAGAAGTCGGCGCTGCGCAGGTCGCCGGAGGCGGGCTTGCGGAACCAGAGCCGCACGCCGTCGCCGGACGGGGAGGCGGTCGCGCTCAGCGCCAGCGTCGTCGGCGGCAGACCGGTCCGCGCCGGGCCCGCCAGCGGTGCGCCGGGGCGCGGGCGCGTCCAGGACAGGACGGTCTTCGGGGTGCTCGCGAAGACGTATCCGCGTCCGCTCGCGTCGGTCGCCGCCACCGGGTCGCCGATCACGTTCGCACCGCCCAGGACGCGCCACGGCCCCCACGTGCCGTCGGCGCGCTGCTCGCGGGCGGTGAGGCGGTGGTGGCTGTCCCGGACGGCCAGGACCGCCCGGCCGTCGGCGCCCACGGTCACGGCGGGCGCGCTGATGTCCGAGGTGCCCGAGGCGTCGTTCCGCTCGGGGGTGCCGAGCGCGCGCCACGGGCCGAAGCCGCCGCCGGGCGCGGTCTGGGTCGTGCTCACCACCTCACGGTGGTAGCCCTTCAGGACCGTCCGGGTTCCGTAGACGGAGACGCGGCCGTCGGGCAGGGCCACGGAGGTGACCCCGGAGTCGACGCCGTCGCCGGGCAGCAGCTCCGGGCCCCGCCACGCGACGGCGTCCGCCGCCTTCCGCCAGACGCCGAGGCGCCCGTCGAGGACGGAGAAGGCGAGCAGGCCGCCGTCCGGCTCCCGCTGCACCCAGGAGGTGGAGGTGGACCGGGCGTAGCGGACGGTCTGGGTCCAGCCCCGTCCGGCGGGCCGGGCGGCCACCTTCAGGTCGCCGCAGCCCGCGAGGGTCCCGCAGTCCCTGACCCCGTCGGTCCACGCGTACGTCTTCAGGGTCTTCAGCTTCGCGCCCGCCGCCTCGGCGTCGAGGGTGTGCGGCAGGGTGCTGGTCGGGTAGCCCAGGTAGTTCTGCACCACGACGTGCGGGCGGCCGGGCTCCTTCGTGTACCGGGCCAGCGCCTCCTGCGCGAACCGGGCCCCGTACATGTGGTCCTGGTGGTCCCAGAGCTTCCCCGTCTTCGGGTCCCGGCCGGGGCTCGGGTCCTGCATCCGCACGAAGGTGGGCCGGAAGCGCTCCAGGAGCCCGGTCACCGTCGCGACGACCTGCTCCTTGGTGTACGTGAAGTCGGCGGGGACCGGGGTGCCGGCCGTCCGCTGGGAGCCGAGCCGCGCGACGCGGCCGTGCCAGAGGCCGTTGAGGCTGTACGGGCGGTCGTCGCTGATGGAGCCGGCCTCGCGTATCTGCAGCCACACCAGCTTGACCTGTGGCTTCGCCCGCAGGGTGTTCAGCTCGGCCCAGCCGCCGCCGGCCGTGCGGATCGCGGTCCGGTCCCAGGGGCTGGTCCGGTGGCCCGTCACCATCTCGGCGTACGCGGCCCGTATGCCGTTCTGCCGGGCCTCGGTGTAGCCCGGCTTGTCGGGCGTGATCCGGGGGTGGCGCAGGCGCGAGTTGACGCCGTCCGACTCGCCGCCGGTGAGGTAGACGGAGGTCAGGGGGCTCTCGGAGCGCAGCGACTGGGATATGTCCGGGTTCATGAAGAACAGGTCGTCGTCCGGGTGCGCGACGACCTGCACCACCGAGACCGCGGACGCCGGGACCGCCCCGGGCCGCGTCCGTATCTCCGACGGCCGGACCCTCGGGAGGGCGGGGCGCGCCTGCGGCTTCGCGGGGACGTCGGCCTCCAGGACGGGGCGGGCCCGGTGCGGCTCGGCGGCCGCGTGCGCCCCGCCCTCCTCCGGCGTTCCCGCCATGGAGGCGACCCCGGCGAAGACGCTGCCCACCAGGGCGGCCGTGACCACCGTCACGGCGGCCCTGCGGCGGGACGGGGGAGCGGGGCGGCGGACGCGGCGGCTGAGGCGGATGGGCATGGGTCGGGGTCGCGCTTTCGAGAGATCGGACGGGTCGGGGCGGGCGGTTCGGGCGTGCGGGCCCCGGGCGGGGGCGCCGACGGGCGGGTGGGCGTGCGGGCCCCGGGCGGGGCGCGGTCGGGCGGGTGCGCGGGCCTGCGGCGCGCTGGTCGAGCGGGCAGGCGCGCGTCCCCCGGGCCGGGGCCCGGGTCGGAAGGAGAGGCGCGGCGACCTTCGGCGGAGGGTCGCGGTGGTGCGTGTCGGCCCTCGGCGGAGGGTCGTGGTCGAACGGTGGTGCGGGTCGACCCCCGGGTGGGGGGCATGGTCGAACGGTGGAGCGGCTCGGCCCCCGGTGGGGGGTCGTGGTCGAACGGGCGGGCGGATCTCGCGATCAGCTAGATGGACTTTTAAGGAATACGGTTCACTGGGCCCGAAAAGCTACTAATGTGCGGGAAGTCACGTGTGTCCCACTGTGATCCAAAGGCCCGGCCGCTTCCCGCCCCCGTGCCGGATAGGCTCGGATCCCCGGGCTCGCCCCCAGCCCGGACGGTGCTCGGAGGGAGCGGCGGAATGACGGTGCCGGGACGCAGGAGCAGCACGTTCACACGTCTGCTGCGGCACGGGTTCACCGACCCCTCGGGGGCCGAGCGGCTCCTCGACGTGCCCGAACTGTCCGAGCTGCGCGGCGACTCCGTCCTCCTCGACGCCCTCGGCGCCACCGCCGACCCCGACCTCGCCCTGCGCGGCCTGGTCCGGCTCGTCGAGGCGCAGCCCGAGGCCGAGCGGCAGCGGTTCACCACCACGCTGCTCTCCGCCAAGCCCTTCCGCGACCGGCTCCTCGGCGTGCTCGGCGCCTCCGAGGCGCTCGCCGACCACCTGGCCCGCCACCCCCGCGACTGGGAGACCCTCGTCACGTACGAGGCGGCCGACCTGCACCCGGGGGTCGCCGAGTTCGAGCGGGGGCTCGCCGACGCGACCGACCCGGTCGCGCTGCGGGTCTCCTACCGCCGCTGCCTGCTCGCCCTGGCGGCCCGCGACGTGTGCGGCACCACCGACGTCGCCCAGGCCGCCGCCGAGCTGGCCGACCTGGCGACGGCCACCCTGCGCGCCGCGCTCGCCGTCGCCGAGGCCGCCGCGCCCGACGACGCCGCCCAGTGCCGGCTCGCGGTGATCGCGATGGGCAAGTGCGGCGGCCACGAGCTGAACTACGTCTCCGACGTCGACGTGATCTTCGTCGGGGAGCCGGCCGACGGCGCCGACGAGGGCAAGGCGATCCAGGCGGCGACCCGGCTCGCCTCCCACCTGATGCGGATCTGCTCCGAGACCACCGTCGAGGGCACCATCTGGCCGGTCGACGCCAACCTGCGCCCGGAGGGCCGCAACGGCCCCCTCGTCCGCACCCTCTCCTCCCACCTCGCCTACTACCAGCGCTGGGCGAAGACCTGGGAGTTCCAGGCCCTCCTGAAGGCGCGCGCGGTCGCGGGCGACCAGGAGCTCGGCGAGCGGTACATCGAGGCCGTCTCGCCGCTCGTCTGGCAGGCCGCCGAGCGCGAGAACTTCGTCCCCGACGTGCAGCGGATGCGCCGCCGGGTCGTCGACAACATCCCGGTCGCCCAGATCGACCGCGAGCTGAAGCTCGGCCCCGGCGGCCTGCGGGACGTCGAGTTCGCCGTCCAGCTCCTCCAGCTCGTGCACGGCCGCAGCGACGCCACCCTGCACAGCGGCGCCACCCTCGACGCGCTCGCGGCCCTCGCCGCCGGCGGCTACGTCGGCCGGGCCGACGCGGCCCAGCTCGACGAGGCGTACCGCTTCCTGCGGGCCATGGAGCACCGCATCCAGCTCTACCGGCTGCGCCGCACCCACCTCGTCCCCGAGGACGAGGCCGACCTGCGCCGGCTCGGCCGCTCCCTCGGCCTGCGCACCGACCCGGTCGCCGCGCTCACCAAGGAGTGGCGGCGCCACGCGGCCGTCGTCCGCCGGCTGCACGAGAAGATCTTCTACCGCCCGCTGCTCGACGCCGTCGCCCAGCTCGCCCCCGGCGAGATCCGGCTCAGCCCGAAGGCGGCCGGACAGCGGCTCGAAGCACTGGGGTACGCGGACCCCGCCGCCGCCCTGCGCCACCTGGAGGCGCTGTCCTCCGGGGTCAGCCGCAAGGCCGCGATCCAGCGGACCCTGCTGCCCGTGCTGCTCGGCTGGTTCGCGGACTCGGCCGACCCGGACGCCGGACTCCTCGGCTTCCGCAAGGTCTCCGACGCCCTCGGCAAGACCCCCTGGTACCTGCGGCTGCTCCGCGACGAGGGCGCCGCCGCCGAGAACCTCGCCCGGGTCCTCTCCGCCGGGCGGCTCGCCCCCGACCTGCTGCTCCGCGCCCCCGAGGCGGTCGCCATCCTCGGCGACCCGGAGGGCCTGAAGCCGCGCGGCCGGGACCACCTGGAGCAGGAGGTGCTGGCGGCGGTCGGGCGCGCGGACGACGCCGAGCAGGCGGTCGCGGCGGCGCGCGGGGTGCGCCGCCGGGAGCTGTTCCGCACCGCCGCGGCCGACCTCATCGGCTCGTACGGCACCGAGGACAGCCCCCGCGAGCCCGACCCGGGCGCGCTCGTCGACCGGGTGGGCGAGGCCGTCACCGACCTCAACGCGGCCACGATCGCGGGCGCGCTGCGGGCCGCCGTGCGCGCCGAGTGGGGCGAGCAGCTGCCGACCCGGTTCGCGGTCATCGGCATGGGCCGCTTCGGCGGCCACGAGGCGGGGTACGGCTCCGACGCCGACGTGCTGTTCGTGCACGAGCCGCGCGAGGGCGTCGACGAGCAGGAGGCGGCCCGGGCGGCGAACCGGGTGGTCACCGAGATGCGGCGGCTCCTCCAACTGCCCACCGCCGACCCGCCGCTGCTGATCGACGCGGACCTCAGGCCGGAGGGCAAGAGCGGCCCCATGGTCCGCACCCTGAAGTCGTACGCCGCCTACTACCGCCGCTGGTCGCTCGTCTGGGAGAGCCAGGCGCTGCTGCGCGCCGAGCACATGGCGGGCGACCGGGACCTCGGCGAGCGGTTCGTCGAACTGATCGACCCGCTGCGGTACCCGGCCGAGGGGCTCGGGGAGGACGCGATCCGCGAGATCCGCCGCCTCAAGGCCCGGATGGAGTCCGAGCGGCTGCCGCGCGGCGCCGACCCGACGCTCCACGCCAAGCTGGGGCGCGGCGGTCTGAGCGACGTCGAGTGGACGGTCCAGCTCCTCCAGATGCGGCACGGCTGGGCCGAGCCGGGGCTGCGGACGACCCGTACCCGCGAGGCGCTCGCCGCCGCCCACGCGGCCGGGCTCGTCCCCACGGAGGAGGCGCAGATCCTGGACGAGGCGTGGGTCCTCGCCACCCGCGTCCGCAACGCGGTGATGCTGGTGCGCGGCCGCCCCGGCGACACCTTCCCCTCCCAGCCGCGGGAACTCGCGGCGGTCGGGCGGTACCTGGGGTACGAGTCGGGCCACGTCGGCGAGATGGTCGACGACTACCGGCGGATCACCCGCCGGGCCAGGGCGGTCGTCGAGGAGCTGTTCTACGGGGCGTGACGCCCCGGGCGGGGCCGGGCCGGCGACCGGGGCCCGTGCTCCGGCCCGCGCCCCGCGGCGCCCCGGCCCGGCTCACTGCCGCGGGCGGCCGGATCACGCGCCGCGGGGGCACGCCCCGGGGTGTGTCCCCGTGGTCCGGCCCGATCGACAGGACAACCCCCTAGCGCCGGGAGTCGACCGGCCGTTCCAGGTCGTCCTCGCGGTCCGCCTCCGGGGCCGGGCCGCCGTGCGCGACCACGCCCACGGGGCCCACCGGCTCCACCAGCTTCGGCAGCCGGTGGGGCCGCGAGCCGTACCAGAAGTACGAGACGGCGAAGCCGAAGGCCAGGCAGATCATGCCGCCGACCGCGTCCAGCCAGAAGTGGTTGGCGGTGGCCACGATGACGACGAGCGTCGCCGTCGGGTAGAGCAGGCCGAGGATCCGCGCCCAGGGCGCCTTCGCGAGCAGGAAGATCGTGATCCCGCACCAGAGCGACCAGCCGATGTGCATCGACGGCATCGCCGCGTACTGGTTCGACACGTGCTTGAGGTTCCCCGAGGCCATCGAGCCCCAGGTGTGGTGGACCAGGACCGTGTCGATGAAGTCCTGGCCGTTCATGAGCCGCGGCGGCGCGAGCGGGTACAGGTAGTAGCCGACCAGGGCCACGCCGGTGGTCGCGAACAGGACCGTGCGGAACGCCGCGTAACGGCCCGGCTGCCATCGGTACAGCCACACCAGCACACCGATGGTCACGACGAAGTGCAGCGTCGCGTAGTAGTAGTTCATCGTCACGATCAGCCACGTCACCGAGTTCACGGCGTGGTTGACGGTGTGCTCGAAGGCGAGCCCGAGGGACTCCTCGGCCCGCCAGATCCAGTCGGCGTTCCGGAGCGCCTGGGCCTTCTGCTCCGGCACCGCGTTGCGGACCAGGGAGTACGTCCAGTAGCTCACCGCGATGAGCAGGATCTCGAACCAGATGGTGGGGCGCCGGGGCACGCGCGTGCGCAGCCGCGACAGCCTGCCGTCGGCCACGATGGGTGACGACGGGGTCGTCCGGTTGTCCACACGCTTCACGGTCGTTTCACCCATGGGGAGAGAGTCTGCCAGATGGCCGCCCCCGACCGATCATCCCAAGGTCGGGCCCCGCGCGCACCCCGTCGGTCTCAGGAAGGAGGCCTGACGGAGGACGGCGCGGAGGCGGTGGAACCCCGGACCACCAGCTCGGGCATGAAGACGAACTCGGAGTGCGGGGCCGGGGTGCCGCCCACCTCTTCGAGCAGCGCGCGGACCGCGGCCTGCCCCATCGCCTGCACCGGCTGCCGGATGGTGGTCAGCGGCGGATCGGTGAACGCTATGAGGGGGGAGTCGTCGAAGCCGACGACGGAGACGTCCCTCGGCACGTCGAGCCCCTGCTGCCGGGCCGCCCGGATCGCGCCGAGGGCCATCATGTCGCTCGCGCAGACGACCGCCGTGCAGCCCCGCGCGATCAGCGCGCCCGCCGCGGCCTGCCCGCCCTCCAGGGTGTACAGGGAGTGCTGGATCAGCTCCTCGGACTCCTCCGGGGTGAGGCCGAGCCGCTCCTCCATGCCCTTCTGGAAGCCCTCTATCTTGCGCAGCACCGGCACGAACCGCTTCGGCCCGACGGCGAGCCCGATCCGGGTGTGCCCGAGCGCGGCCAGGTGCGTCACCGCGAGCCGCATCGCGGCCCGGTCGTCGGGCGACACGAAGGGCGCCCGCACCTTGGGGGAGAAGCCGTTGAGGAGGACGTACGGGACGCCCTTGCCGCGCAGCAGGTCGTAGCGGGACATGTCGGCGGTGGTGTCGGCGTGCAGCCCCGAGACGAAGATGATGCCGGCGACGCCGCGCTCCACCAGCATGTCGGTCAGCTCGTCCTCGGTGGACCCGCCGGGGGTCTGGGTGGCGAGGACCGGGGTGTACCCCTGCCGGGTCAGGGCCTGCCCGATGACCTGCGCCAGGGCGGGGAAGATCGGGTTGTCCAGCTCGGGGGTGATGAGGCCGACGAGCCCCGCGCTGCGCTGCCGCAGGCGCACGGGCCGCTCGTAGCCGAGCACGTCGAGCGCGGCGAGGACGGATTCGCGGGTGGCGGTGGCCACGCCGGGCTTTCCGTTGAGCACGCGGCTGACTGTGGCCTCACTGACCCCCGCCTGGGCTGCGATGTCGGAGAGCCGCGCGGTCATGGGAGTGGACTGTACCGGTCACGGGGCGTATTTCCCACCGCTCCGGCGCACCCCGTCCGCCGTGGCCGGGAGTCGTTCCTCTGCAAGGTCTTGCAGTCCTTGCGGGGCGTGCCGGAGGTGCGTCGGGGGCGCGCGAGGTACGGAAGGGCGCACTTCCGCCCCTGTCAAGCGACCCGTCGGCAACCTTAGGGACACGCGGATGTAACGATCGCCGGGTCTTGCAGAAAAATCCCGCAAGGTCTTTCGGCTCGTTTTCATCCCTGTTACGTTCCTGCCAACCCGGAGCGCCGCGAGGGAGCGGTCGCATGAGGAAGGTTCCAGCCCCTCGTCACCCCGGGATCAGTTGAAGGAGTTCACATGCGGCGTGGCATAGCGGCCACCGCGCTGGTCGCGGCCCTGGGCGTGACCCTGGCGGCGTGCGGGAGCGACAGCGGTTCCGACAACGGCGGCTCGAAGGGCTCGGGCGAGCTCTCCGGCACCGTGACCTGGTGGGACACCTCCACGGTCGGCTCCGAGGACAAGGTCTTCAAGAAGATCGCCGAGGACTTCACCAAGAAGCACCCCAAGGTCACCGTCAAGTACGTGAACGTGCCCTTCGGCGAGGCGCAGAACAAGTTCAAGAACGCCGCGCAGTCCGGCTCCGGCGCGCCCGACGTCATCCGCTCCGAGGTCGCCTGGACCCCCGAGTTCGCGGACCTGGGCTACCTGGCCCCGCTCGACGGCACCGCGGCCCTCAAGGGGGCCGACGACTTCCTGGAGCAGGCCGCCGCCTCCACCAAGTACAACGGCAAGACCTACGCCGTCCCGCAGGTCATCGACTCCATGGGCATCTTCTACAACAAGAAGATCCTCAAGGACGCGGGCGTCGAGGTCCCCAAGAGCATCGACGAGCTGAAGACCGTCTCCGCCAAGATCAAGGAGAAGACCGGCAAGACCGGTCTCTACCTGCGCGGCGACGACCCGTACTGGTTCCTCTCCTTCCTGTACGGCGAGGGCGGCGACCTGGTCGACGCCGAGAAGAAGACGGTCACCATCGACGGCGAGCCCGGCGTGAAGGCGCTCAAGGTCGTCAAGGACCTGGTCGACTCGAAGACCGCGATCACCGACGCGACCAACGGCTGGGACAACATGCAGGCCGCCTTCAAGGACGGCAAGGTCGCCATGATGATCAACGGCCCGTGGGCCGTCGCCGACACCTACGCCGGCAAGGAGTTCACGGACAAGGCCAACCTGGGCATCGCCCCGGTCCCGGCCGGCTCCGGCGGCCAGGGCGCCCCGCAGGGCGGCCACAACCTCGCCGTCTACGCGGGCTCCAAGAACCTCGACGCCTCCTACGCCTTCACCGAGTACATGACCTCGGTCGAGACGCAGACCGCCATCGCGAAGGAGCTCAGCCTCCTCCCGACCCGCGAGTCCGTCTACATCAAGCCCGACGTGGCGACCAACGAGATGATCTCCTTCTTCAAGCCGGTCGTGCAGAAGTCCGTCGAGCGTCCGTGGATCCCCGAGGGCGGCAGCCTCTTCGAGCCCGTCAAGGTCGAGTACACCAAGGTCCTCACCGGGCAGACCACCCCCGAAGCCGGCGCCAAGGCGATCGGCGAGTCCTACCGCAAGCTCCTGAAGGACTGGAAGTAAGAAGGAAGGCAGGCCGGCTGATGGCCGTGGACACCACCGGCCAGTCGGTGGCGAAGGCCGCGGGCGACACTGTCGCCCGCGGCCGGAGCCGCGGAACTGGCAAGCGCCGGAGCACCCGGAAGCGCTCCTTCGCCACCCACTGGTACGCCTGGGCGATGGTCGCCCCGGTGGTCGTCGTGATCGGCGTGATCATCGGCTACCCCCTGGTGCGAGGCATCTACCTGTCGTTCACCGACGCGAACGAGCGGAACGTCGCCCGGTCCATCGGCGTCAACCAGATCCCCGCCACCTACGAGTTCGTCGGGGTGGACAACTACGTCGACGCGCTCACCGGGAGCCAGTTCCTCGACACCCTCGTCTGGACCGTCGTGTGGACGGTCGCGTGCGTCTCGATCACCTTCGCCCTCGGCCTCGGCCTCGCCAACCTGCTCAACCGCAGGATCGCCGGCCGGTCCGTCTACCGGATGCTGCTGATCCTGCCCTGGGCCGTTCCCGGCTTCGTCTCCGTCTTCGCCTGGCGCTTCCTCTTCGACGAGCGCCGCGGCCTGCTCAACGAGATCCTGGCGGGCGGCGGGATCTCCGCCGTGCCCTGGCTCAACGACCCGACGGTGGCGAAGCTCGCGGTCATCGCCGTCAACGTGTGGCTCGGCGTCCCCTTCATGATGGTCGCCCTCCTCGGCGGCCTCCAGTCCATCCCCGGCGAGCTGTACGAGGCCGCCGAGATGGACGGCGCCAACGCCTGGCAGCGGTTCCGCAACATCACCATGCCCGGCCTCAGCTCGGTCTCCACGACGGTGATCCTGCTCTCCACCATCTGGACCTTCAACATGTTCCCGGTGATCTTCCTGCTCACCCGGGGCGGGCCCGGCGAGGCCACCCAGATCCTCGTCACCCAGGCCTACAAGTTCTCCTTCGAGATCAGCCCGCGCGACTTCGCGCAGTCCTCCACGTGGGGCGTGCTGATCCTGGTCCTCCTGATGGTCTTCGCCGCGATCTACCGGCGCGTCCTCCGCAAGCAGGGAGAAGTCTGGTGACCACCACGACCCCCACCCCCCGGACCGTGAACGCCCCGGTCCGCGGCCGCCGCTCGCCGCTCGCCTCGGCCGGGCTGCACCTCACCCTGATCGTCACCTCGGTGATCGCGGTCTTCCCGGTCCTCTGGGTGCTGCTCACCTCGCTGAAGCCGGCCAAGTACGCCTCCACCACGGACTTCGTGAAGGAGACGACCTTCGAGAACTACACGAAACTCCTGGAGGACACCCCGTTCCTCACCTGGTTCGGGAACTCGCTGCTCGTCGCCGGCCTCACCACGCTCGTCGGCGTCTTCATCTCGGCCACCACCGGCTACGCCGTCAGCCGCTTCCGCTTCCCCGGCAAGCGCGGCCTGATGTGGACGCTCCTCATCACCCAGATGTTCCCGGTCGCCGTCCTGATCGTGCCGATCTACAACATCATGGCGTCGATGGGCCTGCTCAACCGGCCGGCCGGCCTGGTCATCACGTACCTGACCATCGCCGTCCCGTTCTGCGCCTGGATGATGAAGGGCTTCTTCGACACCATCCCGCGCGAGATCGACGAGTCCGGCTACGTCGACGGCCTCACCCCCTTCGGCACCTTCTGGCGGCTGATCCTGCCGCTCGCCAAGCCGGGCATCGCCGTCACCGCCTTCTACTCCTTCATCACCGCGTGGGGCGAGGTCGCCTACGCCTCCGCCTTCATGGTCGGCGACGAGAACCTCACCCTCGCGGGCGGACTCCAGAAGTTCGTCAACCAGTACGGCGCCCAGTGGGGCCCGATGTCCGCGGCCTCCGTGCTCATCGCCATCCCCGCGGCGCTGGTGTTCCTCTTCGCCCAGCGGCACCTGGTCACCGGCATGTCCGCCGGTGCCGTCAAGGGCTGAGCCCGACCACCGCCCCTGCACGCCCCTCCTTACCTCCCAGGGAAGACATGACCCAGCATCTCGCCGCCCCGGCCGACGTCCCCACCACCGGAACGCACACGGGCTGGTGGAGAGACGCCGTGATCTACCAGGTCTACCCGCGCAGCTTCGCCGACGGCAACGGCGACGGCATGGGTGACCTGGAGGGCGTCCGCAGCCGGCTGCCGTACCTCAAGGACCTGGGCGTCGACGCCGTCTGGCTCTCGCCGTTCTACGCCTCCCCGCAGGCCGACGCCGGCTACGACGTCGCCGACTACCGGGCCATCGACCCGATGTTCGGCTCCCTGCACGACGCCGACGCGGTGATCCGCGAGGCCCACGACCTGGGCCTGCGGATCATCGTCGACCTGGTCCCCAACCACTCCTCCGACCAGCACGAGTGGTTCCAGCGGGCCCTGCGCGAGGGCCCCGGCTCGCCGCTGCGCGAGCGCTACCACTTCCGCCCCGGCCAGGGCGCGGACGGCGAACTGCCGCCCAACGACTGGGAGTCCATCTTCGGCGGCCCGGCCTGGACCCGCACCGAGAACCCGGACGGCACCCCCGGCGACTGGTACCTGCACCTCTTCGCCCCGGAGCAGCCCGACTTCAACTGGGAGCACCCGGCCGTCCGCGACGAGTTCCGCTCCATCCTGCGCTTCTGGCTCGACATGGGCGTCGACGGCTTCCGCGTCGACGTCGCCCACGGCCTGGTCAAGGCCGCCGGCCTGCCCGACATCGGCGCCCACGACCAGCTCAAGCTGCTCGGCAACGACGTCATGCCCTTCTTCGACCAGGACGGCGTCCACGAGATCTACCGCTCCTGGCGGAAGGTCCTCGCCGAGTACGACGGCGAGCGCGTCCTCGTCGCCGAGGCCTGGACCCCCACCGTCGACCGCACCGCCAACTACGTGCGCCCCGACGAGATGCACCAGGCCTTCAACTTCCAGTACCTGGGCACCCACTGGGACGCCACCGAGCTGCGCACCGTCATCGACGCCTCGCTCGCCGCGATGCGCCCGGTCGGCGCCCCCACCACCTGGGTGCTCTCCAACCACGACGTCACCCGGCACGCGACCCGCTTCGCCAACCCGGCGGGCCTCGGCACCCAGCTCCGCGAGGCCGGCGACCGCGAACTCGGCCTGCGCCGGGCCCGCGCCGCCACCCTCCTCATGCTGGCCCTGCCCGGCTCGGCCTACGTCTACCAGGGCGAGGAGCTCGGCCTGCCCGACGTCACCGACCTGCCCGACGAGGTCCGCCAGGACCCGTCCTTCTGGCGGGCCAGCGGTCAGGACGGCTTCCGCGACGGCTGCCGGGTGCCGATCCCGTGGACCGTCGAGGGCTCCTCGTACGGCTTCGGCGCGGGCGGCTCCTGGCTGCCGCAGCCCGCGACCTGGGGCGCGCTGAGCGTCGAGGCGCAGGCCGGCGACCCGGGCTCCACCCTGGAGCTGTACCGCAGCGCGCTCGCCGTGCGCCGGACGCGGCCCGGACTGGGCGCGGGCGAGGCCATCGAGTGGCTGGAGGCCCCCGAGGGCGTCCTCGCCTTCCGGCGCGACGGCTTCGTCTGCACCGCCAATACCACCGGCCGGGCCATCTCCGTCCCGCTGCCCGGCCGGTTCCTCCTCTCCAACGAGCCCGTCGCCCCCGGCGCGGACACGGTGGAGCTGCCCGCCGACACCACCGTCTGGTGGGCGGTGTGACGATCCCCCTGCCGCGGGGCGCCGGAACGGGCGCCCCGCGGCTCGCGGACATCGCGGCCCAGTCCGGCGTCAGCGAGGCCACCGTCAGCCGCGTCCTCAACGGCAAGGCGGGGGTGGCCGGCGCGACCCGGCACAAGGTGCTCGCGGCGCTCGACGTGCTCGGCTACGAGCGCCCCGTACGCCTCAAACGGCGCAGCGCGGGCCTCGTCGGGCTCGTCGTGCCCGAGCTGACCAACCCGATCTTCCCGGCGTTCGCACAGGTCGTCGAGCAGGTCCTCGCCGGACACGGCTACACCCCGGTGCTCTGCACCCAGATGCCCGGCGGCGCCACCGAGGACGAGCTCGTCGAGCAGCTCGTGGAGCGCGGGGTCTCCGGCATCGTCTTCCTCTCCGGCCTCCACGCCGACGCCACCGCCGACCCGGCCCGCTACGCCCGGCTCGCCGCCCGGGGCGTGCCGTTCGTCCTCATCAACGGCTACAACGAGCACGTCGACGCCAACTTCGTCTCCCCGGACGACCGCGCCGCGGCCCGCATGGCCGTGCGGCACCTGGTCGAGCTGGGCCACGAGCGCATCGGCCTCGCCATCGGCCCCACCCGCTACGTCCCCTCCCGCCGCAAGGCCGAGGGCTTCGCCGCCGAGCTGTACGAGCTCCTCGGCGTCGAGCGCGCGGACGCCGAACGCTTCATCCGGCCCACCCTCTTCGGCGTCGAGGGCGGCCACGCCGCCGCCGAGATCCTGCTGCGCGAGGGCTGCACCGGCATCGTCTGCGGCTCCGACCTGATGGCGCTCGGCGTGATCCGCGCGGTCCGCGCCCGGGGCCTCGACGTGCCCGGGGACGTCTCCGTCGTCGGCTTCGACGACTCGCCCCTGATCGCCTTCACCAGCCCGCCGCTCTCCACCGTCCGCCAGCCCGTCCAGGCGATGGCCACGGCCGCCGTGGGAGCGCTCCTGGAGGAGATCGAGGGGAACCCGGTGCAGCGCACCGAGTTCGTGTTCCAGCCGGAGCTGGTGGTGCGCGGTTCCACGGCGCAGCCGCCGGCGCGGGACGCCTCGGGCACCGAAGGGCCGCAAGTCCTTTCGTAACAACTTGCGTTGCGGCGTCCGGAGGGTTGACCGGGCGTCGGGCCACTCATACGGTCACGGCTGAAAACAGTTGCTGAAGTTTTCGGCAACTTCTTGCGACAGTGAAGTCAGCAGGAGGAAACATGGCCAGAAAGACCGTGGCCGCTGCACTCGCCCTCGTGGCGGGAGCCGCTGTGGCCGTCACGGGAAACAGTCCCGTCCAGGCCGCGCCGCCCGGCGAGAAGGACGTCACCGCGGTGATGTTCGAGTGGAAGTTCTCCTCGATCGCCCGGGAGTGCACCGACCGCCTCGGACCCGCCGGATACGGCTACGTCCAGGTCTCCCCGCCCCAGGAGCACGTGCAGGGCGGCCAGTGGTGGACCTCGTACCAGCCGGTCAGCTACAAGATCGCCGGCCGCCTCGGGGACCGCACCGCCTTCAAGAACATGATCGACACCTGTCACGCGGCGGGCGTGAAGGTCGTCGTGGACTCCGTCGTCAACCACATGGCGAACGGCTCGGGCACCGGAACGGGCGGGACCCCGTTCTCCAAGTACGACTACCCGGGCCTCTACTCCGGCGCCGACATGGACGACTGCCGGGCCGAGATCACCAACTACCAGGACCGGGCCAACGTCCAGAACTGCGAGCTGGTCAAGCTCCCCGACCTCGACACCGGCGAGGACCACGTCCGCGGGAGGATAGCCGGCTACCTCAACGACCTGCTCTCCCTCGGCGTCGACGGCTTCCGCATCGACGCCGCCAAGCACATGCCGGCCGCCGACCTCGCGAACATCAAGTCGCGGCTCACCCACCCCAACGCGTACTGGAAGCACGAGGCCATCCACGGCGCCGGCGAGGCCGTCTCCCCGAGCGAGTACCTCGGCAGCGGCGACGTGCAGGAGTTCCGCTACGCCCGCGACCTCAAGCGCGTCCTGCAGAACGAGAAGCTGGCGTACCTCAAGAACTTCGGCGAGGCCTGGGGCCACATGCCCTCCGGCCAGGCCGGCGTCTTCGTCGACAACCACGACACCGAGCGCGTCGGCGACACCCTGTCCTACAAGGACGGCGCGAACTACACCCTCGCCTCCGTCTTCATGCTCGCCTGGCCCTACGGCTCCCCGGACGTCCACTCCGGCTACGAGTGGACCGACAAGGACGCCGGACCGCCCAACGGCGGCCAGGTGAACGCCTGCTACAGCGACGGCTGGAAGTGCCAGCACGCCTGGCGCGAGATCTCCTCCATGGTCGCCTTCCGCAACACCGCGCGCGGCCAGGCCGTCACGAACTGGTGGGACAACGGCAACAACGCGATCGCGTTCGGCCGCGGCTCCAAGGCCTACGTGGCCATCAACCACGAGTCCTCGGCGCTCACCCGCACCTACCAGACCTCCCTGCCCGCCGGCACCTACTGCGACGTGCAGTCGGGCAACCCCGTGACCGTCAACGCCTCCGGGCAGTTCACGGCCACCCTCGGCGCCAACACCGCGCTCGCCCTGCACACCGGCGCCAAGAGCTGCGGCACCACCACCCCGCCGCCCGTCTCCACCGGCACCTCCTTCCAGGCCACCGCGACCACCGTCGTCGGCCAGAACATCCACGTCACCGGGAACCGCGCCGAACTCGGCAACTGGTCCCCGGCCTCGGCCCCCAAGCTCGACCCGGCCGCCTACCCGGTCTGGAAGCTGACGCTCTCCCTCCCGGCCGGCACGACCTTCGAGTACAAGTACGTCCGCAAGGACGCCGCCGGGAACGTCACCTGGGAGTCCGGCGCCAACCGCACCGCGACCGTCCCCGCCTCCGGACAGCTCGTCCTGAACGACGCCTTCCGCGGCTGACCCCCCACCAGCCGCACTCCACCCGCTGATCCCGCACCGCAAGGGCCGCCCCACCCGGGGCGGCCCCCTCTTCCCGTACCTCCAGGGAGAAACCCCGTGATACGCAAGAGAACGGCGGTCGCACTGGCCGCCGCCCTGTGCGCGGCCCTCGTGCCCGCCGTGCCCGCGACCGCCGCGCCGAAGCCCCCGGCCCCGCCGTCCGACCGGGCGCTCGCGGCCGAGCCCGCCCGCCAGGACCTCACCCGCGAGCAGTTCTACTTCGTCCTGCCCGACCGCTTCGCCAACGGCGACCCGTCCAACGACCGCGGCGGCCTCACCGGCAGCCGCACCCGCACCGGCTTCGACCCCGCCGACAAGGGCTTCTACCAGGGCGGCGACCTCAAGGGCCTGACCCAGCGGCTCGACTACATCAAGGGCCTCGGCACCACCGCCATCTGGATGGCGCCGATCTTCAAGAACCGGCCCGTGCAGGGCGAGGGCGAGAACGCCTCCGCCGGCTACCACGGCTACTGGATCACCGACTTCACCCAGGTCGACCCCCACTTCGGCACCAACGCCGACCTGGAACGGCTGATCGCCGCCGCCCACGCCAAGGGCATGAAGGTCTTCTTCGACGTCATCACCAACCACACCGCCGACACCGTCGACTACGCCGAGAAGACGTACGGCTACCGCCCCAAGGGCGCCCACCCCTACCTCGACAAGGACGGCCGCCCCTTCGACGACCGGAACGCGATCGGCCGGGTGGACGCGGACTCCTTCCCGTACACCCCGGTGGCCGAGAAGGGCGTCAAGGTCCCGTCCTGGCTCAACGACCCCACGATGTACCACAACCGGGGCGACTCCACCTGGGCCGGCGAGTCCGCCGAGTACGGCGACTTCGTCGGCCTGGACGACCTCTGGACCGAGCGGCCCGAGGTCGTCGAGGGCATGAAGCGGATCTACGAGAAGTGGGTCCGCGACTTCAAGATCGACGGCTTCCGGATCGACACCGTCAAACACGTCGACCTGGACTTCTGGACCCAGTGGGCCACCGCCCTCGACGCCTACGCCAAGAAGCGGGGCCGCGAGGACTTCTTCATGTTCGGCGAGGTCTACTCCGCCGACCCGGCCGTCACCGCCCCCTACGTCACCCGGGGCCGCCTCGACGCCACCCTCGACTTCCCCTTCCAGGACGCGGCCCGCGCCTTCGCCTCCCAGGGCGCCGGCGCCGACCGCCTCGCCAAGGTCTTCGCCGAGGACCACCGGTACACCACCGACAAGGCCAACGCCTACGAGCAGGTGACCTTCCTCGGCAACCACGACATGGGCCGCATCGGCACCTTCCTCAAGCAGGACAACCCGAACGCCACCGACGCCGAACTCCTCCGGCGGGCCCGGCTCGCCAACGAGCTGATGTTCCTCTCCCGGGGCAACCCGGTGATCTACTCCGGCGACGAGCAGGGCTTCACCGGCGCCGGCGGCGACAAGGACGCCCGCCAGCCCCTCTTCGCCTCGAAGGCCGCCGACTACCTCGACGACGACCAGCTCGGCACCGACCGCACCCACGCCACCGACGCGTACGACACCGGCCACCCGGTCTACCGCTCCGTCGCCGCCCTGTCGAAGCTGACCCGCGAACACCCGGCGCTCCGCGACGGGATCCAGCAGGAGCGGTACGCCGAGGGCTCCGTCTACGCCTTCTCCCGCACGGACGCGAAGGCGCGCACCGAGTACCTCGTCGCCGCCAACGGCTCCACCGCCGACAAGACCGTCACGGTCCCCGTCGACTCGGCCGCCTTCCGCACCCTGTACGGGGGGCAGGGCGCCGTCGCGGCGAAGGGCGGCAAGGTCACCGTCACCGTCCCGGCCCTCTCCTCCCTGGTCCTCAGGGCCGACCGGCCCCTCCCGGCACCGGCCGTGAAGCCCTCCGTGAACCTCAGGGCCCCCGCCGCCGGAGCCACCGGCACCGTCGAGCTCTCCGCCGACGTCACCGGCGGCGGACTCAACCGGGTCGTCTTCGCCGCGCAGGTCGGCAACGGCCCCTGGCAGACCCTCGGCACCGCCGACCACGCCCCCCACAAGGTCACCCAGCACGTGACCGCCCCCGCCGGCACCGTCCTGCGCTACAAGGCCGTCGCCGTCGACAGCTCCGGCCGCACCGCGAGCGCCACCGCCGCCACCACGGCCGGCGCGCCCCCGGCCCCCGAGAAGCCGGTCGCCGTCGAGCGCACCCACGCGATCGTCCACTACCGGCGCGAGGACGGGAACTACGACGGCTGGACCCTGAGGGCCGCCGGACAGCAGGCCGCGTTCACCGGCCGCGACGCCCACGGCGCCTTCGCCTGGGTCAAGGTCCCCGAGGGCGCCGCCACGATCCCGTACACCGTCGAGAAGGACGGCGCAGCCGACGGCCCGCGGCGGACCGTCGACCTCGGCCGCACCGGCGAGGTCTGGATCACCCAGGGCCAGGACGGCCAGTCCGACAGCAACCCGGCCCCCGTCACCCCCGACAAGACCAAGGCCGTGCTGCACTACCAGCGCGCCGACGGCGACCACGACGGCTGGGGCCTGCACACCTGGACCGGCGCCGCCCAGCCCACCGACTGGTCCAAGCCCCTGATGCCCGTCCGCGTCGATGCGTACGGCGCCGTCTACGAGGTGCCGCTCGCCGAGGGCGCGACCTCCCTCTCGTACATCCTCCACAAGGGCGACCAGAAGGACCTGCCCACCGACCAGTCCCTCGACCTCGCCACCTACGGCCACGAGGTCTGGCTGCTCGGCGGAGAGCCCACGTACCTCCTGCCCACCGTCGGCGGCGCCCCCGACCTCGACCTCGCCAAGGCCTCGGCCCAGTGGATCGACCGGAACACCGTCGTCTGGAAGGTGAAGGCCACCGACGCCACCAGCCAGCAGCTGGTGTACGCGAAGGACGGCGGGATCGCCGTCACCGGCGGCGCCCTGAACACCGAGGGCCAGTGGCTCCGGCTCGACCGGGCGACGCTCACCGACGCCCAGAAGGCCGCGTACCCGCACCTCAAGGACTACCCGGCCTTCACCGTCGACCCGCGCGACGCCGACCGGACCCGCGAGTCCCTGCGGGGCCAGCTCATCGCCACCCAGCGCGCCGCCAACGGCGCCCTGCTCGCCGCCACCGGCGTCCAGACCGCCGGCGTCCTCGACGACCTGTACGCGAAGAAGGCCGCGAGGACCGCCCTCGGCCCGGTCTTCGGCCGCCACGGCGTCACCCTCTCCGTCTGGGCCCCCACCGCCCGGTCCGTCGACCTCGAACTCGACGGCCGGACCGTCGCCATGCGCCGCGACGACACCACCGGCGTCTGGTCCGCCACCGGCCCGAAGTCCTGGACCGGCAAGCCGTACCGCTACGCCGTGAAGGTCTGGGCCCCCACCGTCCAGAAGGTCGTCACCAACAAGGTCACCGACCCCTACTCCACCGCCCTCACCACCGACTCCGCCCGCAGCCTCGCCGTCGACCTCACCGACCCGAAGCTCGCCCCCACCGGCTGGAAGAACCTGAGGAAGCCCGCCGCCGTGCCGCTGCGGGACGCCCAGATCCAGGAACTCCACATCCGGGACTTCTCCATCGCCGACCCCACGGCCCGCGCTGACCACCGGGGCACCTACCTCGCCTTCACCGACAAGGACAGCAAGGGCTCCGAGCACCTGCGCGACCTCGCCGCCTCCGGCACCTCCTACGTCCACCTCCTCCCGGCCTTCGACATCGGCACGATCCCCGAGAAGAAGGACGACCAGGCCGCCCCGGCCTGCGACCTGAAGGCACCCGCCCCCGACTCTGAGGAGCAGCAGGCCTGCGTCGCCGCGGCTGCGGCGAAGGACGCCTTCAACTGGGGCTACGACCCGCTGCACTACACCGTCCCCGAGGGCTCCTACGCCACCGACCCCGAGGGCACCCGCCGCACCGTCGAGTTCCGGCGGATGGTCCAGGCCCTCAACGGCGACGGACTGCGCACCGTCATGGACGTCGTCTACAACCACACCGTCGCCGCCGGACAGTCCGACAAGTCGGTCCTCGACCGGATCGTGCCCGGCTACTACCAGCGCCTCGACGCCGACGGCGCCGTCACCACCTCCACCTGCTGCGCCAACACCGCGCCCGAGAACGCCATGATGGGCAAGCTCGTCGTGGACTCGATCGTCACCTGGGCCAGGGACTACAAGGTCGACGGCTTCCGCTTCGACCTCATGGGCCACCACCCGAAGGAGAACATCCTCGCCGTCCGCAAGGCCCTCGACGCCCTGACCGTCGCCAAGGACGGCGTCGACGGCAAGGCGATCGTCCTCTACGGCGAGGGCTGGAACTTCGGCGAGGTCGCCGACGA
This sequence comes from Streptomyces sp. NPDC092045, assembly GCF_044756005.1. NCBI lineage: Bacteria > Bacillati > Actinomycetota > Actinomycetes > Kitasatosporales > Streptomycetaceae > Streptomyces > Streptomyces sp. NPDC092045. Next base: position 261,166 of record NZ_JBIVSC010000002.1, on the reverse strand, counting down.
CGCCCGCTTCGTCCAGGCCACCCAGAAGAACATGGCCGGGACGGGCGTCGCGACCTTCTCCGACCGGGCCCGCGACGCCGTGCGCGGCGGCGGCCCCTTCGACGAGGACCCGGGCGTCCAGGGCTTCGCCTCCGGCCTCTACACCGACCCCAACACCTCGCCCGCCAACGGCACCCCGGCCGAGCAGAGGGCCCGCCTCCTGCATTACCAGGACCTCATCAAGGTCGGCCTGACCGGCAACCTCGCCGACTACGCCTTCACCGACACCTCGGGCCGCACGGTCAAGGGCTCCGAGGTCGACTACAACGGCTCCCCGGCCGGCTACGCCGCCGCCCCCGGCGACGCCCTCGCCTACGCCGACGCCCACGACAACGAGTCCCTGTACGACGCGCTCGCCTTCAAGCTCCCGGCGGGCACGTCCCCGGCCGACCGCGCCCGCGCGCAGGTCCTCGCCATGGCGACGGCCACCCTCTCGCAGGGCCCGGCGCTCTCCCAGGCCGGCTCGGACCTGCTGCGCTCCAAGTCCCTGGACCGCAACTCGTACGACAGCGGCGACTGGTTCAACGCCATCCACTGGGACTGCCGCGACGGCAACGGCTTCGGCCGCGGCCTCCCGCCGGCCGCCGACAACCGGCCCAAGTGGGGCTTCGGCAAGCCCCTCCTGACGAACCCGTCCCTCACCGTCGGCTGCGCGCAGATCGACGGCGCCTCGGCCGCCTACCGGGACCTCCAGAAGATCCGCACCACCGAGCCGGTCTTCTCCCTGGCCACCGCCGACCGGGTGCGGTCGGCCCTGTCCTTCCCGCTCTCCGGCCGCGACGAGACCCCCGGCGTGATCACCATGCGCCTGGGCGACCTGGTCGTCGTCCTCAACGCGACCCCGGGGGCGCAGGAACAGCGGGTCGCCGACCTGGCCGGCAAGGACCACCGCCTGCACCCGGTCCAGGCGAAGGGCTCCGACGCGGTCGTGAAGACCGCCTCCTACGCGAAGGACTCGGGCACCTTCACGGTCCCGGCGCGGACGGTGGCGGTGTTCAAGGCCGGATGACCGGTTCCCGGGGGAGCACCCGCTCCCCCGGGGCCACCCCGCAGTGCGTGCCGTCGGCGGCGGGCCTTCCCGGCTCCCCGCCGGCGGCACGGCGGTTCGCGGCCCCGCACCCTCCTACGGCAGGCGCTGGTCGGGTACGGCGGGCAGGGCGTCCGGGGCGGGGGCGGGGGCCGGTACGAGTGCGACCAGCCGGGCCACCAGCTCCCCGAAGGGCCCGTCGGCCGGCTCGTCCGCCAGGATCCCGACCATGATCTCCGCCATCCCGGGGTCGTACGCGGCGCTCACCGCCGCGAGCGCCGCGAAGTCGTGCACGAGCTGGAGCTCCAGCTCCGCGCGCGGCACCCGCCGCCCGTCCAGCCAGAGCAGCGCCGTCGACTCGGCGAGGGACACCCAGGAGCGGACCACCAACTCCAGGCGGGCCGAGGGCTCCTCGACCTCCAGGTGTGCGAGGATCTGCTCGTACGCGGCCTGCCGCACCTCGTCGATCATTGCGTTCGTGGTCGAGGACCCGACGGCCGGACCGCCCCGCATCAGCGCAGCGAAACCGGGGCCGTGCCCCTCCACGAAGTCGAAGAACCGTCCCATCACGCGCAGCAGCCGCGCGCCCAGGGGGCCTTGGGGCGGCTCCACGAACCTGGCCGCCAGCTCGTCGGCCGCCCGCCGGAGGGCCGCCTCGTAGAGGCTCTGCTTGCCGGGGAAGTAGTGGTAGACCAGCGGTCGCGAGATGCCCGCGGCGGCGGCGATCTCGTCGATGGAGACCTCGTCGGGAGAGCGGTGGCCGAAGAGTTCGAGGGCCACCCCGATCAGCTGCTGCTTGCGCTCCTCGACGCCCATCCTGCGGCGTACCCCGGTCGTCATGCGAACAGCCTAACGGTGTCCGTTACGCTCCTGCCCCATGAGCGCTCCCGACCAGGACACCCCGGCGACCGGGGCCACGAAGACCCCCGGGGCCCCGAAGGCCGCCCGGGCCGCGGCAGGCACCGAAGTCCCCGACGCGGCGGGGGCGACCGGGGCGCCGGGCCCGCAGGAGCCCGCCGCCGACGCCCTCCGGGGAGAGGACGAACTCGCCGAGGAGGGCGGGGAAGAGACGGACGACGGGGAAGAGGCGGACGGCGAGGCGGACGGGCGACCCGTCGGGGGACTCACCCCCAAGCAGGCCAGGCGCCTCCGCGTCGCCGCCGCCTCCGTCCTCCTCGTCGCCCTCGCCGTCGTGCTCGTCGTCCGCCTCGCGAGCCGCACGTCCGTCCTGGTCGTCGGCGTGTACGGACTCGCCATGATCCTCTGCGGAATCGTGATCGAGCTCTCCCGCAACGGCCGCACCAGACTGGGCACTTGGCTCCTGGCCGGCGGCCTGCTCACCGCGCTCGCCCTGGACTGGCTGGTCCTCCCGTAGGGGAAGGGCCCCCGTGGGGCGGGGGCCTACAGGTCGAGCACGAGCCGCTTCCCCGTGCAGCGCGAGACGCAGATCAGCATCGAGTCGTCCCGCTCGGCGTCGGTGAGCAACTCGTCCCGGTGGTCGATCCCGCCCGCGAGCACCCGCTGCCGGCAGGTCCCGCAGAAGCCCTGCCGGCAGGAGTACGGGACGTCCGGCACCTCCGCGCGGACCGCGTCCAGGAGCGACTGGCCGGCCGCCACCGCCACCGTGCGGCCGGAGCGGCGCAGTTCGACCTCGAAGGGGGCGCCGCCGGTCGTGGCGGACGCCGAGAAGCGCTCCAGGCGCGGGACCAGGCCCTCGGGCATCGCCGCGCCGACCGCGTCCATGAGGCCGTCGGGACCGCAGCAGTACACGGCCGTCCCCTCCGGTACGTCCGCGAGGAAGCCCAGGTCGGGGAAGCCCGACTCGTCCTCGGCGACGACGGTCGTACGGCCGCCGCCCAGCGCCTCGACCCCGGCGAGGTACGGCATGGTGGCGCGGCTCCGGCCGCAGTAGAGCAGCCGCCAGTCCGCCCCGGCCGCCTCGGCGGCGCGCAGCATGGGCAGGACCGGGGTGATGCCGATGCCTCCGGCGACGAAGACGTACGCGGGGGCGTCGACGAACGGGAAGCGGTTCCGGGGGCCCCGGATATGGACCTCCACGCCCTCGCGGAGCCGCTCGTGGACCTCGCGCGAACCGCCCCGGCCGCCCTGCCCGGCCCCGACGAGCCGGGTGGCCACCGTGTACGCGCCGGTGTCGGCGGGGTCGCCGCAGAGCGAGTACTGCCGGACGAGCCCGGAGGGCAGGACCAGGTCGATGTGGGCGCCCGGCCGCCAGGCGGGCAGATCGGCGCCTTCGAGGCGCAGCTCCACGACGCCCTCGGCGGGCGCGGTGCGGCCGGTGATCAGCGCCTTGCGCGGGACGGTGCCGCCCCGGCCGTAGCCGGAGACCGGCTCGTCCAGGGCGGGCATCGGCCACAGCGGGGCGGTGGACATGCGGCGGCGGACGGCGCGGCGGACGAGCAGGGCGGTCCCGGCGGCGAGCGCGACGGCGGCGAACCGGGGCATCAGTGGCCCCCGTTGGCGCCGGGCGAGGAGGCGAGGTAGGCGAGGGCCTGCTCGGTGTCGCCCTCCTGGGAGGGGTGGTAGGACCGGCTGAGGTAGCGGGGGATGGACCGCAGCATGGCCGGGGTGGAGGGCAGCACGCCCTGCCGGCCCTTGCGGACGAAGTCCGCGAAGGAGGCCTTCGGGTCGAGCAGGCTCGGGTCGTTCTCCATGAAGAACCGGATGCCCCGCTGCCAGAGGAAGACGAGCGCGCCGAAGGCGAGCGCCCAGGTGCGGGCGCGGCGCCGGTAGCCGCCGTCCAGGTGGATGAAGAGCTCGAAGGCGACCGAGCGGTGCTCGACCTCCTCGGCGCCGTGCCAGCGCAGCAGGTCGAGCATGGTCGGATCGGCGCCGACCCGGTCGAGCTCGTCGGCGTTGAGGACCCAGTCGCCCAGGAAGGCGGTGTAGTGTTCGATGGCGGCGATCATCGCGACCCGCTCCATCAGCCACCAGCGGCGCGGCCGGCCCGGCGGCAGGGTGCGGTCCCCGAGCAGCTTCTCGAAGAACCAGTCGACCTGCGCGGTGTACGGGGTGGGGTCCAGGCCCAGCTTCCGCAGGTGCGGCAGGACGTCGTCGTGGGCCTGGGAGTGGATCGCCTCCTGGCCGATGAAGCCGATGACGTCCTCGCGGAGCCGGTCGTCCGTGACGTGCGGCAGCGCCTGCTTGTAGACGTGCACGAACCAGCGCTCGCCGGCCGGGAGGAGCAGGTGCAGCACGTTGATGGTGTGCGTGGTGAACGGATCGCCCGGAACCCAGTGGAGCGGCGTCTCCTCCCAGTCGAAGGAGACTTTGCGGGCCCTGAGCTCGACGTGCTCCGACGCCACCGGTGCGGGCTGCGTATTAGACATGCCGTCAATGTACTGAGGGGTAAGCGGCGGGAACAGGTACGTGCGGGCTCTTTTTGCGGGCGGGGGAGCGCGGGGCCCGGCACCCGAACCCGTCAGTCGTCCGCCGCCGTCAGCCGCTCGCGGATCCGCTCCGTCACCCCGTCCGGCACCCCGAGCCCCTCCCGCACGTACTTCTCCATCGAACCGTGCCGCACCGCCACCTCGTCGAGCGCCGCGTCCAGGTACTCCGGGAGCACTCCGATCAGTTCGAGCGCCAGCTCCGGGTCGCCGCCCTGGGCCGTGAACCCCTCGATCATCGGAGCGAACGCCTGCCGCACCGCCGGATTGACCGACAGGTACTCCTCCCGGACCGTCTCCTCGTCCGCCCCGAGCAGCGACAGGACGACCGTCGCCGCCCACCCCGTCCTGTCCTTGCCCGCCGTGCAGTGGAAGAGCAGCGGCCCGGCGTCCGGCGCGCCCAGTTCGGCGAGGAGGGCGGCGTAGGAGGCGCGGGCGGAGTCGGCCGAGACGAAGGCCCGGTAGGTGCGGGCGAAGGCCGCCCGCATCCGGCCCCCGCCGAGGTGCTCCTCGGCCAGGGCCGGCTGCGAGAGCAGCGTCTTCAGGCGCGCGGCCGGCGGCAGCCCGCTGGTGGCCAGCCAGTCGGCGAGCACGTCCGCGACGAGCAGCCGCGCACCGGCCGGCAGCCGGTCGGGCCGCTCCCCGCGCTCGGCGTCCGTGCGGAGGTCCACGACCGTGCGGACGCCCAGGCCCGCCACGGCGGGATCGCCCGGGTCGAGCCGGTCGAGCTGCGCGGACCGGAACGCGAGCCCCGGACGGACCGTCCGTCCGCCGGGGAGCGGCAGCCCCCCGAGGTCGCGGAGGTTGGCGACGGAGACGGCGGGAATGGCGGCCATGGCGTCGGCTCCTCCGGTTCGTACCTCGTCGGCACTCTTCGTTCCTCTTCGCCCCCTCCCTGCCGACCGTAAGCGATCGCGCCGGGAGGGGCAGGTCCTGGCGGCCCCCCGGGTCACCGGCCCCCGCCCGGCCGTGCCGGGGAACTGTTTGAATGCTCCGGTGATCGAGATTCTGATGGCCCTGGCGGCCGGCGGGCTGGTGACCTGGCTGGTCCGGCGCAAGGCGCGGCAGCGCGTGGAGGAGGCCGGGCGGGGCGACGGGGTCGCGGTCCCCTGCATGCTGCGGCACCCCGTGCGCGAGGGCCGGTGGCTGCGGGGGCGGATGCTGGTGGGCCCCGCCGGGATGACGTGGGAGCCGAGCACCAGGGCCGGGGCGGCGGTGTCGCTCCCGGCGGAGCTGCGGCGGACCGGCCTGCGCGCCCCCTCGCTGCGCGAGGCGATGACCATCAACGGCGCCTCCAGGATCGTCGAGTGCGCCTCCCCGGAGGGCCCCGTCCTCATCGCCGTCATGCCGTACGAGGCGGAGCAGGTCCTCAAGGCGCTGGACGGGGTGGAAGAGGAGTAGCGGGGGAGCGGGCACCCGCCGGTCGGGAGCGGGCGTCCGCCGGTCAGGAACGGCCGCCCGCCGGTGAGGAGTGGGCACCCGTCGGTCAGGAACGGCCGCCCGCCGGTGGGGAGTGGGCACCCGCCGGTCAGGAACGGCCGCCCGCCGGTGGGGAGCGGGCACCTGCCCGTCAGGAACGGCTGCCTGCCCGTGGGGAGCGGGCACCCGTCCGTCAGGAACGGCCGCCTCCCGGAACGGCGACGGCCACGGACGACGTCTTCCGGGCGGGCGCCCCCGAACGCGCCCGCCCGCCCCCACCCCTTCACCCCCCGGCGAGCGCCGCCAGCACCTCCGCCTCGCGCTCCGGGGAGAGGCCGACCCCCGGGCGGTCCGGCCGCTGGGGCGCGACCCCGCCGAGGGACTCCAGCCACGCCCAGGTGTCCGCGACCGTCTCCGCCACGGGCCGGCAGCGCAGCCCGGCCGCGAGCGCGCGGGACACGTCGGCCGTGTGCATCGCGTCGTACGTCTCGCCCGGCGGCAGCCACACGGGCAGCTCCGACCACGGCTCCGCCCCCGCCGCGACCAGCTCCTCCGGCGCGGTCCAGCGCAGCTCGGCGCCCGAACCGGTCGCCCGGACACAGGCGTCCAGGAACTCGCCCATGGTGGTGTGCCCGGACGGCGAGACGAGGTTGTACGGCCCCGAGAGCCCGGCCTCCACCGCGTCGAGCGTCCACGCGGCCAGGTCGCGCACGTCCACGTACTGGATCGGCGCCGTCCTCGGCCCCGGGGCCAGGACCGGGCCGCCGCGCGCGATCCGGTTCAGCCACCAGGGCAGCCGCCCCACGTTCTCGTACGGACCGAGGACCAGGCCCGCGCGGACGAACAGCGCCCGGTCGGCGCCGAAGGCGGCCGCGGCGGCCAGCTCCCCGCCCCGCTTGGCCTCCGCGTACGGCACGTCCCCGTCGTCCGGCGAACCCTCCACCAGCGGCCCGTCCTCCGCGAGTCCGGCCGCCGGAGGCCAGGCGTACACGGAACGGCTCGACACGTACGCGTACCGCCCGACCCGGTCCGCGAGCAGCCCGGCCGCGTCCCGCACCGCCGAGGGGGCCGCCGACCAGGTGTCCACGACCGCGTCCCAGGAGCCCCCGGCGAGGGCGGCGAGACCGTCCGCACCGCCGGTGCGGTCGCCCGTGAGGGACCGGGCCCCCTTCGGGGCGGCGTGCCGGCCCCGGTGGAAGACCGTCACCTCCCAGCCCCGTTCGAGCGCGTCCTCGACGACCGCGCGGCCCACGAACTCCGTACCTCCGAGCATCAGCAGTTTCATGATCGGAGCCTGCCCGGCGGCCCGGTCGGGGGCCAGCGCTTCCGCTCCCGGAGGATTCCGCCGGGGGCGGAAACGGAAGGCGGAGGAGGGAGGGAGCGGGCGGGCGAGGGGGTCTGTTCGGCCAGATGGCGGGATGACACCATGGCGGGCGATGACGGATGCCCGGTCGCCCCTGCGCGCCCTGCGAGCCGCGCTGTTCGCGGCGGTGTGCGTGGCTTTGGCGGCCGTGGGGCATTCGTCCCTGTCTGCGCACCGGCTTCCGGCCGCCGCCCTCCTCGGCGCCTTCGCCGTGACGGCCGCCCTCGCCTGGGCCGCGGCCGGACGCCGCCGGGGCGCGCCCGCGATCGCGGGTGCGCTGCTCGCCCTCCAAGGGGCGCTCCACGCCCTCTTCTCGGCGACGGGCGCCCACGGAGGGCACACGGCCGGCCCGGCGCTCCCGGCCGGACCCGCCGCCGCGGCCCACCACCACGCGACGCACGGCACGCACGACGCGGCCGGCCCCGTGACGGGCACGGAAGGGGCCGCCTCCGCCCTGGACCCGGCCGTCGCGCAGACCGTGGACTCCGTCCTGGCCTCCGGCCCCGGCATGCTCGCCGTCCACCTCCTCGCCGCGCTCCTCTGCGGCCTCTGGCTGGCCCGCGGGGAGGCCGCGCTCTTCGCGCTCGCCCGCGCCGCCCTCGCGTACGCCTTCACCCCGCTGCGGCTGCTGTTCGCGCGCGTCCACGTCCCCGACGCCCCGCGCGGCCCGGTCCGCCGGGCCCGGCGGAGCGCCCACCGCCCGCACACCGTCGTCCTCGCCCACACCCTGTCCCGGCGCGGTCCGCCCCGACCGTCCGCACCCCGCGCCACGGCCCTCGGAGCACACGTCTGACCCGGGGGCCGCTCCCCCCTGTCTGCCGCACCGAGAACGAGGACGGTCCCCATGACGATCGACGATCCCGCACGCCCGGAAACACCCCCGCAAGAACCACCCGCCACGCCCCGGGAGACGCCCCGCAAGCCCACCACCTGGAGCGCCCTCCGCCCCCTCCTCCTCCGCGTCCACTTCTACGCGGGCGTCCTCGTCGCCCCGTTCCTCCTCGTCGCCGCCCTCAGCGGCCTGCTCTACGCGCTCTCCTTCCAGGCCGAGAAGGTGGTCTACGCGCACGAGCTGGAGGTCCCCGTCGGCGACACGACCCTGCCACTCTCCCGTCAGGCCGACATCGCCAGGGAAGCCAACCCGGACGGCACCGTCACCGCCGTCTGGCCCGGCGCCGAACCCGGCGCGACCACCCGGGTCCTGATGACCGACCCCGACGCCCCCGAGGGCACCTCGCTCGCCGTCTTCGTCGACCCGTACACCGGGGACGTCCGCGGGCAGCTCCCCAGCTACGGCAGCTCCGGCGCCCTGCCGCTGCGCACCTGGATCGACGGCCTCCACCGCGACCTGCACCTCGGCGAGGCCGGCCGCAACTACAGCGAGCTCGCCGCGAGCTGGCTGTGGGTGATAGCGCTCGGCGGCCTGCTGCTCTGGCTCGGCCGGCGCCGGAAGAACCGCCGCGCCCTGTTCGTGCCGGAGGGCGGCCCGGCCTCCCGCCGCCGCACCCTCTCCTGGCACGGCTCGGTCGGCCTGTGGGCGGCGGCCGGCCTCGTCCTGCTCTCGGCCACGGGCCTGACCTGGTCGCGGTACGCGGGCGAGAACATCGGCACCGTCCAGGACGGCCTCGGCGGCGCGACCCCCGTCCTCACCGCGACGGTCGGCGGCGCGCCCACCGGCCACGAGGGGCACGAGGGCCACGGGGGCGGCCCCGGCGGCACCGCCGAACCCGCCGCCCAGGGACCGGACATGGGTCTGGACGGGGCCGTCGGGGCGGCCCGCGCGGCGGGCGTCGACAGCCCGCGGATCTCGGTGGTCCTGCCCGCCGACGGCAAGGGGTACGTGGTCAAGGAGACCGACACGCAGTTCCCGCTCGAACTGGACTCGGTCGCCCTCGACCCGGCCGACGGCACGGTCCTCGACCGGCTCGCCTTCGCGGACTACCCGCTGCTCGCGAAGCTCACCCGGATCGGCATCGACGCGCACACGGGCGTCTTCCTGGGCCTGTTCAACCAGCTGCTGCTGGCGGCCCTCGCCCTCGCGCTCGTCCTGTTGATCCTCTGGGGCTACCGGATGTGGTGGCTGCGCCGCCCGGGCCGCCCGGCGGCGCGCGGGGCCTGGCGGAAGGTCCCGGTCACCCTGCTGCTCCCGCTCGCGGCGGCCACGGCGCTCGTCGCGTGGTTCGTCCCGCTGCTCGGGATCAGCCTGCTGCTGTTCCTGGCCGTCGACCTCGCCCTCGCCCTGGCCGCGAGGGTCAGGACGAGGGCGGAGGAGAGGAACCGGCCGGTCTGACCGGGCCGAACGCCCCGGTCAGGGCGTGTACTTGTAGCCGACCCGCCGCACGGTCTGGATCGTGTGGCGGTGCTCGGCGCCCAGCTTGCGGCGCAGCCGCGCCACGTGGACGTCGACCGTGCGCCCGTCGCCGACGTGCCCGTACCCCCACACCGTGGTGACCAACTGGTCCCGGGTGTGCACCCGGTGGGGGTGCGCCACCAGGTGGGCGAGGAGTTCGAACTCCAGGTACGTCAGGTCCAGCTGCTCCCCGTCCACGACGGCGACCCGCTGCACGTCGTCGATGGTCACCGGCCCCCGCTCCTCGGCCGCGACGGGCGCGGTCACGGGGGAGGGGACGGCCACGGGCAGGTGCGGCTGCTGGTCGGCCGGGACGAGCACGAGGTACCCGATCATCGGCGGGCGGCCCGGCAGCACGGGCAGCGCGTGCTGCGGCGCGGGCAGCAGGGTGGCGCCGGGCGGCAGGAAGTCCGCCACCTGGGAGAAGTCGACGACCTCGTTCGGATCGACGGCACGCAGTCGGTGCCGGCCGGGACGGACGGCCGTGAGGGAGGCGCTCTGGGTGTGGGCCATGGCAGGTCAGCTCTTTCGCGCGGAGAAACGGACGGACAGGAGTCGTACGTCGTGCGCGTCGGCCGAAGGCCGGGTATCGGACGGGGCCGATCGGGGCTTTAGAGGGCCGACGCGTTCCTCGCGCGGCAACACACCCGGTCGAAGTCGTGATGCTGCCGGGAAGGCCAGAACGGCTCCAGGTCGTGACGACCCGTCGCGGTGTCGTTCTGCAGGTTGGCCATATCCCTATTGAACCAGAAGGGAAACACCGGGACGACCCCCGGAGCGGTCGGAACCTGTGGCGTGCGTCCCACATGACGGAAGGGGCGCCCACCGTACGAAACGGTGGGCGCCCCTCCGGAAGTCGTCCGGCAGCCTTCCGGTCAGACCTGGCCGGCCTTCGCCAGGGCCTCGCAGCAGGTGTCCACCAGGAGGCGGGTCACCACGTACGGGTCGACGTTGGCGTTCGGGCGGCGGTCCTCGATGTAGCCCTTGCGGTCCTGCTCGACCTGCCACGGGATGCGGACCGAGGCGCCGCGGTCCGAGACGCCGTAGGAGTACTTGTCCCACGGGGCGGTCTCGTGCAGGCCCGTCAGGCGGTCGTCGATGCCGGCGCCGTAGTTCTTGACGTGGTCGAGCGGCTTCGAGCCCTCGCCGAGGGACTCGCACGCGGTGATGATCGCGTCGTAGCCCTCGCGCATCGCCTTCGTGGAGAAGTTGGTGTGCGCGCCCGCGCCGTTCCAGTCGCCCTTCACCGGCTTCGGGTCCAGCGTCGCCGAGACGTCGAAGTCCTCGGCCGTGCGGTACAGCAGCCAGCGGGCGATCCACAGCTGGTCGGAGACCTCCAGGGGCGCCAGCGGGCCGACCTGGAACTCCCACTGGCCGGGCATGACCTCGGCGTTGATGCCGGAGATGCCGAGACCGGCCGCCAGGCAGTTCTCCAGGTGCGCCTCGACGACGTCGCGGCCGAAGATCTCGTCCGCGCCGACGCCGCAGTAGTAACCGCCCTGCGCGGCCGGGAAGCCGGCCTCGGGGAAGCCCAGCGGGCGGGAGCCCTTGAAGAAGGTGTACTCCTGCTCGATGCCGAAGATCGGCTCCTGCGAGGCGTACGTCGCGGCGACCTCGGCGAGCGCGGCGCGCGTGTTGGACGAGTGCGGCGTCATGTCCGTGTTGAGGACCTCGCACAGGACCAGGACGTCGTCGCCGCCGCGGATCGGGTCCGGGCAGACGAAGACCGGCTTGAGGACGCGGTCCGAGGCGTGGCCCTCGGCCTGGTTCGTGCTGGAACCGTCGAAGCCCCAGATCGGCAGCTCGTCGAGCGCCGGGACCTCACCGACGATGATCTTCGTCTTGGAACGGAGCTTCGCGGTCGGCTCGGTGCCGTCGATCCAGATGTACTCAGCCTTGAAGGTCACGGGGCTCATCCTTAGGGCGCGTGGCGTGCTGCTGGGGTTTCCCCCGGCGCCCGGAGGCGGCGGGAGGGGCTGCCCGCGGCGGCTCGCGGCGCTGCGAGAAGCTGCGGTCTCCGCGCGCTCCGGCCGGGGCCGGACCGTACGGTTGCTTTCGGACCGCAGCTTCGCAACACGGGATTTCCCGTCGGTTGCCCGTTTGTGAACCCCGTGTTACTCAGCCTTCCCGGTCCTCCCGCAGCCTCCGTGCGACGACGTGGGCCTCCAGGAGGCCCCCGAGTCCGGCCGCTTCGATCCGCCGCACGAGCTCGGCGTACGTGGTGCCCAGCGCCTCCGCGGTCCGCCCGAGGTGCCAGTCGTGGTCCGCCAGGCGGTGCAGCAGGTGCCCCTTCCTGACCTGCTTGTCCGAGAGCCGGAAGGTCTTCAGGTAGGCCGTCCGCCCCCGGTGGTCGGTGATCAGCTCCCCGATGTGCTGCTCCCGCCCGTCCCGCCGGAATGGCGGCAGGAACCGGTACAGGTCGAACGGCCCCGCCCGGTACACCCGCTCGAAGGAGTACGACGTCTCCAGGAGGTCCCGCGCCATCAGCCCGTCGTGCGCCGCCGCCCACGCCCGCTCCTGCCCCAGGGCCGCCGCCCGCAGGTCCGCGAGCGTGCGGATCCCGCCGGCGCCGTCCCGGATCCGCGCCGTGAACTCCGGCACCGGGGCGCCGTAGTGGGCGTACTGGTGGACGAGCTCCCCGTACAGGTCCTCGATCAGCGTCGGGTGCAGGACCCGGTAGTCCTCCGGGTGCGGCACCACGAAGGCGGCGGCCAGCGCGTCGGCCACGTACAGGAGCGTCCCGCACTGCCCCGGGTGCAGCTCGAACACCCGCAGCGCCTCCCCGAGCCCCGGCACGCCCCACCCGGCGTACGCGGCCTCGGCCCGCGGCGAGAGCCCGCGCCGCACCGCCTCCCGGGACCAGTCGTCCCAGACCACGGACGGCCCGCCGAAGTGCAGCGCGAGATAGCCCTCCAGGGCGAGGTGCAGCGGCAGGAACCGCAGCCGCCGCTCGCCCCGCCGGCGCTTGGCCAGGCGGTGGACGCGGCGCACGGGCACGCACGGCGGCGGCTCTCCGGCGCGGTCGCCGAGCAGCGTCCCGTACGCGGCGGACTCGCCGTCCTGCCGGGCGCCGGACCAGTCGGCGACGAAGCCGTGCGGGACGTACGAGGTGTACGCCGTCCGGTCGCCGAGCTCCACCGAGGCCGTCCCGGACCCCTCGTACGCCTCCCGGCGCAGCCGCAGTCCGGCCACCGGCTCGGACCGCACGAGCGGCACGAGCCGCACCCCGCCCCACACCTGCGCGGGCCGCACGTCGAGCCCGCCCAGATCGATCCGGGTCACCCTCCGGCCCCCTTCAGAAACGTCTCCACCCGCCGGTCCAGATGGGCCCGCAGCTCCCCGAACCCCGTCCGGCCCTCCGCGAACTGCGCGATCTCCACCAGGGCCGCCAGGTCCTCCGCGTCCCGGACGCCCGCGGTAGGCACCCCGGGCGCGAGCCGGCGCACGTCGAAGCCCTCGGCGTCGTATACGGGGTTGAGGTGCACGACGCTCGTCCGCCGCTCCGGATCGAGCCGCGTCCGCCACACCCGGAGGACCTCGCCCGCGAGCCCCGGCGGGGCGTTGTCCCAGCCGTCCGAGACGATCACGAGCCGCTCGGGGCCGGTCTCCAGGGCGTCCAGGACCCGCAGGCCGAGCGGGGTCGGGCCGTACGGCCGGACGAGCAGCGGATCGTTCCCGCCGGAGGTCCACAGCGGGGCGTACGCGCCCGGTGCCGCGAGGGCCTCCAGGAGGAAGTGGCAGCCCAGGGCCACGGCCAGCGGACGCCGCCGCTTCACCGCCGAACCGGAGGACGAGAAGCTGTCGTCGAGCACGGCCGCCACCCGCCCCCAGCTCCCCGCGTGCGGCCCGGCCGCGCGCCGGGCGGCGGCCCGCAGCGCCCCGGTCAGCTCGCCCCGCCGGGCGGCCCGCTCCCCGAACGGCAGCGAGAGCACGTACACCGCGAGCCGGGTCAGCGGCATGGCCGACAGGTCCCGCGCGGTCCCCGCCGCGCGCGCGGTCCTGAGCCGTTCGGACCGGGTCATCCGGGGCGCGATCCGCTCCAGGAACGCCGCGCGGGGCACCCCGTGCCGCGCGGCGAACCCCTCGGCGACGGTGAACGGCAGCTCGTACAGCGCGCCCTGCTCGTGGTGCGCCCTGCGGTACGCGTCGAGCAGCGGGCTCCCGTACCGGACGCGGCGGCGGGGCGCGAAGAGGAAGTCGCCCGTCTCCGGGTCGGCGGCCGGCCCGTGGACGTGCCGGAGGGCGGTCTTCAGACCGGGCCGGTACTTCACGGCGTCGAGCGCCGGGTCGGGCCGGGCCGCGATCCACTCGCGCACGATCGCGCGCGTGCGCCGGTTGTTGACCCCGGCGGCGCGCAGCGTCCGGAACAGCCGGTAGACCCGCTGCGGCGGCATCAGGGCGAGCCGGGCGGCGATCAGCCGTCCCTCGCCCGGCCCGGCCTCCGCCGGGGTGCGCAGCAGGTGCTCGACGACGAGGGCCGCGTTGTGGTCGTTGATGTCGAGCGCGAGCGCGGCGGCGTACACGGGACGGTAGTTGACCCGTACGTACGCGTGGAGGAAGGCGAGCGAGAGCCGCTGCTCGCCGGCGGAGGAGCGGAACTCGCGCTGCCCGGTGGCGGTGACGGCGGCGTTGACGAAGAGGAGCACGTCCTCGGCGGCGACGAGCTCGGACACGGGCCTTCCCCCCCCTCGTTCAGGTGCCGGCCGGGGAATGAGGGCGCGAACAGCGAAGACGTTGCTTCAGAGGCAGGTTCCGGAAGTCGCGCCGGAGTCCCGCGGCCGGCGGGGGAACGCTAACCCGGACGGGACGGGCGGGGCCAGGGGATTTCGCACCCGCCGCCGTCGTGCGGGGGGACCACCCGGCAGACTGTGACCATGGCGAAGCAGCTCGGGGCGAGGCCCCGCATCGGACTCCTCGGCACCGGCCCCTGGGCCGGTCACACGCACGCGCCCGCGCTCGCCGGGCACCCGGACGTCGAGTTCAGCGGGGTGTGGGGCAGGCGTCCGGAGGCGGCGGAGGCGCTGGCCGCCGCGTCGGGCACGCGCGCGTACGGGGACGTGGACGCCCTCTTCGCGGCGAGCGACGCGGTGGCCCTCGCCCTCCCGCCGGACGTGCAGGCCCCGCTGGCGGTGCGGGCCGCGGCCGCCGGCTGCCACGTCCTCCTGGACAAGCCGGTCGCCACGACGGTGGCCGGGGCCCGCGAGGTGGCCGGCGCCGTCGAGGCGGGCGGGGTCGCCTCGGTGGTCTTCTGCACCCTGCGGTTCGCGGAGCCGACGGCCTCCTGGATCGAGGAGCGGGCGGCGGCGGACGGCTGGTTCCTGGGCGAGGCGCACTGGCTGGGCTCGCTCTACGGCTCCGGCTCCACGAGCGAGTACGCGGCCTCGCCCTGGCGGCGCGAGAAGGGCGGCCTGTGGGACGTGGGCCCGCACGTCCTGTCGGTCTACCTGCCGATCCTGGGGGACGTCACGGAGATCACGGCCGCGCCGGGTCCGGGCGACACCCACCACCTGGTGCTGCGGCACGCGTCGGGGGCGAGCAGCACCGCGACGCTCACCCTGAGCGCCCCGCCGGAGGCGGCGGAGGCGGCCCTCGCCCTGTACGGCACGGAGGGCCGCGCCGAGATGCCCCGCTGGGACGGCGCGGTGGACGCCTTCGGGGCGGCCGTGGACGCCCTGGTCGCGTCGGCCCGCACGGGCGTGCCCCACCCCTGCGACGCCCGCTTCGGCCTGCGCCTCACGGAGATCCTGACGGAGGCGGAGCGGCTGGCGGCCGGGGCCTGAGGCTCCGGGCCCGGCCTCGGGGACACGAACCCCGGGACCACCCCTCGGCGGCCGGGACAGGCCGGCCAGGGACCACCCCTCGGCGGCCGGGACGAGCTGCCCCGGGACCGCCCTCGGCGGCCTGTGCAGACCGGCCCCGGGGCCCCTCAGCCGCGGGAGAGCGCGTCCCGCACGGCCTCCTCGGACCGCCCCACGACGGCGGTGCCGTCCTCGGCGGTGATGATCGGCCGCTGGATGAGCCCCGGGTGCGCGGCGAGGGCCTCGATCCACCGGTCGCGGCCCTCCGCGTTCCGGGGCCACTCCTTCACCCCGAGCTCCTTCGCCTCGGCCTCCTGGGTCCGGGCGACGTCCCACGGTTCGAGCCCGAGCCGCCCGAGCACCTCCCGGATCTCGTCGGCCGAGGGCACGTCCTCCAGATAGCGCCGGACGGTGTACTCGGCCCCTTCGGCGTCGAGCAGCGCGAGGGCGCTCCGGCACTTGGAACAGGCGGGATTGATCCAGATCTCCATGGCGCACACGGTACCCCCGCGACCTCCCTCCGTGAGCCCCTCCGTGCCCCCGAAAACCCGTCCTGGCCAGGGACGACTGTCAGTGGGGGCCGGTAAAATAATGGGTGAAGGTGAGGGTCCCGAGGAGGGCCCGCACCCCGCCGTTCGCCAGGAGGTAGCCCATGGCTCTCGCCGTGATCCGGACGCCGTCCCTCGAACCCTGGAAGCCGCTCCAGAAGCAGCCGCTCCCCGCGGGCCGGCCCCGCGAGTGGTACGTCACGCACAACCGGCGCCTGAAGGCCATGCGCCTCGCGATCGCCCTCCTCGACGCCGGCGTCTACGTCCCGTCGAAGGCCACGAACGCGACCATACGCACCACGGCCGAGCAGCTCGGCATCCACCCGCCCTCGGACACCACCTGCCGCATGGTCCGCGCCCTGATCCGCTACGGGCGCTGACGGGGCCGCGAGCACGGCGAAGGCCGCCGCCCGGAGCCTTCCGGACGGCGGCCTTCGCTTTTCGCCCCGCGATCTAGAGGTCGAAGTAGAGCTCGAACTCGTGCGGGTGCGGGCGCAGCTGGATCGGGGCGATCTCGTTGGTGCGCTTGTAGTCGATCCAGGTCTCGATCAGGTCCGACGTGAAGACGCCACCGGCCTGGAGGTACTCGTTGTCCTCCTCCAGGGCGGAGAGGACGGCCTCCAGGTTGGTCGGGACCTGCGGGACGTTGGCGTGCTCCTCCGGAGCCAGCTCGTACAGGTCCTTGTCGATCGGCTCCAGCGGCTCGATCTTGTTCTTGATGCCGTCGAGGCCCGCGAGGAGCAGCGCCGAGAAGGCGAGGTACGGGTTCGAGGACGGGTCCGGCGCGCGGAACTCGACGCGCTTGGCCTTCGGGTTCGCGCCCGTGATCGGGATGCGCATGGCGGCGGAGCGGTTGCGCTGCGAGTACACCATGTTGACCGGGGCCTCGAAGCCCGGGACCAGGCGGTGGTACGAGTTCACCGTCGGGTTGGTGAAGGCGAGCAGCGACGGGGCGTGCTTGAGGATGCCGCCGATGTAGTAGCGGGCGGTGTCCGACAGGCCCGCGTAGCCCGTCTCGTCGTAGAACAGCGGGTCGCCGTTGGCCCACAGCGACTGGTGGACGTGCATGCCCGAGCCGTTGTCGCCGAAGATCGGCTTCGGCATGAAGGTCGCGGTCTTGCCGTTCCGCCAGGCGACGTTCTTGATGATGTACTTGAACAGCATCAGGTCGTCGGCCGAGGCCAGCAGCGTGTTGAACTTGTAGTTGATCTCGGCCTGGCCGGCGGTGCCGACCTCGTGGTGCTGGCGCTCGACCTGGAGGCCGACGTTCTCCAGTTCCAGGGACATCTCCGAGCGCAGGTCGGCGAAGTGGTCGACCGGCGGGGCCGGGAAGTAGCCGCCCTTGTAGCGGACCTTGTAGCCGCGGTTGTTCTCCTCCGCACCGGTGTTCCAGGCGCCGGCCTCGGAGTCGATGTGGTAGAACCCCTGGTTCGCCGAGGTCTCGAAGCGCACCGAGTCGAACACGTAGAACTCGGCCTCGGGGCCGAAGTACGCGGTGTCGGCGATGCCGGTGGAGGCGAGGTACGCCTCCGCCTTCTTCGCGATGTTGCGCGGGTCACGGCTGTACGCCTCGCCCGTGATCGGGTCGTGGATGAAGAAGTTGATGTTCAGAGTCTTGTCGCGGCGGAAGGGGTCCACCCGGGCCGTCGACAGGTCGGCGCGCAGCGACATGTCCGACTCGTGGATGGCCTGGAAGCCGCGGATCGACGACCCGTCGAACGCGAGCTCCTCCGACGGGTCGAAGGCCGAGGCGGGGATCGTGAAGTGCTGCATCACGCCCGGAAGGTCGCAGAACCGGACGTCGACCATCTTGACGTCGTTGTCCTTGATGAACTTCTGAGTCTCTTCGGCGTTCTGGAACCCGTGCGTCTGGGACATCCCACTCCTCCTACTCCCGGCCCGGGGAGGGGCGGGGTTTGCAGCTCGGTCGTGCGGCCAGTGCGGTGGCACACGCTGGACCCGACCATAGGCAGACGGGATTTCTCAAGCATGACCCAATTGTTTCGTCGAAGTTAACCGGGGTGGGTGCCGGTCGTGCTCCGGGCATGGGTCCGTTCCCGCCGCCGGGGGGTCCTCGGACCTCCACCCGCTACCCGGGCCGAAGAGATCGAAAACGGGCACAGTACCGTGGTCGGGTGGACAACAGGCAAGCAATCGGATCGTGGCTCTCCGGCCCCCGCGCGGCGGCCGAGGACGCAGGCGTCGACTTCGGCTACCGGGGTCAGCAGCTCGGACTGCCCGAGGAGGGGCCCGGCTCGATCGCCCGCCCCGGACGGCGCCTCGGCGCCCTCGCCGTCGACTGGGCCCTCTGCATGCTGATCGCATACGGCCTGGTCACCGACGGCTACGATCAGGCCACCGGCAACTGGGCCCTCGTCATCCTGCTCGTCCTGAGCGTCCTGACGGTCGGCACCGTCGGCTCCACGCCGGGCAAGCGGCTCTTCGGCCTGCGGGTGGTCTCCGTGCGCGGCGGCCGTCTCGGCCTCCTCCGCGTGGCGCTCCGCTCCGTCCTCGTCTGCCTGGCGATCCCGGCCCTGATCTGGGACCGTGACGGCCGCGGCCTCCACGACCGCCTCTCCGGCGCCGTCCAGGTCCGCATCTGACGCACCGAACACGCGAGGGGGGCTCCGGACCGCACGGTCCGGAGCCCCCCTCGCGTGTTCGGTCGGGCGCGTCAGCGCATCTTTCCGCCGCGCGGCATCCGCATGCCCTTCGGCATCGGACCCTTCGGCAGCGGCATGTTGCTCATCAGGTCGCCCATCGCCCGCAGCCGGTCGTTGGCGGCGGTCACCTGCGGGCCGGAGAGCACCCGGGGCAGCTTCAGCATGGTCGTGCGGACCTTCTTCAGCGGCACCTGGCCCTCGCCGTCGCCGACGATGATGTCGTGCACGGGCACGTCCACCACGACGCGGTTCATGCGCTTCTTCTCGGCCGCGAGGAGCGTCTTGACCCGGTTCGGGTTGCCCTCGGCGACCAGGACGATGCCCGCCCGGCCGACCGCGCGGTGCACGACGTCCTGGCTGCGGTTCATCGCGACCGCGGGGGTCGTCGTCCAGCCGCGCCCGACGTTCTGGAGCACCGCCGCCGCCGCGCCCGGCTGGCCCTCCATCTGCCCGAAGGCCGCGGTCTCGGCGCGCCGTCCGAAGACGATGGCCGCCGCCAGGAGGCCCAGGACCAGGCCCAGGACGCCCAGGTAGACCGGATGACCGATGAGGAAGCCGATCGCGAGGAGGACACCGAGTACGCCGATGCCCACGCCTGCGACGACGAGACCGACCTTCGGGTCGGCCTTCCGGGTCATCTTGTACGTGAGGGCGATCTGCTTCAGTCGCCCGGGGTTGGCAGCGTCAGCGCTGCTCGTGTTTGCCTTCCTCGCCATGTCCTGAAGTTTACGTGGCCCGGGAAGCCCGGCCCGACGCGACCTCCATCACGCGCTGGGCCTCGACCCGGTCCTTGGCGCGGCGCCGGTCCTCCAGGACGGAGTTCCAGGCGTTGCGCCGGGCGGTGCGCTGGCCGGAGCCCAGGAGCAGCGACTCCACGGCCCTCAGGGCGTCGGTGACGGACGGGATCGCGGTGACGCGGACGTGCGTCGATGCGGCCGGCATGGCGGGGTCCTCCCTCGAAGGCGGGTGAGACGAGGCGGGGGTGCGAGCGGGCGGTGGCGGTGGGTGAAACCAGGCTCACAGATCGGTGTTACCAGGACGTGACCCGACGGTCAAACACTGATGAAACGTCGGTGCGGCCGGTCGGCCCAGTGGGGAAACGGCGGTGCGGCCCGTACGCCCCCGCTGAGCTGCGGGGTCGTACGGGCCGCACCGGATCCGGCCACTACCGGCCGGTAACTACTTGTGCTCGGATTCACACGCCGGTCGGCGCACCCGCGCACGGGCTCACGCGGTCTGCGTGGCCTCCCGCTTCTCCCGCGCCTGCTGGTACAGGCGCCCCGCGCGGTACGACGAACGCACCAGCGGGCCCGACATCACGCCGGAGAAGCCGATCTCGTCGGCCTCCTCCTTGAGCTCCACGAACTCCTGCGGCTTCACCCAGCGCTCCACCGGGTGGTGGCGGACCGAGGGGCGCAGGTACTGCGTGATCGTGATGAGCTCGCAGCCCGCGTCGTGCAGCTGCTGGAGCGCCTCGCTGACCTCCTCGCGGGTCTCGCCCATGCCGAGGATCAGGTTCGACTTCGTGACCAGACCGTAGTCGCGCGCCCGCGTGATGACGTCCAGGGAGCGCTCGTACCGGAAGCCGGGGCGGATGCGCTTGAAGATGCGCGGCACCGTCTCCACGTTGTGCGCGAAGACCTCGGGGCGGGAGTCGAAGACCTGCTCCAGGAGTTCCGGCACCGCGTTGAAGTCGGGGGCGAGCAGCTCGACCTTGGTGCGGCCGTCCTCGCGGCCCTCCGTCTGCCGGTGGATCTGGCGCACGGTCTCGGCGTACAGCCAGGCGCCGCCGTCCTCCAGGTCGTCGCGCGCGACGCCGGTGATCGTGGCGTAGTTCAGGTCCATCGTGACGACCGACTCGCCCACGCGGCGCGGCTCGTCGCGGTCGAGGGCCTCGGGCTTGCCCGTGTCGATCTGGCAGAAGTCACAGCGCCGGGTGCACTGGTCGCCGCCGATGAGGAAGGTCGCCTCGCGGTCCTCCCAGCACTCGAAGATGTTGGGACAGCCCGCCTCCTGGCAGACCGTGTGCAGGCCCTCGCTCTTCACGAGGCCCTGCATCTTCGTGTACTCGGGCCCCATCTTCGCCCGCGTCTTGATCCACTCGGGCTTGCGCTCGATGGGGGTCTGGGCGTTCCGGACCTCCAGGCGCAGCATCTTGCGTCCGTCGGGTGCGACTGCGGACACATCGGCTCCTGTAGCTTCGATTCTTCGGCGTACACCAGGGTACGCCCGTGGCTTCCATGCCTGCCTACGCCCTGCCAACCTCTGGCCAGTGCCCCGCATTCCTGGGGACCGTGCGGACGCGGCGGCCCGGGGTCAGGCGGTGGCGGGCTCCACGGCCCGCGGCTTGGGCTCCGCGTGCTCCAGGACCTCCCGCAGGTGCTTCTCCACGACCGGGAGCACCTCCCGGACCGTGACGTCCCGGCCCAGCTCGTTGGCGAACGAGGTGACGCCCGCGTCGCGGATGCCGCACGGGATGATCCGGTCGAACCAGGCGTTGTCCGGGTTCACGTTGAGCGAGAAGCCGTGCATCGTGACGCCCTTGGCGACCCGGATGCCGATCGCCGCCAGCTTCCGGTCCTCACGGCGCTGCCCCGCGTTGGAGGGCGCGTACTCCGGCCCGTTCAGGCGCGGGTCGAACTCCTCGTCGTTCAGGCGCGGGTCGAAGTCCAGGGAGAGCCCGCCGAGCGACGGCCTCCGCTCGACCGGGTCCCCGAGGACCCACACCCCGCTGCGGCCCTCGATCCGCGTCGTCTCCAGACCGAACTCGGCGGCCGTGCGGATCAGGGCCTCCTCCAGGCGGCGCACGTGCGCGACGACGTCCACCGGGCGGGGCAGCTTCATGATCGGGTAGCCGACGAGCTGGCCGGGGCCGTGCCAGGTGATCTTCCCGCCGCGGTCCACGTCCACCACCGGCGTCCCGTCCAGGGGGCGCTCGCTCTCCGCCGTGCGCCGGCCGGCCGTGTAGACCGGCGGGTGCTCCAGGAGCAGACAGGTGTCCTCGACCTCGTCGGCGAACCGCGCGGCGTGCACCTCGCGCTGCTTGTCCCAGGCCACCTGGTAGTCGACGGCCCCGTCGCCGAAGCCGAGACGGACGAATCGCAGCTCACTCACGGCCTTGCCTCCTCCTGCGCCGGAAGTCCGGGGACCGGGGATCATCCCGGGCCGGCTCGGCACCATGCGTCATTCGCGCCCATGCCACTGTACGGCCGCGCCGGGGCCGTCCCTCCGGCGGGCGGACGGCGGCGGACGAGGGCGCCCACGTCAGCGATGCCGCCAATCCTCACACGATCGGATGAATGTGGGGCGAAGGTGGCGGTACGGATCGCGGGGGCCGCTAAATTCACGCCGTTCCAGGAGGGTCCGAAGGGGTGCCGCCCGGGCCCGGAAAACAGGAGACCGCACAGCTCATGACGGAACGACCCCCGCAGCGCATCCCGAACAGCCGGCTCGCCGCGCTCATCGCCGAAGCAGGGTTCTCCCACGCGGGCCTCGCCAGACGGGTGGACCAGCTCGGCCTGGAACACGGCCTCGACCTGCGGTACGACAAGACCTCCGTGACCCGCTGGCTCCGCGGCCAGCAGCCGCGCGGCACCACCCCCGCCCTCATCGCCGAGGTCTTCACCCGCCGCCTGGGCCGCCGGCTCTCCGCCCAGGACCTCGGCCTCGACGCCTGCGCACCCGTCTACGCGGGCCTGGAGTTCGCCGCCACCCCCGAGGAGGCCGTCGACATCGTCGGCGGCCTGTGGCGCAAGGACTCCGGCAGCCACGCCGAACTCCGCAAGATCGCCTTCACCCCGGCGGGCCTGGTCGTCCCCAGCCGGGACTGGCTGATCGGCCGCGCCGACGAACGGGTGGCGCGCGGCGAACCCGCCCCCTCCCGCGTCCCCGCCGGAACGCCCCCGCACGACCCCCGGGTCCCGGCCCAGGGCCGCTTCTCCGTGCCCCGCCAGCGCGGCACGGACCGGGGCCCCGGACAGCGGGTCTCCAGCGGCGACATCGCCGCCCTCCGCTCGGTCGGCGACCTCTTCCGCACCCTCGACCACGCCTACGGCGGCGGCCACGCCCGCCAGGCCCTCGTCCGCTACCTGGAGCACGAGGCCGAGCCGATGCTGCGCGGCACGTACGGCGAGTCCACCGGCCGCCGCCTCTTCGCCGCCGTCGCCGACCTCACCCGGCTCGCGGGCTGGACCTCGTACGACATCGCCGCCCACGGCCTCGCCCAGCGCTACTTCGTCCAGGCGCTGCGCCTCGCGCAGGCCGCCGGCGACCGCGCGTACGGCTCGTACGTGCTCCTCACCATGAGCTGCCAGGCCGTCTACCTCGGCCACGGGCGGGAGGCCGTGCAGCTCGCCCGGGTCGCCCAGCAGGGCGTCGGACCCGCCGCGCCGCCCGTCGTCCAGGCGATGCTGCACGCGGTCGAGGCGCGCGGCCACGCCGTCCTGGGGGAGGCGCGGGTGTGCAGCGCCTCCCTCATGCGGGCCGAACGGGCCCTGGAGACGGCCCGGCCCGGCGACGAGGTGCCGTACTGGGCCCGTACCTTCGACGAGGCGCAGCTCGCCGACGAGTTCGGGCACTGCCACCGCGACCTCCAGCAGTACCGGACCGCCGCCCAGTACGCCGAGCGCTCCCTCCAGCTCCGCGCCCCCGGCTTCGCCCGCAGCCGCCTCTTCTGCCGGGTCGTCCTCGCCACCTCCCGGCTCGCCCTCGGCGAACTGGAGCAGGCCTGCGCGCTCGGCGCCGAGGCCGCCAAGGAGGCCTCCGAGATGCGCTCGGCCCGCGCCGCCGAGTACGTGCGCGACTTCGAACGGCGCCTTGAGCCCTACCGCGACGCGGCCCCGGCCCGCACCTACCGCGACCGGGTGGCGGCGATCGGCTGAACCGGGACCCGTCCGGCGCGTCAGGGGCGCGGCCCCGACCCCGGTCCGCCGTCCGCCGGACACGCCCCGGGGCCCGTCCGGCGGATCGGGGCCGGACACACGCCCTAGGCGGCCTCCGTCGCCGAGGACTCCGACGGCAGCCGTACGCCCAGGTCCGTCAGGAGGGCGCGGGCCGCGCGGTGGCCCGAGGCGAGGGCGCCCCGGGGGGTGCTCGTGGCGCGGTGGTCGCCGCAGACGTAGAGGCCCGCGAGCAGCCGGACCGAGCGGTGCCCGTCGTGCGGCGGCGGCATCGCCGGGACCGCGTCCGGGGTGTGCCGGAGCGCCAGCAGCTCCCACTCGTCGGTCGACGTGCCGTACAGCGTGGCGAGGTGCTTGCGGACCCGGCGCTCCGTGTCGTCCGGCGGCGTCCCGAGCACCGTCGAGGTGATCAGGGTCCGGCCCGCCGGGGCGCGGCCCGGGTCGACCGCGCTCATCACGGCCGTGTGGGCCACCGGCCCGCCCTGGTCCGACTCCAGGAGCAGCGCCGGGTCGCCGGTGGGCGCGGCCGGGGCCGTGTGGTGCAGGACCGTGACGGGGTGGAACGCGGGCGTCCGCAGCCCCGGCAGCAGCTCCGCCGCCGTGCGCGCCCCCGTGGCCAGGACCACCGAGCGGCAGCGGAACACCCCGTGCTCCGCCGTCGTGACCCGGGAGACGGACGCCTCCGTGACCCGCACGCCGGTGCGGACCGTGCCCGGCGGCAGCCCGGCCGCGAGCAGCTCCGGGAGCGCCGACGCACCGCCCTCCGGCACCGCGAGCCGCCCCCGGGCGAAGGCGCGCAGCGCCAGGTCCGCCCGCCGGCTCGACGTGCCGAGGTCCGGGTCGGCCAGGAGCGCCGCGAGCAGCGGCCGCAGCACCCCCTGGACGGTCCGGGCGGGCAGTCGCGCGTTCAGCGCCTCGCGCGCGGTCCGCTCGGGCCGGGCGAGGAGCCGCTGCGCCGGGGTCGCGGCCAGCCGCACGAGGGACGCGCCGAGCCGCGCCTGGTCGAGCGAGGCCGCCGGATGGCGGGGGGCGCTCGCGAGGGCGCGCGCCACGCTGAACGCTCCCCCCACGCTCCGGCCGCCCGTCGCCCGGGGCGCTCCTGCCGCCCGGCGCGGGTGCGGGGCGCCCCACCGCGCGTACCGGCCGTCGCTGTGCACGAGGACCCCCGGGGCGAAGGGCCGCAGCGCGAGGCCGCCGAGCCCCGGCAGGGTCCGCAGCTCCTCGTGCGACAGGGTGAGCGGCCCGCCCACCCGGTCGAGCAGGAAGCCGTCGACGGACGCGGTCGCCATCCGGCCCCCGATCCACGGCTCCGCCTCCAGGACGGCGACGGAGAGCCCGGCGCGGGTCAGCCGGTGGGCGGCCGCGAGACCCGCCGCCCCGGCCCCCACGACCACGACGTCGACGCTCCCGCCGGTGTCTCCCGTGGTGACTGTGCTGATGGTGCTGTCCGTGCTGCTGACGGTGTTGTCTGCGCTGCTGAGCACGTGCCCCTCCCCAGGTCGGCGCGGCCGGTGGGAGGCCTATGCCCCCAACGGGCCTCCGGAATGCCGGAGTTCACGGTCCGCGTCGAGCCTAGGCAGCGCTCCCACGGGTGCCAGGAGCGCGTACCGGGGTGCGCGCGGCACGGGGGAGCACGGAGGGGGCCGGTGGGAGGTCCCCGGAGGGGTCCGGGGAGGGGGCGCGTCAGCGGGCGGCGGCCCGGATCGCGTCGTCGATCGTCGGGAACGCGAAGTCGAAGCCGCTCTCCAACAGGCGTCCCGGCAGCACCCGCTGACTGCCCAGCACGTCCTGCGCGAAGTCCCCGAGGGCGATCCGCAGGGCCGGCGCCGGCACGGTGAAGAGGGTCGGCCGGCGCAGCACCCGGCCCATCGCCGCCGTCACCTCGCGGTTGGTGACCGGGTCGGGGGCCGTCAGGTTCACCGGGCCCGACAGGGAGGCCGTGTCGACCAGGTGGCGCAGGGCGGCCACCTCGTCGTGCAGGGAGATGAAGGACCAGTACTGGCGGCCGTCGCCCATCCGTCCGCCGAGCCCGGCGCGGAAGACCGGGAAGAGCCGCCCCCACGCCCCGCCCTCGCGGGCCACCACCAGGCCGGTGCGGGCGTAGGCGACCCGGATGCCGGCCTCCTCGGCGGGGGCCGCCGCGGCCTCCCACTCCACGCAGACCGACGGCAGGAAGCCCGTCCCCGCCGGGGCGCCCTCGTCGACCGCGCGGCTGCCGGTGTCCCCGTACCAGCCGAGCGCCGTGCCGCACACCAGGACCTCCGGCGGCTCCGCGAGCGAGGCGAGCGCCTGCGCGATCGCCGTCGTGCCGAGCACCCGGCTGTCCCGGATCTCCTTCTTGTACGCCTCGTTCCAGCGGCGCTCGCCGACCCCGGCGCCCGCCAGGTGCACGACGGCGTCCACGCCGACGAGTCCGGCGGCGTCCACGTACAGCCGCGCGGGATCCCACTCGACCTCGTCGGCGGTGCGGGCCGGGCGGCGCACGAGGCGGAGGACGTCGTGGCCGTCGGCGCGCAGGGAGCGGACCAGGGCCGAACCGATGAGACCGGAGGCGCCGGTGACGGCGACGCGCTTGCGGGAGGCGGAACGCTGCATGGGGCCATCCTGCCCCCTTCCGGCCCGGGCATGGCACAGTGACGCTCATGACCGAGCCGGAGACGAACGCGCCCGAGACGGAACCGCCGGGGGCGCGCGCGTCCGGGACGAGCCCGAGGGAGGCGCGCGGGTCCGGGACGAGCCTGCCGGGGGCGAGCACGTCCGAGGAGAACGCGCCGCGGCCGGGCGCGCCCGGGACGCTGATACGCGTCGCCGTCCACGGCGACGACGCCGGGCTCGGCGTCCTGGACCGGGTCACCTGGTCCACCCTCCACGCGGTGGTGCCCGCGCCGGCCCCGCCGTACGGCCCCTTCTTCGACGACCGGCACCTCCCCGAGGACTACCTGGTGGCGGTGCGCGGGGGCACGCTCGTCGGCTACGTCCGGGTCGCGCAGCCCATCCCGCTCCCCTCCCACGCGCACGTGCTCCAGATCCAGGGCCTGGTGGTCGCCGAGTCCGCGCGGGGCGAGGGCGTCGCCCGGGGGCTGCTGCGGGCCGCCATGGACCGGGCGAGGGAGCGGGGCGCCACCCGCCTCACCCTGCGGGTCCTCGGCCACAACGCGCCGGCCCGCGCGCTCTACGCCTCCGAGGGCTTCGCGGTGGAGGGCGTCCTGACGGGCGAGTTCCTGATCGGCGGGCGGTACGTGGACGACGTGTGCATGGGGCGGTCGCTGGTGGACTGAGAGAGGCCCGCCGTTTTGAGGGGGCCGCCGCCCCGAGGGGGCCGCCACTCCGACGGATCTGCTCCTCCGACGGATCTGCTCCTCCGAGGGGGCCGTTCCTCCGATGCGGCCTGCCCCTCCGGAAAGGCCCGGCACCTCCGAGAAGGCCCAGCTCCTTCCGAGGGGGCCCGTTCCTCCAGGAGGGTCCCGCTCCTCCAGGAGGGTCCCGCTCCTCCCTTCACCCCCTCAGCATCCCGATCCCGCCCGTCAGTTCGCGCAGGCAGTGGAGCGCCAGGGCCGCCGGGGAGCCCTCGCCGCGCACCGGCGGCTCGCCGTCCGGCTCCGCCCAGCCCTCCAGGGCGATCCGGATCGCGTCCGTGGCCGCCGCCGCCACGAGCCGTACCTCCAGCGGGTCGGCGTCCGGCCCCGCGAGTCCGGCGAGGACCTCGCGCAGCCGCTCCTCGGACTCCTGGTTGACCCGGTACCAGACGGCCCGCAGGGCGGGGTCCCCGGCAGCCGCGCGCAGCAGCCCCCGGGTCCTGCGCAGCTCCTCCTCGGCCTCCGCGTCCGCCGGGGTCAGCGACGCGGTGACGGACCGCTCCAGGGCGTCGGCCAGGGGCGTGCCCGGCGCGGTGGCGGCCAGGTCGGCGCGCCAGCGGTGGGCGCCACCCGCGAGGAGCGGGGCGACGGCGTCCTGCTTGGAGCGGAAGTAGCGGTAGAAGGTGCGCAGCGCGACCCCGGCCCGCAGGGCGACGTCCTCGGCCGTGGTGTCGTCCGGGCCGCGCTCGGTGAACAGCTCGACGGCCGCGCGGGCGATGTCGAGCTGCGTGGCGGCCTTGCGGCGCTCCGTCAGGGAGGGGGCCCGGGAGGGCGTCTTGTCGCTCACCCACCCAGCGTACGCCCGCGACTGCCAAGCGTGCGCGTCATGCATGGATGGCAAAACGTGCCACTTGGGCGTACGGTGACAGTGCTCCACGCGTGGACCCCCTGGACTCCATGGACCCCAGGGACTCCAAGGGACTCCATGGACCCCGTAGACCCCATGGATCTCGTGGAGCCCGTGAAAGTCGTGAAGACCGTCGTCGAGAGGCCGCCCCATGAACCACCTCACCCGTTACGAAGGACGCCGCGCGCTCGTCACCGGCGGCGGCTCCGGCATCGGCCAGGCCACCGTCCTGCGCCTGCTCGCCGAGGGCGGCCGGGTCGTCGCCGCCGACATCAGCGAGGACGGACTCAAGGACACCGCCGACAAGGCCGGCGACGCCGCCGTCCGCCTCACCACCGTCCTCCTGGACGTCGCCGACGAGGCTTCCGTACGGGCCGGCGTCGCCGCCGCCGTCGAGGCGCTCGGCGGCCTGGACGTCCTGGTCAACGCCGCCGGGATCCTGCGCTCCTCGCACACCCACGAGACCGCCCTGGCCGCCTTCGAGCAGGTGATCCGGACCAACCTCACCGGCACTTTCCTGGTGATACGCGAGGCGATCCCGGCCCTCCTGGAGGGCGACGGCCCGGCCGTCGTGAACTTCTCCTCCACCTCGGCGGCGTTCGCCCACCCGTACATGTCCGCCTACGCGGCCAGCAAGGGCGGCATCCAGTCCATGACCCACGCGCTCGCCGCCGAGTACGCCGGGCGGGGCGTCCGCTTCACCGCCGTCCAGCCGGGCTCCATCTCCTCCGGCATGACCGACGGCAGCGGCGCCAGCCGCCGTTCCACCGGCCCCGGCCTCCCCGCCGACGCCGACATGGCGCTCTTCGCGAAGCTCGCCCCCGCCCTGGGCCGGGGCTTCGCCGGTCCCGAGACCGTCGCGGGCGTCGTCGCGATGCTGGCGAGCGAGGACGGCAGGTTCATCACCGGCACCGAGGTCCGCGTCGACGGCGGCACCCACTTCTGAGCCCGCCCGGATCCGGTCCGGGAGCCCTCGGAGCCGGTCCGTGAGCCGTGCTCCGGGGCCCGCCCCTGATCCGGTCGGCCCCGGCCGCCTCCGTCACCCCGCCCCGAAGCGCTCCCACAGCCGGGGGAAGCGGGCCGCCAGGGCCTCGTCGTCCGCCAGGTCGAGCGGGGCCCCGAGCGGCTCGCCCCCCGGCATCGGAATGCCCAGGTCCGGCGTCTCGGCGCCGGTCAGCGCCTCGTACGCCTCGTCCGCCGCGAAACCGATCTCCTCGCCGTCCCCGTCGATCTCCACGTCGAAGTCGTCGAGCAGCTCCGCGAGGGCGTCCGGGTCGTGCACGGCCCCCTCGTACACCTCCCGGCCCTGGCCGATCAGCCAGCAGCGGAAGGAGTCGAAGGCCTCCTCGCCCGCCCCGTCGAACAGCACGGTCGCCGCGCCCCACAGGTCCCAGAGGTACGCGCGGTTGTAGCGGGCCTCGAAATGGCGCGCGTAGTCGAGCACCGAGTCGGGGTCCAGCCGGGTCAGCCGCTCCACCAGCAGGTCCGCCTGCTCCTCGGCGTCGCCCTCGGCGTCCTCCCGGGCGGCGTCGATGATCTTCCAGAACTCGGTCTCGTCCATCACGGGACCAGCATCCTGCCCCGGCGGGGACGACGCACCCGGAAAGCCCGAAATGAATCCGGACGGAATCCGGACAGAAGATGTCCGGCTTTCCTGTCAGGGTCGGGTCCATGAGCACCGAGACAACCGACAGCAAGCCCCTGCGCGGACGGATCTGCCTGGTCGCCGGGGCGACCCGGGGCGCCGGACGGGCCATCGCCGTCCAGCTCGGCACCGCCGGAGCCACCGTCTACGTCACCGGGCGCACCACCCGCGAGAAGGTCAGCGAGGTCGGCCGGACCACCGAGACCATCGAGGAGACCGCCGAACTGGTGACGGCCGCCGGAGGCGAGGGCGTCGCCGTCCCCACCGACCACCTGGAGCCCGACCGGGTCGCCGCCCTGATCGACCGGATCGACCGCGAGCGGGGCCGCCTCGACGTCCTCGTCAACGACATCTGGGGCGGCGAGCACCTGGTCGTCGCCGGCTTCGGCAGGAAGATCTGGGAGGTGGACCTCGCCGACGGCCTGCGCATGCTGGAGCTGGGCGTGAAGAGCCACCTGATCACCAGCGCGGCCGCCACCCCGCTGCTCACCCGGAACCCCGGCGGCCTCCTCGTCGAGGTCACCGACGGCACCCAGGAGTACAACGCCACCCGCTACCGCGAGAACGTCTACTACGACCTCGCCAAGAACGCCCCGATCCGGATGGCCTTCGGCCTCGCCCGCGAGCTGGAGCCGTTCGGCGGCACGGCCGTCGCGCTCACCCCCGGCTGGCTCCGCTCGGAACAGATGCTGGACCACTTCGGCGTGACCGAGGAGAACTGGCGCGACGCCGCCGAGAAGCTCCCCGACTTCGCCGTCGCCGAGTCCCCGGTCTACGTCGGCCGCGCGGTCGCCGCCCTCGCCGCCGACCCCGACCGGGCCCGCTGGAACGGCCGCTCCCTCTCCAGCGGACAGCTCGCCGAGGAGTACGGCTTCACGGACGCGGACGGCTCGCGGCCGGACGCGTGGGGCTTCATCGTCGCCAAGGAGACGGACGAGGACGTGTCGGTGGACGACTACCGGTAGAACCCGGCGGGTTCCATCGGTACGGCCTCCTCGGGTACCGGCGGGTTCCATCCGCACGGCTTCCCCAGGTACCGGAGGGTTCCATCCGCACGGCCTTCCCAGGTACCGGCGGATTCCATCCGCACGGCCCCCTCGGACACCGCCGGGTTCTCCCCGCACCGCCTCCCCAGGTACCGGCGGGCCTCACCCGTACAGCCTCCCCAGGCCCCGTGCCGCCTCCGTGAACCTCTCCCGGAGCGCGGCCGGGGCGGTCACCTCCGCCTCCGGTCCCAGGCCCAGGAGCTGCGCGAGGGCGACCTCCTCGCTCTCCACGCGCAGGGTCGCCCGGAGGCGGCCGTCGGCCTCCGCCGTCGCCGCCGCGAGCGCCTCCTCGGCCGCCGCCCGGTCCGTCACGTACGGCAGCCGCCGCGCCCCCTCCTCCGTGAGGAGCAGCACGGCCTCGGACCGGAGCAGGGAACGGGTGAACTCCAGGGAGCGGGCGGACCAGAACGCGGGCAGGTCGAAGTCCGGGTCCCGCTCGAAGCGCTCCCCGCCCACCGCCACCGCCGTGAACCGGTCCACCCGGTACGTGCGGAACGAGCCGTCCGTCCACGCGCACGCGTACCAGACGCCCGCCTTCAGGACGAGCCCGTACGGCCGCAGCTCCCGCTCCACCTCCGTGCCGTCCCCGCGCCGGTAGCGCACCCGGGCGCACCGGTCGTCCCAGACCGCCTCCGCGAGCGCGGGCAGCAGCTCCGGGGTCACCGGCTCCTGGTACCAGCCGGGCGCATCCAGGTGGAAGCGCTGGGCCGCCGTGCGGGGGGCGTCCCGCAGCGAGGGGAGCAGCGCCGCCGACACCTTCAGGCGGGCCGCCGAGGCCGCGTCCTCCAGGCCCATGTCCCGCAGCGCGCCCGGCAGTCCGGACAGGAACAGCGCCTCCGCCTCGCCCCGGGCGAGGCCGGTGAGCCGGGTGCGGTAGCCGTCGACGAGCCGGTAGCCGCCGGCCCTGCCCCGGTCCGCGTACACCGGCACCCCCGCCTCCGAGAGGGCGAGCGCGTCCCGGGCGACCGTCCGCTCCGACACCTCCAGCTCGGCGGCGAGTTCGGCCGCCGTCATCGACGGGCGGGACTGGAGCAGCAGGACCAACTTGATGAGGCGGGCGGCGCGCATGACTCCATCATGCGTGCCGCCCGCCCCGTCCGGACCGGAGGTCCCCTACAGGCCGTAGCGCTCGCGCGCCTCCTTCACGGCCGACGCCTGCACCTCGCCGCGCCGCGCGAGCTGCGCGAGCGCCGCGACGACGATCGACTGCGCGTCGACGCCGAAGTGGCGGCGGGCCGCGTCGCGGGTGTCCGAGAGGCCGAAGCCGTCGGCGCCCAGCGAGGACCAGTCCTGCTCGACCCACTGCGCGATCTGGTCCGGGACCTGGCGCATGTAGTCGGAGACCGCGAGCACCGGGCCCTCGGCGCCCGCCAGGGCCTCGCGGACGTACGGCACCCGCTCCTCGCCGCGCAGCAGCGCCGCGTCCGCCTCCAGGGCGTCGCGCCGCAGCTCCGTCCAGGAGGTCGCGGACCACACGTCGGCGGCCACGCCCCACTCGGCGGCGAGCAGCTTCTGCGCCTCCAGGGCCCAGTGGATGGCCGTGCCGGAGGAGAGCAGCTGGATGCGCGACGGGTTCGCCGGCAGGTCGACCCCGGCGGACTCGGCCGTGTTGAAGCGGTAGAGGCCCTTGACGATGCCCTCGTCGATCCCGGCCGGCTTGGCGGGCTGCGGCATCGGCTCGTTGTAGACCGTGAGGTAGTAGAAGACGTCCTGGTCCTCGCCCTCGGCGGCCTCGCCGTACATCCGGCGCAGGCCCTCCTTGACGATGGCCGCGACCTCGTAGGCGAAGGCCGGGTCGTACGTCAGGGCCGCCGGGTTGGTGGCCGCGATCACCGGCGAGTGGCCGTCGGCGTGCTGGAGGCCCTCACCGGTCAGGGTGGTGCGGCCGGCGGTCGCGCCGACGAGGAAGCCGCGGCCGAGCTGGTCGCCGAGCTGCCACATCTGGTCGGCGGTCCGCTGCCAGCCGAACATCGAGTAGAAGATGTAGAACGGGATCATCGCCTCGCCGTGCGTGGAGTACGCGGTGGAAGCGGCGATGAAGTCGGCCATCGAACCGGCCTCGGTGATCCCCTCGTTGAGGATCTGGCCGTTCTTGGCCTCCTTGTAGTACATGAGCTGGTCGCGGTCGACCGGCTCGTACGTCTGGCCCTTCGGCGAGTAGATGCCGAGCGACGGGAAGAGGCTCTCCATGCCGAAGGTGCGGGCCTCGTCCGGGACGATCGGGACCCAGCGCCTGCCGGTCTCCTTGTCGCGGATCAGGTCCTTCACCAGGCGGACGAACGCCATCGTCGTGGCCATCGACTGCTTGCCGGAGCCCTTGTCGAAGACGCCGAACGCCTTCTCGGCCGGGGCCGGCAGCGGGGCCAGCGGGTGGACGCGGCGGGCCGGGGCCGGACCGCCGAGCGCCGCGCGGCGCTCCTGGAGGTAGCGGACCTCGGGGGAGTCGGCGCCGGGGTGGCCGTAGGGCACCTGGCCGTCGGCGAACCGCGCGTCCGGGATGGGGAGCCCGAGCAGGTCCCGCATGTTCTTGAACTCGTCGGTGGAGAGCTTCTTCATCTGGTGGTTCGCGTTCTTCGACGCGAAGCCCTCACCGAGGGTGAAGCCCTTGACGGTCTGCGCGAGGATGACCGTCGGCGCGCCCTTGAACTCCAGGGCGGCCTTGTACGCGGCGTACACCTTGCGCGGCTCGTGGCCGCCGCGGGAGAGGTGGAAGCACTCCAGGATCTTGTCGTCGCTCAGCAGCTTCGCCATCTCGACGAGCGCCGGCTCCTTGCCGAAGAAGTCCTGGCGGATGTAGGCGGCGTCGCGGGTCTGGTACGTCTGGACCTGCGCGTCCGGCACCTCGCGGAGGCGGCGGACCAGGGCGCCGGTGGTGTCGAGCGCGAACAGCTCGTCCCAGGCGTTGCCCCACAGCGACTTCACGACGTTCCAGCCGGCGCCGCGGAACTGGGCCTCCAGCTCCTGCACGATCTTGAAGTTGGCGCGGACCGGGCCGTCGAGGCGCTGCAGGTTGCAGTTGATGACGAAGGTCAGGTTGTCCAGGCCCTCGCGGGCCGCGAGCGCGAGGGCCGCGGTCGACTCGGGCTCGTCCATCTCGCCGTCGCCGAGGAACGCCCACACGTGCGAGGCCGAGACGTCCTTGATGGCGCGGTTGGTCAGGTAGCGGTTGAAGCGCGCCTGGTAGATCGCGGAGAGCGGGCCCAGACCCATGGAGACGGTCGGGAACTCCCACAGCCAGGGGAGGCGGCGCGGGTGCGGGTAGGAGGGCAGGCCGTTGCCGCCGGACTCCTGCCGGAAGTTGTCGAGGTGCGCCTCGTTCAGGCGACCGTCGAGGAAGGCGCGGGCGTAGATGCCGGGGGAGGCGTGGCCCTGGATGTAGAGCTGGTCGCCGGAGCCGGGGGCGTCCTGCGCCTCCTTGCCCTTGAAGAAGTGGTTGAAGCCCGTCTCGTACAGCCAGGCGGCGGAGGCGAAGGTGGCGATGTGGCCGCCGACGCCGTACTTGGAGCCGCGGGAGACCATCGCGGCCGCGTTCCAGCGGTTCCACGCGGTGATCTTCCGCTCCATCTCCTCGTCGCCGCCGAACTCGGTGACCGAGGGCTCGGCGGAGGTGGGGATGGTGTTGACGTAGTCCGTCTCCAGGAGCTTGGGGAGGGCGAGGCCCGCGCCCTCGGCGTGCTGGAGCGTGCGGCGCATCAGGTAGGCGGCCCGGTGCGGGCCGGCGGCCTTGGTGACGGCGTCCAGGGAGGCCGCCCACTCGGCGGTCTCCTCGGTGTCACGGTCCGGGAGCTGGTCGAGCTCGCTCGGAATCTTGCCTACGGGATCGGTCATGATCGCCGCCTTCCGGACAGGTGGGGGTGAAGATGGGGCCTTGTCTGGCAGGACAGGGCGGAGGGCCGGGTGTGGCCCGCCGAAGACTGTAAACCGGCGATCGATGATCGATCAAAGGGTTGAAGGTGAAAACCTCTTCGGATCGAGAAAGTCGGCACAGGGTGCCGCGAAAAGGGGCACCCGGTGCCTTGTTTTCGCAGGTGGGGGCGGCTTTCTGAGGGGGTGCGCGCACGGATGAGCGGGCCGCGGGACGCGGCCGGACGGGCGTGTCCGGGCGACCGGACAGGAAGGGTGTGCGAACAGGTGTGCGAGTATCCGTACGGGTGGGCGTACGAGAAGTCGTACGGGCAGGAGTGCGGGCGGGCCTACGGGCGGGCGTACGGGCACGGAAAAGCGGGTCCCGGAAAGGGACCCGCTCGGAGGGACGGCGGCGGCGTCAGGCGCGCGGTGCGCAGCCCAGGACGTGCGCCTTCACCAGCGCGCCGATGTTCGGGTCGCCCCGCCGGAACGCCTCCACCAGCTCCTGGTGCTCCTCCGCGTACGACTTCTGGACCGTGCCCAGCCAGCGGATCGAGAGGGCCGTGAAGACCTCGATGCCGAGCGTCTCCCAGGTGTGCAGCAGCACGGCGTTCCCGGCCGCCTTCACCAGCTCCCGGTGGAAGGCCACCGTGTGCCGCACCTGCGCCGTCCCGTCCGAGACCGCGTCCGCCTCGTACAGGGCCGCCACGTGCGGCTCCAGGGCCGAGCAGTCCGCCGAGAGGCGTCCCGCCGCCAGCTCGGCCGCGATCTGCTCCAGACCGGCCCGTACGGGGTAGCTCTCCTCCAGGTCGGCCGCGGTGAGGTTGCGGACCCGGACGCCCTTGTTGGGCGCCGACTCGATCAGCCGCAGCGACTCCAGCTCGCGCAGCGCCTCGCGGACCGGGGTCTGGCTGACCTCCAGCTCGGTCGCGATCCGGCGCTCCACGATCCGCTCGCCCGGCTTCCAGCGGCCGCTGACGATCCCCTCCACGATGTGCTCGCGGATCTGTTCGCGCAGCGAGTGGACGACGGGGACGGTCATGAAGGGCTCCTCGGGGAGTGTTGACCCTTAGACAATACGGCGGCGCCCCCGCCCGGAAACACTTCCGGACGGGGGCGCCGCAGGTGAGGCTCGTTACGTTGCGGACGGGCCGGAGCCCGCCCGCACGCGCCTACAGGCCGAGGTCGACCTCGAACTCGCCGGCCTCCAGGATCGCCTTGACGGCCGTCAGGTAGCGGGCGGCGTCGGCGCCGTCCACCAGACGGTGGTCGTAGGACAGCGCGACGTACGTCATGTCGCGGATCGCGATCGTCTCGCCCAGGTCCGGGTGGTCGATCACGACGGGACGGCGCACGGTGGCGCCGATGCCCAGGATGGCGACCTGGTTCGGGGGCACGATGATCGTGTCGAACAGCGCGCCGCGCGAACCGGTGTTGGAGATGGTGAAGGTCGCGCCGGCCAGGTCGTCCGGCGTGATCTTGCTGGCGCGCACGGCGCCGGCCAGCTCCGCGGTCTTCTTCGAGATGCCGGCGATGTTGAGGTCGCCCGCACCCTTGATGACCGGGGTCATCAGACCCTTCTCGGAGTCCACCGCGATACCGATGTTCTCGGTGTCGAAGTAGGTGATCGTGCCCTCGTCCTCGTTGATCCGGGCGTTGATGACCGGGTGGGCCTTCAGCGCCTGGGCCGCCGCCTTCACGAAGAACGGCATCGGGGAGAGCTTGACGCCCTCACGGGCGGCGAAGGCGTCCTTGGCGCGGGCGCGCAGCTTCATCAGCTTGGTGATGTCGACCTCGACGACCGAGGTCAGCTGGGCCTGGCCGTGCAGCGCCTTCATCATGTTGTCGCCGATGACCTTGCGCATGCGGGTCATCTTGACGGTCTGGCCGCGCAGCGGGGAGGCCTCCGGGGCCGGAGCCTTCGGGGCGGACGCGGCCGGGGCGGCGGCCGGAGCCGGAGCCTTCTTGGCCTCGGCCGCCGCGAGGACGTCCTGCTTGCGGATGCGGCCGCCGACCCCGGAGCCCTTGACGGACCCCAGGTCGACACCGTTCTCGGTGGCGAGCTTGCGGACCAGCGGGGTCACGTACGCGCCATCCTCCGACGGCGCAGCGGGAGCCGGGGCGGACGGGACGGGGGTGACGACGGCCGGGGCGATCGACGGGGCGGCCTGGGCCGGAGCCTGGGCGGCCGGAGCCGGAGCCGGGGCCTCCTGGGCCGGGGCGGCGGGAGCGGCCGGCTCGGGAGCCGGGGCCTGGGCGGCCGGAGCCGCGGGGGCCTCCTCCTGCTTCGGGGCCGGAGCGGCCTCGGGGACCGGGGCCTCCTGGGCCGGGGCGGCGGCCGGAGCCGAGCCCTCGGCGCCGATGACGGCCAGCTTGGCGCCGACCTCGGCGGTCTCGTCCTCGTTGACGACGATCTCCAGGAGGACACCGGAGGCCGGGGCCGGGATCTCGGTGTCGACCTTGTCCGTGGAGACCTCCAGCAGCGGCTCGTCGGCCTCGACGGTCTCGCCGACCGACTTCAGCCAGCGGGTGACGGTGCCCTCGGTGACGGACTCGCCCAGCGCGGGCAGCACGACGTCGGTGCCCTCGGCCGAACCGCCGCCGGAGGCGGCCTCGGCCGTCGGGGCCGGGGCGGGCTGCTCGGTCTCGGTGGACGGCTCGGCCTGCGGGGCCTCCGGAGCCGGGGCCTCCTGCGCCGGGGCCTCCTGCGCCGGAGCGGACTCGGCGGCCGGGGCCTCGGCCGCGGCGGAGTCGCCGGAGCCGTCGTCGATGATGGCCAGCTCGGCGCCGACCTCGACCGTCTCGTCCTCGGCGACCTTGATGGAGGCCAGGATGCCCGAGGCGGGGGCGGGGATCTCGGTGTCGACCTTGTCGGTCGAGACCTCGAGCAGCGGCTCGTCGGCCTCGACGCGCTCGCCCTCGGCCTTGAGCCAGCGGGTGACGGTGCCCTCGGTGACGCTCTCGCCGAGCGCCGGCAGGGTTACGGAAACCGACATGGTTTCAGTTGCTCCTAACGAATTGCGGAAAGTGGTCGTCGCGCCCTGGGATGACGTGAGCGTCAGTCGTGGGAGTGCAGCGGCTTGCCGGCCAGGGCCAGGTGGGCCTCGCCGAGCGCCTCGTTCTGCGTCGGGTGGGCGTGGATGAGCTGCGCGACCTCGGCCGGCAGCGCCTCCCAGTTGTAGATCAGCTGCGCTTCGCCGACCTGCTCGCCCATGCGGTCACCGACCATGTGGACGCCGACCACGGCACCGTCCTTGACCTGGACGAGCTTGATCTCGCCCGCGGTCTTCAGGATCTTGCTCTTGCCGTTGCCCGCGAGGTTGTACTTCAGGGCCACGACCTTGTCCGCGCCGTAGACCTCCTTGGCCTTCGCCTCGGTGATGCCGACGGAGGCGACCTCGGGGTGGCAGTACGTCACCCGCGGCACGCCGTCGTAGTCGATCGGGACGGTCTTCAGACCGGCCAGGCGCTCGGCGACGAGGATGCCCTCGGCGAAGCCGACGTGCGCGAGCTGGAGGGTGGGGACGAGGTCGCCCACGGCGGAGATCGTCGGCACGTTGGTGCGCATGTACTCGTCGACCAGGACGTAGCCGCGGTCCATCGCGACGCCCTGCTCCTCGTAGCCGAGACCGGCGGAGACCGGGCCGCGGCCGATGGCGACCAGGAGGACCTCGGCCTCGAAGGCCTTGCCGTCGGCCAGGGTGACCCTGACGCCGTTGTCGGTGTACTCGGCGGACTGGAAGAAGGTGCCGAGGTTGAACTTGATGCCGCGCTTGCGGAACGCGCGCTCAAGAAGCTTCGAGCTGTTCTCGTCCTCGACCGGCACCAGGTGCTTCATGCCCTCGATGACGGTGACGTCGGTGCCGAAGGACTTCCACGCCGAGGCGAACTCGACGCCGATGACGCCGCCGCCCAGGATGATCGCGGACTCCGGGACCCGGTCCAGGGTCAGCGCGTGGTCCGAGGTGATGATCCGGTTGCCGTCGATCTCCAGACCGGGCAGCGACTTCGGCACGGACCCCGTGGCGAGCAGGACGTGGCGCCCCTGGACGCGGCGGCCGTCCACGTCGACGGAGGTCGGGGAGGAGAGGTGACCCGTGCCCTCGATGTAGGTCACCTTGCGGGAGGCGACGAGACCCTGCAGACCCTTGTAGAGGCCCGCGATCACGTCGTCCTTGTACTTGTGCACGCCCTTGATGTCGATGCCCTCGAAGGAGGCCTTGACACCGAACTGCTCCGCCTCGCGCGCCTGGTCGGCGACCTCGCCGGCGTGGAGCAGGGCCTTCGTCGGGATGCAGCCGTTGTGCAGGCAGGTGCCGCCGAGCTTGTTCTTCTCGATCAGTGCGACGTCCAGGCCCAGCTGCGCTCCGCGCAGCGCCGCGGCGTAACCGCCGCTACCGCCGCCGAGGATCACTAGGTCGAAAACGGTGCTGGCGTCGTTCGCCACGTCACGTCCTCCATGCATGTGCGCTCGTCGCCGGTCGTCCATGACCGGGCGGCGGCTGGTGTTCGGCCGCTATATTTTCGGCCCTGTGATGGGGGCCCTGTCCTGCCGAGAACCCATCTTCGCACTTGTTGACGGATGGCGGGACGCGGGGCCGCCCTCCGAGACGGCCGATCGTCCGTACGGAGGGTCCCGGACGGCGCCCGGGCCCGCGGATTCCGTCGCGGTTACGTCGGGAGCGAACGGGGACGGCCCCGGGCGCCGAGCCCGGGGCCGTCCCTTCGTACGGGGTCGCGCGATGCTCAGAGCTCGCCCTCGGCGGCCCGCTCGGCCAGGCGCACCAGGGTGCGGACCGAGGAGCCGGTGCCGCCCTTGGGGGTGTAGCCGTACGGGGCGCCCTCGTGGTAGGCCGGGCCCGCGATGTCCAGGTGGGCCCAGGTGATGCCCTCGCCCACGAACTCCTGGAGGAAGAGGCCGGCGACCAGGCCGCCGCCCATCCGCTCGCCCATGTTCGCGATGTCGGCGGTGGGGGAGTCCATGCCCTTGCGCAGGTCCGCCGGGAGCGGCATCGGCCAGGACGCCTCGCCGACCTCCTCCGCGACCTCGTGGACCGTGGAGCGGAACTCGTCGTCGTTGGCCATGATGCCGAAGGTGCGGCTGCCGAGCGCCAGCATCATCGCGCCGGTCAGGGTCGCCACGTCGACGATCGCGTCCGGGTGCTCCTCGGAGGCGCGGGTCAGCGCGTCGGCCAGGACCAGGCGGCCCTCGGCGTCGGTGTTCAGGACCTCGACGGTCTTGC
Source organism: Streptomyces sp. NPDC092045 (assembly GCF_044756005.1). Taxonomy (NCBI): domain Bacteria; kingdom Bacillati; phylum Actinomycetota; class Actinomycetes; order Kitasatosporales; family Streptomycetaceae; genus Streptomyces; species Streptomyces sp. NPDC092045. The sequence goes on along the minus strand of NZ_JBIVSC010000002.1, from coordinate 221,674 downwards.
CGCTGTACATGCGCAGGACGTCGCCCGGGCGGGTGGCGGAGCCGGACGGCATGTTCTCGGCGAGCGCCAGCCAGCCGGTGACGTTGGCCTCCAGGCCGAGGCGGGCCGCGACGACGACGGTGGAGAACACGGCGGCGGCGCCGCTCATGTCGCACTTCATCGTCTCGTTGTGGCCGGCCGGCTTCAGGGAGATGCCGCCCGAGTCGTAGGTGATGCCCTTGCCGACCAGGGCGAGGGTCTTCTCCGCCTTCGGGTGGGTGTAGGCGACGCGGACCAGGCGCGGCGGGTTCTCCGAGCCGGCGCCGACGCCGAGGATGCCGCCGTAGCCGCCCTTGGCGAGCGCCTTCTCGTCGAGGACCTGCACCTTGAGGCCGTGCTCCTTGCCGGCGGCCTGGACGGCGGCGGCGAAGGCGGCCGGGGTCAGGTCGTTCGGCGGGGTGTTGATCAGGTCGCGGGCGCGGTTCATCTCCTCCGCGACGGCCTGGGCGCGCTCGGCTGCGGCCTTGTGGGCCTTGTCGCGCGGCTTGGCACCGAGCAGGGCGACCTCGGCCGGCGGCCGCTTCGCGTCCTTGCCGGCCTCCTGGTACGCCGTGAAGGCGTACGCGCCGAGCAGGGCGCCCTCCGCGACGGCGGAGACGGCGTCGGCGTCGGCGACCGGCAGGGCGAAGGCGGCCTTCTTCGAGCCGAAGAGCGCGCGGGCGGCGGTCCCGGCGGCGCGGCGCAGGGTCTCCGTGCCGAACGCCTCGCCGTCCTCGGGGGCACCGCCCAGGCCGACGGCCAGGACGACGGGGGCCTTGAGGCCGGCGGGGGCGGGCAGCTTCGTCGCCTCACCCTCGGCACCCGAGGCGCCCAGGGTCTCCAGGACGGCGGCGAGCCGGCCCTCGAAGGCCTTGTCGACGGCCTCGGCGCCCGGGGCGACGATCAGCTCCTTCCCGGACTTGGCGACGCCGACGACGAGGGCGTCGGCGCGCAGCGTCGCCGCGCCGGCAGTGCTGAGAGTGAGAGCAGTCACGGTGGTGAATTCTCGCTTCCATTGAGTTCTGTGGCGGTCGAGGGATGGGCCGACCGTGCCCGCCGCATCGTATTTCGGCCCGGAGAGCGCCGGGAACGAGCCTACGCTCGCTCGCCCGGTTCGCTCACGGCGGCGTTGATTCACTCATCCGTGGTGTCTCTTTCATGTTTACCGGCCAAAGTCGAAGAGCACCCCCCACACTCGCCTCAATCACGCAAGGGCGACGCCCTCGCCTTCGCGCCATCTGCAACATCTTCACAGGCCCGCCCGGTCCCGTCCCGGCCCGGCGCGGTCCTGCACGAGGGGGGAAACCACCGATGGACTCCGGCCGAATCCGTATGCCCGGAAACATGTCACGCACCGCCCCGGACCACCGCGCCCCGTCCCGCACCGCGTCCCGCATAGCCCGCACGGCGGCCCTCGCCGCCGCCGCGCTCGTCGCCACCGTCGTGCCGTCCGCGCAGGCCGCCACCGCCCCGGCGGCGCCCCGCGTCGACCTCACCGTCCTCGTCGTCGACGACGGCGGCAGCGCGGTCGGCGCGATCACCGCCGAGCTGAAGGGCTCCGGCATCCCGTACCGCAGGATCGACCTCAACGACCCGAACCGGCCGGTCGTGAACCAGGCCTTCCTCAGCGAACCCTCCGACAGCGCGACCGGGCGGCCCCGCGCCAAGTACCAGGGCGTCGTCCTGCCCCACGAGACCGCCTTCGGCCCCGACTCCGCCGAGCAGGCCGCGCTCCGGGCGTACGAGCGGACCTTCGGGATCCCGCAGGTCGACGCCTACACCTGGTCGCACCCGGGCGTCGGCCTCGACTACACCAGCGAGGGCGGCACGTCCGGCGTCCTCGACGGGGTCACCACCTCCGTCACCGCCGCCGGCAGGGCGGGCCCCTTCCGCTACCTCGCCGGCTCGCTCACCTTCGAGGACAACGACCCGGCGGTCTCCGAGAGCTACGGCTACGCGGGCCGCCCCCGCGCCGGCTACACCAGCTACCTCGACGTCCCCGTCGACGGCGGCCGGGCCAGCCTCGTCGGCGAGTACGCCGCCGACGGACGCCGCGAACTCGTCGTCACCTTCGCCTACAACCAGTACCAGCGGCAGTTCCGGGCCCTCGCCCGCGGCATCGTCGAATGGCTGACCCAGGGCGTCCACCTCGGGCAGAGCCGCAACTACCTCTCGGTCCACGTCGACGACGTCTTCGCCCCCGACGCCCGCTGGGACTCCGCGCGCGACTGCACCCCGGGCGACTTCGACTGCGTCGGCGACGACGGCGAGGGCGCGGACCCGATCCGCATGACCGCCGCGGACGCCCAGTACGCCGCCGCCTGGCAGAAGGCCTCCGGCCTCACCCTCGACATGGTCTACAACGGCGGCCAGGGCGAGCAGTGGAGGACCGAGCACGGCGGTTCCGACCCGCTCGCCGACCGGCTCGTCGCCGACCGCGCCCAGTACCGGTGGATCAACCACACCTACACCCACCCCTTCCTCGGCTGCGTCCAGGACACCACCGTCGTGCCCTGGCGGTGCGCCGCCGACGCCCAGGGCGACACCCTCTGGGTGAGCCGCGCCGAACTGTCCGCGCAGATCCGCGACAACCACGACTGGGCCGTCCGCAGGGGCATCTCCGTCGACCGCTCCGAACTCGTCACCGGCGAGCACTCCGGCCTGAGGACCCTGCCCCAGCAGCCCGTCGACAACCCCCACCTGGACGGCGCGCTCGCCGACAACGGCGTGAAGTGGATCGCGAGCGACAACTCCCGCGAGCCCGGGCAGCGCACGGTCGGCACCTCCTCCGGCGCCGCCAGGACCGTGCCCCGCCACCCCGTGAACGTGTACTACAACGTGGGCACCGCCGCCGAGATGGCCGACGAGTACAACTGGGTCTACACCTCCCGCGCCGACGGCGGCAGCGGCATCTGCGAGTCCAATCCGGCCTCCACCTGCCTGCCCGCCCCGCTGCCCGTCGCCACCGGCTACGCCGACCACATCGTCCCGCAGGAGGCGCGCACCGCGCTCTCCCACGTCCTCGGCAACGACCCGCGCCCGCACTACGTGCACCAGTCCAACCTGGCCGAGGAGCGACTCCTCTACCCCGTCCTCGACCGCGTACTGGCCGACTACCGGGCCCTGTTCGCGCCCTCCGCGCCCCTGGTCAACCCGGCCCAGCGGGAGGTCGGCACCGAGCTGGCCCGCCGCGCCGCCTGGGACCGGGCCCTCGCCGCCGGAAAGGTCACCGCCTACCGGATCGGCACCACCGTCACCGTCAAGGCCCCCTCCGGCGTCACCGCGCCCGTGACCGCCCCCGAGGGCACCCGCAAGAAGCTGCTCCTCGGCACCACCGCCTTCGGCACGGCCTACGCCGGCACCCGCTCCGCCTGGACCTCGCCCGAACTGCTCCAGAGCGCCGTCACCCTCACGATCCCGACCACCTGACCCAGCACGTTCCGGGGGGAACCGAACATGCCGAGCAGTGGCCGCCACGTCACCATGCTCACCGAAGGCACCTATCCGCACGTCCACGGCGGGGTCAGCACCTGGTGCGACCAACTCGTCCGGGGCATGCCCGAGGTGGACTTCGACATCCTGGCCCTCACCGGCAGCGGACGGGAGCCCGTCGCCTGGGACCTGCCGTCCAACGTCGTCCGGCACACCGCGTTCCCCCTCTGGGGCCCCTCCCGGGGCCCGGCCGCGCCCGTCCGCGCGCGCCGGGCCCCGCGGGGGCGGGACCGCCGCCGCTTCCTCGACACCTACGAACGGCTCCTGCTCTCCCTGCTCGACCCGGGGACCGGCTACGACTTCGGCACGAGCCTGTACGAACTGGCGGCCCTCGCCCGGCGGGGACGGCTCACCGCGGCCCTCCGCTCCGAGGCCGCCCTGCGCTCCCTGATGTGGACGTGGGCCATGCCGCACCTGCCGACGCGCGCGGCCCGGCCCACCGTCCACGACGCCCTCACCGCCACCGACCTGCTCGAACACGCCCTGCGCCCGCTCGCCGCCCGGATATCCCCCGGCGGTGTGGCGCACGCCGTCTCCAGCGGCCTCGCCACCCTGCCGGCCCTCGCCGCGCAGCACTTCGAAGGGGTCCCCTTCCTGCTGACCGAACACGGCATCTACCTGCGCGAGCGGTATCTCGGGTACCGCACCGAGACGCAGCCCTGGCCCGTCAAGGCCCTGATGCTCGCCTTCTACCGCGAGCTCAACACCCTCGGCTACCGCAAGGCCGACCTCATCACCCCCTGCAACCGGTACAACCGGCGCTGGGAGGAGCGCGGCGGCGCCCCCGCCGACCGCATCCGCACCGTCTACAACGGCGTCGACCCGGCCCTCTTCCCCGAGGCCGGCCCCGAGCCCGCGACCCCCACCCTCAGCTGGTGCGGACGCGTCGACCCCATCAAGGACCTGGAGACCCTGATCCGGGCGTACGCGATCTGCCGCGCCGAACTCCCCGCGCTGCGGCTGCGGTTGTTCGGCCCGGTGCCCGCCGGGAACGAGGACTACCGGACCCGCCTGGAGAAGCTCGCCGCCGAACTGGGCGTCACCGACGGCGTCACCTTCGAGGGCCGCGTCTCCGACGTGCCCTCGGCCTACGCGGCCGGCAGCGTGGTCGTGCTCTCCTCCATCAGCGAGGGCTTCCCCTTCTCCCTCATCGAGGCCATGTCCTGCGGCCGCGCGACCGTCTCCACGGACGTCGGAGGGGTGCGGGAGGCCGTCGGCGACACCGGGATCGTCGTCCCGCCCCGCGAACCGGCCGTCATGGCCGCCGCCCTCTCGGCGCTCCTGGGCGACGGCGCCCGCCGTGCCGAACTGGGCCGCCTGGCCCGGCAGCGGGTCGTCGACCGCTTCACCCTGAACCGCTCGGTGGACGGCTTCCGCCGGATCTACCGCGAACTGGCGGGCGACCGGCCACGCGCCCGCGCGGACCGCCCCGACCGCCCGGCCCCGAGGCCCCGGACGGCCGGCGCCCCCGCCGTCCGCCGCACCCCGGCGGCCCTCGTGGCGGGAGGCACCCCGGCATGAGCGGCTCCCTCTGGCTGAAGCCCCCGAAGGAGGGGGACACCCTCCCGGCGATCCCGAGACCCCGCCGGGAGGACGCCCCGAAGGACACGCACGCACCGAAGGGCCCGGACACGGAGAGGACTCCGGGCACGCAGAGGGCCCCGGACCCGGGCCCCGCCCCCGACCCCCTCGACGAACTCGCCGAGCGGCTCGACGGGTTCGTCGCCGCCGCCGTGCACCCCGACGAGGTGGCCGCGCTCCTGGAGTCCGACGGCATGACCGACGACCACATCCGGCTCACCTACGGCCGCGCCGACTCCTTCGCCCTCGCCGAGGACCTCTACGCGCGCGTGGAGCGGCGTCACCCCGCACCGCAGGCGCCGCCCGCCGGGCCCCGGTTCGGAGGGCTCGCGAACTGCCTCCTGCGCGGGCTCGTCTTCGCGCTGCCCGGCCTCGCGTACGTCCTCGCCGCCCCGCTGCTCGCCGGGGAGCACGGCCGGTACGGACTTCCCGGCGGAACGGTTCCGCTGCTCGCCGGGGCCGTCACCGGCTGGGTCTGGAACCAGGCCCTGTCCCACCGCGCGTACACCTGGCTCGGCCTCGGCGACCGGCCCGCCGCCGCCCGCGCCCTGCTCACCGGCGCGCCCCCGGGCGCCCTCGCCGGGACGGGCGTCGCCCTCGCCGTCGCCGCGCCCGGCGAGACCCCGGCCGCCGTCTTCGCCGCCGGACAGGCGCTCTACCTCGCCGCCGCGACCGCCCTCCTGGTCCTCGGCCGCGAACGGGCCCTGCTCGGCGCCCTGGTGCCGCTCGCCGGGGCCGTCCCCGCCTTCCGCTGGGACCTGCCCGACCCCCTGCGGACCGGCCTCCTCCTCGCCTCCCTCACCGCCACGACCGTCCTCGCCGCGCTCGTGCTCCGGCCGGGCCTGCGGCGGTCGGCGGCGGGAAGCGGCGGACCCCCGCGCGCGGCCTCGCTCCCGTACGGGCTCTTCGGCCTCGGCAGCGGTCTGCTCGTCCTGCACGCGGGCGTCGGCACCACCCCGGTGAGCGGCGCGGGGGCCGTCGTCGCGCTCACCCTCTCCATGGGGCCCGCCGAATGGCTGCTGCACCGCTTCCGGGGCGAGAGCCTGGCCCGGCTGCGGACCCTCACCACCGCCCGCGAGTTCCGGCGGGCGGCCACCGGCACCCTCGTCCTCTGCCTCGGGAGCTACCTCACCGTCCTCACCGCCCTCGCCCTCGCCGTGACCCTGCTCTGGCCCGGGGCGCCCCGGCCGGCCCTCCCGCACCTGCTCGCCCTGCTCCTCGTCGGGACCGCGCTCTGGCTCGGGCTGCTGCTCCAGGCCTTCGGCGCGGTGCTCGGCGCCGCCACCGTCTGCCTGCTCGCGGCGGCCGCGCAGACCGCGCTGCCCGCGGCGGGCCCGGCGGCGACCGGGGGAGCGGCGGCCGTGCTCGCCGTCCTCACCTGTGTTCTGCTGGTACGACCCACCGCCCACCGCTAGGGGATGCGATGACGACCCCGTCCCTCCTGGTGCCGTTCTACGAGCACCCGGCCGAACGCCCCGACGCCTGGGCGGCGCTCGTCGGCGCGGCGCCCTCCCTGTACGGCGTCGTCCTCAACCCGGCGAGCGGCGCGGGTCCGGCGCCCGACCCGGCGTTCGCCGGGGCCGCCGGGCGGCTGCGGGAGGCCGGCGTCCGGGTCCTCGGCTACGCGGACACGGCCTACGGGCGCCGCCCGCAGGCCGAGGTCGTCGCCGAACTGCTGCGCCACCGCGACTGGTACGGCGCCGACGGCGCCTTCCTGGACCAGGTGGCGACCGCGCCCGAAGCCCTCGCCCACTACCGCCGGATCGCGGTCGCCGCCCGGGCCGCCGGGGCCGCGACCCTGGTCTTCAACCACGGGGCCCACCCGGACCCCGGCTACGAGGCCCAGGCCGACCTGCTCGTCACCTTCGAGGGCCCCTGGGACACCTACCGCACCCTCGACCTGCCGGTCGCCGCCCACTACTGCCACCTGGTCTACGCCGCCCCCGCCGGGTTCCGCCCCGCCACCCCGGTGCACTGCGCGGTCCCCGGCGCGGGCGCGCACCCCTGGGGCACCCTCCCGCACCTCCCGGAGCCCGCCCGATGAGAAGACGCCCGCTCTCCCTGCTCGCGGGGCTGCTGCTCCTCGCCACCGCCTGCACGACGGCCCCCGACCCCGCCCCCGACGCCAAGCGGGCGCAGGAGCGCTGGCGGCCGAAGCCCGGCCTCGCCTGGCAGTGGCAGCTCAGCGGCCGGCTCGACCCGACGGTCGACGTCCCCGTGTACGACATCGACGGCTTCGACCACCCGGCGTCCGCCGTGAAGGACCTGCACGCCCGGGGCCGCAAGGTGATCTGCTACCTCTCCACCGGCGCCTGGGAGGACTTCCGCCCGGACGCCGGCCGCTTCCCGGAGGCCGTGCTCGGCGGGGGCAACGGCTGGAAGGGCGAGCGCTGGCTCGACGTCCGCCGCACCGACGTCCTCGGCCCCCTGATGGCCGAACGCCTCGACATGTGCCGCGACAAGGGCTTCGACGCCGTCGAGCCCGACAACATGGACGGCTACAAGAACCGCACCGGCTTCCCGCTCACCGCCGCCGACCAGCTCCGCTACAACCGCCTGATCGCCCGTCTGGCCCACGAGCGCGGACTCGCGGTCGGCCTGAAGAACGACCTCGACCAGATCCCGGAGCTCCTCCCGGACTTCGACTTCGCGGTCAACGAGCAGTGCGCCGAGTACGAGGAGTGCGACCGCCTCACCCCGTTCGTGAAGGCCGGCAAGGCGGTCTTCCACGTGGAGTACGAGCTGACGACCGCGCGGTTCTGCCCGCAGTCCCGGCGCCTCGGCCTCGGCTCCATGCTCAAGAAGTACGAGCTCGGGGTCTGGCGCAGGCCCTGCTGAGGCCGGTCAGCCCAGCGTCAGCGCCATCAGGGCCGCCGTCGCCGCCGTCTCCTCCACCGCGCCGAACACGTCGCCCGTGACCCCGCCGAACCGGCGCACGCAGCGGCGCAGCAGCAGCGCCGCCGCACCCAGGGCGGCGCCGGCCGCGAGGACGTTGCGGACCGCGTCGTACGGGGAGAGCAGCAGGCCCGCCCCGGCGGCCAGGACCAGGAAGGCGCCGGTCACCAGGGTCGCGGAGCGCACCGGGACCGTCGCGGCGACGATCGCGCCGAGCCCCTCGGGCCGGGCCGCCGGGACGCCGAGGCGGGAGGCGTGGGTGAGGGCGAGGCGGGCGACGGTGGCGGCGAGGACGGCGGCGGTGACGCCGTGCGCCCAGCCCTCCTCGTACAGGTGGGAGAGCGCGGCGACCTGGGCGAACAGGACGAGGACCACGGCGATCACGCCGAACGGGCCGATGTCCGACTGCTTCATGATGCGCAGCGCGTCCTCGGCCGGCTTGGCGCTGCCGAGGCCGTCGGCGGTGTCGGCGAGGCCGTCGAGGTGGAGGCCCCGGGTGAGGACGGCGGGCACGGCGGCGGTGACGACGGCCGCGAGCAGCGGGCCCGAGCCGAGCAGCAGGAACGTCCCGCCGAGCGCGGCCGAGGCCAGGCCGACGGTCAGCCCGGCGAGCGGGGCGCAGAGCATGCCGGCGCGCGCCGCGTCCCGGTCCCAGCGGGTGATGCGGGCGGGGAGCACCGTGAGGGTGCCGAAGGCGAAACGCAGGCCGTCCATCCGGGCAGGGTAATCGCCGGTTCCGGGCGGTAGATTGCGCATAAAGCCCATTTCGGAAGGGGGTGGCATGGGTCACTGGTTCTCGCGGAACATCCTCGAGCCGGGGAAGCTCCCGCTGCTCCTCGCCCTGACCTCATTTGTCGTGACGTTCCTGGTCACACGGACCATCACCCGTCTCATCAGGGCGGGGAAGGGACCCTTCGGGAACGTCTCCTCGGGCGGCCTCCACATCCATCATGTCGTGCCCGGCGTCGTCCTCTCCGTCATCGGCGGCTTCGGCGCGGTGGGCAGCGGCCGGCACGGCGTCGGCGCCGCCGTCTTCGCCGTCGTCTTCGGGATCGGCGCGGGGCTCGTCCTGGACGAGTTCGCGCTGATCCTCCACCTCGACGACGTGTACTGGAGCGAGGACGGCCGCAAGAGCGTCGAGGTGGTCGTGCTCACCGCGGCCCTGGTCATGCTCGCCCTGAGCGGCTTCTCGCCGCTCGGCGTCGACGACGTGTCCGAGGACGAGCGCCAGGACCGGGCCGCCTTCGTCGTCACCATCGTGCTCAACTTCCTCTTCATCCTGGTCAGCCTGGTGAAGGGGAAGTTCAGGATGGCCGTGATGGGGGTCTTCGTCCCCTTCGTGGCGATCGTCGGCGCCGTCCGGCTGGCCCGCCCCGGCTCCTGGTGGTCCAAGCGCTTCTACCGCCGCCGCCACCGGGCCAGGGCCCGCTCCCGGCTGCGCACCTACCGCCACGACCGGCGCTGGACCAAGGTCCGCCGCCGCTTTCAGGACCTGATCGGCGGCTTCCAGGAACGCGTCTCGGGCCCCGGCTCGACCCCGCCCTGACGCCGCTCGCGCCGGGAGGCGCACGCGATCAGGACGAGGACGGCGGCGATGGCCGCCAGGTGCTCCTTGCCCGCCAGGTTCGGCTTCACGACCACCTCCACGACCATCGCGAGGACCACCAGGCCGCCGGTCCAGTACGCGCGGTACCGCCAACAGACGTAGACGGCGAGGCCCACGACGGCCGCCGACGGGCCGGTGTCGACCACCAGGGCGTCGGAGGCCGGCAGGCCGAACGGGCTGTCCGGGCCGATCGCGACGCCCACGCGCGCGTAGAGCGTGCCGGCCAGCGTCGACAGATAGGCGACGGCGAGCGTCCGCCGGCGCCCGAGGCAGATCTCGGCGATCCCGAACACCAGCAGCACCTGCGCGAGGGCGCCCCAGACGGGCAGGTCGAGCGCGGGCACGAAGAGCGAGAGGGGGGTGCGGAGCAGCGCGAGCCAGAGCGGGTCCCCGGCCCGTACGAAACCGATGTCGTGGACCGGCCCGTAGCCCCAATCCTGGTTCTGCACCACCTGGAACAGGGCCGTCAGGCAGACCGCCGCCAGCGTCACGGGTATCGCCCGCCACCGCTTCGTGACGAGGGCCGTCCGCACGGCGGTGAACAGCGGTCCCCACTCGCGGCGGGCGAACCCCCGGACGCCGCCGCCCCGGGAGGCCCCGCCCCGGGAGGTTCCGTTCAACGCCCGCCCTCCAGGTGCCTGCGGTGCAGCCACTTCGGCAGCCCCGGGGCCTCCAGGAACCCTTCGGCCCGTCCGGCGGCCAGGCCGATGCGCAACAGGTCGGCGCTCTTCTCGAAGAGCATGAATCGGGGCTCCCAGATCGGTCGGTACTTGGCGTTGGCGCGGTACAGCGACTCGATCTGCCACCACCGGGAGAAGAAGCTGAGCAGCGAACGCCACATCCGCAGCACCGGCCCCGCCCCGAGCTTCGAGCCGCGTTCGAAGACGGAGCGGAACATCGCGAAGTTCAGCGAGACCTGAGTGATCCCGATCTCCTCGGCGCGCTGGAGGAGTTCGATGACCATGAACTCCATCAGGCCGTTCTCGGACTCCCGGTCGCGGCGCATCAGGTCGAGCGAGAGCCCCTTCGGCCCCCACGGCACGAACGAGAGCAGCGCCCGCAGCTCGCCCTCGGCATCGGTGCACTCCAGCATCACGCAGCGTCCGTCCGCCGGGTCGCCGAGCCGGCCGAGCGCCATCGAGAAGCCGCGCTCGGTCGCCCCGTCCCGCCAGTCGTCCGCCTTGCGCACCAGCGCGGCCATCTCCTCGGCGGGGATGTCCTCGTGGCGCCGGATCCGGACCTCGTACCCGGCCCGCTTGACCCGGTTGAAGGCCTGCCGGACCGTCCGCATGGCCCGCCCGTCGAGGGTGAACTCGTCGGTCTCCACGATGGCCTCGTCGCCCAGCTCCAGGGCGTCCAGGCCGTGCCGGGCGTAGATCGTCCCGGCCTCCTCGCCCGCGCCCATCACCGCCGGGATCCAGCCGTGCTCGCGCGCCTCGGCCAGCCAGGGCTCGATGGCGCCCGGCCAGGCCTCGGGGTCCCCGATCGGATCGCCGGAGGCCAGCGAGACCCCGCCGACCACCCGGTAGACGACGGCGGCCTTCTCGCTCGGGGACCACACCACGCTCTTCTCGCGGCGCAGCGCGAAGTAGCCCAGCGAGTCGCGGTCCCCGTGCCGGTCGAGCAGCGCCCGCAGCCGCTCCTCGTCCTTCTCGGTCAGCGGGTCGACGGCCCGGCGGGAGCGGAAGGCGGCGAAGAGCACCGCGCACAGCAGCAGCGTGGACAGGACGTTGACGGCGACGTCGACCCAGCCCGGGGGTGCGATCCCGGGGAACCGCGCGTCGTCGGAGGCGAGCGTGACGAGCCGCATCAGGCCGTAGCGCCAGCGGTCCGCGAAGGTGGAGTGGCCGGAGGAGGTGTTGGTGACGGTCACCAGGAGGGCGGCGAGCAGCGAGGTGACGAGCAGTCCGCCGACCGCCACGACCGCGGCGAGCAGCGGGTTGGAGCGGTCGCCCTTCGCGTAGAACTCCTTGCGGCCGAGCAGCAGCGCGAGGACGAAGGCGGCGGTCAGGACCAGCGAGACCCAGTTCTGGGCGTGCCCCCGGACCTCGGGGAAGAGCATCACCAGGGCGAAGAGCAGCAGGAAGAGGCCGCCGAGCACCAGGTTGAGGATCCACGCGGCCCGCTTGCGGCGGCGCATGGTGATCGCCAGGAAGAGAGTGAAGAGCCCCGAGGCGAAACCGGCCGTGAGCAGGTACGGCGTGAAGTAGTCGTCCTCGTTGTGCCGGCGCAGGTCCTGGCCGAACGAGACCCAGACGGCGCTCAGGAGGTTGATGAACGTGACGACGCGCAGGTACCAGACGGCGAACGCGGCGCCGCGCCGTGAACGGGCGGTGGTGCCCCGGGGCGTGCCTTCGGCGGACAAACGGACCTCTCCCATGAAAAGCGATCATATGGGGCACCGTCGGTCGTGCGGCGACGCCGGAGGCGGCCGCACGCGCGTCGCGTGCGGCCGCCCCGGAGACGATGTGAGTCCGCCGTGCTTCCCCGTCAGGCCCCGGGGACACCCGGGAGGTCGCCGTCGTCCGGAGTGGTCGGCTCCGGACGCTCGGGCAGCTCCGCGGCGAGCGCCGCCGCGGCCTGGACCAGGGGGAGCGCGAGCAGTGCCCCGGTTCCCTCACCCACATGGACGCCGTGGTCGAGCAGCGGGTTGAGCGCCATCCGGTCCAGCGCCTTCGACTGCGCCGGCTCGCCGCTCACCTGGCCCGCCAGCCACCAGTCCGGCGCCCGGAACGCCGCCCGCTGCGCCACGAGCGCGCAGGCCGCCCCGACCACGCCGTCCAGGATCACCGGCATCCGCCGCACCGACGCCTGGAGCAGGAACCCGGTCGTCGCCGCCAGGTCCGCGCCGCCGACCGCCGTGAGCAGCGCCGCCTGGTCGCCCAGGACCGGCCGGGCCCGCCGCAGTGAGTCCCGGATCGCCGCGCACTTGCGCATCCACGCCAGGTCGTCGATCCCGGCGCCGCCCCGGCCGGTCACCACCGAGGCGTCCGTCCCGCACAGGGCCGCGATCAGGGTGGACGCCGGGGTCGTGCCGCCGACGCTCAGGTCCCCGAGCACCACCAGATCGGTGCCCGAGTCCGCCTCCTCGTCCGCGATCGCCACGCCGAGCCGGAGCGCGGCCGCGGTCTCCTCGGACGTCAGCGCGTTCTCCACGTCGATCCGGCCGCTGCCGCGCCGGATCCGGTGCCGCACGACCTCGGCGGGCAGCAGCTCCGGGTCGCAGTCCAGACCGGCGTCCACGACCCGCACCGGCACGTTCGCCGCGCGGGCGAGCACGGCCAGCGGGCTCGTCCCGTCCAGGACCGCCCGCACCAGCTCGTGCGCGGTGCCGGCCGGACGCCCCGACACGTCGAGCGAGGCCACCCCGTGGTCGCCCGCGAACAGGACGACCTTCGGCTGCGCGATCGCCCGCACCTTCACCGAGGCCTGCGCGGCGGACAGCCACTCGCCCAGCTCGTCGAGCCGCCCGAGCGCCCCCGGCGGCACCGCGAGCCGCTCCCGGCGCTCCTCGGCGTCACGCCGTATCCCCCCGTCGGGGCGCTCGATCAGATCGGAGAAGTCGTCCAGGTTCACGGTTCCGCCTTGAGACACATCAGCCAGGGCCATCGGTGATCGCACCCTACCCGCGCAGCACCAGCGCCTGCCCCGCGACCACGAGCACCACCTGCTCGCACTCCTCCGCGAAGGCCGCGTTGAGCCGGCCCAGTTCGTCCCGGAACCGCCGCCCCGCCGCAGTCGCGGGCACCACGCCCGCGCCGACCTCGTTCGTCACCGCCACCAGCGTGCGCCGCGTCGCCCGCACCGCCGCCACCAGCTCCGCCGTCCGCTCCCGCAGCGCCTTCTCCCCGCCGTCCGCCCAGGCCTCGTCGTCCCAGGCGCCCACCTCGTCCATGGCGTGCGTCAACCACAGCGACAGACAGTCGACCAGGAGCGCCGGCCCGTCCTCCCCGAGCAGGGGCACGAGGTCGCAGGTCTCGGAGGTGCGCCACGAGGCCGGCCGCCGCTCCCGGTGCAGGCCGACCCGCTGCGCCCACTCCGGGTCGCCCTCCCGGGTCCCGCCGGTCGCCACGTACAGCACCTCGGGGAAGGTCTCCAGACGCCGTTCGGCCTCCACCGACTTCCCCGACCGGGCCCCGCCCGTCACCAGGGTCCGCCGGGGCACGTCCGGCACCTCGTGGTACTCGCCCGCGTACAGCGTCGTCCCGTCCGGCACCGCCCGCGCCCCCGCCGCCGCGAGCCGCCGGTCCAGCTCGGCGCCCGTCGGCGCGCCGTGGTCCAGGTGCGCCGCGATCACGTCCGTGGCCGGTCCGACGGCCCCGGTCGCCCGCAGCCGGGCCAGGCCGTCCGGACGGCCCGTCACGTCGGCCACCACCACGTCGTACGGCGCGAGGCGCTCCTCGCCGAGCCCCGCCGGGGCGCCGCCCGGCGGCAGGTAGAGCAGCCGCTCGCCGTCCGCCGAGGTCACCTCGTACCCGGTGCCGGGGGAGTCCATCGCCACCGCCCGCACCCGGTGCCCGCTGATGAGCGTCAACTCGCGTCCGTCCGGCACCCTCCCCGCCGTCGGGAGTCCGGCGGGCAGCTCCACGGCCGGTCCGTCGTGCGGATGCGTGAGCAGCACCTGCCGCACGCCCACGAGCGAGTGCCCCGACCGGGCCGCCGCGAGGGCGGCCCCCGGGGTCAGATCGAGCAGCAGGGCCCCGTCCACGAGCAGCGCGGTCGCGGCACGCGCGCGCGGCCCCCGGGAGCGCGCGCACACGGCGCAGGGGCAGTCGGGACGGGGGAGGCCGAGCGGGGCGCCGGTGCCGAGCAGAGTCAGTTCCACCCTCAGATCCTCCCGCGTGGCCGCGAGGCGTGCGCGCCCGGCTACGCTGCGGGCAGGAAACCGATCATCCGGTGAGCGCCAGGAGGCGGACATGGCATGGACGTGGCGGTTCGAGAAGTCCGACGGCACCGAGGTCGAGCCGGTGGTGACACCCGAGGAGTTCACCACCCAGGGCGACGCGGAGAGCTGGATCGGAGAGCACTGGCGTGACCTCCTGGGCGGCGGCGCCGATCAGGTGACCCTCTCGGAGGACGGCACGAAGATCTACGGCCCGATGCCCCTGAACGCGGAGGGATAGGGAGCCCGGCGGCCTCGGGGGGCGCGGAGCCGACGGGTCCCGCGCCCCCTCGGGCCACGGGACACGGGTCCCGTCCTCCCCCGGGGTGACGTACCTCGTGCCTGCTCGGCTTCCGGGAGCCGACGGGTCCGGCGCCCCTCGGGTCCGGGGAGCCGGCGGTCCCCGTCCCCTCCGCGGCGGCTACATCTCGCCCAGCGTGACCTCCGTCTTCGCCGTCTCCGTGCCCCGCACGTACGTCACCTGGACCTTCTCGCCCGGCTTGCGCGAGGCCAGTGCCTCCGACAGCGAGGTGATCGTGGTGATGTCGGCGTCGCCGATCCGGGTGATCACGTCGCCCGGCTTCAGGCCCGCCCGGCCCGCCGCGCCGTTCGCCGGCGCCTCGACCACCGCGACGCCGGCCGGCTCGTAGTCGTCGTTCAGGACCGTGCGCCCGGTGATGTTCAGGGCCGCCCGGCCGGAATCCGTCACCTTGCCGTCCTTGATGATCTGGTCCGCGACCGTGCTCACCATCGACGCCGGGATGGCGAAGCCGATGCCGGGCGCCGAGCCGCCGCCCATCTCCGGGTCGGACGCCGCGAGCGTCGGGATGCCGACCACCTCGCTGTCGAGGTTCACCAGCGCGCCCCCGCTGTTCCCGGGGTTGATCGCGGCCGACGTCTGCACCATGTCCCCGATGGTCGCGCCCGTGCCGCCGCCGGCCCGTCCCTCGCTGACCGTCCGGCCGGTGGCCGAGACGATGCCCTGGGTCACGCTGCCGGAGAGGCCGAGCGGGGAGCCCATCGCGAGCACGATCTGCCCCATGTCGACGGCGGACGAGTCCCCGAACCTCGCCGCCTTCAGCCCCTGCGGCACGTTCTCCAGCCGGATCACGGCGAGGTCCTGCTCGGGGTACGAGGCGACGAGCCGCGCCGTCACCGGCTGCCCCCCGGTCGCCGCCGTGACCTTGAAGCTCTTCTCCTGGCCGACCACGTGCGCGTTGGTGACCACGTGGCCCTTGTCGTCGTAGACGACGCCCGAGCCGAGGCTGTTCGCCGCGTCGATCTGCACGACCGACGGCAGGACGTCCTTGATGACGGCCCGGTAGTCCTCCTCCAGTTCGTTGGCGGAGCGCGGCGCCGCCGCCTGGGTCGACCGCTTGGGACCGGCCGCGTCCCCGGCGGAGGAGCAGCCCCCGACGAGCGCGGCGGCACAGGCCCCGGCGGCCAGGGGGAGGAGGAGACGGCGGGTACGGGCGCGGGCACGGGATACGTCCATGTCCGGAGTATCCGTTCGGTCCCCGCCCCGGGCCCGGCGAGCGCATCCGATCAGGGGGCCACCGCGGCCCCGCCGTGCCGGACTCCGCCGCTCACGGCCCCGCCGTCCGCGCACCACGTACGGGTACGGCCGCCGTCCGCGACCCCGCATGGACACGGCCGTTGTCCGCCCACACCGCATATGGATACAGCCGCTGTCCACGCACCCCGCACGGATACGACCGCTGTCCGCGCGCACCACACACAGATACAGCCGCTATCCGCGCACTCCGCACAGGTGCAGCAGCGCCGCGATCCGCCGGTACGGGTCCGTGCGCCCCGCCCGCTCCTCGGCGGCGAACAGCCGGTCCAGCGCGTCGGCGGCCGGCAGGCCCATCTCGGCCGGGACGCCGTCCGTGAAGACCCGCACCCCGTACCAGGCGTGCAGCGGCGCCGCGATCCCCGCGAGCGTCGACGTGAGCGCGTCGAGCCGGTCGGCCCGCACCTTCACCCCTCCGTCGTCGCTGTAGACGTCCGAGTCGAAGCCCGCGAGCGCCCCCGACCAGTCCCCGGCGAGCCCCGGCCGCATGGCCAGGGCGTCGGCGTTCCGCACCACCAGGGAGAGCAGACCCCCGGGGGCCAGCATCCGGGCCAGGCCCGCGAGCAGCGCGTCCGGCTCGTCGGCGTACATCAGCACGCCGTGACAGAGGACCACGTCGAAGCTGCCCGGCAGGAAGTGCACCCCGGTCTCGCGCCCGTCGCCCTCGATCATCCGGACCCGCTCGCGGATCCCGGCGGGCTCCGTCGCCAGCGACTCGCGGGCCGCCTTCAGGAGGTCGGGATCGGCTTCGAGGCCGGTCACGGTGTGACCGGCCCTGGCCAGGCGCAGGGCCTGCGCGCCCTGCCCCATGCCCGCGTCGAGGATGCGCAGCCGCTGCCCCACGGGGTAGCGGCCGGTTATCTGCTCGTCGAGCTGGCGGGCGACGATCTCGTGGCGGATGGTGTCACGCAGCCCGCCGGAACCGGCGGGCCAGTGCGTGACGACGGGCAGCACGGGGCCGGCCGCCTCCGATGCGGACCCGTCGAACCCGGGCCCGCCCCACTCCGAGCGATCGGCGCTCAGGGCCGCTCTCCGCGCTTGACCTGCGGCTTCGGCAGTCGCAGTCGGCGCATCTGGAGCGTACGCATCAGACCGTAGGCCACGGCTCCGCGCTTCGGCTCGTTCGGGAAGCGGGCGTGGAGCTGCTTCCGGAGCCGGATCCAGATGCCGATCGAGTCGATGACGATCAGGATGATCACGCCGAGCCACAGGAGCAGCGAGATGTTCTGCAGCGACCGGTTGGCGTTGCCGAACAGCGACAGCACGAGGATCACCACGGCCATCGGCAGGAAGAACTCGGCGATCGCGAACCGGGAGTCCACGAAGTCGCGCACGAAGCGGCGCACCGGACCCTTGTCGCGGACGGGCAGGTAACGCTCGTCACCGCTGGCCAGGGCCTCGCGCTGACGGGCCAGGTCCGAGCGGCGTGCCTCGCGCTGGCGCTTGGCGGCCTCCTTGCGGTCGAGCGGCACCGTCGAGGCGCGACGGCGCTGGGTCTGCGCCTCGCTCCGCTTCGGCGTCGGGCGGCCCTTGGGGGCCTCGGGGTCGCGGGGCTGCTTGGTGGAGAGGTCCGCCGTCACCTTGTCGGTGGGGGCCTTCTCGTCCTTCGAACGGCTACGGAACACAAAACCCAAGGGTACGGGGTGGGGCGCATGAACCCCATGCCGGGCGGGAACGATCCGCTAACGGACTGCGTCTTGGCCGGTACGTACGGGGAAAGGGCACGGGTTTCCCCGGACTCCGTCTACTCCCTGCGCGGGAGGGGACGCCGCACGCAGTCGTCCTTGGGGAGGAGCGCATCCCGCCCCGAACAGTGCGGTAATGGAGTCGGGGCCCGTACTGTGGACCTTGTTGAAGAGCTGGAGCCGAGTCCGTCAGAAGGGGGCGCGCGAAGCCCATGAGCGGTGTCATGAAGCGTATGGGGATGATCTTCCGCGCGAAGGCGAACAAGGCCCTTGACCGGGCCGAGGATCCGCGCGAGACGCTCGACTACTCCTACCAGAAGCAGCTGGAGCTGCTGCAGAAGGTGCGACGGGGCGTCGCCGACGTCGCCACCTCCCGCAAGCGGCTCGAACTCCAGCTGAACCAGCTGCAGGGCCAGTCCTCCAAGCTGGAGGACCAGGGCCGCAAGGCGCTGGCGCTCGGCCGCGAGGACCTGGCCCGCGAGGCGCTGTCCCGGCGGGCCGCGCTCCAGCAGCAGGTCAGCGACCTGGAGGTGCAGCACCAGACGCTCCAGGGCGAGGAGGAGAAGCTCACCCTCGCCGCCCAGCGCCTCCAGGCCAAGGTCGACGCCTTCCGCACCAAGAAGGAGACGATCAAGGCGACCTACACGGCGGCCCAGGCCCAGACCCGGATCGCGGAGTCCTTCTCCGGCATCTCGGAGGAGATGAGCGACGTCGGCCTGGCGATCCAGCGGGCCGAGGACAAGACCGCCCAGCTCCAGGCGCGCGCCGGCGCGATCGACGAACTGCTCGCCTCGGGCGCCCTGGACGACCAGTCCGGGCTCGCGAAGGACGACATCCAGGCGGAGCTGGACCGGCTCTCCGGCGGCACGGACGTCGAGCTGGAGCTCCAGCGGATGAAGGCCGAGCTGGCCGGCGGTCCGTCGGCGCAGCAGCAGGCGATCGAGGGCGGCAACGGCGCGGCGGCGCCGCAGCAGCAGAACCAGCAGCAGTCCCACCCGCGCTTCGAGAAGTAGCCCGGCCCTCCGGAAGAAACCGGACGACGGAAGCAACCGGACGACGGAAGAACAGGACGCGTCATGATCGTACGGATCATGGGGGAGGGTCAGTGGAAGCTGGCCGACAGCCACTTCGCCGAGCTGAACCGGCTCGACGACGAACTGCTCGCGGAGATGGAGACCGGTGACGCGGACGGCTTCCGCCGGACGCTCGGCGCCCTCCTCGACGCCGTCCGCCGCCTCGGCGAGCCGCTCCCGGACGACGTCCTGGAGCCGTCGGAACTGATCCTCCCGGCCCCGGACGCGAGCCTGGACGAGGTCGGGAAGATGCTCTCCGACGACGGCCTCATCCCGGGCTGACCCGCCTCCGCACACCCGCCGCGAAGGTCCCGGCCCCTCGGGGGCACCGGGACCTTCGCGCTGCCGGGCCCGCCCGGGCCACGCCGCGCGCACGTCGGCGGGCCGGGGCCGCCCGTACCGTGCCGCCGGGCCCGGGGCCGCACCCGCCGCCGGGCCGGGGCCGTACACACGCACGTACCTCCGGGCCCTGCCCCGGGCCGCCTGGACCTGTCCCCGGGCCCGCACCCGCGTCCTCTGCCCCGAGCCCGCACACGCGTCCCCTGCCCCCCGGGGCCCGCACCCGCGTCCCCTGCCCCCTCCGGGTCCGCACACGCGTCCCCGGGCCCGGGCGCCCCGCGCCGCCGCGCACCCGCCCCCGTCCCGTCCCGCCCCGTACCGTTGCCTCCCGTGACTCCCACCGGATCCGCCGTCGGCGCGCTCTCCGCCCGGCGGCTCGTCGACTGGGCGCGGACGCACCCGCTCGCCCTCGACGCGGCCCTCGCGCTCGGCGCGCTCGTCTGCATGGTCGCCGGGTCGTTCACCGACCCGCACGGCAGCCCCGACGGGCCCACCTTCGGCGACCGCGCGCCCGACGCGCACAGCGTGCTGCTCATGGTCGCCGGAGCCGTCACCCTGGTGTGGCGCCGCCGCAACCCCTTCGTCGTGCTCGCCCTCACGGTCGGGTTCACCCTCGTCGAGCTGCTCGACGACAGCAGGCCCGCCCCCATCGCCATGAGCGCCGTCGTCGCGCTCTGCACCGTCGCCGCCCGCACCGACCGGCCCACCACCTGGCGGGTCGGCCTCGCCACCATGACGGTCCTCACCGCCGCGGCCATGGTCTTCGGCCCGACGCCCTGGTACGCGCAGGAGAACCTCGGCATCTTCGCCTGGACCGGCATGGCGGCCGCCGCCGGGGACGCCGTCCGCAGCCGGCGGGCCTTCGTGGACGCGATACGGGAGCGCGCCGAGCGGGCCGAGCGCACCCGCGAGGAGGAGGCCGGGCGCCGGGTCGCGGAGGAGCGGCTGCGGATCGCCCGCGACCTCCACGACGTCGTCGCCCACCACATCGCCCTGGTGAACGTCCAGGCCGGGGTCGCCGCCCACCTCATGGAGAAGCGCCCCGACCAGGCCAAGGAGGCCCTCGCGCACGTCCGCGAGGCCAGCCGCTCCGCCCTGGACGAGCTGCGCGCCACCGTCGGCCTGCTGCGCCAGTCCGGCGACCCGGAGGCCCCCACCGAGCCCGCCCCCGGCCTCGCCGTCCTCGACGGGCTGCTCGACAGCTTCCGCAAGGCCGGCCTCCCGGTCGCCCTGGCCCGCGCCGACGGCGACAGGCCGCTGCCCGCCGCCGTCGACCTGGCCGCGTACAGGATCGTGCAGGAGGCCCTGACCAACGTGCGCAAGCACGCCGGACCGGACGCCGCGGCAGAGGTCAGCGTCGTGCGGGTGGGTCGTACGGTCGAGATCACCGTCCTCGACGACGGCCCGCCCGCCGTCGTCCCCGCCCCGGCCCCGGCCGGCGGCCACGGGCTGCTCGGCATGCGCGAGCGGGTCGGCGCGCTCGGCGGCACCCTGACCGCCGCACCCCGCTACGGCGGCGGTTTCCGCGTCCAGGCGATACTGCCCGTGGCCCCCCGCACGGGGGAGGGCGAGGGGGAGGACACATGACGATCCGGGTGCTGCTCGCCGACGACCAGGCCCTGCTGCGCAGCGCCTTCCGGATCCTGGTCGACTCCGAGCCCGACATGGAGGTCGTCGGCGAGGCGCCCGACGGCGCCCGGGCCGTCGAGCTGGCCCGCGCCGAGCGGCCCGACGTCGTCCTGATGGACATCCGCATGCCGGGCACGGACGGCCTCGCCGCCACCCGCGCGATCACCGCCGATCCCGGCCTCTCCGGCGTGCGGATCGTCATGCTGACCACCTTCGAGGTCGACGAGTACGTCGTGCAGTCGCTGCGCGCCGGCGCCTCCGGCTTCCTCGGCAAGGGCGCCGAACCGGAGGAGCTGCTCGGCGCGATCCGGGTCGCCCACGCCGGCGAGGCGCTGCTCTCCCCGGCCGCCACCAAGGGCCTGATCACCAGCTTCCTCGCCCAGGGCCCCCGGGACGACGGGGCGGACGCCGCGGGCGAAGGCGCCCGGGCCCGCTCCGAACGCCTGGACGCGCTCACCGCCCGCGAGCGCGAGGTCCTCGTCCTCGTGGCGGGCGGCCTGTCCAACGACGAGATCGCCCGGCGGCTCGACGTCAGCCCGCTCACCGTGAAGACCCACGTCAACCGGACCATGGCCAAGCTCGGCGCCCGCGACCGGGCCCAGCTCGTGGTCACGGCCTACGAGTCGGGACTGGTGCGCCCGAGGGCGGAGTGACCCGCCACCCGCCGCCCCGCCCCCGGCGACCCGCCGCCGCTGCCCCCGCCGTCCCGGCGCGCTCCGGACCGGGCCCGGCGGGTACGCCGAAGGGCGCCCCGCGACACGGGCGGGGCGCCCTTCGGCGTACGTACAGGAGCGAGTACGGGAGGGTACGGAGGAATCGTTACGGCAGCGCCAGCATCCGCTCGAGCGCCAGCTTCGCGAAGCTCTCCGTCTCCTTGTCGACCTCGATCCGGTTGATCAGCTTGCCCTCGGCCAGGGACTCCAGGGCCCACACCAGGTGCGGCAGGTCGATGCGGTTCATGGTCGAGCAGAAGCAGACCGTCTTGTCGAGGAAGACGATCTCCTTGCCCTGGTCGGCGTACCGGTTCGCCAGCCGCCGGACGAGGTTCAGCTCCGTGCCGATCGCCCACTTGGAACCGGCCGGGGCCGCCTCCAGGGTGTTGATGATGTACTCGGTCGAGCCCACGTAGTCGGCGGCGGCGACGACCTCGTGCCGGCACTCGGGGTGGACGAGCACGTTCACGCCGGGGATGCGGGCCCGCACGTCCTCGACCGACTCCAGCGAGAACCGGCCGTGCACCGAGCAGTGCCCCCGCCACAGGATCATCTTGGCGGCGCGGAGCTGCTCGACGGTCAGCCCGCCGTTCGGCTTGTGCGGGTTGTACAGGACGCAGTCGTCCAGGGACATGCCCATGTCGCGGACGGCGGTGTTGCGGCCCAGGTGCTGGTCTGGCAGGAACAGCACCTTCTCGCCCTGCTCGAACGCCCAGTTCAGGGCCCGCTCGGCGTTGGACGAGGTGCAGATGGTGCCCCCGTGCTTGCCGGTGAAGGCCTTGATGTCGGCCGAGGAGTTCATGTACGAGACGGGCACGACCTGCTCGGCGACGCCGGCCTCGGTCAGCACGTCCCAGCACTCGGCGACCTGCTCGGCGGTGGCCATGTCGGCCATCGAACAGCCGGCGGCGAGGTCGGGCAGGACGACCTTCTGGTCGTCGCCGGTGAGGATGTCGGCCGACTCCGCCATGAAGTGCACGCCGCAGAAGACGATGTACTCCGCCTCCGGCTTGGCGGCCGCGTCGCGCGCGAGCTTGAAGGAGTCGCCGGTGACGTCGGCGAACTGGATGACCTCGTCGCGCTGGTAGTGGTGGCCGAGCACGAAGACCTTGTCCCCGAGCTTCTCCTTGGCCGCGCGGGCGCGTTCCACGAGGTCGGGGTCGGAGGGCGACGGCAGATCGCCGGGGCACTCCACGCCGCGCTCGCTCTTCGGGTCCGCCTCGCGGCCGAGCAGGAGGAGGGCGAGCGGCGTGGGCTGGACGTCGAGCTCATGACGGGTTGGGGCCGTGGTCACGTCACGCACCCTTTCTTCGGGGAACCTTTTCGTCTAAATGACGCTATCTATCATAACCCCTTCACGTCACGTTGACGATGTCCATAGTGTCGATGTGACGAATTCGCCGTCCGCACGTCTGGACAGGGTGTGCGAGCATGAAAGAAGGAAAAATCCACTCGGCCCGGAATGAATCCGGGGCACCGTCGGTTTCCACCGTCGGCAAGCAGTCTCCGTACACACCGGGAGAGAAGCAGATGTCCGTATCGGACGAGAAGACCACTGTCAGCGACGGCATCCTCCTGTCCGACGCCGCCGCGGCCAAGGTCAAGGCCCTCCTCGACCAGGAAGGCCGCGAGGACCTGGCCCTGCGCGTCGCCGTTCAGCCCGGCGGCTGCTCCGGCCTGCGTTACCAGCTCTTCTTCGACGAGCGCTCGCTCGACGGCGACGTCGTGAAGGACTTCGACGGCGTCAAGGTCGTCACCGACCGCATGAGCGCCCCGTACCTGGGCGGCGCTTCGATCGACTTCGTCGACACCATCGAGAAGCAGGGCTTCACCATCGACAACCCGAACGCCACGGGCTCCTGCGCCTGCGGCGACTCGTTCAGCTAAGTCGTACGCGTGCGTGAGGGCGGGCCCCGGAACTCCTTCCGGGGCCCGCCCTCACGCGTGTGCCGGGGACCTCAGCGGCGCGGCACCGTCTCGCCGCTCGCCGCGTCCACCACCGGCCGCGAGCCGAGCGGGGCGTCCAGGGTCACCGTCCTCACGACCTCCACCGCCATGGCCACGCACATCCGGCCCGGTTCGGCCGGGGTCTCCTCGATCCGGAGGACGACCCGCTCCGGGGTCTGCTCCGCCGTCACCCCGTACGTGCTGCACACCCCGCCCCAGAAGGCGACCGTCAGCTTCCGGCCGTCGTCCCCGGCCTCGTACGACTGGACCTGCCGGGCCGGTGCCGTGCCGTCGTCGGGCGCCGGCGGGGTCTTCACCGGCGGCGCCGGGGAGCGGTCCTCGACCGCCGTCCGCACCACCGTGTACGGCGCCGCGTCGGCCGGGTCCGCCGTGAACAGCCACGCCGGTACGAGCAGCCGCTCGCCGTCCACGTCCTGCGCGGCGAGCCCGAAGACCGCGCCCGTCACCGGCACCTCGACCGGCGGGCCCTGGTCGGCGGACGACTGGCAGGGCGGAACGGGCCCGCCCGTGGGCTTCCCGGCGCCCGGGACCTCCTCGACCGTCCCGGGCCTCCCGGCGCCGGGAACCTCCGCCGTTCCCGGCTTCCCGGCGCCCGGGACCTCGTCCGTCCCCGGCTTCCCGGCGCCCGGCGCCTCCCCGTTCGGGGCGGGCGTGGCACAGCCGCCGATGCCGATCGGGCCCGTGCCCTTCGAGTCCTCGTTCAGCTCCCGGAGGGCCTCGGCCGCCCCCACCACGGGGTACGCGGCGCCCTCGGCCGGCACCTTGAGCATCCCGCTCCCGCCGGACACCCGGCCGTCCGGCTCGACGTGCAGCCCCGTCGACCAGCCGTAGGTCGGGAGGCCGCCCACCACCGGCTCGGCGTTGACCACCCGTACGGACCCGTTCATCACCTGTCCGGCGCCCACCTTCGCGCCGTCCTGGCCGATCGCCTTCAGGACCGGGGCCGCCGCGGCCTTCGCCGCCGCCTCGCTCACCGGCGAGCCGCCGCGCGAGGGCTTCGTCTCTCCCGGCGGCGGACACGCCTTGCCCTTGAGGCAGGTGTCGCCGACCGGACCGCCGTCGTACCAGGAGTACGTCCAGTTCCCCGGCGCCTTGCGCGCCACGTCGAGGCGCGGCCCCGAGCCGTCCTTCTCCGGCGCGATCGACCAGACGTCGCCCGCCAGGACGGGGCGCCCGGAGACGCCGAGCGCGTCGGCCAGCCTGGTCACCTCCGCCGAGGTGACCAGGCCCTCGGGCCGGTGGACCGCGGCCGAGGAGGGCCCTTGGGGGAGTGGGCCCTTGGCTTTGTAGACGGTCCCGCGCGGACCGCCGCCGGGGTCGGGCTCGCCGGGCGCGATCCCGGGGCCCCCGTCCGTCCCGCCGTCGCCGGCCCCCAGGCGCAGCTGGGGCGGGGGCGCGGCGGCGTCGGCGGACCGGCTCGCGCCGTCCGCCCCGCCGTCGCCGGACGCCGCGGTGGCGAGGTAGACCCCGCCGCCCCCGGCGAGCAGCACGCCCGCCGCCACCGAGGCGGTGAGCAGCGTCCGCCGCCTCCGACCGTTCTCCGTACCGCTCACGGCTCAGCTCCTTCGGCCCTTGGTCATCTCCGTGGAAGACACCGATGGGACGGGGCGGGAGCCCGGACGGTTCCGTCAGCCGCCGTACTCGGCGGTGGCGTCGATCAGCCGGGCCGAGGCGGCCGGCACAACGACCCCGTTGATCAGGGCGGGGGAGACCGGAGCGGACTCCGGCTCCACCGGCGCCACCCAGTGCGGGGCCATGCGGGCGCCGTCGCCGCGGAGCTGCGCCAGGCTCAACTCGGACTCGTATCGCTCTCGAGGAGCGGGGTGGAGACTCATGGGCGCACCGTACGCACCGCCGGCCCGCGGAGAAAAGGCCTACTCTGGGGTAGTTTCCACTGTTCGGCAGGGCGGGCCCCAGCGGGTAGCGTGAACTGTCATTACCGCCTTCCCGCAGGAGCGCCCGCCGTGCGTATCGCAGTCACCGGCTCCATCGCCACCGACCACCTCATGACCTTCCCCGGAAGGTTCGCCGACCAGCTCGTGGCCGACCAGCTCCACACGGTGTCCCTCTCCTTCCTCGTGGACAACCTGGACGTGCGCCGGGGCGGCGTCGCCGCCAACATCTGCTTCGGCATGGGGCTGCTCGGCAGCAGCCCGGTCCTGGTGGGTGCCGCCGGCTTCGACTTCGACGAGTACCGGGCCTGGCTCGACCGGCACGGCGTCGACACCGACTCGGTCCGCATCTCCGAGGTCCTGCACACCGCCCGCTTCGTCTGCACCACGGACCGGGACCACAACCAGATCGGCTCCTTCTACACGGGCGCGATGAGCGAGGCCCGGCTGATCGAGCTCAAGGCCGTCGCCGACCGCGTGGGCGGCCTCGACCTGGTCCTGATCGGCGCCGACGACCCCGAGGCGATGCTCCGCCACACCGAGGAGTGCCGCACCCGCTCCCTCCCCTTCGCCGCGGACTTCTCGCAGCAGATCGCGCGCATGGACGGCGAGGAGATCCGCACCCTCCTCGACGGCGCCACCTACCTCTTCTCCAACGAGTACGAGAAGGGCCTCATCGAGTCGAAGACCGGCTGGTCCGAGGCGGAGATCCTCTCCCGCGTCGGCCACCGCGTCACCACGCTTGGCTCGCGCGGCGTGCGCATCGAGCGGGCCGGCGAGGACCCGATCGAGGTCGGCTGCCCCGAGGAGACGGCCAAGGTCGACCCGACCGGCGTCGGCGACGCCTTCCGGGCCGGCTTCCTCACCGGCCTCATCTGGGGCGTCGGCCACGAGCGCGCCGCCCAGATCGGCTGCATGCTGGCCACCCTCGTGATCGAGACCCTGGGCACCCAGGAGTACACCCTGGGCCGCGCCAACTTCATGGAGCGCTTCACCAAGGCGTACGGCGACGAGGCCGCCGCCGAGGTCCACGCGCACCTCGTCTGACGCCCGCCCCCGCCGGGCCCGGGACCTCCCGGGCCCGCGCGGGCCGGTGCGCCGCCGTGCCCGGCCCGCGCGGTCAGGCCGCCCGCCGCACCCGGTACGCGACGCCGCCCCGCGGGGACGGCTCCTCGCCCAGGTACTCCTGGCCCCGCATCTCGCACCACGCCGGGATGTCCAGGCGCGCCGCCTCGTCGTCCGCGAGGACCCGCACCGTGCCGCCCACCGGGACGTCCCCGATCACCTTCGCCAGCTCGATCACCGGGATCGGGCAGCGCCGCCCCAGCGCGTCCACGACCAGCGCGTCCACGACCGGTACGCCGTCGGCCACCGCGCCCGAGTCGGCCACCGGGCCCGAGTCGGCCACCGGGCCCGAGTCGCCCACCGCGCCGGAACCGCCCACCGCGCCGGAACCGGCCACCGCGCCGGAACCGGCCACCGCGCCGGAACCGGCCACCGCGCCGGAACCGGCCACCGGCGTCGCCGCCGGGACGCCCAGCCGCTCCCGCACCCCCGCCACCACCCCCGGCAGTACGTCGAGGAAGCGGTCCACGTCCTCCTCCGCCGTGCCGGCCGGCAGGGAGACCCGGACGTTCCCCTCGCTCAGCACTCCCATCGCGCGCAGCACGTGGCTGGGCGTCAGCGTCGAACTCGTGCACGACGAACCGGACGAAACGGAGAAACCCTCCCGGTCCAGTTCGTGCAGCAACGTCTCCCCGTCGACATAGAGACAGGAGAAGGTGACGAGGTGGGGGAGCCGGCGCACCGGATCGCCCACCACCTCCACGTCCGGCACCAGCTCCGGCACCCACGCCCGGATCCGGTCCACCAGCCCCCGGAGCCGTGCTCCCTCGGCCTCCGCCTCCGCCCGGACCGCCCGCAGCGAGGCCGCCGCCGCCACGATCGCCGGCAGGTTCTCGAAGCCCGGCGCCCGGCCCGACTCCCGCTCGTCCGACGGCCCTTGCGGGGCGAACCGCACCCCCTTCCGCACGGCGAGCAGCCCCACCCCCGCCGGACCGCCCCACTTGTGCGCGCTCGCCGCGAGCAGCGACCAGCCGCCCTCCACCGGGCCCCAGCCGAGCGACTGGGCCGCGTCCACCAGCAGCGGCACGCCCACCCCCCGGCAGGCCTCGGCCACCTCGGCCACCGGCTGCGCGGTCCCCACCTCGTGGTTGGCCGACTGGAGGCAGGCCAGGGCCGTCCCCTCCCCGAGGGCCGCCGCGAAGGCCCCGGCGTCCACCGCCCCCGACCGGTCCACCGGCACCTCGGTCACCGCCCCGCCCGCCGCCGCGTGGACCTCGGCCGCGTGCAGGACGGAGGAGTGCTCGACCGCCGACACCACGAGCCGGTTCCCGGCGCGCCGGCGCCCCGCGAGCGCGCCGGACACCCCCGCGTGAACCGCGCGCGTACCCGAAGGAGTGAACACGAGCTCGTCGGCGCGGCAGCCCACCGCCTCCGCCGCGGCCTCCCGCGCCGCGTCGAGCAGCAGCCGGGCCCGCCGCCCCTCCCGGTACAGCCGGGCCGGATCGGCCCAGCCCTCGTCGAGGGAGGCGAGCAGCGCCTGGCGGGCGACGGGGTGCAGCGGGGCGGCGGACGCGGCGTCGAAGTACGGCATCCGCCCACGGTAGAACGTGCGCCGCCCCGACCCCCGGCGGCACCCCTCCGCAGGCCCTCCCCCGCCCCCGGCACACCCCCTCCGCCCCGGCGTGTCGTCCGGACCCTCCCGATGAGCCCTCGTCAGAACACCCGCCCGGCCCGTCCCCGGACCCCCGGACGGGTGCGCCGGACCCCCCTCCGGAACCTCCGGCTCCACCCCTTCGGGGAGTCGGACGGCGCGTTGGGCACCCTCCCCGCGCGACCCCAAATAGCGTCCAGTAGGGTTTGGTCCGCATAAACATCCAAACCCCTGCCCGCGGCACGGGGCGGCGACCGACCAGCGAGACGGACGGCCGTGGCCGACCAACGCGGGCCGAGACTCTCGGGAAGGCGCTACGTGAGTCCCAACGGCTCCGACCGCTCGTCGCGGCGCCCGATGCGGCGGAAGCTGCCGCAGGTGCTGACTGCGGGCCTGATCCTGGCGACAGCCACCGGCTGCTCGTACAACTGGGAAGACTTCCCCCGCCTTGGTATGCCCACCCCCGTCACGGAGGAGGCTCCTCGGATCCTCTCCCTCTGGCAGGGCTCGTGGGCGGCCGCCCTCGTCACCGGTGTACTGGTGTGGGGCCTGATCCTGTGGTCCGTCATCTTCCACCGGCGCACCCGCACCAAGGTCGAGGTACCTCCGCAGACCCGTTACAACATGCCCATCGAGGCGCTGTACACGGTCACCCCCCTCATCATCGTCTCGGTGCTCTTCTACTTCACCGCGCGTGACGAGTCCGAGCTCCTCAAGCTCTCCGACAAGCCCGCCCACACGGTCAACGTGGTCGGCTACCAGTGGAGCTGGGGCTTCAACTACGTCGAGGACGTGCCCGGTGTGAAGGGCGACGCCAAGACGGACAAGAACCTCGCCTCGATTCCGGACAAGTTCATCAACGACTTCCCGGAGAACGCCGGCGGCGTCTACGACGCCGGCATCCCCGGCGACCGGAACCCGCAGACCGGCAACCCGGGCCCGACCCTGTGGCTGCCCCTGGGCGAGAAGGTCCGGTTCGTCCTGACCTCCCGTGACGTGATCCACTCCTTCTGGGTGGTCCCCTTCCTCATGAAGCAGGACGTCATCCCGGGTCACACCAACTCCTTCGAGGTCACTCCGACGCGTGAGGGCACCTTCCTCGGCAAGTGCGCCGAGCTGTGCGGTGTCGACCACTCCCGGATGCTCTTCAACGTCAAGGTGGTCTCCCCGGAGCGCTACCAGCAGCACCTGAAGGAGCTGGCCGAGAAGGGGCAGACCGGCTACATCCCGTCCGGCATCGAGCAGACGGACCCGGCCAGGAATGCGGAGAAGAACCAACTGTGAGCATCCACAACGAAACCCAGGGTGCCGCCGCAGCAGCTGAGGGCTCGTACGAGAACGAGCTGCCCGTACGGCGCAAGCAGCCCGGCAATGTCGTGGTGAAGTGGCTGACCACCACCGACCACAAGACGATCGGGACGATGTACCTGGTCACGTCGTTCGTCTTCTTCTGCATCGGCGGACTCATGGCGCTCTTCATGCGCGCCGAGCTGGCCCGTCCGGGTACGCAGATCATGTCGAACGAGCAGTTCAACCAGGCGTTCACGATGCACGGCACGATCATGCTGCTGATGTTCGCGACGCCGCTGTTCGCCGGATTCGCGAACTGGATCATGCCGCTGCAGATCGGCGCGCCCGATGTGGCGTTCCCGCGGCTGAACATGTTCGCCTACTGGCTCTACCTCTTCGGCTCGATCATCGCGGTGGCCGGCTTCCTCACCCCGCAGGGTGCGGCCGACTTCGGCTGGTTCGCCTACTCCCCGCTGTCGGACGCCGTCCGCTCGCCGGGCGTCGGCGCCGACATGTGGATCATGGGTCTGGCCTTCTCCGGCTTCGGCACGATCCTCGGTTCGGTCAACTTCATCACCACGATCATCTGCATGCGCGCTCCGGGCATGACGATGTTCCGCATGCCGATCTTCACCTGGAACGTGCTGCTGACCGGTGTCCTGGTCCTGCTCGCCTTCCCGGTCCTGGCGGCCGCGCTGTTCGCCCTGGAGGCGGACCGCAAGTTCGGTGCCCACGTCTTCGACGCGGCCAACGGCGGTGCCCTGCTCTGGCAACACCTCTTCTGGTTCTTCGGACACCCAGAGGTGTACATCATCGCCCTGCCGTTCTTCGGCATCGTCTCCGAGATCATCCCGGTCTTCAGCCGCAAGCCGATGTTCGGCTACATCGGCCTGGTGGCCGCGACGATCGCGATCGCCGGTCTGTCCGTGACCGTGTGGGCCCACCACATGTACGTCACCGGCGGCGTGCTCCTCCCGTTCTTCTCCTTCATGACGTTCCTCATCGCCGTACCGACCGGCGTGAAGTTCTTCAACTGGATCGGAACGATGTGGAAGGGCTCGTTGTCCTTCGAGACACCGATGCTGTGGACGATCGGCTTCCTGATCACCTTCACCTTCGGTGGTCTGACCGGCGTCATCCTGGCCTCGCCCCCGATGGACTTCCACGTCTCCGACTCGTACTTCGTCGTGGCCCACTTCCACTACGTGGTCTTCGGCACCGTCGTCTTCGCGATGTTCGCCGGCTTCCACTTCTGGTGGCCGAAGTTCACCGGCAAGATGCTGGACGAGCGCCTCGGCAAGATGACGTTCTGGACGCTGTTCATCGGCTTCCACGGCACCTTCCTGGTGCAGCACTGGCTGGGCGCCGAGGGCATGCCGCGCCGTTACGCGGACTACCTGAACGCCGACGGCTTCACCGCCCTGAACACGATCTCGACGATCTCGTCCTTCCTGCTCGGCCTGTCGATCCTGCCGTTCTTCTACAACGTCTGGAAGACCGCCAAGTACGGCAAGAAGATCGAGGTCGACGACCCGTGGGGCTACGGCCGTTCGCTCGAATGGGCGACGTCCTGCCCGCCGCCGCGGCACAACTTCCTCACGCTGCCGCGCATCCGCTCGGAATCCCCGGCGTTCGACCTGCACCACCCTGAGATCGCCGCTCTCGACCAGCTCGAGAACAAGCCGCACGAGGCCGAGGCCCTCACGGGCAGCAAGGAGGCCGGCAAGTGAAGATCCAGGGCAAGATGTTCATCTGGCTGAGCGTCTTCATCCTTGCCATGGCGATCCTGTACGGCGTCTGGTCCAAGGAGCCGGTCGGCACGACGGCGCTCTTCCTGGCCTTCGGCCTGGCCATCATGATCGGCTACTACCTGGCCTTCACGGCCAAGCGTGTCGACGCGATGGCGCAGGACGACAAGGAGGCCGACGTCGCGGACGAGGCCGGTGAGCTGGGCTTCTTCGCCCCGCACAGCTGGCAGCCGCTCTCGCTCGGCATCGGCGGCGCGCTCGCCTTCCTCGCCGTCGCGATGGGCTGGTGGATCCTGTACTTCTCCGCCCCGCTGATCCTCGTCGGCCTGTTCGGCTGGGTCTTCGAGTTCTACCGCGGAGAGAACCAGAACCAGTAGCCGTACCCCGCTCCGCACCGGAGCACACCGAGGGGCCCGGACGCTTCGTCACCGAAGTGTCCGGGCCCCTCTTTTGCCGCACTCGGCGCGCCCCCTCCGAGCGTTGTTCTTACGGTGAGGTCATGAACGACACGCCGCGCATTCGGACTGTTCTGAGC
The DNA here is from genome assembly GCF_044756005.1 of Streptomyces sp. NPDC092045. Classification (NCBI taxonomy): domain Bacteria; kingdom Bacillati; phylum Actinomycetota; class Actinomycetes; order Kitasatosporales; family Streptomycetaceae; genus Streptomyces; species Streptomyces sp. NPDC092045. The sequence continues at coordinate 190,039 of NZ_JBIVSC010000002.1, read as the reverse complement.
TGCACTCTGTTGGCCGTGACCGTCACCGCGGGCGCCACCGCGTGCGCCGGATCGGACGACCACCCGCTGACGGTGAAGGCGTACGACGCGGCGGACCAGCTCGCCGTCAGCGCCCCCGCCGACGGAGCCAAGGCGGACCCCGAGAAGCCCCTGGAGATCACCGCCAAGGGCGACGAGGGCCGGATCACCGACGTCACCGCCGTCGACGCCTCGGGGCGCCACCTGGCGGGCGAACTCACCGCGGACGGGCGGCGCTGGCGCTCCACGGCCACCCTGGCCGCCGGGGCCCGCTACACCGTCCGGGTGGCCACGGAGGACGAGGACGGCGCCCCCGGCGCCCGTACGTTCACGTTCGAGACGGCCCCGGCGAAGCGGGCCCTGACCGCGGTCTTCGGGCCGGAGGCGGGCACGTACGGCGTCGGACAGCCGATCACCGCCGAGCTCAGCCTCCCCGTCAAGGACCGGGCCTCCCGCGCGATCGTCGAGCGCGCCCTCAAGGTCCGCTCCACCCCCTCCGTCGAGGGCTCCTGGTACTGGGTGGACGACAAGAAGCTGCACTTCCGCCCGAAGGAGTACTGGCCCGCCGGCGCGACCGTCACGGTCAGCGGCAACCTGGACGGCCTCAAGGTCGGCGACAAGCTCTACGGCGGCGGGTCCAAGCCGCTGAAGCTCACCATCGGCGACCGGATCGAGGCCGTCGCGGACGCCGGGACCCACCACATGACGGTGAAGCGCAACGGAGAAGTGATCAACACCATTCCGGTGACCACCGGCAAGCCCGGCTTCGACACGCGCAACGGCGTCAAGGTGGTGCTCGGCAAGGAGTACTACGTCCGGATGCGGGGCACCACCGTCGGCATCGCGGAGGGCAGCTCCGAGTCGTACGACCTGCCGGTGTACTACGCCACCCGGGTGACCTGGAGCGGCGAGTACGTGCACGCCGCGCCCTGGTCCGTCGGCTCGCAGGGCGTGGCGAACGTCAGCCACGGCTGCGTGGGCATGTCGACCGGCAACGCGGCCTGGTTCTTCGAGACCGTGCGCCCCGGCGACATCGTGAAGACCGTCAACAGCTCAGGGGACACGATGGAGGGGTTCGGCAACGGCTTCGGCGACTGGAACCTGTCCTGGGACAAGTGGCTCCAGGGCAGCGCCCTGGTGGAGGCCGCCGGCGAGCCGGTGGTCTCCACCGAGCAGGCCCGCCTGCGGCCCTCCCTCTGACCGGCCCGGTCAGCTCACGCGTCGATCGAGAGGCGGGAGCGCAGCAGGGAGGCCAGGGACGCCGCGAACTCGACCGGTTCCACCGGAAGGGTGACCGCGGCGTCCGCGCGGCTCCAGGTGGCCAGCCAGGCGTCCTGCGGGCGCCCGATGAGCAGCAGCACCGGCGGGCAGCGGAACACCTCGTCCTTGATCTGCCGGCAGACCCCCATGCCGCCCGCCGGCGCGGCCTCGCCGTCCAGGACGCAGACGTCGATCCCGCCCTCGTCCAGGCGCTTCAGGACCGCCGGCAGTGTGGCGCACTCCACGAACTCCACCGGGGGGACGTCGGCCGCGGGCCTGCGCCCGGCCGCGAGCCGCACCTGCGCGCGCGTGTTCGCGTCGTCGCTGTAGACCAGGACCGTGGCACTCGACTGCATCGTTCCTCCGTGGGGAAGTCCGTGGGAAGGTCGTCGACCGATGCGGCGGATGCTACTCCGGTCCACAGCCCGTCAACACCCGTTCAACACCTGTTCGAAGGGCGTCCCGGAGGCCCCGCACTGGGCCGTTCGGGCTGGACACACCCCCCTGACACTCCGAACGGCACCCCCCGGAGTGAGGGCGGGATAAGCGACCGACATAATGTCGGTCGTGGCGACAGTAACGACAGTAGAAACAGGGCACGCGCACCCGTCGGTCAATCGACCGAACCTCACCAGCGTCGGAACCATCATCTGGTTGAGCTCCGAGCTGATGTTCTTCGCGGCCCTCTTCGCGATGTACTTCACCCTGCGATCGGTGACGGGGGCCGACTTCTGGACGGAAAAGGCAGACGCCTTGAACTTCCCGTTCTCGGCGACCAACACCACGATCCTGGTGCTCTCCTCCCTCACCTGCCAGCTCGGCGTGTTCGCCGCCGAGCGGGGCGACGTGAAGAAGCTCAGGACGTGGTTCATCATCACGTTCGTGATGGGTGCGATCTTCATCGGCGGCCAGGTCTTCGAGTACACCGAGCTGGTGAAGCACGAGGGGCTCTCCCTCTCGTCGGACCCGTACGGCTCCGTGTTCTACCTGACCACCGGCTTCCACGGCCTGCACGTGACGGGCGGACTCATCGCCTTCCTGCTGGTCCTGGGCCGGACGTACGCCGCCAAGAGGTTCACTCACGAGCAGGCAACCGCCGCCATCGTCGTGTCCTACTACTGGCACTTCGTCGATGTCGTCTGGATCGGCCTCTTCGCCACGATCTACATGATCAAGTAATCGGTCCCGCCGACACGGCGGACCGAGACATCCAGCAAGCATCGACGCAGAAGATCCTGACACCGGGGTAATCCGTGAAAAAGCTCTCCGCACGACGACGCCATCCGCTGGCGGCGGTCGTCGTCCTACTTCTCGCGCTGGCGGCCACGGGGGGGCTGTACGCCGCGTTCGCGCCCGCGGGCACGGCGAAGGCCGATGAAACCGCCCAGTCCCTCGCCATCGAGGAGGGCAAGAAGCTCTACTCCGTCGGCTGCGCCAGCTGCCACGGAACCGGCGGTCAGGGCACCACTGACGGCCCCTCCCTCGTAGGCGTCGGTTCGGCCTCCGTGGACTTCCAGGTCGGCACGGGCCGCATGCCGGCCCAGCAGCCGGGCGCCCAGGTCCCGAAGAAGAAGAACATCTACTCGCAGGCCGAGATCGACCAGCTCGCCGCGTACATCGCCTCCCTCGGCGCCGGCCCGATCACGCCGACCGGGAAGCAGTACGACCCCGCGGGCGCCGACGCCGCCAAGGGCGGCGAGCTGTTCCGCACCAACTGTGCCCAGTGCCACAACTTCACCGGTGAGGGCGGCGCGCTGACGCACGGCAAGTACGCCCCGAGCCTCGAAGGCGTGAGCCCGAAGCACCTCTACGAGGCCATGCAGACCGGCCCGCAGAACATGCCCTCCTTCCCGGACACCACCATGCCGGAGCAGCAGAAGAGGGACATCATCGCGTACGTCCAGGCCGTCAACAGCGAGAAGTCCGACAACCCGGGCGGTCTCTCGCTCGGTGGCCTCGGCCCCGTCAGCGAGGGCCTGTTCGCCTGGGTCTTCGGTCTGGGCGCGCTGATCGCAGTTGCCGTCTGGGTCGCGGCCCACACCGCTAAGGCCAAGAAGTCATGAGTAGCCAAGAGATTTCAGAAGAGAACCTGCCGGCAGGGCAGGACACCGCGCACGGCGCGGTGAAGGTCGCCGACGACCCGTTCGCCGACCCGGGCCTTCCGCCCCACAAGCCCCGCATCCAGGACATCGACGAGCGGGCCGCCCGTCGGTCCGAGCGCGCGGTCGCCTTCATGTTCACGCTGTCGATGCTGGCCACCGTCGGCTTCATCGCCTCGTACGTGATCTTCCCGGTCGACAAGATCGTGTACATCTGGCCCTTCGGCCGGGTGTCCGCGCTCAACTTCGCCCTGGGTCTGACCCTCGGCGCGGCCCTCTTCTTCATCGGCGCGGGCGCGGTCCACTGGGCCCGCACCCTGATGTCCGACGTCGAGGTCGCCGACGAGCGTCACCCGATCGAGGCGTCGCCCGAGGTCAAGGCGCAGGTCATGGCGGACTTCGCGGCCGGCGCCGCCGAGTCCGGCATCGGCCGCCGCAAGCTCATCCGCAACACGATGTTCGGCGCGCTGTCGCTCGTGCCGCTCTCCGGCATCGTCCTGCTGCGCGACATGGGCCCGCTGCCCGAGAAGAAGCTCCGGACCACCCTGTGGGCCAAGGGCAAGCAGCTCATCAACATGAACACCCACGAGCCGCTGCGTCCCGAGGACGTCGCGGTCGGTTCGCTGACCTTCGCGATGCCCGAGGGCCTCTCGGAGCACGACCACCACTTCCAGACCGAGATCGCCAAGGCCGCCCTGATGATCGTCCGGATCCAGCCGGAGGACATCAAGGACAAGCGCGAGCTCGAGTGGTCGCACGAGGGCATCGTCGCGTTCTCGAAGATCTGCACCCACGTGGGCTGCCCGATCTCCCTGTACGAGCAGCAGACGCACCACGTCCTCTGCCCGTGCCACCAGTCCACCTTCGACCTCTCCGACGGCGCCCGCGTCATCTTCGGCCCGGCCGGTCACGCCCTTCCGCAGCTGCGGATCGGCGTGAACGACAAGGGCTTCCTGGAGGCGCTCGGCGACTTCGACGAGCCCGTCGGTCCTGCCTTCTGGGAGCGCGGATGAGCACCGTGACGGATACGAGCAAGAAGGCGCCCGCCGGTGAGCGGGTCGCCGACTGGGCCGACGGCCGCCTGGGGATCTACACGCTGGCCAAGGCCAACATGCGGAAGATCTTCCCGGACCACTGGTCCTTCATGCTGGGCGAGATCTGCCTCTACAGCTTCATCATCATCATCCTGACGGGCGTCTACCTGACGATGTTCTTCCACCCGTCGATGAACGAGGTGGAGTACGCCGGACCGTACGTCCCGCTCCAGGGACAGCTCATGTCCGAGGCGTTCAACTCGACGATGCACATCTCGTTCGAGGTGCGCGGCGGTCTGCTCATCCGGCAGATCCACCACTGGGCGGCGCTGATCTTCCTCGCCGGCATGTTCGTGCACATGATGCGCGTCTTCTTCACGGGCGCGTTCCGCAAGCCGCGCGAGATCAACTGGCTGTTCGGCTTCCTGCTGTTCTTCCTGGGCATGTTCACCGGCTTCACCGGTTACTCGCTCCCGGACGACCTGCTCTCCGGCACCGGTGTCCGCTTCATGCAGGGCGCGATCCTGTCCGTGCCGATCGTCGGCACGTACCTCTCGATGTTCCTGTTCGGCGGGGAGTTCCCCGGCGGTGACTTCGTCGCCCGGTTCTACTCGGCGCACGTGCTGCTGCTGCCCGGCATCATGCTGGGCCTGATGGTCGCCCACCTCATCCTGGTGTTCGTCCACAAGCACACGCAGTTCGAGGGCCCCGGCCGCACGAACAAGAACGTCGTCGGCATGCCGCTGCTGCCCGTGTACATGGCGAAGGCCGGAGGCTTCTTCTTCCTGGTCTTCGGCGTCATCGCGGTCATCGCGGCGATCGCCTCGATCAACCCGATCTGGGCGCTCGGCCCGTACCGCCCGGACCAGGTGTCCACCGGCGCCCAGCCCGACTGGTACATGGGCTTCGCCGAGGGCCTGATCCGCGTCATGCCCGGCTGGGAGATCAACCTCTGGGGCCACACGCTCGTCCTGGGCGTGATGATCCCGCTGGCGATCTTCCCGGCGGTGCTCGCCGCGATCGCGGTCTACCCGTTCATCGAGTCCTGGATCACCGGCGACAAGCGCGAGCACCACATCGCGCAGCGCCCGCGCAACGCTCCGACGCGCACCGCCTTCGGCGTCGCCTGGATCACCGCGTACATGGTCATGCTCGTGGGTGGTGGAAACGACCTCTGGGCGACCCACTTCCACCTGTCGATCAACTCGATCACCTGGTTCGTGCGGATCTTCTTCTTCCTCGGCCCGGTCATCGCGTTCGTCGTCACCAAGCGGATCTGCCTCGGCCTCCAGCGCCGCGACAAGGAGAAGGTGCTGCACGGCCGCGAGTCGGGCATCATCAAGCGCCTGCCGCACGGTGAGTTCGTCGAGGTCCACGAGCCGCTCAGCCAGGGCGAGCTGCACCGCCTCACGGCGCACGAGCAGTACGCGCCCGCCGAGCTGCCGCCGGCCGTCGACGAGAACGGCGTCGAGCGGAAGGTCGGCCGCATGGAGAAGCTGCGGGTCAAGCTGAACAAGGGCTACTACGGCGAGGACAGCCAGATCGCCAAGCCCACCGTCGAGGAGTACAAGGAGATCCAGAGCGGCCACGGCCACCACTGATCGCCCGACTCCCCGACTTCCCGAGAAGTCGCCACGGCGAGAGCCCCGTCCATTCGATGGACGGGGCTCTTTGCCGTCCCCGGGGGTCGATAGGGTGGGGCCGTATCCGTACGCGATGACGATCAGGAGCCGCCATGAGCGCCGCGACCCCCGCTGGAGGACCTACCACGGCGGGCCGCTCCTGGCCCGTCGTCCTGGACGGTCTGCTGACCGGCCGCGACCAGAGCGCCGAGGACACCGCCTGGGCCATGGACCGCATCCTGCGCGGCGAGGCCACCGACGCGCAGATCGCCGGCTTCGCGGTCGCCCTGCGCGCCAAGGGCGAGACCGTCGAGGAGATCTCCGGCCTCGTCCGGACGATGTACGAGCACGCCAACACGATCGAGGTCCCCGGCCCCTCCGTCGACATCGTCGGCACCGGCGGCGACGGCGCCAAGACCGTCAACATCTCCACCATGTCCGCGATCGTGGTCGCCGGCACCGGCGCCAAGGTCGTCAAGCACGGCAACCGGGCGGCCTCCTCCGCCTCCGGCGCCTCCGACGTCCTGGAGAAGCTCGGCGTCAACCTGGAGCTGACCCCGCGCCGGGTCGCCGAGGTCGCCGGGGAGGCGGGCATCACCTTCTGCTTCGCGGTGAAGTTCCACCCGGCGCTGCGGCACGTCGCCGCCGCCCGCAAGGAGCTCGGCATCCGGACCACCTTCAACTTCCTCGGTCCGCTCACCAACCCGGCCCGCGTCCGGGCCCAGGCGACCGGCGTCGCCGACGCCCGGATGGCCCCGATCATGGCCGGGGTGCTCGCCGAGCGCGGCTCCTCCGCCCTGGTCTTCCGCGGCGACGACGGGCTGGACGAGCTGACCACCACGGCCACCTCGCGGGTCTGGGTGGTCCGGGACGGCTCGGTGCGCGAGGAGGCCTTCGACCCCCGGGACGTGGGCATCGACCTGGTGCCCGTGGAGGCGCTGCGCGGCGCGGACGCCTCGTACAACGCCGACGTGGCCCGCCGGCTGCTCGCGGGGGAGACCGGCCCGGTGCGGGACGCGGTGCTGCTCAACTCGGCGGCGGCGCTCACGGCCCTCGAACCGGGGGACGGCACCCTGGTGGAGCGGATCCGCGCCGGCATCGCGAAGGCCGCCGAGGCGATCGACTCCGGCGCCGCCCGCCGGACGCTGGAGCGCTGGATCGCCGTCAGCAACGCGTAGCCCTCCGGCCCTTCGCCACGAGACCCCGGTCCAGCATGCGGACCGGGGTCTTGCGCATCGGCGATCATGTGGCAGGATTCTCTTCAGGTCACGAGTGACAGCGTTTTGGCCCCGGCTTGCTGTCCGGCAACCCTCCGTCCGTGGCGGGGTGCCCCGGGTGATGACCAGGCCGTAGGCAGCGAGGTCTACGGCAAGCGCGGACCCCTCGAACACCAGGGGTCCTGGTCTCTCGAGGAGCTTTTTCCGTGAGCAAGCGAATGCGATAGGGCGAGTCCGCCCCTTCTTCACCCTCGGATCAGGGTCCCTTTCGCGTACCCCCACGTCTTCCGAGGCCTCACCCGTACCCCGCCGTGTCCGGCCGCGTACGGGATCACCGAAGCCATTCCGCACCGCCCGCCGGGAGATACCGCCATGTCCGCACGTCCTGACGCCGTCGCCACCACCGCTGCCACCGCCGTCGAGCCCGCCGTCACCGCCGTCGTCGAGACCGTCGCCACCGAGTCCGCCGACCCCTGCTGCGCCGCCCCGCTGCCCGTCCTCGGCCGGGACGTGACCGTCCCGCTCGTCACCGGCGGCGAGGTGACCTACGCGGCGCTCGACTACGCGGCCAGCGCCCCGGCCCTCCAGCGGGTGTGGGACGACGTCGCCGCGTACGCCCCGTACTACGGCAGCGTCCACCGCGGCGCCGGGTACCTCTCCCAGCTCTCCACCGACCTCTTCGAGAACAGCCGCGCCACCGTCGCCGAGTTCCTCGGCTGCCGCCCCGGCGACCAGGTCGTCTTCACCCGCTCCACCACCGACTCGCTCAACCTGCTCGCCGCCGCGGTCCCGGCCGGCTGCGAGGTCTTCGTCTTCGAGACCGAGCACCACGCCTCGCTGCTGCCCTGGCGGGACGCCCGGGTCACCTACCTCAACGCGCCCCGGACCCCGGCCCAGGCCGTCGAGACCCTGGAGCGGGCCCTGGCGGACCGCGACCCCCACGGCCCCGCCCTGGTCTGCGTCACCGGCGCCTCCAACGTCACCGGCGAGCTGTGGCCGGTCAAGGAGCTGGCCGCCGCCGCGCACGCCCACGGCGCCCGGATCGTGCTCGACGCCGCCCAGCTCGCGCCCCACCACCCGGTCTCCGTGGCCGAACTCGACGTGGACTGGGTCGCCTTCTCCGGGCACAAGCTGTACGCGCCCTTCGGCTCCGGCGTCCTCGCGGGCCGCGCCGACTGGCTCCAGGATTCCCAGCCCTACCTCGCGGGCGGCGGCGCCTCCCGCAAGGTGGCGCGTCGGGCCGACGGCGGTGTGGACGTGGAGTGGCACACCACCGCGGCCCGGCACGAGGCCGGTTCCCCGAACGTCATCGGGGTCTACTCGATCGCCTCCGCCTGCAAGGCCCTCGCCGAGGCCGGCTTCGACGCCCTCGTCGCCCGCGAGAACCACCTGATCGCCACGGTCCGCGCGGGCCTGGCCGAGGTCCCCGAGGTCCGGGTCCTCTCGCTCTTCGGCGACGACGCCCCCCGCGTCGGCGTCATCTCCTTCGTCGTGGAGGGCTGGAACAGCTCCCACTTCGCCGCCGCGCTCTCCGCCGAGTACGGCATCGGCGTCCGCGACGGCCTCTTCTGCGCCCACCCGCTGGTCCGCACCCTGCTCGGCAGCGACCCGCAGGACCCGGGCGAGTGCGGCGCCCCCGAGGCCGCGCCCGGCGAGCGCTCGCTCAACGCCATCCGGGTGAGCTTCGGCGCCGGCACGCCCGACGAGCACGTGGAGCGGTTCGTCAACGCCGTGAAGGAGCTCGTCCGGAACGGCGCCCGGTGGAAGTACCGCACCGAGGACGGCCGCTGCGTCCCCGACCGCGGCTGATCACTCACTCGTACGGGTGAAGGGGCCTCCCGACCGGGAGGCCCCTTCACCGTTTCCGCGCGCGGGGAGCCTCAGGACTCCAGGCCGATGGCGAAGGCCGCCTCCAGGTCGTGCTGCGAGTACGTGCGGAACGCGACGTGCGTGTCCGTGGCCTCGACGCCCGGGATCTTGCTGATGCTGCCGGGGATCACGTCCGCGAGGTCGTCGTGGCGCGGCACCCGGACCATGGCGATCAGGTCGTACGTGCCGGTCACCGAGAAGACCTCGCTGACGCTGTCGAGCGCCGCGATCGACTCGGCGATCTCGGGGATGCGGTCCACGCTGGTCTTGATGAGCACGATCGCGGTGATCACGGCTGGCTTTCTCCCTCGGTCGCCGCGGCTGGGGCCTTCACTCTATCCCCACCCCGGTGGCGCACCCAGGCGTAGACGAAGCCCAGCGCGAAGCCCACCACGTGGGCCAGATAGGCGACGCCGGGCCCCGCGCCCGCCGCCCGCGCGGCCATCCACTGGAGCGTGAACCAGAAGACGAGCACGATCCAGGCGGGGAAGCGCAGCGGCAGGAAGAAGAGGAAGGGGAAGAGGCTGGTGACCCGGGAGCGCGGGAAGAGGAAGAGGAAGGCCCCGAGCACCCCGGAGATCGCCCCCGACGCCCCGACGAGGGTCTGCTCGCTGTGGGCGTGCGCCGCCGCGTACCCGGCGAGGGCGAGGTAGCCGGTGCCCAGGTAGAAGAGGGCGAACCCGATCCGCCCCATGCGCTCCTCGGCCATCGCGCCGAAGACGTACAGGAAGAGCATGTTCCCCAGGAGGTGGAGCCAGCTCCCGTGGACGAAGAGCGCGGTGAACGGGGTGAGCAGGGCGCGCGGCTCACCGCCCATCAGCTCGGCGGGGACGACCCCCCAGCGCCGGAAGTACGAGCCCTGGGCCGCCAGGAGCGCGTCCCCCGTGCCGTGCGCCGGGTTCAGCGCGGAGACCGGACTGAAGAGGAAGAGGAGGCAGCAGGCGGCGATGAGCCCGTACGTCACCGAGGGGCCGCCGCGGGCGTCCCGCCAGGCACCGGTCACCGCGCTTCGCCAATCGATCACGGACAGATCATGGCGTACCGGCGGCGAACTGGACAGAGTGCCTCGCCGTGCCCCCGCCGAGCCGTGAGGCCGTAGGGTTGCGGGCAGTACGACCGCAGTTCGACGGCGCACCGCGGCTCCCGCACCTGAGTACCACGCAACAGGAAGAAGGACGGCTCGATGACGACGGTTCCCCTGCCGACCGCCGAGACCCGCTGGCGCTGCACGCTCTGCGGCAACCTCACCCGCTTCGACGTGACCCGCTCGTCCAAGGTCGTCGAGTACGTCCATCTGGACCTCGCCGGGGAGCCGACGGTCGAGGAGCGGCAGGTGGTCAGTGAGACCATCGAGTCGGTCCGCTGCCGCTGGTGCAACGCGGTGGACCAGATCGAGCTGGTGGACAGGCCGGGCGCCGCCTCCTGAGGGACGGCGCGGACGACATAGGGGTGACGGATCGTGGAGCAGCCCGCGCACGGTGGAGAGCCGGCCGGCGCGGCAGGTGACGCTGCCGAGACGCTCGACCACCCACTGCCGGAAGGCGTACGGCGGCGGGTCGTCGCGCTGGTCGCCGACGCCTTCGGCGGGCTGACCGTCGCGGAGCTGCCCGCGACCCTGCGGCAGTACGCCCGTTTCACCCCGAGCCGGCGGGCCAAGTTCGCCGGCACCGCGATGGCGGCCGCCCTCGAGGGCGATCCGCTCTTCCGGCAGCGGATCGGCGAGCGGTTCAAGCAGGCCCGGCCCGAGCTGGCCGGAGCCGTGGAGGGCGGCACCCCGCCCGCGGCCGCCGACCCCGTCGACGTGGCGGCGGCCGCCTACGTGCTGCGCCCGCCCGGCTGGGTCAAGCTGGTCGCCGCCGCGGGCGAGGAGGCCCTGCGGGTCGACGCCGAGCGGGCCGACGAGGCCGGCCGCCGCGAGGTGGAGCGGCTGCGCGAGGAGCTCGCCGCCGCCCGGGACCGCTCCCGGGGCGAGACCGAGCAGTTGCGCCACGACCTCGACGCGGCCCGCAAGGAGGCCGAGTCGCTCCACCGCAAGCTGCGCAGCGCGCAGAGCGACGTGAAGCGGGGCGAGGCAGCGCTGCGCAAGGCGCGGGGCGAGATCGAGGCCGTGCGGGCGGAGGCGGCGGCCCAGGTGTCGGCCGCCGAGAGCGAGGGCCGGCGGCTCAAGGCCCGGCTCGGGGAGGTCGAGGCGGCCCTGGAGGCCAGCCGCAGGACCGCCCGCGAGGGGCGCTCGGTGGAGGACATGCGGCTGCGGCTGCTGCTCGACACGGTCCTCGACGCGGCCCAGGGGCTGCGCCGCGAACTCGCGCTGCCGCCCGTCTCGACGCATCCGGCGGACACCGTGGACGCGGTGGAGCCGGGACGGATGTCCCCGAAGGACATCGCCGCGCGGGCGCTCTCCGAGACCGACCCGGCGCTGCTCGACCAGCTCCTGTCGCTGCCGCAGACGCATCTGGTCGTCGACGGCTACAACGTCACCAAGACCGGCTATCCGACGATGCCGCTGGAGAAGCAGCGGCTGCGGCTGCTCGGCGGGCTCTCGGGCCTCGCGGCCCGCTCGGGCGCCGAGGTCACCTGTGTCTTCGACGGGGCGGAGCTGGCGGCCCCGGTGCTGCTCGCGCCGCCGCGCGGGGTGCGGGTGCTGTTCTCCAAGCCCGGCGTCACGGCCGACGAGTTGATCCGTCAGCTGGTGCGGGCGGAGCCGCCGGGGCGCCCGGTCGTGGTGGTCTCCACGGACCGCGAGGTGGCCGACGGGGTCGCCAAGGCGGGGGCGCGTCCGGTCGCGTCCGCCTTGTTGCTGAAGCGGCTTTCGCGGCTCTCGTGACCACTCGTAACTCCTGGGCGCTATGCCCGGATTCTGGACGGCGGACCGTCAAGTGCCCGTCACAGCCCGTGCGATGTATGTAAATAATGTGGTGTGTGAGCGAGATTTTCTCCGGTGGGATTTGAATGATCACAACTCGGTCACTAGGGTCAGGCCTCGAACCTTCGCGCGGTTGATCGCCCATCCGGGGTGACGGCGGAGGAACCGCCTGCCCTGACCGGCCGGGCGGCTCGAGGAAGAAGGAGACCGCCTTCGTGGCGTCCCACCGTCGACCCAAGCAGCCGAGCCGTGCCCGTGTGACCGTGCTCACCGTGACCGCGGCCGCGGCCGTCGCCCTCACCGCCCAGTCCGGCGCCCAGGCGGCCCCCGCCAAGCCCAAGATCGACGAGGTCAAGTCGAAGGTCGACGAACTGCACCACGAGGCCGAGGAGGCCACGGAGCAGTACAACCAGGCCGACGAGCGCCGGGGCAAGCTGCAGAAGGAGATCGGCGAACTCCAGGACAAGGTGGCCCGCGGTCAGCAGGAGCTCAACACCCTGCGCGACCAGATCGGTTCGGTCGCCAGTGCCCAGTACCGCTCCGGCGGCATCGACCCGGCGCTCCAGCTCTTCCTCTCCGGCGACCCGGACACCTACCTCGACAAGGCGTCCGCGATCGACCAGCTGAGCGCCCAGCAGGCCGACGTCCTCACGCAGATCCAGGCCAAGCAGCGCACCCTCGCCCAGCAGCGCGCCGAGGCCACCGGGAAGCTCGCCGACCTCGACGGCGTCCGCAAGTCCCTCGGCGAGAAGAAGCAGAAGTACCAGGGCAAGCTGGCCGAGGCCCAGAAGCTCCTCAACACCCTCACGGCCGCGGAGAAGGCCAAGATGGAGCAGGAGGAGAAGGCGAAGGAGCAGCGCGCCAGCCGCGCCGCCGGCGAGCGGCTCGACCTGGGCAACGAGGCCCCCGCCAGCGGCCTCGGCGCCGCCGCGCTCAGCGCCGCCGCCACCCGGGTCGGGTACCCGTACGTCTCCGGTCACGAGGGCCCCACCTCGTTCGACTGCTCCGGCCTGACCCAGTGGGCCTACGGGAAGGCCGGCGCCAAGCTCAGCCGCGTCACCTACACCCAGCAGAACGACGGCACGAAGATCGGCCGCAGCCAGCTCAAGCCGGGCGACCTGGTCTTCTTCAACAGCCTGTCGCACGTGGGCCTCTACGCGGGCAACAACACGATCCTGCACGCCCCCAAGCCGGGCGCCAACGTCCGCTACGAGTCCATGGACTACATGGGCACGTTCCAGTTCGGCGTGCGCATCGGCGGCTGACCCCCCGACCCGCCGCGGCATGCCGCCCGAACGGGTGGTTCGCCGCGACGCACCCTGACGCGACGCCCCGCCGGTGACCTGTGGTCTCCGGCGGGGCGTCACTTTGTGTGCCCGGCGCCTTCGTTGGACGGAGAGTGATCAGCGGCTACTGTCTGCCGCGCCAGTCTGCGTCGAGCCGAACGGAGCGCGATCCGTGGCGTCCCACCGCCGACCCGCCCGGGTCACCGTCCTCACCGCCGCCGCCGCGGCCACCGCGGCGGCGTCCCTCGGGGCCGTCCCCGCGAACGCCGACCCCGGGGCCGGTGCCGAGGCCGCCCGGACCAGGGTCGACCGCCTCTTCGAGGAGGCCGAGCGCGCCACCGAGGGCTACAACGAGGCCGACGAGAAGGCGGACGCGCTGCGCCGCACGGTCGCCCGCGCCCGCGACGGCCTGGCCCGCGGCCAGGAGCGGGTCAACCGCATGCGGGGCGTCCTCGGTTCGCTCGCCGGGGCCCAGTACCGCTCCGGCGGCATCGACCCCTCGCTCGCCCTGATGCTCTCCTCCGACCCCGACAGCTACCTCGAACGCGCCTCCGCCCTCGACCGGCTCACCGCCCACCAGAGCGCCGCGCTCGGCGAACTGCTCCGGGAACAGCGCCGGTTGGGCCAGAAGCGGAGCGAGGCCCGCTCGGCCCTGGCCGACCTGGAGCACAGCCGGACCGAGGTCGCCCGCCACAAGCGCACCGTCGAGCGGAAGCTCGCCGAGGCCCGCCGGCTGCTCGCCTCCCTCACCGCCGAGGAGCGCGCCGGCCTCGACCGCGCCTCCCGCACCGGCGGCCGCGAGGACTCCCGCACCGGCGCCGCCGGCGTCGCGGGGGAGGCCGGAGAGGTGACGGCCGCCGACCCGGGACCGGTCTCCTCGCGGGTCGCCGCCGCGGTGGCCGCCGCCCGGGGCGCGGTCGGCAGGCCGTACGTGTGGGGCGCGACCGGGCCCTCCGCCTTCGACTGCTCGGGCCTGATGGTCTGGTCCTACCGCCAGGCCGGGATCAGCCTGCCGCGCACCTCGGCCGCCCAGCGGCACGCGGGCCGGCGGGTGCCGCTCGCGCAGGCGCAGCCCGGAGACCTCGTCACGTACCGGAGCGACGCCAGCCACGTGGCGATCTACGTCGGGAACGGGCAGGTCATCCACGCCCCCTACCCGGGCGCCCGGGTCCGCTACGACCCGGTGAACATGATGTCGCACGTGACGGTGACCCGGGTTTGAGGCGGGTAGCGGGGTTGTGGTGACCCGGGTCCGAGGCGGGTAGCGGGGTTGTGGCGACCCGGGTCCGAGGCGGGTCGCGGGGCTGCGGTGACCGGGGTCCGAGGCGGGCCGCCGGGTCGCGACGGTCCCGGCCCCGCGCGCTCCGGGAGCCCGGTCCGCCCACCCCGGGAGCCGCGTCCGCCGTCCGGATCGTACGATCGGAGGCGTGGCGGGTCAGGGGTACGGAGCGCGACGGCCGGCGGTCTTCTGCCTGCTGGTCCTGCTGCTCGCCCTGACGGGCCTCGTCGGCTGCGCGGAGGACGGCCCCGCCGCCCGCACCGCCTCCCGGGAGATCCAGGCGCTCCTCGACGAGCACGCCGGGGCCCTCCTCGCCCGCGACGAGCCCGGCTACCGGGCCGCCCTCGACCCCGCGTACGCGCCGGCCGCCCTCACCGTCTACCGGCGGCTCGCGGCGGTGCCGCTCGACGGCTGGTCGTACGAGGTCACCGGCGTCGACCGGACAGGCCCCGACCGGGTCGCCGTCCGCGCCGAACTCGGCCACCGGCTCAAGGGCCAGGACCGGCGGCCCGTCACCAGTGCCCGCGTCCTGGACCTCACCGAACGCGGCGGGCGCTGGTACCTGACCGGCGAGCGGCCCGCGGAGGGCGCGCCCCGACAGCTCTGGGAGCAGGGGGACGTCACGGCCGTCCACGGCGCCCGCTCGCTGGTCCTCGGCACCGGCCGGGACCGGGCGCGGCTCCGGGAGATCGCGGCGGCGGCCGACCGGGCGGTCCCCGCCGTCGACGGCGCCTGGCCCGAGGACTGGGCCCGCCGGGTGGTCGTCCTCGTCCCCGGCTCCCTGGACGCCATGGGGGAGCTCCTGGGGGAGCCGGGGGACTCCTACCGGGGGATAGCGGCCGTCACCACGGGCGAGACCAGGGGCGGACCGGACGGGCCCGCCGACCGGGTGATCGTCAACCCCGACGCGTACGGGGTCCTCGGCGACTTCGGCCGGCAGCTCGTCCTCACCCACGAGACCGCCCACGTCGCCACCCGCGCCCACACCACCCCCTCGACCCCGGTCTGGCTCTCCGAGGGCTTCGCGGACTGGGTCGCCTACCGGGACGCCGGCCGCACGCCCGCGGAGGCCGCCCCCGAGCTGCGCCGCGCGGTCCGGGGCGGCGAACCGCCCGTCCGGCTCCCGGAGGACGCAGACTTCTCCTTCGGCGGGGACGCGGGGACCCTGGCGCGCGCCTACGAGGGCGGCTGGCTGGCCTGCGAACTGGTCGCGGAGCGCTGGGGCGAGGAGGAGCTGACCGCGTTCTACCGGGCGGTGGGCGCGCACCCCGGCCGGGAGGGCGCGGTGGAGAAGGCGCTCCACGACGTCCTCGACACCACCCCGGAGGAGTTCACCGGGGCCTGGCGCGCCTACGTGGCGGAGAAGCTCGGGTAGGACCCGTCCGACGTGTCGCCGGGACCGGTCCCGGCGCTCAGCGCGCCGAGCCGGACAGCGTCCCCTCGCGCTCCGTCCGCGAGGCCTGCGCGGGGACGGCCGCGGCGGCGAGGCGCGGCTCCGTGACCGTCTGCCGCCACAGGATCCGGCAGGCCAGGACGGCGGCGGCGACCAGCAGCCCGTTCCGCGTGAAGAGGACCGCCATGCCCAGCGGATCGCTCCGCGTCACGTGCCAGAACCACACCGGGAACTCGAACTGCGTCACCGCGGTCGCCCAGACCACCAGGTGCGCGGGCCGCTCCATCCGGCTCGACCGGAAGGCCAGGCACACCGCCGCCAGACCGATCAGCCACAGCATGTACTGCGGGGAGAGCACCCGGCTCGTCAGCGTGAAGAGCAGCACCGCCACGAAGGCCGCGTCCGCCACCGTCGACGAGACGAACCGGCGCGCCCTGATCCGCCAGAGCAGCAGCCAGCCGAAGGCGCCGATCGTCACCGCCATCGCGGCCGTCGACACCGCGGACACGTACGGGCCGAGGAACTCCATCGAGCCGTAGTTCATCCGCACCTCGCCCTCCCAGCCGAAGTGCCGCAGGACGTGGAAGACCGTCGCGCCCAGGGACTCCACCTCGGTGCCCCGGTCCCGCTGGAAGGAGAGGAAGGACAGCGCCCCCGGCTTCCACAGCGCGCAGAGCAGCAGCACCCCGGCCACCGCGCCCGCCGCCGCCGACCAGGAGCGGAACGTCGCCCGGCCCTTCGCGGTGCCCACGAGCACCAGCGCCGGCCACACCTTCAGGACCGCCCCGAAACCGGCGAGCGCGCCGAGCACCCGCGGGCCGCGGCCGGCCGCGAGGAGCCCCGCCACCGCGACGGCGGTCACCATCACGTCGTACCGGGCGTACGCGGTCGGGCCGAGCAGCGCGACGCCCGCCAGCCAGATCCAGGCGCCCCGGGACGTCCGGCCCGCCCGGCGGCCCGTGTACAGGAGCAGCCCGAAGACCAGCGCGTCGCAGAGCAGGGCGAGGACGAAGAAGGCGGCCGCGTAGCCGAGGAAGGGCAGCAGGTCGGGGGCGAGCATCACGAACGCCGCCGCCGGCGGATACTGCCAGGTGACGTCGTCCCTCGGGTACGTGCCGTCCCGCAGCACCTCGTACCAGCCCCGGTAGATGTTCTCGACGTCGAACGCGACGTCCGGACCCGGGACCTCCACGACGTCGAACACGCACAGCAGCAGGAGGACGCGGGTGAGCCCCCAGAGGCCGACGGGAAGCCACAGGGCCGCGCGCGAACCCTTCCCCGCGGTGCCCGTCGTCACTGACTCGTCCTCGTCGGGTCGGCCCGCTCGCGCGGGGGGAGTGGTGGTGCCGGGCGGTGGGTGCGATCGCGTACTGTCGGCCACGATGCACAAGACCCTGATCGTAACCAACGACTTCCCGCCGCGTCCCGGGGGAATCCAGGCCTTCCTGCACAACATGGCCCTCCGCCTGGACCCCCAGCAGGTCGTGGTCTACGCCTCCACCTGGAAGCGCGGCCGCGAAGGGGCCGGGGCGACGGCGGCGTTCGACGCCGAACAGCCCTTCACCGTCGTCCGGGACCGCACCACCATGCTGCTGCCCACCCCCCGGGTCACCGCCCGCGCCACCGCGCTGCTGCGCGAGCACGGCTGCGAGTCCGTGTGGTTCGGCGCCGCGGCCCCGCTCGGCCTGATGGCCCCCGCCCTGCGCCGGGCCGGCGCCCGGCGGCTGGTCGCCACCACCCACGGCCACGAGGCGGGCTGGGCCCAACTGCCCGCCGCCCGGCAGCTCCTGCGCCGCATCGGCGAGGGCACCGACACGATCACCTACCTCGGCGAGTACACCCGCTCCCGGATCGCCTCGGCCCTCACGCCCGCCGCCGCCGGCCGGATGGTCCAGCTCCCGCCCGGCGTCGACGAGAAGACCTTCCACCCCGGCTCCGGCGGCGACGAGGTCCGCGCCCGCCTCGGGCTCAGCGACCGGCCGGTCGTCGTCTGCGTCTCCCGGCTCGTCCCGCGCAAGGGTCAGGACACCCTGATCAGGGCCCTGCCGGACATCCTGCGCCGGGTCCCGGACGCCGTCCTCCTGATCGTCGGCGGCGGCCCGTACGAGAAGGACCTGCGCCGTCTCGTCGACGAGACGGGCGTGGCCGGATCCGTACGCTTCACCGGCGCCGTCCCCTGGGCCGAACTGCCCGCCCACTACGGGGCCGGCGACGTCTTCGCCATGCCCTGCCGCACCCGGCGCGGCGGCCTCGACGTCGAGGGCCTCGGCATCGTCTACCTGGAGGCCTCCGCCACCGGCCTGCCCGTCGTCGCCGGCGACTCCGGCGGCGCCCCCGACGCCGTCCTCGACGGCGAGACGGGCTGGGTCGTGCGCGGCGACTCCCCGGAGGAGACCGCCGACCGCGTCGCCACCCTCCTCCTCGACCCCGAGCTCCGCGCCCGCATGGGCGAACGGGGCCGGGCCTGGGTGGAGGAGAAGTGGCGCTGGGACCTCCTCGCGGAACGGCTGCGCGAACTGCTCTGAGCGGTACGGGGAAGGGCCCCGGGCGGATCGCCCGGGGCCCTTCCCCGTTCGTGCGCCTTCCGGGCTCAGCCCCGGTAGATCGCCTCGATCTCGTCCGCGAAGTCCTTCGCCACCACGTTCCGCTTCAGCTTCAGGGACGGGGTGATGTGCCCCGCCTCCTCCGTGAACTGGGCCGGCAGGACACGGAACTTGCGGACCGACTCCGCCTTGGACACCGCCGCGTTGCCGTCGTCGATCGCCCGCTGGACCTCCGCCAGGAGCTCCGGGTCGTCGCGCAGGGACGCCGCCGTCGCACCGGCCGGCTTGCCGTGCTCGGACGCCCAGCGGCCGAGGAACTCCTCGTCCAGGGTGACGAGCGCGCCCACGAACGGACGCCCGTCGCCGACCACCATGCACTCCGCGACCAGCGCGTGCGCCCGGATCCGGTCCTCGATGACCGCCGGGGCGACGTTCTTGCCGCCCGCCGTCACCAGGATCTCCTTCTTGCGGCCGGTGATCGCCAGGTAGCCGTCCTCGTCGAGCGTGCCGATGTCGCCCGTGTGGAACCAGCCGTCCGCGAGGGCCTCCGCCGTCGCCGCCTCGTTGTTCCAGTACCGCGAGAAGACGTGCTCGCCGTGCAGCAGCACCTCGCCGTCGTCGGCGATCCGCACCACCGAGCCCGGCAGCGGCTGGCCGACCGTGCCGATCTTCTGCCGGTCCCACGGGTTGAACGCGGTCGCCGCGCACGACTCCGTCAGGCCGTAGCCCTCCAGGACGGTGAAGCCGATGCCCCGGAAGAAGTGCCCGAGCCGCTCGCCCAGCGGCGCGCCGCCCGAGATCGCGTGCTCGCCGCGCCCGCCGAGCACCGCCCGCAGCTTGCCGAAGACCAGCTTGTCGAAGACCTTGTGCTTCAGCCGCAGGCCGAAGGACGGGCCCTGCGGGGTGCCGAGCGCCCGGCTGTACGCGATGGCCGTCTGCGCGGCCCTGTCGAAGATCTTGCCCTTGCCGTCGGCCTGCGCCTTCGCCCGCGCCGAGTTGTAGACCTTCTCGAAGACCCGGGGCACGCCCAGGATCAGCGTCGGCCGGAACGAGGCCAGCTCGTCCGTGAGGTTCTTGATGTCCGGGACGCAGCCCAGCCGGATCGGCGCCATCACGGACGCCACCTCGACGAGCCGCCCGAAGACGTGCGCGGCGGGCAGGAAGAGCAGGACCGAGCACTCGCCCGTGCGGAAGAGCGGCTTCAGCCGCTCCACCACGTTGCCGCACTCGGCGAAGAAGGCCCGGTGGGTCAGGACGCAGCCCTTGGGGCGGCCCGTGGTGCCCGAGGTGTAGACGATCGTCGCCGGGTCGTCCGCGTTCGCCGCCGACATGCGCGCGTCGAGCAGCTCGTCGGAGACGCCGGCCCCGTCGGCGGTGAGGCGGGCGACGGCGTCGTCCTCGATCCGCCACACGTTCCTCAGCTCCGGCAGGTCCGCCCGGACCGAGGCGACCGACTCCTCGTGCGCCGCGCTCTCCACCAGGACGGCGGTCGCGCCCGAGTCGCCCAGGATCCACTGGATCTGCTCCGGCGAGCTGGTCTCGTACACCGGCACGGTCACGCCGCCCGCGCTCCAGATCGCGAAGTCGAGGAGCACCCACTCGTAACGCGTGCGGGAGAGCAGCGCGACCCGGTCGCCCGGCTCCACCCCCGCGGCGATCAGACCCTTGGCGGCCCCGCGGACCTCGGCGAGGAACTCGGTGGCGGTGACGTCCGTCCAGACTCCGTCGACCTTGCGCCCCATCACGGCGACGTCTGGGTGCTGGGAGGCGTTGCGGCGGATGAGATCCGTCAGGTTGCCGTCCGTGGGGACCTCGTACAGGGCCGGAAGGCTGAACTCGCGCAAGACTGCTGCTCCTCATCGGGCGCCGGCGCCACGGCTCTGTGTGATGCACCGGTTAGTCCATATTCGGTCAGGTGCTCAGTGGGGGTGAGCACGACTGGACTGCCCGGACGTTACCCATCAGTACGTGGTTCCCGATAGGGGGTCCCGGCCAGATGTTCCGTGCGTCACACACGCATGACGGTGCTCCGTGAACAGTAGTCCACCCGTTTCCCGACTCGGAAGTAACCGCAGGTAGGGCGGCCGGGAGGCGGTCCGCGACCGGTTTCCCGGACCGGCCTCCGGGGCGCCCCCTAAGGTGGCTCCATGCGAGTCCATGTGGTCAGTGACGTGCACGGCAACGCCGGCGACCTCGCCCGCGCGGGGGAGGGCGCCGACGCCCTGATATGCCTCGGGGACCTGGTCCTCTTCCTCGACTACGCCGATCACGCCCGGGGCATCTTCCCCGACCTCTTCGGCGTCGAGAACGCCGACCGGCTCGTCGAGCTGCGCACCGCCCGCCGCTTCGACGAGGCCCGTGACCTGGGCCGCCGCCTCTGGGCCGAGCTGGGCATCGACCGCACCACCGCCATCGAGGCCGGCGTGCGCCGCCAGTACGCCGAACTCTTCGCCGCCTTCCCCACCCCCACGTACGCCACCTACGGGAACGTGGACATCCCCCGGTTCTGGCCGGAATTCGCCCGACCGGGGACGACCGTCCTCGACGGGGAGCGGATCGAGCTCGGCGGCCTCGTCTTCGGCTTCGTCGGCGGCGGCCTGCGCACCCCGATGCGCACGCCGTACGAGATCTCCGACGAGGAGTACGCGGCGAAGGTCGAGGCGCTCGGGGAGGTCGACGTCCTCTGCTCCCACATCCCGCCGGAGGTGCCGGAGCTGACGTACGACACGGTGGCCCGCCGCTTCGAGCGCGGCAGCCGGGCCCTGCTCGACGCGATCCGGCGCACCCGGCCCCGCTACTCCCTCTTCGGCCACGTCCACCAGCCGCTGGCCCGGCGGATGCGGGTCGGCGCGACCGAGTGCGTCAACGTGGGGCACTTCGCCTCGACGGGCAGGCCCTTCGCCCTGGAGTGGTGATCCCCGGCCGTTCGCACCCCCTCCGCGGCCTTCCCGTGGCAGGTCCGGGCCCGGGGCGCGATAGCCTGCCGTCGGCACGCCCGTGCCCCCCGACTTCCGCCGGACCGCACCGTGGAGGAGCCACCGCGATGGCCGAACACACCAGCTCGAGCATCACCGTCGAGGCGGCGCCGGCCGACGTCATGGGCGTGATCGCCGACTTCGCCCGCTACCCCGAGTGGACGGGCGAGGTGAAGGAGGCCGAGGTCCTGGAGAAGGACGCCGCCGGCCGCGCGGAGAAGGTCCGGCTGCTCCTCGACGCGGGCGCCATCAAGGACGACCACACCCTGGCGTACACCTGGACCGGCGCCGACGAGGTCAGCTGGACCCTGGTCAAGTCCCAGATGCTCCGCTCCCTCGACGGCTCCTACCGCCTGACCCCGCTCGACGGCGGCAGGCGCACCGAGGTCACCTACCAGCTCACCGTCGACGTCAAGATCCCCATGCTCGGCATGATCAAGCGCAAGGCCGAGAAGGTCATCATCGACCGCGCCCTGGCGGGCCTGAAGAAGCGCGTGGAATCCGGCGCGTAGGCGCTGCGCGGCGGCGTACGGCTCCGGGGCCGGGCCGACGGCCCGGCGGCGGGTGCTTCCGCCGCCCGGGGCGGGCCCCGAGACGGGCCCCGGGGCGGGCGTCGTTCCCGCAGCCGCCCCCGTCTCCGGCCGGGCACGGGCCCGGGGGACGGGACCGGGGGCGTCTCCGCCCCGGAGGCGGGAGCGGGTCGCGGTCGCGGGCGGCCGGCGGGCTTCCGCCCCGTCCTCCCGGCCCCCCGGACCCCCCGCCGCCCCGGGCGGGTAGCGTCCTCCGCATGCGGATCATCCTTGTCACCGGCCTCGGCGGCGCCGGGCGCACCACCGTCGCCGCCGCGACCGCCCTCGCCGAGGCGCGGGCCGGGCGGCGGACGCTGCTCGTCTCCGAGGACGCCGGGCGGCTGCCGGACGACGGGAACCTGCGGGTGCTGCGGCCCGAGCCCGCCGCCGACTTCCGCCGCGAGTTCCTCGCCCTCCAGGCCCGCTCCGGCGTCGCCCTCGACCTGCTCGGCGCCGCGCCCTTCGAGGACGCCGAGCTGACCGAGCTGCCCGGCAGCCGCCCCTTCGCCCTGCTGCGGGCCCTGCGCGAGGCCGCCGCCGGCGACCACGAGCTGGCCGTCGTCGACCTGCCGCCGCTCCCCGAGGCCCTCGCCGTCCTCGCCCTGCCCGAGCAGCTCCGCCGCTATCTGCGCCGGCTCCTGCCCCGGGAGCGGCAGGCCGCCCGCGCCCTGCGCCCGATGCTCGCCCAGCTCGCCGGGGTCCCCATGCCCGCGCAGTGGCTGTACGAGACCACCGCCCGCTGGGAGGACGAACTCGCCGCCGTCCAGGCCGTCGTCGAGGCCCCCGGCACCACCGTCCGGCTCGTCCTGGAACCGGGGCCCGCCGCCACCCGCGCCCTGCGCACCGCCCGCCTCGGCCTCGCCCTCCACCGCCTCTCCCTCGACTCCGTCGTCGCCAACCGGCTGCTGCCTGCGGGCTCCGAGGACCCCTGGCTCGCCGGACTGACCGCCGAGCAGCACCGGCACCTCGCGGAGCTCCGCACCGCCGGCGGAGTGCTGCACGAGCTCCCGCACCTCGGCCGCGCCCCGCGCGGCGCCGACGACCTCGCCCTCCTCGCCCCCGCGGGGACCGACGCCGTGCCCGCGCCGACGTGGACCGTCGAGGACCGGCGGGACGAGGACGGCGTCCTCGTCTGGCACGTCCCCCTGCCCGGCGCCGCCAAGGAGGAGCTCTCCCTCGTCCGGCGCGGCGACGAGCTGCTCCTGGCCGCCGGACCGTTCCGCCGCAACCTCCCCCTCCCCGGCGCCCTGCGCCGCTGCGCCGTCACCGGCGCGGGCCTCGTCGACGGCGACCTCCGCGTCCGCTTCACCCCCGACCCCGGACTCTGGCCCGACCGGCCCACCCCCTAGGGGGTGTCTCGCCGCAGGCCCGATCGACAAGAGACCCCCCGGGGGGTGCGGCACCGGACGCCGCTCCCGATCCGGTACGACCGGCCCCGTGCCCCCCGGCGCCCGTGTACCGTCGAAGTACCAGCCGACTGAGGAGTGCGCCATGAGCGATTCGGACGCCTGGGCCAAGGCGTGCGCCGAGGACCTGGAGGCGGAGAGGGCCCGCCGCCGGGCCGAGCGCGGGGCCGGGCCCGAATCGGCCGCCGAGGAGTTCCGCAAGCTCTTCGAGGCCGTCGCGGGCAAGGTCTCCGAAGGCTTCGGGAACCCGCTCCTCGCGGGCCGGGCCGTACGGACCGTCCAGCAGTTCGTCGACCAGGCGAAGGCCGCCGTCGAACCCGTCGTCGAGCGCAACCCGCAGGTCTTCGACCACCTCGCCGCCGCCGGCGGCGAACTCCTCGCCGCCTACCGCTCCGCCGTCGAGGGCCACGAGACCCGCTGGACCCGCGGAGAGACCCCCTCGGAAGAGCCTCCGAAGGCGCCCCGCGAGGACGGCGAAGGGCCCGGAACCGGCCAGCACATCGACCTGGATTGATCAGGGCGCGCCTCCCCCTCGGGTACGGTGGGCCCTAGCGGGGCTCGACCGAAAACTGAGGGACACATGGGACTCACCATCGGCGTCGACATCGGCGGCACGAAGATCGCGGCCGGCGTGGTCGACGAGGAGGGCAACATCCTCGACACGCACAAGGTGCCCACCCCGCCGACCCCCGAGGGCATCGTCGACGCGATCAGCACGGCGGTCTCCGAGGCCGGCAAGGGCCACGCGATCGAGGCCGTGGGCATCGGCGCCGCGGGCTACGTCGACGACAAGCGCGCCACCGTCCTCTTCGCGCCGAACATCGACTGGCGGCACGAGCCGCTCAAGGACAAGGTCGAGCAGCGCGTCGGCCTGCCCGTCGTCGTCGAGAACGACGCCAACGCCGCGGCCTGGGGCGAGTACCGCTTCGGCGCCGGCCAGGGCCACGAGGACGTCATCTGCATCACCCTCGGCACCGGCCTCGGCGGCGGCATCATCATCGGCAACAAGCTGCGTCGCGGCCGCTTCGGCGTGGCCGCCGAATTCGGCCACATCCGGGTCGTCCCCGACGGCCTGCTCTGCGGCTGCGGCAGCCAGGGCTGCTGGGAGCAGTACGCCTCCGGGCGCGCCCTCGTCCGGTACGCCCGGCAGCGCGCCGCCGCCACCCCGGAGAACGCCGAGGTCCTGCTGAGCCTCGGCGACGGCAGTCCCGAGGGCATCGAGGGCCGCCACGTCAGCCAGGCCGCCCGCGCCGGCGACCCGGTCGCCGTCGACTCCTTCCGGGAGCTGGCCCGCTGGGCCGGTGCCGGCCTCGCCGACCTGGCCTCGCTCTTCGACCCCTCGGCGTTCATCGTCGGCGGCGGCGTCTCGGACGAGGGCGAGCTCGTCCTCGGCCCGATCCGCAAGTCGTTCCGGCGCTGGCTGATCGGCGGCCAGTGGCGTCCGCACGCCCAGGTCCTCGCCGCCCAGCTCGGCAACAAGGCCGGCCTGGTCGGCGCCGCCGACCTGGCCCGTCAGGGCTGACGTCCGCACGGGGCGCCCGCACGGAGCCCCGCGCGACCGCACCCGTACGGGGACACCCGTACGGAGGCGGGTGAACACCTTGCGACGACCGCCCGCCGCGTCCTCCCGGACCCGGCGGGCGGTCGTCGTATGTTGGCTCTCATGGCGATCACCGAACTGCCCAACTCCCGCACCGAAGAGGACGGTTCGGCCGTCCTCCGGGTCCTGAGCTACAACGTCCGCTCGATGCGCGACGACGAGGACGCCCTCGCCCGGGTCATCCGGGCCTGCGCCCCCGACGTCGTCTTCGTCCAGGAGGCCCCGCGCTTCTTCCGCTGGCGCAAGCACGCCGCCCGGCTCGCCGCCAAGAGCGAGCTCGTCGTCCTGAGCGGCGGTGCCACCGCGGCGGGCCCGCTGCTGCTCTGCTCCCTGCGGGCCACCGTGGAACGCACCGAGGACGTGCTGCTCCCGCTCACCCCCGGGCTGCACCGCCGGGGCCTGGCGACGGCGGTCGTCCGCTTCGGCGGGGCCCGGGTCGGACTGATCAGCTGCCACCTGAGCCTGCGGAAGGACGAGCGGTACGCCCAGGCCGGCATGGTCCTCGACCGGGTCGCCGCCCTCGGCACCCCGCACGTCCTCGTCGCCGGCGACCTCAACGAACGGCCCGGCGGACCCGCCTTCACCCGGCTGACCGGGGAGCTGCGGGACGGCTGGGCCGTCAGCCCGTGGGGCGGCGAGCACACCTCGATCCCCGAGGACCCGCACCAGCGCATCGACGCCGTCCTGGCCACCCCCGGCGTCGAGTTCCTCGGCTGCGGGGTCCCGGTGGACCTGGACCCCGCCGACCTGAGGGCCGCCACGGACCACCTGCCGGTGCTCGCGGCGGTCCGGGTGCCCGCCGCGTAGGAGCGGCCCGGGGCCCGTCCGGCCCCGGGCCGCCGGACGGGCCCTACACGACCGCGCCGCGCCCCGGGTCGTCGAAGCCGTTCTCGTCGTCGTCCTGCTTCATGCGGGCGACCAGGGTCGCGAAGCCGCCCAGGAAGCCGCCCACGCAGACCGTCGTCAGCCACCAGGTCATGTCCCACTGGAGGAGGACGGCCACGAGCAGCAGCACCGGGCCGCCGATCACGCCGAGCCAGGCGAACTTGGCCGCCGCGTCCGCCTCCGGCAGCGGGGGCGGCTCCGGTGGCACGAAGTGGCCCTCGTCGTCGTCCTGCTCGACGGGGGAGTAGTCGCGGGGACCGGTGGACCGCACCCCGGGCGCGAACACGATCGAGCCGCCGAGCACCGGCTTCTCCGGACCGGCCCCGTCCGCCTCCGCCTCCGCCTCCTCGCCGTCCCCGGGCTCCTTCTCCGTACCGGAAGACTCCGCACCGGAGGCCCCCGAGGTCCCGGAAGCACCGGAGGTCCCGGAGTCCCCGGAGGTCCCGGTAGCACCGGAAGTCCCGGTAGCACCGGAGGCCCCGGAGCCCCCCTTCCCGCCGTCCGCCTTCGGCTTCCAGACCAGGTCCGGCTTCCCGGCCGCCTCCGGCGCGTCGCCGGCCTTCTTCTTCCGGAACCCGTCGTCCCCGTCCCCGTCGAGGTCCTCCGGCTCCGGCAGCGACAGGTTCTCGATCGGCCGGAACGGCCTCGTCCCCGGCGGGTCCGCGGGCTCCTCGCCGTACCCCGCGACGATCGCGGCCCAGGCGGCCTCCTCGTCGATGGGCTGCGGATCCCGGTCTCCGCCGTCCTGCTGCTCAGCCACCGCTCCTGCTCCCCTTCCCGCCGACCGGTTCCGGCGCGAGACGCTCGACGAAGGCCCAGCTCTCGTCGAAGATCCGCTCCGCGTCATGGTCCAACGTCGCCACGTGGTAGCTCTGTTCCAGCAGGACCTCGCGGACGTCCGTCGAGGAGACCCGGCTCAGGATCCTGGCCGAGTCGGCCGGCGGCACCACGTGGTCCTGCGGACTGTGCAGCAGCACCAGCGGCTGCGTGACCTGCGGCAGCTCCCCGTCCACCGTACGGAAGAACCGGCGCAGCGAGTACGCCGAGTGCAGCGGCACCCGGTCGTAGCCCACCTCCGTCACGCCCTCCTTGGCGATGTCGTTGGCGACGCCCTTCGTGGTGGGGACCAGGTGCCGGACGACCGGCAGCGCGTGCGCGGCCACGCCGTGCACCTTGTTGCCCGGATTGACCAGCACGAGCCCCCGCACCGCGTCCCCGTGCCGGGCCGCCAGGCGCAGCGCGAGCGCCCCGCCCATGGAGAGGCCGAAGACGAAGACGGTCCCGCACCGCTCCCGCAGCTCGCGCAGCGCCCGGTCCACCTCGGCGTACCAGTCGTGCCAGGTGGTGATCCGCATGTCCTCCCAGCGCGTGCCGTGCCCCGGCAGGAGCGGCACCGACACCGACAGGCCGCGCTCGGCCAGGTACTCGGCCCACGGGCGCATCGACTGCGGGGAACCGGTGAATCCGTGACAGAGAAGGACGCCGACCTCTCCGCCCTCATGGCGGTACGGCTCGGCTCCGGGAAGGACCGGCACCGGGGTCTCCTGTTCGCTCGGCTCCGCGTTCGCCACCGGACGCGTCCCGGGACGCGCCCTGGGTGCGCCTCCGGTGCGCCGAAGCGACGGAAAATGGGGAAGGGACTTCACCGTACGCGACCGGACCGACACCGACCAGGGCCGTAGCGGGGGGCGTGCGCCGGTACGGGATAAAGTCGGGGCCCGACAGCACACGGAAGGCATGGCGAGTTGATCTACGGCGCGATGAAGTTCTCCCTCGGCGGGTCCCTGAAGCTCGCCTTCCGGCCCTGGGTGGAGGGTCTGGAGAACGTTCCCGCCGACGGCCCCGCCATCCTGGCGAGCAACCACCTGTCCTTCTCGGACTCCTTCTTCCTGCCGGCCGTGCTCGACCGCAAGGTCACCTTCATCGCCAAGGCCGAGTACTTCACCAGCCCCGGGGTGAAGGGCAGGCTCACCGCCGCCTTCTTCAAGGGCGTCGGCCAGCTCCCGGTGGACCGTTCGGGTGCCCGGGGCGCCGGCGAGGCCGCGATCAAGGCGGGCATCGAGGTCATCGAGGGCGGCGGCCTCTTCGGCATCTACCCCGAGGGCACCCGCTCGCCGGACGGACGCCTCTACCGGGGCAAGCCCGGCGGCCTGGCCCGGGTCGCCCTGGCCACCGGCGCGCCCGTGATCCCGGTCGCCATGATCGACACCGAGAAGATCCAGCCGCCCGGCAAGCTCGTCCCCAAGCTGATGCGCCCGGGGATCCGGATCGGCAGGCCGCTGGACTTCACCCGCTACCAGGGCATGGAGGGGGACCGCTTCATCCTCCGCTCGGTGACCGACGAGGTCATGTACGAGATCATGAAGCTGTCCGGCCAGGAGTACGTCGACATCTACGCCACCGCCGCCAAGCGGCAGATCGCGGAGGCGGAGAAGGCGGCCAAGGAGGCCGTGAAGGCCGAGATCGCCGCCCGCGAGGAGTCCGGGGCCTAGGCCGACGGGCGCAGGAGCGGGAACGCACGAGGAGGACCGCCCCGCGAGGGGCGTCGGGGGGTGGGGGAGATGACCGGGCGCGAGCGCGTCGTGCGGATGTCGGTCGAGCAGCCGCTGTGGCGGGCGCTGACCGGCTACCGCGTCCTGACCATGGTCTACGCGGTCCTGGTCTTCGTCTTCGGACGCGACCGGTACGAGCGGCCCTGGATCGGCGTCGTCTACCTGGCGGTGCTCTGCGTCTGGACCCTCGCCACCCTCCCCAAGGTGGCGAACGCGGCCGGCTGCACCAAGCGCTTCCTCGGCGCCGACCTCGCCGTCGCCCTCACCGGCATCCTCCTCACCCCGCTCGCCGACGCCCACGCCCAGTCGGTCGACGGCCCCACCCTGCCCTCCATATGGACGGCCGGCTCCGTCCTCGCGTTCGCCATCAAGGGCGGCTGGCGCTGGGCCGGCGTCGCCTCCTCCCTCGTCGCCGTCGCCAACATCGTCGAGCGCGGCCACCCCAGCCAGGACACCGTCCACAACGTGATCCTGGTCTGGGTCGCCTCCATCGCCATCGGGTACGTCGTCGAGGTCGCCCGCGCCTCCGAGCGCACCCTCGCCCGCGCCCTGGAGATCGAGGCCGCCACCCGGGAGCGGGAGCGGCTGGCCCGCGACATCCACGACAGCGTCCTCCAGGTCCTCGCGATGGTGCAGCGGCGCGGCACCGCGCTCGGCGGCGAGGCCGCCGAGCTGGGCAGGATGGCCGGCGAGCAGGAGGTGGCCCTGCGCACCCTGGTGGCGGGCGGGCTCGCCCGGCCCAGTCTGGTCTCCGAGGACGAGTCCGAGGGGGCCGTGGTCCGGGTCGTGGAGGTGGACGACGAGGCCGACGGCTCCGCCCCCGTCGACCTGCGCGTCCTGATCGCCCCGCGCGCCGGCTCCCGGGTCACCCTCTCCGAGCCGGGCGCGCCGGTCCTCCTGCCGCCGCCCGCCGCCCGCGAGCTGGCCGCGGCCGTCGGCGCCGCCCTGGACAATGTGAGGGTGCACGCGGGCGAGGGGGCCCGCGCCTGGATCCTGATCGAGGACTGGCCCGACGAGGTGATCGTCACCGTCCGGGACGACGGACCGGGCATCCCGGAGGGCCGCCTCGCGCAGGCGGAGGGCGAGGGCCGGATGGGCGTCGCCCTCTCCATCCGGGGGAGACTGCGGGACCTCGGCGGCACCGCCGAGGTCGTCTCGGTCCCGGGGCAGGGCACGGAAGTCGAGTTGAAGGTCCCACGGGGGAAGGCGGAGAAGCAGTGAGCGAGCAGCGGATCAGAGTGATGGTCGTCGACGACCACCCGATGTGGCGGGACGCGGTCGCCCGCGACCTCGCCGAGGCGGGCTTCGACGTGGCCGCCACCGCCGGAGACGGCGAGCAGGCCGTGCGGCGCGCGGCGGCGGCCCTCCCCGACGTCCTCGTCCTGGACCTGAACCTGCCGGTCAAGCCCGGCGTCCAGGTCTGCAAGGAGCTGGTCGGCGCCCGGCCGGAGCTGAGGGTCCTCGTCCTCTCGGCGAGCGGCGAGCACGCCGACGTCCTGGAGGCGGTCAAGTCCGGCGCCACCGGCTACCTCCTCAAGTCCGCCAGTACGGAGGAGCTGATCGACGCGGTGCGGCGCACGGCCGCCGGCGACCCCGTCTTCACCCCCGGCCTGGCCGGCCTGGTCCTCGGCGAGTACCGCCGATTGGCATCCGAGCCCGCCCCGGTCTCCGGCGGCGACGAGCCGAAGGCCCCCCGGCTCACCGACCGCGAGACCGAGGTCCTGCGGCTCGTCGCCAAGGGCCTCAGCTACAAGCAGATCGCCGAGCGCCTGGTCATCTCGCACCGCACGGTGCAGAACCACGTCCAGAACACCCTCGGCAAGCTCCAGCTGCACAACCGGGTGGAGCTCGTCCGGTACGCCATCGAGCGCGGTCTCGACGACGCGTAGGCCCGTCCGACGGGCCGGGGCCGGGCGGGGGCCGTATATTCGCGCTGACAGGACACAGGCGCCGGAACACGGCCCGTCACCGCACCGAGGGGCATGCGTGGAAATCCTGGCATTCGGCGTGCAGGCGGACGAGAGGCCCCTCATCGAGCGGGCCTTCGAGGGGTACCACGACGTCCGCTGCCTGGACGTCTTCCTCACCGAGGACACCGCCCGCATCGCGGCCGGCTACGAGATCGTCTCCACCAGCGTCAACGCCGTCCTGGACCACCGCGTCCTGCAGACCCTCGCCGCCGGCGGCACCCAGATGATCGCCCAGCGCTCCACGGGCTTCAACAACATCGACCTGGAGGTCGCCGAGCGCCTCGGCCTCACCGTCGCCCGGGTGTCGTACTACTCGCCGTACTCGGTCGCGGAGTTCGCCTGGACCCTCGCCATGGCCGTCAACCGGCGGATCGTCCGCGCCTCCAACCGGACCCGCGACTTCGACTTCCGCCTCGACGGGCTGATGGGCCGCGACCTGCGGGGGCGCACCGTCGGCGTCCTCGGCACCGGCAAGATCGGGGAGGCCTTCACCCGGATCGCCCACGGCTTCGGGATGAAGCTCCTCGGCTGGGACGTCGCCGAGAACCCGGCCTGCGTCGAGCTCGGCATGCGGTACGTCGAGAAGGAGCGGCTCTTCGCGGAGTCGGACCTGATCAGCCTCCACGTGCCGCTGCTCCCCGCCACCCGGCACGTCGTCGACGCCGCCGCCCTCGGGGCCATGAAGGACGACGCCATCCTGGTGAACTCCAGCCGCGGCGGACTCGTCGACACCGAGGCCCTGGTCGCCGAGCTCCGCGCCGGCCGCTTCACCGGCGTCGGCCTGGACGTGTACGAGGCGGAGGCCGGGCTCTTCTTCCTCGACAAGTCCCTGGAGGTCGTCGAGGACGACACCCTGGCCCGCCTGGTCACCTTCCCGAACGTGGTCGTCACCTCCCACCAGGCCTACTACACGACGGACGCCGTCGGCCAGATCGTGGACACCACCCTCCGCAACGTCCTCGACCACATCGCGGGCCGGCGCAGCGAGAACGTCCTGGTCCCCAGGACCGGATGACCCGGCGGCCCGGTCCCGGGGACCCCGGACCCCTCAGACCAGCACGCCCGCGAGGAGCGAGGCCGTCAGGGCCGCGCCCTCCGTCGTCAGGACCGACTCGGGGTGGAACTGCACCCCGGCGAAGCCGGGCCCGCGCAGCGCGTGCACCTCGCCCGTCCCCGGATCGCGGCTCACCTCGATCCGGTGCAGCGCCAGCTCCTCGGCCGTCCGGTCGTCGCAGCGGGCGGTGAAGCTGTTGTAGAAGCCGACCGTCCGCTCCTGCCCGAAGAGGTCGATCCGCACCTGCGCGCCCTGGAACGGCACCCGCTTGCGGACGATCTCCAGGCCCAGCTCGGCGGCGATCAGCTCGTGGCCCAGGCACACCCCCAGCAGGCAGGGGCGGCCCGCAGGGTCCCGATGGGGGGCGGTGGCCGGGTGACGGGCGGGCCCGTGCCGGTGGCCCCGGACCAGGTCGGCCGTCAGCCCGCGCAGGAACCGCATCTTCGGGTCGGCCGCGTCCGTGGGGTCGCCGGGTCCGGGGCCCAGCACCACCGGCCCCTCGTGCGCGAGCGCCAGCTCCCGCAGCCCCGGCTCGTCGTAGCGGAGCACCGACACCTCGAGGCCCGAGGAGCGCAGCACGTGCGCCAGCATCGCCGTGAAGGTGTCCTCGGCGTCCACCACGAGCGCGTGTCCGGACAGCTCGGCCGAGCGGACCTGCATCCTCAGCCAGAACGGCGCCAGGTCCGCCCGGCGCGCGTCGAGCGCGGCCCGCACGCGGGGATCGTCGGCCAGCCGGGGGGACACGGGCGCCTCCGCCGCCGGCCGGCCCTCCCGCACGCCCAGCGCGGTGAGGATCCCGGCCGCCTTGGCGTGGGTCTCGGCCACCTCGCCCGCCGGGTCCGAGTGGCGCACCAGGGTCGCGCCGACCGGCACCCGCAGCCGCCCGTCGGCGGCGATGTCGGCCGTACGGATCAGGATGGGGGAGTCCAGCGTCTGCGCGCCGGACCCGTCCGTGCCCAGGAGGGCGAGGGCCCCCGCGTAGTAGCCGCGGCCCCCGGCCTCGTGGCGCTCGATCACCCGGCAGGCGTTCTGCACCGGCGACCCGGTCACGGTCGCCGCGAACATCGTCTCCCGCAGCACCTCCCGCACGTCGAGCGAGGACCGGCCGCGCAGCTCGTACTCGGTGTGGGCGAGGTGCGCCATCTCCTTCAGGCGCGGGCCGATCACCACCCCGCCCCGGTCGCCCACCGTGCACATCATCTTCAGCTCCTCGTCCACCACCATGGACAGCTCCTCGGTCTCCTTGCGGTCGCCGAGGAAGGCGAGCAGGTCCTCCGGAGTGGGAGCGGCGCCGGCCGGGTAGCGGTACGTGCCGCTGATCGGGTTCATCACGACCGTCCCGCCCGACATCCGGACGTGCGCCTCGGGGCTCGCCCCGACCAGCGTCCGCTCCCCGGTGTGCACGACGAAGGTCCAGTACGCGCCCCGCTCGCCCGCGAGCAGCCGCCGGAACAGGGCGAGCGCGTCGGCGCGCCCGAAGCCCGGGACCTCCCCGGTGTAGGTGCGCCGGATCACGAAGTTCGCGCCCTCGCCGGAGCCGATCTCCTCGTCGATCACCCGCCGCACGGTCTCCGCGTACTCCTCGTCGGAGACGTCGAACCCGCCGCCCTCGACCCGCACGCCGTGCGCGGGGAGCCGCTCCAGGACCTCGGCGAGCGGCAGTTCGTGGACCTCGTCGGCGACGAGCACGGAGAGCGGGGTGCCGTCGTCGCGCACGTCGAAGCCGCGCTCCCGGATCTGCCGGAAGGGCACGAGCGCGAGCACCGGCAGCGGGCCCACGGGCAGCTCCGCGAGGCGCTCGGCCTCGTGGACCCGGCCGATCAGCACCTCGACGGTGTCGTGGTCGCGGCCCGGGGCGCGTCTGCGCAGCAGGGCGAAGGGAGGGCAGGAGTCGTCGAGCAGACGGGAGAGGTCCATGGGGTCCGTCGTTCCTTCCGAGGGGGTGCGGAGAGGAACGGCCCCGGGTACGGGAAAGGCCGCCCCTCGGGCGGCCTTCGCGTGTGTTTCGGTGTACGCGCAGTCAGTGGGCCGCCGGAAGAGCGGTCCACCACCAGTTCGTGTTCAGCGGCGCGTACATGCGAGCACTGTAACCCAGCCGGGGCCCGGCACGGCGGCACGAAGCTCAGCGGCCGACATTCCGGGCACTCGTCTCAGCCACTGGTCGGTGGGACAGGACCGGACGAAGAACCCCGTAATGTTGTCCGTGTGACCGTGAACGCTGATTCCCACGCCGTCGCCGAGGCGACCTGGCGAGACCTGCCCGCGGCGCAGCAGCCCGAGTACCCCGATGCCGAGGCTCTGCGCGATGTGATCGCGGACCTCGAGTCGTATCCTCCGCTCGTCTTCGCCGGCGAGTGCGACCAGCTGCGTGCCCGGATGGGAGCCGTCGCCCGTGGCGAGGCGTTCCTGCTCCAGGGCGGCGACTGCGCCGAGGCCTTCGACGCCGTGTCCGCCGACCACATCAGGGCCAAGCTCAAGACGCTGCTCCAGATGAGCGCCGTCCTCACCTACGCGGCCTCCGTGCCCGTGGTGAAGGTCGGCCGCATCGCCGGGCAGTACTCCAAGCCCCGCTCCAAGGGGACCGAGACCCGCGACGGCGTGACCCTGCCGACGTACCGCGGCGACTCCGTCAACGGCTTCGACTTCAACGAGGCCGCCCGCATCCCGGACCCCGAGCGCCTGAAGCGGATGTACAACGCCTCCGCCTCCACGCTCAACCTGGTGCGCGCCTTCACCACCGGCGGCTACGCCGACCTGCGCCAGGTGCACGCCTGGAACCAGGACTTCGTGAAGTCGTCCCCCTCGGGCCAGCGCTACGAGGCGCTCGCCCGCGAGATCGACAACGCCCTGAACTTCATGAAGGCCTGCGGGACCGACCCGGCCGAGTTCAAGGCCGTCGAGTTCTACGCCTCCCACGAGGCGCTGCTGCTCGACTACGAGGGCGCCCTGACCCGTACGGACTCGCGCACCGGCAAGCTGTACGACACCTCCGGCCACATGGTCTGGATCGGCGAGCGCACCCGCCAGCTCGACCACGCCCACATCGAGTTCGCCTCCCGGATCGCGAACCCGATCGGCATCAAGCTGGGCCCGACGACCACGTCGGAGGAGGCGCTCACCTACATCGACCGCCTCGACCCGGACCGCGAGGCGGGCCGGCTGACCTTCATCGTCCGCATGGGCGCCGACAAGGTCCGCGACAAGCTCCCCGAGCTGGTCGAGAAGGTCACCGCCTCCGGCGCGGTCGTCGCCTGGGTCACCGACCCGATGCACGGCAACACCTTCGAGGCCGCCTCCGGCCACAAGACGCGCCGCTTCGACGACGTCCTGGACGAGGTCAAGGGCTTCTTCGAGGTCCACAAGGAGCTGGGCACCCACCCCGGCGGCATCCACGTCGAGCTGACCGGCGACGACGTCACCGAGTGCGTGGGCGGCGGCGACGAGATCTTCGTCGACGACCTGCACCAGCGCTACGAGACGGCCTGCGACCCGCGCCTGAACCGCAGCCAGTCGCTCGACCTGGCGTTCCTGGTGGCGGAGATGTACCGCGATCAGTAAGTGGTTTCCTACGACGACGGGGCGCGGATCCTTGTGATCCGCGCCCCATCCTCGTTTTCGGGTCTTTCACGGCCTCGGTCCGCCGGGTAAGGTTAGGTTAACCTAAACGATCTCGGCGGGAGGTGAACCGCGTGTACGTCTGCTCATGCTTCGGTGTCACGGAGAAGCAGGTGAAGGAGCACGCCGACGCGGGCGCCCACACGCCCCGCCAGATCGCCTCCGCCTGCAAGGCCGGGACGGACTGCGGTTCCTGCGTCCGCCGCATCCAGGCCATTCTGGGGCGCGGCAACTGCCCCCGGCGCGAACTCGTCGACCGGGGCGTCCCCACCCTGGCGGCCGAGACCGCCGTCGCTCCCGCCGCCGTCCTCGGGGAAGCCGCCTGACCTCGGGAGGAGGTCAGCTCGGCTGCTCGATGAGCGTCGAGATGTACAGCGCCTCGCCCAGGGACTCGATCAGCTCCAGCTGCGTGTCCAGGTAGTCGATGTGGTGCTCCTCGTCCGCGAGGATCTCCTCGAAGAGGTTGGCGGACGTGACGTCCCCCTTGGCGCGCATGACCTCGATCCCGCGCCTGAGGCGGTCGATCGCCTCCACCTCGACCTGGCGGTCCGCCTGGAACATCTCGGTGACGGTCTGCCCGACGCGCACGTGGAAGAGCCGCTGGTAGTTGGGCAGGCCGTCGAGCATCAGGATGCGCTCGGTCAGCTTGTCCGCGTGCTTCATCTCGTCGATGGACTCTTCGCGGGTGTACTTGGCGAGCTTCGTCCACCCCTTGTTGTCCTGGATGCGGTAGTGCAGCCAGTACTGGTTGATGGCCGTCAGCTCGCCGGTCAGCTGCTCGTTGAGGAACTCGAGGACCTCGGGGTCGCCCTGCATCGCAGAGGCTCCTTCCACTTCCACGTTGTGCGTCTACGCCGTAACTGGGCAGGATGGCCGCATCCTCGCACCCCGAATGGGGGGCGTCCAGTAAGTACAGGCTTAGTGGGAGTTGCCCCGATGAGGACCGGCGGAGTCGTCGCCTGGTCATGACCACCCCTTGCGGTCTGTCACCATGGATGACATGGGTCAGCCGGAGAGCGGAGCACACCGGGAAGCGGATCAGCCGGATCGTTCGCCGGGCCTTCCGGCGGATCTCCCGCCGGGACAGCGGATCCAGCGCGGCTGGCCGGTCACCCACTACGGGCCCGTACCCAAGTTCAAGCCGGACCGCTGGGAGTTCCGCGTCTTCGGGGCGACGGCCGACGGCGACAAGCGCTGCTGGAACCACGAGGAGTTCTCGGCCCTCCCGTTCTCCACGGTCACGGCCGACCTGCACTGCGTCACGAAGTTCAGCATGCTCGGGGCCGAATGGGGCGGCGTCCCCGCCCGCACGGTCCTGGAGCTCGCCCCGCCCGCGCCCCGGGTCACCCACGTGATGGTCTGGGCCGAGTACGGCTACAGCGCCAACATGCGGCTCGCCGACTTCGCCTCGGACCGCACGATCTTCGCCACCCACAAGGACGGGGAGCTGCTCACCGCCGAGCACGGCTTCCCGCTGCGGCTCGTCGTCCCCCACCTGTACGCCTGGAAGGGCCCGAAGTGGGTCCGGGGCGTGGAGTACATGGCCGCCGACCGGCGGGGCTTCTGGGAGGAGCGCGGCTACCACAACCTCGGCGACCCGTGGCGGGAGCAGCGCTACTCGTACCAGGAGGAGCCCGGGGACGGCCCCGAGCTCTGACCCCGCGGGCCGCCCCCGGGGGTCTCTCAGGGGCGCAGCTTCTTCAGCAGGTCCACGTCCGCCCGGTGCCCCTCCTTGCCGCCGGGCGTCTCGATGACCAGCGGCACCCCCTCCGTCGCCGGATGACGCAGCAGCTCCCGGAAGGCGTCCTCGCCGATGTGACCGGCCCCGATGTTCGCGTGCCGGTCCTTGTGGGCGCCCACGACGTCCTTGGAGTCGTTGGCGTGGATCAGTTTCAGCCGCCCCTCGCCGACGGTCCCGACCAGCAGGTCGAGCGTCTGCGCCGCCCCGGACGGGCCCGTCAGGTCGTGCCCGGCGGCGAACACGTGGCACGTGTCCAGGCAGACGCCCAGCTTGGGATGGCGGTCGAGGGCGTCGAAGTACGGGCCGAAGTCCCAGGTCCGCGAGCAGAGCGAGGAGCCCTGCCCGGCCGTCGACTCCAGGAGCAGGTCGGGGTCGTCCGGGTGCGTCAGCCCGTCGAGCAGCGGCAGCAGCCGCTCCCGCACCTGGGCGAGCGCCACCTCGCGCGGCCGGCCGCCGGTCGCCGAGCCGGTGTGCACCACCACGCCCTTCGCGCCGATCTCCCGGGCCCGGCGCAGCGAGTGCCGCAGCGACTCCACCGACCTCTCCGCGGTGGCCTCGGTGTGCGAGCCGAAGTTGATCAGGTACGGGGCGTGGACCCAGGCCGAGAGCGACAGCTCCGCGCACTCGGCGCGGAACCGCTCGTCCTGGGCCGGGTTGCCGGCCGGGGTGGCCCAGCCGCGCGGGTTGGCGACGAAGACCTGCACGGTCTCGGCGCCCAGCTCGCGGGCGTAGCCGAGGCCGACCGTGGCGAGACCGCCGGCCACGGGGACGTGGCCGCCGACGGGGTTGCGCATGGGTGTCTACAGTCCCTTGATCGTGAGGGTGATCGCGGAGCCCTCGGGGGCGGTGGAGCCGCCCTCCACGGACTGGTCCGCGACGGTGTCGCCGAGGTACGGGAAGGTCTTCTTGAGCTTCACCTCGAAGCCCGCCCCCTCCAGGGCGGCGCGCGCGTCCTCGGTGGTCTCGCCGGTGACGTCGGGGACCTCGACCGCCGCGGGTCCCTTGGAGACGGTCAGGGTGATCGTGTCGCCCGCGGCGGCCCGGCTGCCCTCCGCGAGGGACTGGGCGGCGACCGCGCCGGCCTCCTCGGGGGAGTTGATCCGCTCGGGGGCGACCCGGACGGTGAGCCCGGCCTCCTGGAGCTCGGCCGTGGCGGTGGCGACGGCCTCGCCGGTGACGTCGGGCACGTCGATCGGAGAGCCCTTGCTGACGACCAGGGCGATCGCCGAGTCGGGGGCGCGGTCGGTGCCGGGCTCGGGGTCGGAGCCGACCACGGCCCCCCGGGCGACGGAGTCGCTGAACTCGCGGGTGACCACCCCCACGGCCAGGCCCTCCTTCTCCAGGGCCCGCTTCGCCTCCGCGAGCGGCTTGCCCCTGAGGTTCGGCACCTTCACGGTCTCCGGGCCCCGGGAGAGGGTGAGGACGACCGTGCCGTTGCCGCGCAGGCGCTCGCCGGGGGCCGGGTCGACGGCCATGACGGTGCCGCGCTCGTACACGTCGCTGAAGGCGCGCCTCGTGCTGCCGACGTCCAGGCCCGCGTCGGTGATCCGCCGCGTGGCGGCGGCCTCGGTCTGGCCGAGGACGGCCGGGACGCGGGTGAACTGGCCGGAGTTGATGTACCAGACCCCGGCGCCCAGGCCGAGGACGAGCAGGACGACGGCGACCACGAGCAGCGGGCCGCGCGGAGGCAGCCGGCGGCCGGCGGGGGCCGCGGGCGGCTCGGGCGCCGGCATCCGGCCGGTGTGCCGCACCTCCGGGGCGTCGGCCTCCGCCGGCAGCGGGAGGTCGATCACGCCGGTGCGCTCCTCGGCCGGCACGGCGCGGGCGATCACGCTCGTCCGGTCGTCGGCGGTGTCCCGGGCGTCGGACCGGGCCTGCGGCGGCACCGCGTCGAGCTGAGCGTCGGTGAGCGCGGCGCGGGCCTCCAGGACCAGGCCGAGCAGGGCGACGGCGTCGTGCGGGCGGGCCTCGGGGGCGCGGGCCGCGGCGGCCGCCACCAGGCCGTCGAGCTCCGGGGCCAGGCCCGGCACGGCGGCGGAGGGCGCGGGCACGTCGGTGTTCAGGTGCCGGTAGAGCACCTGGGCGGGTGTGTCGCCCGCGTGCGGCTTGGCGCCGGTCAGCATCTCGTACAGGACGACGCCGCAGGCGTACACGTCGGCGCGGGTGTCGGCGGTGCCGTGCTCGATCTGCTCCGGCGCCAGGTACGAGACCGTGCCGAGGACCGAGCCGGTGGTGGCGGTCGCCGAGCCCACGGCCCGGACGAGGCCGAAGTCCGCGACCTTCACCCGGCCGTCGTCCCCTATCAGGACGTTCTCCGGCTTCATGTCCCGGTGCACGAACCCGGCCCGGTGCGCGGCGCCGAGCGCGGCGAGCACCGGCTCCAGGATGTCGAGCGCGGCCCGGGGCGCGAGGGCGCCCCGCTCGCGCAGCACGTCGCGGAGGGTGCAGCCGGGCACGTACTCCATCGCCAGGTAGACGTACGCGCCCTCGGCGCCCTGGTCGAAGACGCCCACGACGTTGGGGTGGGCGAGCCGGGCGACCGACTTCGCCTCGCGGATGAACCGCTCGACGAAGACGGCGTCGGCCGCGAGCTGCGGGTGCATCACCTTGAGCGCGAGGACGCGGTCGAGGCGGGTGTCGACGGCCCGGTAGACCGTGGCCATCCCGCCGACGGCGATGCGCGCGTCGACGCGGTAGCGGCCGTCGAGCAGCCGCCCGACGAGGGGGTCCTGAAGGGTCGTGTCCACGGCGACGAGTCTACGAGCCGCGCACACGCGTCCGGTGCGCGCGCCCCGGACCGCAGCACACCTGTGACGAGCGCGCCGGGCCCCGGGGGGCGGGCGCCCCGGAAGGCCCCGGGACGGGCGGGGCGGGGCGCCCCGGGCCCGTGCGGGCGGGGTGCTCCCGGCCGTTCCGGGCCTCGGAAGGCCGGGCGCCCCGGGCCTCAGAAGGCCGGGCGTTCCGGGTCCAGGCGGGCCCGGCCCTCCACCGGAGAGGACGCCTCCGCGAAGTGGCGGCGCGGGATGCGGCCGGCCCGGTGCGCGAGCCGGCCCGCCTCGACCGCGTGCCGCATCGCCGAGGCCATCAGGACCGGTTCCTGCGCCCGGGTGACGGCCGACGCCAGCATCACCGCCGCGCACCCCAGCTCCATCGCGAGCGCCGCGTCCGACGCCGTGCCGGCCCCCGCGTCCAGGATCACCGGCACCCCGGCCCGCTCCGCGATGAGCTGGAAGTTGTGCGGGTTGCGGATGCCGAGCCCGGAGCCGATGGGGGAGCCGAGCGGCATGATCGCCGCGCACCCGGCGTCCTCCAGCTTCCGGGCGAGGACCGGGTCGTCGTTGGTGTACGGCAGGACGGTGAAGCCGTCGTCGACCAGGGTCTCCGCCGCGTTCAGGAGCTCCTCCCCGTCCGGCAGCAGGGTCCGCTCGTCGGCGACGACCTCCAGCTTGACCCAGTCGGTGCCGAGCGCCTCCCGCGCGAGCCGGGCGGTCAGGACCGCCTCGCCGGCCGTGAAGCAGCCCGCCGTGTTGGGCAGGACGCGGATGCCGAGCCGGTCCAGGACGGAGAGGACCGAGCCCCGCACGGTCGGGTCCAGGCGCCGCATGGCGACCGTGGTCAGCTCCGTGCCGCTGGCGACCAGGGAGCGTTCCAGGACGTCGAGGCTGGGCGCGCCGCCGGTGCCCATGATCAGGCGGGAGGAGAACTCCGCACCGCCCAGGACGAACACGTCGTCGGACATCGCGCTCAGCCCCCCTGCACCGCGGTGAGGACCTCCACCCGGTCCCCGTCGCCGAGCCGCGTCGACGCCCACTCGCCGCGCGGCACCACCGTCTCGTTGACGGCGGCGGCCACCCCGGAGGGGGCCGCGGTCAGGGTCGCGACGAGGGCGTCGAGGGAGACGGGGCCGGAGAGCTTGCGCGCCTCCCCGTTCACGGACACGGTCACGGTCGTGTCGCCGGCGGGCGGGTTCGCGCTCATGCGGGCTGCTCCTGACGTGCGGGAGGGGCGGGGGAGAAACGGCGGGGGGTGAAGGGGCGGGCCTCGTCGGGCAGGGCGCCCGTGGTGAGCGCCTCGGCCATGACGTCACCGGTGAGGGGGGTCAGCAGCACCCCGTTGCGGTAGTGGCCGGTGGCCAGGTGCAGGCCGGGCAGGGCGGTGGGGCCGAGCAGCGGCGCGTTGTCCGGCGAGGCGGGGCGCAGCCCGGCCAGGGTCTCGGTGAGCGGCAGCTCGGTGATCCCGGGCACCAGCTCGTGGGCGTCGCGCAGCAGCTCGTACACCCCGCCCGCCGTCACCGTGGTGTCCCAGCCCAGCTCCTCGCTGGTGGCGCCGACGACCAGCTCGCCGTTCTCGCGGGGCACCAGGTAGACGTGGCTGCCGCGGACGACGGCCCGGACGGTCCGGGAGAGGAAGGGGGCGTACGCGGGCGGCACCCGGAGCCGCAGGACCTGGCCCTTCACCGGGCGGACCGGCGGAAGCACCTCGTCCGGCACCCCCGCGAGCCGCCCGCTCAGGCTGCCCGCCGCGAGCACGGTCTGTCCGGCCGCCAGCTCCTCGCCCCCGGCCAGGACCGCGCCGCGCGCCCGGTCCCGCACCACGCTCAGGCGCTCCGCGGGGGTCCGGCGGAAGACCACCCCGGCCCGCTCGCAGGCGACGAGGAGCGCGGCGGCGAGCCGGCGCGGGTCCACCTGGTGGTCGCCGTCGACCCGCAGGCCGCCGCGCACCCCCGGTGCCAGCATCGGCTCCAGGCGGCGGCACTCGCGGCCGCTCAGCCACTCCGAGGCGAGCCCGCAGCGGGTCTGCAGGGCGTGCAGCTCGCGCAGGTGCGCCCGGTCGTCGGCGTCGAGGGCGACGGCGAGGGTGCCGCAGGCGCGGTACCCGACGTCGTGGCCAGTGGCCTCCTCCAGCTCGGCGACGAAGGCCGGATAGCGGGCGGCGGAGGCGAGGTTGAGCCCGAGCAGGGTCTCCTCGCCGTAGTGCAGCTCGGTGACGGCGGCGAGCATCCCGGCCGCGACCCGAGCGGCCCCGCCGCCCGGCTCCGGGTCGACGACGACGGTGCCCAGCCCGCGCCGCGCGGCCCGCCAGGCCGTGACCAGGCCGATGATCCCGCCCCCGACCACGAGGACGTCGAAGGCGCTTCGGCCGTCGGCGGATCCCCGGCCGTCGGCGGATCCCCGGCCGTCGGTGGGTCCCGGTGCGCCGGAAGGCCCTCGTGCGCCGGAAGAACTCTGCGCGCCGGAAGATCTCTGCGCGTCGGAAGAACTCTGCGCGCCGGAAGAACTCTGCGCGTCGGAAGAACGCATGGGCGTCCAGCCCCTCCCTTCGCCGGCATGACCCGGATCAGGTTCCTACGGTCGGAGGCCGGCCAGCCTCCCTCTCAGCCCGGTGCGTCCGGGCTCCCGCGAGTGCTTTACGCCCGCCAGACTAGCTTCCGCCCCGCGTCCGTCACGAGGGGGCCGTGCCCCCCACCCGACCTGACGGGCCGTCAGCTGCGTAAGGTGGCCGTGTGAGCGAGCAGAAGCAGACCCAGCGGCGCGTCGTGGTCGTCGGCGCCGGAATGGCCGGCGTCCAGACCGCCGTCGCCCTCCGCGAGCAGGGCTTCACCGGCCCCGTGACCCTCATCGGGGCCGAACCCCACCAGCCCTACGACCGGCCCCCGCTCTCCAAGGCGGTCCTCCTCGGGAAGGCCGAGGACTCCGCCTTCGAGGTCGACTTCGAGGAGCTCGGCGTCGAACTCCGGCTCGGCGTGGACGTCACCGGACTGCGCGCCGCCGACCACGAGGTCGACACCGGGGCCGGGCCCGTCCCGTACGACACCCTGGTGATCGCCACCGGCGCCCACCCGGTCGCCCTGCCCGGCTCCGAGGGCGTCCCCGGCGTCCACCTGCTCCGCACCCTCGACGACGCCGTGCGCCTCGGGCCCGTCCTGGAGCGCCGCCACACCGTCGTGGTCGTCGGCGCCGGCTGGATCGGCGCCGAGTTCGCCACCGCCGCGCTCGGGGCCGGCTGCGCCGTCACCGTCGTCGAGGCCGCGGACCTCCCGCTCGCCGGCACCCTGCCCGCCGAGGTCGCCGCCCCCATGGCCGGGTGGTACGCGGCGAACGGCGCCGAACTCCTCACCCACGCGCGCGTGGACACCGTCGAACCCGGCCGGGTCCTCCTCGCCGACGGCCGCGAACTGCCCGCCGAGGCCGTCGTCGTCGGCATCGGCGCCCGCCCCGCCACCGGCTGGCTCGCCGGCTCCGGCATCGCCCTCGACCCGAGCGGCGCCGTCACCGCCGACGACCGGCTGCGCACCTCCCTGCCCGACGTGTACGCGGTCGGGGACTGCGCCTCCTTCCCCTCCGCCCGCTACGGCGAGCGCCTCCTCGTCCACCACTGGGACAACGCCCTCCAGGGCCCGCGCGCGGTCGCCGCCGCGATCACGGGCTCCGGGACCGGGCCGTACGACCCCGTGCCGTACTTCTGGTCCGAGCAGTTCGGGCGCTTCGTCCAGTACGCGGGGCACCACGCGGGCGCGGACGGGCTCCTGTGGCGCGGCGACCCGGCGGACGAGGCCTGGTCGGTGCTCTGGCTGCGCGCCGGGGTGCCGGTCGCCCTCCTCGCCGTCGGCCGCCCCCGCGACCTGGCCCAGGGGCGGAAGCTGATCGAGGCCGCGGTCCCGGTCGACCCGGCCCGCGCGGCGGACCCCTCCGTACCCCTGAAGGCGGCGGTCCTTTAGGGGCGCTTCGTCCGATCGGCGTGATACCTCCCGGGCCCGACTACCGGCTGTCGGTCCGGGATGGCAGGCTTGTCACGTGACCGAGATTGACGCAAAGATCGATGCTCTCGTCCCTGCCTGGCTCTACCTGCCCGACATCGCGGAGATGCTCGATGTCGAGGTGACGCGCGTGCGGCAGCTGGTCAAGGAGGGCCAGCTCATCGCCGTGCGCCGCGGAGAGAACAACGCACTCCAGGTGCCCGCCGCCTTCATCCAGGGCGACAAGGTGGTCAAGGGCCTCGCCGGCACCCTGACCCTGCTGCGGGACGACGGCTTCACCGACGAGGAGATGCTGGAGTGGCTCTTCACTCCGGACGAGAGCCTGCCGGGCACGCCCGCGCAGGCGCTCGGCGAGAACCGTGGCACGGAGGTGAAGCGCCGGGCCCAGGCGCTCGCCGTCTGACGCGCACCGCCCGACGCGCGCCGCACGGCACGCGCGGTCCGACGGACGCCTCCCGGCGCCCGGGGGCCGCCGCACGCCGTCCGGCGCGCGCACCGAAGACACCACCAGCGGGTGTCGCGGCGGCCGGTCCCCGGTGACCGGCCGCCGCGGCGCCGGCGACACCGACGGGGGGAACCCATCCATGCCCACGCCTCGCGAGCGCCTCGCCGACGCCCGGCTCTACCTGTGCACCGACGCCCGGAAGCGCCAGGGCGACCTGCCCGCCTTCCTCGACGCCGTGCTCTCCTCCGGCGTGGACGTCGTGCAGCTCCGCGACAAGGGCATGGAGGCCGCCGAGGAGCTGGAGCACCTCGCCGTCTTCGCCGAGGCCGCCCGCCGCCACGGCGGGCTCCTGGCCGTGAACGACCGGGCCGACGTCGCCCACGCCGCCGGCTCCGGCGTCCTCCACCTCGGCCAGGGCGACCTGCCCGTCCCCGCCGCCCGCGCGATCCTCGGCGAGGACGTGCTGATCGGCCGCTCCTGCCACGCCGAGGCCGAGGTGGCCGCGGCCGCCGCCGAGCCGGGCGTGGACTACTTCTGCACCGGCCCCTGCTGGCCCACCCCCACCAAGCCCGGACGGTACGCGCCGGGGCTCGGCCTCGTGCGGTACGCGGCCGGCCTGGCCCAGGACCGCCCCTGGTTCGCCATCGGCGGCATCGACGGGACCAACCTCGACGAGGTCCTGGACGCGGGAGCGCGCCGGATCGTCGTCGTCCGGGCGATCACCGAGGCCGACGACCCGGCCGCCGCGACCGCCGCCCTCGCGAAGCGGGTCCGGGAGCGCGCCGGGGAGTGAGCCCCTGCCGGGGGCGTGGGAACCGGGACGCGCCCGGACCGGCCGGACCGGTCCGGCCAAACCGA
This sequence comes from Streptomyces sp. NPDC092045, assembly GCF_044756005.1. NCBI lineage: Bacteria > Bacillati > Actinomycetota > Actinomycetes > Kitasatosporales > Streptomycetaceae > Streptomyces > Streptomyces sp. NPDC092045. Next base: position 145,129 of record NZ_JBIVSC010000002.1, on the reverse strand, counting down.
TCCGGCCGGAATGTGTCCGAAAAGGTGTCCACCGATCGGACAACCCGCCCACGGTCGACGCACCCCGTCTAACCTGCCGGTATGGCCCTTGGTACCGCTTCCGTCCGCTCGGACCGCGCCCGCACGGTCCGCGACATCCTCGCCTCCGGCGGCACGTCGTACTCCTTCGAGTTCTACGCGCCCCGGACCGAGAAGGGCGAGCAGTCCCTCTGGAAGGCCATGCGCCGGGTCGAGGCGGTCGGACCCAGCTTCGTCTCCGTGACCTACGGCGCCGGCGGCACCACCCGGGGCGGCACCGTGAAGGCCACCCAGAAGATCGCCTCCGACAGCACCCTCACCCCCGTCGCGCACCTCACGGCCGTCGACCAGTCCGTCGCCGAACTGCGCAACATCCTCGGCCAGTACGCCGACGCCGGCATCCGCAACATGCTCGCCGTCCGGGGTGACCCGCCGGGCGACCCGCTGGGCGACTGGATCGAGCACCCGGAGGGGGTCCGGTACGCCGCCGACCTGGTCCGGCTGATCAAGGAGTCCGGCGACTTCTGCGTCGGCGTCGCCGCCTTCCCCGAGATGCACCCCCGATCCACCGACTGGGACACGGACATCCGGCACTTCGTGGACAAGTGCCGCGCCGGTGCCGACTACGCCATCACCCAGATGTTCTTCGACCCGGAGAACTACCTGCGGCTCCGCGACAGCGTGGTCAGGGCGGGCTGCGAGACCCCGATCATCCCCGAGGTCATGCCCGTCGTGAACGTGAAGACCCTCGACCGGCTGCCCCGGTTGAGCAACGCCGTCTTCCCGGCGCGCGTGAAAGACCGCATCCTCGCCGTCAAGGACGATCCCGCCGCTGTACGCTCCATCGGTATCGAGTTCGCGACGGAGTTCTGCGCGCGTCTGCTGTCCGAGGGCGTCCCCGGGCTGCACTTCATCACGCTCAACAGCTCCACCGCGACACTCGAGATCTACGAGAATCTCGGACTGCACCAGCAGTCGTGACCGGTCGTACCCGCCCCTCTCCGCGGCGGTGACCGCGGAGAGGGGCGGCGGGGCATGGGGTGGACGGTCCTCTACATCGCGTTCGGCGTGGTCGCGCTGTGGCTGCTCGGGGAGGTGCTCCTCCAGTACAAGGCGCGGCTGCGCTGGCGCGTGCTCGCCTTCTGCGGCTTCCTCTTCGTGGTCGTGGGCGTCCTGCTGCCCTCGGTCCCGGTGATCGTCGCCGGCGCGCTCGCCTTCGCCGTCGGCCAGACCTACGTGACGCTCTCCTTCCGCCGCGGCTTCTCCACCGGCTGGGCGATCGGCGGCAACCCGGGCGCGAGCCGCCGCCGCAAGGCCGGCGCGCCGAACCGGGCCGGCCCCACCCTGGAGGTCACCGAGCTCTCGTACGACGAGCCGGGCGCCGGCCACCACGCCCCCGAGCGGCACCCGGAGGCGGCCGACGACGGCACGGCGGTCTACGAGCCGCTGCCGATGCCCGACGACACCGGCCAGTACGGGGTCTACGACACCGGCCGCGACACCGCCCCCGCCGCCGACGCCGGATACGACCCGGCGGCCTACGCCCCCTACGCGGTGGGACACGAGCAGGGGTACGGCCAGGGGTACGAGCAGCAGGGGCACGACCACCACGGGTACGAGCAGCCCGTCCACCAGCAGGGGTACGACTACGGGGCCGCCGGGCAGCAGCAGTACGCCGCCTACTCCGACCCGTACATCGGCCCGGGCACGGACGCCCAGCAGTACGGCTCGTACTACGGCGACCCCTACGCCCCCTCGTACACCTACGACACCCCGCCCGGCGGGGTCTGGGTCCCGCAGCAGCGCGACACCGAGCCGGACCCGCACCAGCAGGCCCCGGGGCCGTACGGCCACGAGCCGCACCAGGACGACCGGCAGCAGTACCGCTACTGAGGCCCGCGCGGCCCGGGGTCCCGCCGCGGGCCGCGGAGGGTCACCGCGAGCCGCGGAAGTCCGCGCCCTCCACGATCAGCCCCGCCACCAGCGCGCCCGACATGCCCGCGTGGGCGAGCCCGCCGCCCGGGTGCGACCAGCCGCCCGCGAAGTACAGGCCCGGCAGCGGCGAGCGGTTGTCCGCCGGGAGCAGCCGCCCGCCCGCCCCGGCGAGCGCGGGCCCGGGCACCTCGGCGGCCCCGGTGTCGCGGCGCACGTCCTCCGGGGTGCGGACGTGCCGCCACAGCAGCCGCTCCCGCAGCCCCGGCACCGCCCGCCCGGCTGCCTCGACCATGCCGTCGGCGAACGCCTCCCACTCCCGTTCCGGAGCCGTCCGGACGGTCGCCGTGACCGTCACCGCCTCGTGGTCCGCGTCCGGGCGCAGCGCCGGGTCGTCCGGGCGCAGCACGGTCACCGCCGGGCGCCCGCCCTCCGCGTGCACGACCGCGCGGTGGACCGCGTCCGCCTCCCGGGGCCCGCGCAGCGCCAGACAGACTGTCACCCGGCTCGTGCCGAGGGCCTGGAAGCGCGGCACGTCCCGGTCGCCCCGCTCCCACGCGACGACGTGCTCGCGGTAGAGCGACGGCACCGGCGCCCCGGAGACCACGTGGTCGGCCGCGACCTCCTCGCCGCCGGCCAGCCGGACGCCGACCGCCCGGCCGTCCTCCTCCAGGACGTCCTCCACCGGCGCGTCGAAGACGAACTCCACCCGCCGCTTCCGGCACCGCTCGTACACCGCGTCGGCGAGCACCCGCAGGCCCCCGGCCACGTACCAGCTCCCGAAGGTCTGCTCCATGTACGGCAGGACGGCGGCCGAGGCCGGGGCGTCGGCCGGGTCGAAGCCGTAGGACCACGCGTACGCGTCGAGCAGGGCGGCGAGCCGGGGATCGCGCAGCTCCCGCGCCCCGACCCGGGCGAGCGTCCTCGTGGGGCGGCGCAGCAGGCCCGCCCCGGGGGCCGGGTACGGCTCGCGGGCGAGCGGCGCCGGGTCGGCGGGCTGCGGCTCCTCCAGGAGCGGCCGGCGGGTGCGGTCCCAGGCCTCGCGGGCCCGGGTCAGGAAGTCGCCCCAGCGCTCGCCCGCGCCCGCGCCGAGCGCCGCGTCCAGGGCGGCGACCGTGCCGGCCCGGGAGGCGTTCGGCAGGTCCACGCGCGTGCCGTCGGCGAAGACGTGACGGGCCGCCGGATCGACCTGCGTCAGCGCGACGCGGTCCTCCAGCGGCTCCTTGCCCGTCTTCACGAACAGGTCCCGGTACACGGCGGGCAGGTGCAGCAGCCCCGGGCCCGTGTCGAAGGCGAAGCCGTCGCGCGCGTACCGGCCCACCGCGCCGCCGTGCGTCGGTCCCCGCTCGTACACCGTCACCCGGTGGCCCGCCACGGCCAGCCGGGCCGCCGCCGCCATGGCGCCGAGTCCCGCGCCGATCACCACAATCCGTGCCATGCCGGCGAGCCTATCCGGCCCCTCCGGCGGCCCCGGAGGGAGAGGTCAGAAGTGCCGCGACCCGTCGTCGGGCGGGTCCGGGACCCGCGGGCGGGTCCCGGCGGCGGCCGGCCGCCTCTCCTCCCGGCGCCGGGACCTGCGCCGCAGGAAGCGCCGGATCCGCCGGGCCAGGAAGACCACCACGACCAGGCCGAGCAGGAGCAGGGCGCCCGCGACGACCGCCGCCGCCACCGGATGGAAGATCGCGAAGGTGACGACCGCCGCCACCCCGAGGTCCTCCGCCAGGCTCACCCCGACGTTGGAGAACGGCTCCGGCGAGGTGTTGACCGCCATCCTCGTACCCGCCTTGACGAAGTGGCTGAGGAGGGCCGTCGAACCGCCGACCGCGGCCGCCGCCAGCTCCGGCAGCGAGCCGTCCTGCCCGGCGAGCAGGGCGCCGACGACGGCCCCCGCGACCGGCCGGACCACGGTGTGGACGGAGTCCCACACCGAGTCGACGTACGGGACCTTGTCCGCCACCGCCTCGCACAGGAACAGCACGCCCGCGACGACGAGGACGTCGGTGCGCTGGAGGGACCCGGGCACCTCGTCGGTCAGCCCGGTCGCGCCGAAGAGGCCGAGGAGCAGGACCACCGCGTACGCGTTGATCCCGCTCGCCCAGCCGCTGGTGAACACCAGGGGGAGTACGGACACGCCCGCGATCGTAACCAGGACTGAGTACCCGTACCTAGGGGCCGGGATGAGTAGCCGCGCGGATGGGGCCGGCGGGGCCCGGAGGGGAGAGTGGAGCCCACGGAAGGGGCGCGGCTCCGGAACCGCCGGCACGGGGCGGCGGAACGGGGCCGCGCGCCTGCCGGTGCGGGAGGCACGGGGGCACGGGGGTGCGGCCTTCCGGTACGGGGGCGCAGCGGGAAGCCGGTGCGGCGGGGCTCGGGGGGATCGAGCCCCGCCGCACCGGCTTCTTCGTGTCCGGGTGGTTTTCCGGGTTCCACGCGCGCGCGTGGACCGGCCCGGAACCGGTGCCCGTGCCCACGCGCGCGGCCCGGGCTCCGGTGTTCCTAGCGGCCGCCCACCCGGCCGTGCAGGAGCCGGGAGAGGGCCGCGTGGACGTCGTCGAGGGAGCGCTCGCTCTGGAAGGCCTGCCAGTCGAGCGCCGCCACGAGCACCATGCCGACGAGCGCCGCCGCCGTGAGCTGGACGTCGATCTCCTCGCTCAGCTCCCCGGCCCCGACCCCCTCGCGCAGCACCCCCTCCACCACCGCGACCGCCTCCTGGCGGACCACCAGGAGCGTGGAGTTCCAGGCCCGGTTGGTGCGCCAGAGCTCGGCCACGTACAGCTGGGTGAAGGCCGGGTAGCGGTCGATGAAGACGAGGCCCGCCCGGATCATCGCGTCCAGCGCGTCGACCCGGCTCCCGCCGCGCGCGGCGGTCTCCTCGGCCGCCGTGCGCAGGGAGGCGGTGAGCAGCGACACCCCGTGCCGCAGCAGCTCCTCGAAGAGCTCGGTCTTGCTCTTGAAGTTGTAGTAGACCGTGCCCTTGGCCACGCCGGCCCGCTCGGCGATCTCGTCCACCGTCGTCGCGGAGAAGCCCTGCTCCGCGATGAGCGTGACGGCCGCCTCGTAGAGCTTCGCGCGCGTGGCCCGGCGTCTGGTGCTGCTGCTGTCCATGGGATCGATTCTCACAGGTGTCACGGGTGGTGCCGGCCCCGTCTCACAGGGTCAGTTCGGGGTGGAGCCGGTCCAGCGTCCAGACCTGCCGCCTGCGGGCCGAGACGGCGGTCAGGGCCAGGGCGCCCAGGGTGAACGCCGCCAGGACCGCGCAGGACTGCCAGACGGGTCCGAGCCCGCCGCCCGTGATCAGCCGGCGCAGCGACTCGACCACGTACGTCATGGGCAGGAAGGGGTGGATCGCGTTGAAGAAGGGCGGGCTGGTCTGGACGGGGTAGGTGCCGCCCGCCGAGGTGAGCTGGAGCATCAGGGCCGCGAGCACCAGGATCCGGCCCGCCGCGCCGAAGCGGGCGTTGAACCACTGGATGATCGCCGTGAAGCAGCAGGTGACCAGGGCGAGGAAGCCGACCGTGCCGGCGGCCCGGGCCATCTGGAGGCCGAGGCCCCAGTGCAGCACCGACATCAGGGCCGCGACCTGGAGGAGCCCGATCGCCGCCACCGGGAGCCAGCCCGCGAGCGCGATCCGCCACGCGGAGCCGCCCGCGGCGAGCGCGCGCCGGTTCATCGGCTGGATGATCATGTACGCGACCATCGCGCCGACCCAGAGGGAGAGCGGGATGAAGTACGGGGCGAAGCCCGTGCCGTAGTTCGGCGCCTTGTGCATCGACTGGGAGGCCAGCCGCACCGGGTCGGCCATGACCTCCGTGCGCTTGTCGCGGGCCTGCTGGTCGTAGTCCGGGATCTGGCCGACCCCGTCGCGCAGCCCGCCGGCCAGCTCGCCGGAGCCGTCGGCCAGCTTGAACAGGCCGCCGTCCAGGTCGCCCGCGCCCTTCTTGAGCCTGCCGACGCCGGTGTCCAGGTTCACCGAGCCGGTCTTGGCCCCGCTGATGCCGGTGTGCAGCTTCTCCGCGCCCGCCGCGACCTTCTTGGCGCCCGCGTTCAGCTCGTTGATCTTCCGGATGGCGTCCTCGACCTCCTCGTCGAGGTGCGGGGCACGGGTCGCCAGCTCGTCGGCCTGCTTCTTCAGCGTGACCAGGCGCGCGTTCAGCGTCTTCAGGTCGCCGTTGCTGTCCTTGGTCAGCTCGTGCACGTCGTCCGCGATGACGGCGACGTCGCCGGCGGTGACCGCGGCCCGCTGGAGGACCTTGCACGCGCGCGCGTCGGGCTCCGGGGCCTCCACGCACTCCTCGCGGTGCAGGGCGGTCATCTCGGCGTCGGCCTTGTGCGCGGCGGTGCGGACCTGGGGGCCCCGCTTCACCAGGACGTCGAGGTTGTGCTGGACGGCGGTGGCCGAGTCGGAGACCAGCCGGGCCGTGTCGCGGATCGACCTGCCGTTGTTCGCCAGGTAGGGGCGGACCTTGTCGGCGGTGCCGTTCACCCTGTCGGCGAGCGTCTGCGTGCCGTTCGCGACCTTGCGGGAGCCGGTCTCCAGCTCCTTGGCGCCCTTGTCGAGCTTCTTCAGGCCCTCGGCCAGGTCGCCGCTGCCCGCCTTGGCGTCCCCGAGGCCGTCCGCCAGGCTCTTGGAGCCCTTCTTGGCCTTGTCGACGCCCTGCTTGAGGTCGGCCGCGCCCTTGGCGGCCTTCTCGGTGGCGTCGTGGATGTCGGAGAAGGAGATGAAGATCTTGTCGAGGAAGCCGCGCGAGGACTTGGTGGAGGCCGCGGTGCGCACCTCGGCGAAGACCGTCCGGGAGATCTGCCCGACGATGTAGTTGTTCGCGTCGTTCGTCCGCACCCGCAGGGCGCCGGTCTCGGGGGAGTCGCCGGAGCTGGAGGCGATGCGGGTGCTGAAGTCGCCGGGCATGGTCAGGGACAGGTAGTACGTCCCGTCCTCGACGCCCTTGCGCGCCTCCTCGTCGCTCACCCGGTGCCACGCGAAGGTCTCGCTCTCCAGGAGCCCCTTCGTGATGTCGTCGCCGGCGTTGATCTCCTTGCCGTCGGCGGTGGCGCCCCGGTCCTCGTTGACGAGGGCGACGGGGATCCTGTCGAGCCTGCCGTACGGGTCCCAGAACGAGTACAGGTACAGGGCGCCGTACAGCAGCGGCAGCAGCAGGACCGCGACGAGCGCGGCGCGCGGCAGCCTGCCCCTGCCGAAGCGCCTCAGCTCAAGAGCGGCCAGTTTCGGCGAGCGCATCGTCCGCCCCCTCCTCGGTCGTGGACGCGGCGGCGCCCGTGTCGGTGCCGGTGCCGTCCGTGTGGGTGCCGGCGGCGTCCGCCCCGGCCGTCTGCGTCCGGGCCTTCTCCGTGTCGACGGGCTCCGTGTCGACGGGCTCCGGGCCGGTGGTCTTCGCGCCGGTGGTCTTCGTGCCGCTGGTCTTCGCACCGGTGGTCTTCGTGTCGGTGGTCTTCGCACCGGTGGTCTTCGTGCCGCCGGCGCCGGCGTCCTCGGCGGTCCCCTCCCCGGCGGGCTCCTCCGGCGTTCCGGGCGTCCCGGGGGCCTCCAGGGCCTCCGGCGCCTCCCCGGACTCCTCCGGGGCCGAGGCGGTCGTGGTGATCCGCAGGGCGTCCTCCGGGGCCTCGCTGCAGACGGCGAGGACGGTCGTCCCGGCGGCGGCCAGGGAGCGCAGGAGCGCCCAGACCCCGGCCCGGTCCGCGTCCGAGAGCTTCAGGTCCGTGTCGTCCACGGCGAGCAGCCGGGGGCGCCCGATCAGGGCGAGGGCGATCGAGAGCCGCAGCGCCTCGGGCCGCTCCAGGTCCCGCACGGAGGTCCGCCCGCCCTTCGGCAGGGCGTCGAGGTCGAGCCCCGCGGCCGCCACGGCCTCCGCGATCCGGGCCCGCGCCTCCGCCGCCCGCGTGCCGGGGCGCCGCAGCAGCGCCCGTACCGAGCCGTCGAAGCGGCGCTGGAGCAGCGCCCGCTCGCGCAGGTGCTCGGCGACCGTGAAGGCGGGGTCGAGCTCGTTGACGCCCGGGACCTGGCCCAGCGCGCTGATCCGGCGCACCGCGGCCATCTTCCGGGGCAGCGGGAGGCCGCCGACCTCGGCGTGCCCCTCCTTGGCCCTCATCCGGCCGGTGAGCGCGAGGAGCAGACAGGTGCGCCCCGAGCCCGACGGCCCCTCGATCGCCACCAGCGCGCCCGGCCCCGCCTGGAAGGAAACCTTCCGGAAGGCCCAGCCCCGCGGCCCCTTCAGTCCGAAGCCGTCCGCGACGACGGCGGCGCCGTGCGGCCGTTCCTCGGCTTCCGTGCCCACGGACCCACCCCCACTCCCCATTTTTGAACTGACCAGTCAGTCCAAAAGTTACCCCCGTGCCGGGGCCTTCGCAAAACCGCAGGTCAGCGTGATTGTCAGTGGGAGTGGGCACGATGGACACATACGGCCACAGCGCCGTCACGCGACGACAGGAGGCTTCGTCATGGCACGTCCATCCGCAGCAGCCGCACCCAGGCGCCACCCCGTCCCCGCGCACTCCGGACCCGCGTCCGACATCCACCCCGTCTCCCGCCGCACCGCCGCCCCTCCCGCCGCCCTCGACCTCCTCGCCAAGTCCCGCGCCGGACTCGCCGAGGCCGCCGCCCTCGACCGCCCCCACGAGCGGTACGCCACCGCGCACCTCGCCGCCCTGCGCGCCGCCGCGGCCGTGCTGGCCGCCCGGGGCACGCCCGACCCCGCACCCCGCCGCAAGGAGCGCATACGGACCGCCTGGGAGCTCCTCGCCGAGCTGGCGCCCGAGCTCGCCGAGTGGAGCGCCCACTTCGCCGCCGGGGCGCCCCGCAGGGCCCGCGCGGAGGCGGGCATCACCGGCGCCGCCACGGCCAGGGAGGCCGACGACCTCCTCCGGGACGCCGAGTACTTCTCGCGCCTGGTGGAGCGGCTGCTCGCCCTCCGGCCGGTGTCGCCCCGCGCCCCCGGGGACGACGACGCGGGAGGGTGATCCGAAAGGCCGGAGCGAGGCCATAGGGTGGGGAGGTCCGTACCCGTCACCGAGGAGTCAACAGCCGTGCCGGACCCTTCCCCCGCCTTCGGTCGAGAGGCGACCTCACGCCCGTCGCGCGCCTCCCTGCGCACCGCCGTCGTCTGGGACGTCCTCAAGGACGCCCTCGACCGCCGGGTCGAGGCCACCGGGAAGGACGCCCTCGACGTCCTCGACACGGGCGGCGGCTCCGGGAACTTCGCGGTCCCGGTGGCCCGTCTCGGCCACCGGGTCACCGTCGTCGACCCCAGCCCCAACGCGCTCTTCGCGCTGGAGCGCCGGGCCGCCGAGGCCGGCGTCGCCGACCTCGTCGCCGGGGTCCAGGGCGACGTCCGGGGCCTCTTCGACGTGGTCGGGCGCGAGGGCTACGACGCCGTGCTCTGCCACGGCGTCCTGGAGTACGTCGACGACCCCGCCGAGGGCGTGCGCAACGCGGTCGCCGCGCTCCGGCCCGGCGGCAGCCTCAGCCTGCTCGCCGCCGGGGTCGGCGGAGCCGTCCTGGCCCGCGCCCTCGCCGGACACTTCACCGAGGCCCGGCACGCCCTCACCGACCCGGCGGGCCGCTGGGGCGCGGGCGACCCCGTGCCCCGGCGCTTCACCGCCGAGCAGCTCGCCGAGCTGGCCGACGAGGCCGGTCTGGAGGTCGGCGCCGTGCACGGCGTCCGGGTCTTCGCCGACCTCGTCCCCGGCGTCCTCGTCGACACCGAGCCGGGCGCCGCCGAGGCCCTCCTCAGGCTGGAGGCGGCCGCCGCGGAGCTGCCCTCGTTCCACGCCGTCGCCACCCAGCTGCACGTCCTCGGCGAGAAGCGGGCCTGATCCGCGGGGCCACCCGTTCGGCGGTTCGGGCCGCGGCACTCCATGGAGTACGCCACAGCACGCCCGGTCCGGGCCCCGGCCCCGTATGATCGGGGGAAACCATCCGGCATGACGGACGGGGCCCCGGGGAATCAACGCCTCAGCAACCGATCCGCATGGCGGCCCGGATTGGCTATTCGGCATTGTGGGCGGGTTTCACGGGGGCGATTCCCTGCCTATCCTGAAAGGGCCGCAAACCGGTCGCCCCCGCGGCCGACGACTAGGAGGACTCCGTGCCGCTCTCGGAGCACGAGCAGCGAATGCTCGAGCAGATGGAGCGAGCGCTGTACGCCGAAGATCCCAAGTTCGCGACAGCGCTCGAGGGAAGCGGACTGCGTACGTACACCCGGCGACGGGTTTACCAGGCAGTCGCCGGCTTCCTGGTGGGTATCGCGCTCCTCATGGCCGGAATGGTCGCACAGCAGATCTGGATCAGCGTGGTGGGATTCCTCGTCATGCTGGGCTGCGCGGTCCTGGCGGTCACCGGATGGCGCAAGGCGCCGAAGCCGGGCGAGCAGCAGGCTTCGGGTGGAACGGCGGCCGGCGGCCGTCAGACCCGGCAGCGACGCCCCATGATGAACCGGATCGAAGAGCGGTGGCAGCGCCGCCGCGACGAGCAGGGCGGCGGCCACTGACGGCCCCCTGAGCGGAAGCCCCGCCCCCTTCAGCGACCGAGCCCCGCAGAGCCGCGCACCCGAGCGCAGCGGCCCTGCGGGGCTCGTCGCTGTGCCGGGCCGCGGGCCGTAGCCCGCGGCCCGGCCGGGGAAGGAAACGGCGGGCGCGTCCGGGGGAGAGCCACGGCGGCCGGGTCCCGGGGAGAGTCGCGGCGGCCGGGTCCCGGAGCGAACCGCGGCGGCCGGGCCCCGGGGAGGGTCGCCCCGGCCGGGCCCCGGAGCGAACCGCGGCGGCCGGGCCCGGTGGAGGACCACGGCGGAACGCCATGGCGAGAGGGGCGGGACGATCCTTCCGGATCCCGCCCCTCCGCCGTGTCCCGGCCCTCTCAGCCCGTCCCGTGCGGCGCCCGCCGGAAGCGGGCCGTCAGGGCGTGGCGGCGGTCCGACCAGCGGGCCGTCGCCGTCGCCCAGCGGGCCGAGGCCGCCCAGCGGACGCGGACCGCCGAGCGGGGGGCGAGCAGGGCGCGCAGGCGGGTGCGACGGTCCGCGCCCGCGTGGAAGCCCGCCCGGACCCGCCCGGCCTCCTCGGCCAGGTTCGCGACCGGCTGCGACCTGGGCGCGTACAGCGCCTCCTCCACCGCCCGCGCCACCCGGTGCACCGCGTCGGCGGACTCGCCCCGCAGCTCGCCCAGGCGCACGATCCGCGCCGCCGTCCGCCGGGGCGTCTGCGACTCGTCCGGCTCGACCCCGTAGTCCCAGGCCGTGTCGTTGATCTCCCGCCAGACCGCGAGCGTCCGCGCCGCCGTCCCCCCGGCGCCCCGCGCCGAGGGCCGTCCGGGCCGCCCGTCCGAGAACGGCCCGGACGGCCCGCCCTCCTCCGGCTCCCGGACCCCCGCCGGTCCGAGCCGCCGGGCGCGGGCCCGGCGGCGCCAGAACAGCGGAAGCAGCGGCAGGACCAGGACCACGGCCACGCCCAGGACGATCAGGGCCGTCGCCAGCGGGTCCGCGCCGGAGTCGTCCGGGGCCGCCCCGGCCGCCGCCGTCTCCTGGCCGCAGTCGCCGAGCCTGCGCATCTGCGGCGTGCAGCTCTCCGAGGCGCTCGGCGCGGCGGACGGCTGCGCCGAGGCGCTCTGCCGCGGCTGCGCGGGCCCGGTGGCCGAGCCCGAGGGGACGGCCTCCCGGGCGTAGGAGGGGGTGGAGCCCCGCTGCGGGGTCGGCTCGAACCGCGTCCAGCCCGCCCCCTCGAAGTACAGCTCGGGCCACGCGTGCGCGTCCCGGATGCCGACCGACATCGATCCGTCGCTCTGCGGCGTGCCCGGCATGAAGCCGACGGCCACCCGGGCCGGGATGCCGAGCGAGCGGGCCATCGCCGCCATCGAGAAGGAGAAGTGGACGCAGAAGCCCTCCTTGTCCTTCAGGAAGCGGGAGACCGCCTGCACCCCGGTGCCGGACTGCACGTCCACGTCGTAGCGGAAGCCGCCGTCCCGGGCGAACCAGTCCTGGAGCTTCAGGGCCCGCTCGTAGTCGTTGTCCGCGCCCGAGGTGACCTTCCGGGCCGTCTCCCGCACGTCGGCCGGCAGCGACGCGGGCACCTTGGTGTACTCGCGGCGCAGCTCCTCCGGGGCGGGCCCGGCGGCGGCCAGCTGCTCCGCCGTCGGCTGCACGTCCAGGCTGGCCACCTGGTAGCGGGCGCCCCGGGTGGTCTGCCTGTCGTCGCCGACCAGCATCCGGCCGGCCGGCTCGTACCGCCAGCGCCCCTCGACGTCGACCCGGGAGGCCGGGTACGGCATCGGCAGCCACTTCTGCTCGTAGGTCCCGGAGGCGACGAAGTTGCCGGTCACCTCGGTGACCCGGACGCCCTGCGCGAGCCCGTCCGGCCACGGCAGCCGCTCCGGCACGTCCACGATCGGGCGGACCGAGGACTTCCAGGAGAGGCCGTCGAACTGGTCGAGCGCGACGAGCCGCAGGTACGTGCCGCTGGTGTCGCGGGCGTTGGTCCGGTAGCGCAGGACCTCGCGGTCCTCCTGCTGGCGCAGGTCGTCCTGGAGGGAGACCAGCGGGTTCACGGTGGAGATCGTGCCGCCCGTGCCGCTGCCCCCGGACCCCTCCCCCCCGCCGCCGGCCCCGAGGAGTCCGCCGCTCAGACCGGGCAGCGCGAACGGCACCACCAGCGCGACCCCCAGGGCCACGGCCCCGATCCGGCGCCCGGTGCGGACCGGCGCGAACGCCTGGCCGCCGCTGCCGACGGCGGTGCCGGGCCGGCCGGTGCGCTGGGCGCCGCCGAAGACCCGCCCCCACCGGGAGAGCCGGTCCCGGCCCTCGGCGAGGAGCAGCAGCAGATAGCCGGTGCCCGCCAGGAGGAACCAGAGCCAGCCCGCGCCGCCGCCGGAGAGGCCGGCCGCCACCGAGTACAGGGCGAGCAGCGGCAGACCGGCCGGGGCCGCCCTGCGGAAGGTGACCGCGAGGGCGTCCACCATGAGCCCGATGACGACCACGCCGCCGACCAGCATGAGCCGGATGCCCTCGGTGTCCGGTGCGGGGACCGCGTACCGGCCCACGTCCTCGGCGCCCGCCCGCAGCAGTTCGGCGGCGTGCGTGACGGCCCGCGGCCCCGGCAGGAACCAGAGGACCGCCTGCTCGCGGGCGAAGACCGCGGTCAGCGCGAACAGCGCGACCGCCGTCTGGGCGAGGAGGGCCGCCGGAGCGGCGAGCGGCACCCGCCGCGCCAGCGTGCCCGCCCCGCTCACCAGGGCCAGCACGAAGGCCGCCGTGAAGATCCAGGTCGCCGGCTTGACCAGCGGGAGCAGGGCCCCGGCCGCCATCAGGGTGGCGGCCCAGGAGGCCAGCGTCAGCCGTGCGCGCCCGCTCATGCCCATCCTCCGTAGGTGGTGTCGGCGGCGGCCTCCGCGCCGGCGCCGGCCGCCTGCCGCCACAGGTCGGCGAGCCGGGCCCCGGGCGGCACGGCGAGCGCCGTCCAGCCCGCCTCGCGCAGCTGCCGCACCCGGTTCTCGGCCGCCCCGGAGACCGAACCGCCGGTCAGCCAGGCGCCGGAGTCCAGGACGAAGGCGACGGCCGCGCCGCCGCGGCCCCGCATCCGGGCGACGAGCGCGGCCTGCTCCTCGTCGAGGTCGCCGAGGAAGGCGACGAGCAGCCCGTCGCCGCCGGCCCGCAGCACGTCGGAGGCGCGCGAGAGGCCCGCCCCCTCCGAGTGGTCGACGACCGCGAGGGCGTCCATCATCAGACCGGCCGAGTCGGCCGGGTCCTGCACCGGACCGCCGAAGCCCTCGGCGCCCTCGCCGGGGACGGCGCTGCCGGTGTCGGTGAGCAGCCGGACCGTGTAGCCGCGCTCCAGCATGTGGACGAGCGCGGAGGCGGTGCCGGAGACCGCCCACTCGAAGGCGGAGTCCGGGCCCGCACCCCGGTAGGCGACCTCGCGGGTGTCGAGGAGGACGGTGCAGCGGGCCCGCTGCGGCTGCTCCTCGCGGCGGACCATCAGCTCGCCGTAGCGGGCGGTGGAGCGCCAGTGCACCCGGCGCAGGTCGTCGCCGTGGCGGTAGGCGCGCGGGATGACGTCGTCGTCGCCGGCGAGGGCGAGCGCGCGCCGGTGCCCCTCGCCGTGCCCGGCGGCCTCGCCGAAGAACCCGACCGGCGGCAGCGCCTCGGTCCCGGGGACGACGGTGAGGGTGTCGTACGCGCTGAAGGAGCGGGTCAGCTCGCACATGCCGAAGGGGTCGCTCAGCCGGAGCTGGAGCGGCCCGAGCGGGAAGCGGCCGCGCAGGTCGGAGCGGACCCGGTAGGACACCTCGCGCCGCCCGCCCGCCTCGACCCGGTCGAGGACGAAGCGGGGCCGGGACCCCAGCATGTACGGCACGTGGTCCTGGAGCATGAGCAGCCCGGTGGGCAGCCTGGAGACGTTCTCCATCCGCAGCTGGACCCGGGCCTCGGTGCCCGTCTCCACCCGCTGGGGGACGAGCAGGCGCGAGGTCGCGACCCGGTAGCGGGTCCGGTGCAGCACGAGGACGCAGACCAGCGGCAGGACGGCGAGCAGCAGCCCGACGCGCAGCAGGTCGGCCTGGCCGAGGACGTACGCGCAGATGGCGGCGGCCACCCCGGCGGCGAGGAAGGACCGGCCGCGGGTGGTGAGGCCGCTCAGGGCGGCCCGCAGACCGCCCCGGTCGTCGTCGCCCCGCTGCCCGTCCGGCACGGCGGCGCTCGTCATCACAGCCGCCGGGCGCCGGGCTGCTGCTGGCCGTAGAGCGGCCCGGCGGGCGGGGCCGAGGCCGGTACGGGGGTGCGCTGCAGGATGTCGTGGACGACCTGCTCGGCGGTGCGGCGGTTGAGCTGGGCCTGCGCCGTCGGCAGCAGCCGGTGGGCGAGGACGGGCGCGGCGAGGGCCTGGAGGTCGTCGGGCAGCACGTACTCGCGGCCGCTGAGCGCGGCGGAGGCCCGCGCGGCCCGCAGCAGGTGGAGCGTGGCCCGGGGCGAGGCGCCGAGCCGCAGGTCGGGGTGGGTGCGGGTGGCGGCGACCAGGTCGACCGCGTACCGGCGCACGGAGTCGGCGACGTGCACCGCGCGCACCGCCTCGATCAGCTTCAGGACGTCGTGGGCGTGCGCCACCGGCTGGAGGTCGTCCAGCGGGTTGACCGCGCCGTGCACGTCGAGCATCCGGAACTCGGCCTCGGCGCTCGGGTAGCCGATGGAGACCCGGGCCATGAAGCGGTCGCGCTGGGCCTCGGGCAGCGGGTAGGTGCCCTCCATCTCGACCGGGTTCTGGGTGGCGACCACCATGAACGGGCTGGGCAGCTCGTACGTCTGCCCGTCGATGGTGACCTGCCGCTCCTCCATGGACTCCAGGAGCGCGGACTGGGTCTTCGGCGAGGCGCGGTTGATCTCGTCGCCGATCACGATCTGGGCGAAGATCGCACCCGGCTTGAACTCGAACTCCCGGCGCTGCTGGTCGAAGATCGACACGCCCGTGACGTCCGAGGGCAGCAGGTCGGGGGTGAACTGGATGCGGCGCACCGAGCAGTCGATGGACCGGGCCAGGGTCTTGGCCAGCATGGTCTTGCCGACGCCGGGGACGTCCTCGATCAGGAGGTGCCCCTCGGCGAGCAGCACGGTCAGCGAAAGCCGTACGACCTCGGGCTTGCCCTCGATCACACCCTCCACCGATCTGCGGACGCGCTCCACAGTGGCGGTCAGATCAGTGAGGCTCGCTCGATCGTCATAGGTCGTCACCCGGCCCTCCTCGGCCTTCCGAAACACACGGACACCTGCCCCCGTCAGGATGTTCGGGGGGTGTCCACCCGGGCATTGTTGTTGGCGTGGCCGGGTCGTGTCACTCGACTGCCGACAAGTACGGAGGAAATGCCGGAGTTTGAACCGTTACGCCCGGTCACCGGCGGGCGTGTCCGACGGGTCGATCTCGCGCAGCAGGCCCGTCGTCACGTCGAAGACGAAGCCCCGCACGTCGTCGGTGTGCGGCAGGAAGGGCGAGGTCCGCACCCGCCGCATCGACTGGCGGACGTCCTGGTCCACGTCGCGGAAGGCCTCGACCGCCCAGGCCGGCCGCTGGCCGACCTCCATCTCCAGCTCGTGCCGGAACTCCTCCGTGAGCGATTCCAGGCCGCAGCCCGTGTGGTGGATCAGGACCACGCTGCGCGTCCCCAGGGCGCGCTGGCTGATGGTGAGGGAGCGGATCACGTCGTCGGTGACCACGCCGCCCGCGTTGCGGACGGTGTGGCAGTCGCCGAGTTCGAGCCCGAGGGCCGCGTGCAGGTCCAGGCGGGCGTCCATGCAGGCGACGACGGCGACGCGCAGCACGGGGCGCGCGTCCATTCCCGGGTCGGCGAACTCGGAGGCGTAGCGCCCGTTCGCCTCGACGAGGCGGTCGGTCACCGTGGAATCGTCCGGCACGGCTTCGGCGGCGGGGCGCGCGGAGGTCGTCATGGTCCCGACGGTAGTGGTCACGGCCCCCCGCGGCCCGCCGTGAGGGGGGACAAAGAACGTCAATGAACCCTCCTGTGAGCTAACCCACAGGAGGGGAAGCCGCGCCCCGAACGAGTGAGGCGTCCGGAATGTCCGACGGGACCGCCGGGGCCGTGCGACGCGCCCGCGGGTTGATTGACCGGCGGGTCCGGTGGACTAAAGTGACGCGGAGTTCACGGAGACAACGAGCGATTTCCGCGGTTTCTCCCCCGTGTGCGCGGCGGTACCCACGGCTCGGCCTCCTCCCGCTCGCCGGTCGGCCGACGCGCCCTTCCGGCGCCGGACGACCGCTTCTCCCCAGCGAGCGGGCGGAGACCCGGCGGTACGTTCCCCGTGCCCGAATTGAGAGGGCGCATTGAGCAACGACCGACACGTCCCGGTGATGCTCCAGCGGTGCCTGGACATGTTGGCCCCCGCCCTGGAGCGCCCCGGCGCGGTCGTCGTCGACTGCACCCTGGGGCTCGGCGGCCACAGCGAGGCCCTGCTGAAGAGGTTCCCCGAGGTGCGGCTCGTCGCCCTCGACCGCGACAAGGAGGCCCTGCGGCTCTCCGGCGAGCGGCTCGCCCCCTACGGGGACCGCGCCACCCTCGTCCACGCGGTCTACGACGAACTGCCCGAGGTCCTCGACCGGCTCGGCATCCCGAAGGCGGACGGCGTCCTCTTCGACCTGGGCGTCTCCTCCATGCAGCTCGACGAGGCCGACCGCGGCTTCGCCTACGCCCAGGACGCCCCGCTCGACATGCGCATGGACCAGTCGACCGGCATCGGCGCGGCCGAGGTCCTCAACACCTACCCGCCCGGCGAACTGGTCCGCATCCTGCGCGCGTACGGCGAGGAGAAGCAGGCCAAGCGGATCGTCTCCGCGATCGTGCGCGAGCGCGAGAAGGAGCCCTTCACCACCAGCGCCCGGCTCGTCGAACTCATCCGCGACGCCCTGCCCCAGGCCGCCAAGCGCACCGGCGGCAACCCGGCCAAGCGCACCTTCCAGGCCCTGCGCATCGAGGTCAACCACGAGCTCGACAGCGTCGAGAGGGCGATCCCGGCGGCCGTGAAGGCCCTCGCCGTCGGCGGCCGGGTCGCCGTCCTCTCGTACCAGTCCCTGGAGGACCGGATCGTCAAGCAGGTCTTCGCGGCCGGCGCGGCCACCACCGCCCCGCCCGGCCTGCCGGTCGTCCCCGAGAAGTACCAGCCCCGCCTGAAGCTGCTCACCCGCGGCGCCGAACTGCCCACCGAGGAGGAGGTCGCCGAGAACCGGCGCGCCGCCCCGGCCCGGCTGCGGGGCGTCGAGCGCATCCGGGAAGACGTCCTGTGAGCACGGCGAAGGGGCCCCTCAAAGGGCGGGCCGCGCGGCTCGGACGGCTCATGCCGTCGGGGCCGAGCACGGCCGCCCGCACCCCCTTCGTCCTGCTCGTCGTCGTGCTGCTCGGCGGCGGCCTGATCAGCCTGCTCCTGCTGAACTCGGCGCTCAACCAGGGCTCGTTCCGGCTGAACGAGCTGAAGAACCGGACCACCGAGCTCACCGACGAGGAGCAGGCGCTCCAGCGGGACGTGGACGCCTACGCGGCCCCCGACGCCCTGGAGCGGCGGGCCCGCGAGCTCGGCATGGTACCCGGCGGCAGCCCCGCCTTCCTCGGCCCGGACGGCAAGGTGCTCGGCAGGCCCTCCGCCGCCCCCGCCCCGGAGCCGAGCCCGACGCCCACCGCCACCGCCTCCGCCACGGCGGACCCGCCGCCCGCCGCCCCGAAGCCGTCGGCGGGCACGGGCGCGACGGCCGGCGCCCCCGACGGCACCGCCACCGGCCCGGCCCCGACCACCCCGCCCGCAACCGCTCCGACGACCTCCGGCAGGTGACCGAGCAGTGCCCCCCAAGGAGCCCCCGCGCCGCCGCGTCCCCGGCCCCGCACGGCCCGCCCGCCCCCGGCCCGCCGCGGCCTCCGGCTCCGGCGGCGCCCGCGCGGCCCGCCCCGCGCCGCGCCCCGCCGCCGGGCGGACCGGGCCCCGGCCCCCGGCCCGACGGCCCCGCACCATCCGGCTCGGCAACCCCCGGCCCCGGCTGCGCCTGGTCTCCCTCGGCCTGACCCTCGTCATGCTGGTCTTCGTCGTGCGGCTGCTCCAGGTCCAGGCCGTCGACGCCAGCGCGTACGCCGCCAAGGCCGACAGGTACCGCTTCCAGGAGTACACGCTCTCCGCCGAGCGCGGCGAGATCACCGACCGCAACGGCATCGCGCTCGCCGCCAGCGTCGACGCGTACGACATCACCGCCGACCCCAAGCTCTTCACCGCCGAGGAGAGCAGAACCGCCGACGCCCCCGAGCAGGCGGCCGCCCTCCTCGCCCCGATCCTCGGCAAGCAGCCCGCCGAACTCGCGAAGAAGCTCCGCACCCCCAAGTCCCGCTACACCCTCCTCGCCCGCAAGCAGACCCCGCAGGTGTGGAACCAGATCAAGGACCTCAAGAAGCTCTACGCGCAGAAGTCCCAGCCCTCCGCGGGCGGCAACGGCGTCAACCTCCTCGGCGGCGTCCTCAGCGAGCCCAGCACCAAGCGCGTCTACCCGAACGGCGAACTCGCCGCCGGGATACTGGGCTACGTGAACGCCGAGGGCCGGGGCGCCGGCGGTCTGGAGTCCATGCTCGACCCGCAGCTCGCCGGCAAGGACGGCAAGATCCGCTTCACCCAGTCCGGCGGCCGCCAGGTGCCCACCGCCGGGTCCCGGGGCACCCCCGCCGTCCCCGGCGCCGGCATCGAGCTGACCATCGACCGGGACATCCAGTGGGCCGCCCAGCAGGCCATCACCGAGCAGGTGCAGAAGTCCAAGGCCGACCGCGGCTACGTCGTCGTGCAGGACACCCGCACCGGCGAGGTCCTCGCCATGGCCAACGCCCCCGGCTTCGACCCCAACGACCTCTCCGCCGCCAACGCCGCCGCCATGGGCAACGCCGCCCTCCAGGACGCCTACGAGCCCGGCTCGACCAGCAAGGTCATGTCCATGGCCGCCGTCCTGGAGGAGGGCAAGGCCGCCCCCGACACCCACGTCACCGTCCCCAACCGGCTCCACCGCGGCGACCGGCTCTTCAAGGACGACGTCGACCACCCGACCTGGTACCTGACCCTCAACGGCGTCCTCGCCAAGTCCAGCAACATCGGCACCATCCTCGCCACCGGCCGGCTCGGCGCCACCCAGGCCGAGTCCAACGAGGTGCTCCACTCCTACCTGCGCAAGTTCGGCATCGGCAGCCCCACCGGCCTCGGCTATCCCGGCGAGACCCCCGGCATCCTCGCCAAGCCGAAGGACTGGTCCACCTCGCAGCAGTACACGATCCCCTTCGGCCAGGGCCTCTCCGTCAACGCCATGCAGGCCGCCTCCGTGTACTCGACCGTCGCCAACGGAGGCGTACGGATCGCCCCCACCCTCGTGCGCGGCACCAAGGGCCCCGACGGGCGCTTCACCCCGGCCCCCCGGCCCGAGGAGTCCCGGGTCGTCAGCGAGAAGACCGCCAGGACCCTCGCCGCCATGATGGAGTCCGTCGTCGACGACGAGGAGGGCACCGGCACCCGCGCCGCGATCCCCGGCTACCGCGTCGCCGGCAAGACCGGCACCGCCAACCGCGTCGACCCCGAACTCGGCCGCTACAAGGGCTACACCGCCTCCTTCGCCGGCTTCGCCCCCGCCGACCAGCCGCGGGTCACCGTCTACTGCGCCATCCAGAACCCCACAAAGGGCAGCTACTTCGGCGGCCAGATCTGCGGACCCATCTACAAGAAGGTCATGGAGTTCGCCCTCAAGACCCTCCACATCGCCCCCACGGGCAGCGACCCCGCCCGACTGCCGGTCGTCTTCGACCCCACCCCGTGACACTCCGGGAGCACCAGTGACAACGATCACCCCCCATTCCGGGAACCGGAAATCGAACTCCGGCGAGGCCCCGGGCTCTTTTGGCCCCCCACAGGGTGGGCCCGGTACGCTCACCGCCGTGCCACACGCTGATCAGTACCGAACCACCCCGCCACGGCCGGAGCGGACCCGCCCGACACCCCTGGGCGACCTGGCCGCGCACCTGGGGACCGATACCCCGGGCGACGCCGAGATCTCGGGCATCACCCACGACTCCCGGGCCGTGCGCCCCGGCGACGTGTACGCCGCCCTGCCCGGCGCCCGCGCCCACGGCGCCGACTTCGTCGCCCAGGCCGCCGGACTCGGCGCCGCCGCGGTCCTCACCGACCCGGCGGGCGCCGAACGCGCCGCCGCCACCGGCCTGCCGGTCCTGGTCGTCGACGACCCGCGCGGCCGGATGGGCGAACTCGCCGCCGAGATCTACGGACGTCCCGGCACCGACCTGCTCAAGATCGGCATCACCGGAACCTCCGGCAAGACCACCACCGCCTACCTGGTGGAGGGCGGCCTGCGCGGCGCCGGACGGAGCACCGGGCTCGTCGGCACCGTCGAGATGCGGATCGGCGACGAGCGCATCAAGTCCGAGCGCACCACCCCCGAGGCCACCGACCTCCAGGCCCTCTTCGCCGTCATGCGCGAACGGGGCGTCGAGGCCGTCGCCATGGAGGTCTCCAGCCACGCCCTCGTGCTCGGCCGGGTCGACGGCTGCGTCTTCGACGTCGCCGTCTTCAACAACCTCAGCCCGGAGCACATGGAGTTCCACTCCGACATGGAGGACTACTTCCGGGCCAAGGCCGGGCTCTTCACGCCCGAGCGCAGCCGCCTGGGCGTGGTCAACCTCGACGACGCGTACGGCCGCAGGCTCGTGAAGGAGGCCGGCGTCCCCGTCCTCACCTTCTCCGCCGAGGGCCGCGCCGACGCCGACTGGCGCGCCGAGGACCTCGTCCTGGGCTCCCACGACTCGACGTTCACCGCCGTCGGCCCCGGGGGCGAGCGGTTCCCCGCCACCGCCCCGCTGCCCGGCCCGTTCAACGTCGCCAACACCCTCGCCGCCATCGCCGTGCTCGCCGCCGCCGGCCTCGACCCGGAGGCCGCCGCCGGGGGCGTCGCCGCCGTCCCCGGCGTCCCCGGCCGCCTGGAGCGCGTCGACGCCGGACAGCCGTACCTCGCGGTCGTCGACTACGCGCACAAGACGGACGCCGTCGAATCGGTCCTGCGCTCCCTGCGCGAGGTCACCGAGGGCCGGCTGCACGTGGTCATCGGCTGCGGCGGCGACCGGGACACCACCAAGCGCGGCCCGATGGGCGCCGCCGCCGCCCGGCTCGCCGACACCGCCGTCCTGACCTCGGACAACCCCCGCTCCGAGGACCCCCTCGCCATCCTCACCGCCATGCTCACCGGCGCTGCCGGGGTCCCGGCCGAGGAGCGCGGCGAGGTGCTCGTCCTCGCCGACCGCGCCGCCGCGATCGCCGCGGCCGTCGCCCGCGCCCGGCCGGGCGACACCGTCCTGGTCGCGGGCAAGGGCCACGAGCAGGGCCAGGAGGTCGCCGGGGCCGTCCGCCCCTTCGACGACCGCGAGGTCCTGCGCGCCGCGATCCTCGAACGGAAGGCCCGCACCTCCCCGGCGGGCAGCAGTGCCGAAGCCAGCCACCAGAACAGTCAGGGATGAAGCAGTGATCGCCCTCTCCCTCGCCGAGATCGCCGAAATCGTCGGCGGGCAGGCGCACGACATACCGGATCCGGCCGCCCGGATCACCGGGCCCGTCGTCATCGACTCCCGCGAGGTGCGGGACGGCAGTCTCTTCGCCGCCTTCGCCGGTGAGCGCGTCGACGGCCACGACTACGCGCGGCGCGCCGTGGAGGCGGGTGCGACGGCCGTGCTCGCCGCCCGCCCCGTCGGCGTGCCCGCGATCGTCGTGGACGACGTCCAGACCGCCCTCGGGGCCCTCGCCCGCGCCGTCGTCGAACGCCTCGGCACCGACGTCGTCGCCCTCACCGGATCGGCGGGCAAGACCTCCACCAAGGACCTGATCGCCCAGGTCCTGGAGAAGCACGCGCCCACCGTGTGGACGCCCGGATCGCTCAACAACGAGATCGGCCTGCCCCTCACGGCGCTCCGCGCGACCGACGAGACCCGGCACCTGGTCCTGGAGATGGGCGCCCGGGGCATCGGCCACATCCGCTACCTCACCACCCTCACCCCGCCCCGCATCGGCCTCGTCCTCAACGTGGGCTCCGCCCACATCGGCGAGTTCGGCGGCCGCGAGCAGATCGCCCTGGCGAAGGGCGAGATGGTCGAGTCGCTTCCCACCGAGGCCGAGGGGGGCGTGGCCGTCCTCAACGCCGACGACCCCCTCGTGCGCGCGATGGCCGACCGCACCAAGGCCCGCGTGACCCTGTTCGGAGAAGCGGACGAAGCGGCCGTACGGGCCGAGAACGTCCACCTCACCGAGACCGGGAGGCCCTCTTTCCGCCTTCACACACCCACCGGGTGCAGCGACGTGACCTTGCGCCTGTACGGTGAGCACCACGTGTCGAACGCGCTCGCCGCGGCCGCCGTCGCGCACGAGCTGGGTATGCCTGTCGAAGAGATCGCCACCGCGCTCTCCGAGGCCGGCTCCCTGTCGCGCTGGCGCATGGAGGTCACCGAGCGTCCGGACGGCGTGACGATCGTCAACGACGCCTACAACGCGAATCCCGAGTCCATGCGAGCCGCCCTGCGCGCGCTCGCGGCCATGGGCAGGGCCGCACAGGCCCGAGGGGCCCGTACGTGGGCGGTGCTCGGCAAGATGGCCGAGCTCGGGGACGCATCGCTCGTCGAGCACGACGCGGTCGGACGGCTCGCCGTCCGGCTCAACGTCAGCAAGCTCGTGGCGGTCGGGGACAGGGAAGCGTCCTGGCTGCAACTGGGCGCATATAACGAGGGTTCGTGGGGTGAGGAGTCGGTGCACGTGTCCGACGCGCAGGCGGCGGTCGACCTGTTGCGCAGTGAGCTGCGCCCGGGGGACGTCGTCCTTGTGAAGGCTTCCAGGTCGGTCGGTCTCGAACAGGTCGCCCTGGCTCTCCTCGACACCGAGGGCGAGGTCACCGGCCGATGAGGCAGATCCTCTTCGCGGGGGCCATCGGGCTCTTCCTGACCCTGATCGGCACCCCGCTGCTCATCAAGCTGCTCGCGCGCAAGGGGTACGGGCAGTTCATCCGGGACGACGGCCCGCGCGGCCACGCCGGGAAGAAGGGCACGCCCACCATGGGCGGCATCTCCTTCATCCTGGCCACGCTCATCGCGTACGCGCTGGCCAAGGTCATCACCGGCGAACCCGTCTCGTACTCCGGCGTGCTCGTCCTCTTCCTGATGGCGGGCATGGGCCTGGTCGGCTTCCTCGACGACTACATCAAGATCGTCAAGCAGCGGTCGCTCGGTCTGCGGGCCAAGGCGAAGATGGCCGGACAGCTGATCGTGGGCATCGCCTTCGCGGTGCTCGCGCTCCAGTTCTCCGACTCGCGCGGCCTCACCCCGGCCTCCGAGAAGCTCTCCTTCATCACGGACTTCGGCTGGACCATCGGCCCGGTGCTCTTCGTGGTCTGGGCGCTCTTCATGATCCTGGCCATGTCCAACGGCGTGAACCTGACGGACGGTCTGGACGGCCTGGCCACCGGCGCCTCCGTGATGGTCTTCGGCGCGTACACCTTCATCGGGCTCTGGCAGTTCCAGGAGTCCTGTGCCAACGCGCTGACCCTCACCAACCCGAACGCCTGCTTCGAGGTCCGCGACCCGCTCGACCTCGCGGTCGTGGCCTCCGCCCTCATGGGGGCCTGCTTCGGCTTCCTGTGGTGGAACACCTCGCCCGCCAAGATCTTCATGGGCGACACCGGCTCGCTCGCCCTCGGCGGCGCCCTCGCCGGCCTCGCCATCTGCTCCCGCACGGAGCTCCTCCTCGCGCTGCTCGGCGGCCTGTTCGTGCTGATCACGATGTCCGTGGTCATCCAGGTCGGTTCGTTCAAGATGACCGGCAAGCGCGTCTTCCGGATGGCCCCCCTCCAGCACCACTTCGAACTCAAGGGGTGGTCCGAGGTCCTGGTCGTCGTCCGGTTCTGGATCATCCAGGGCATGTGCGTGATCGTGGGCCTGGGCCTCTTCTACGCGGGATGGGCAGCGGACAAGTGACGGAACGGCTCGACTGGAACGGCAAGAAGGTCACCGTCGCGGGACTCGGCGTCTCGGGCATCCCGGCCGCCCGCGTCCTGCACGGACTCGGCGCGCGCGTGACCGTCGTCAACGACGGCGACGACGAGCGCTCCCGGACCCAGGCCGCCGCGCTGGAGGCCGAGGGGATCACCGTCCGCCTCGGTGACGGGGCGACCCTGCCGTCCGGCACCGAGCTGATCGTCACCACCCCGGGCTGGCAGCCCGACAAGCCCCTCTTCGCGGCCGCCGCCGAGGCGGGCGTGGAGGTCTGGGGCGACGTCGAACTGGCCTGGCGGCTCCGGGGCCCCGGAGCCGCCCCCTGGCTCGCGGTCACCGGCACCAACGGCAAGACCACGACCGTGCGGATGCTCGCCTCGATCCTGGAGGCGGCCGGACTGCGGACCGCCGCCGTCGGCAACATCGGCGTCTCGCTCCTCGACGCCGTCCTCGGCGACGAGGAGTACGACGTGCTCGCCGTCGAGCTCTCCAGCTACCAGCTCCACTGGGCGCCCTCGGTCCGCGTCCACTCGGCCGCCGTCCTCAACCTGGCGCCCGACCACCTCGACTGGCACGGCTCCATGGAGGCGTACGCCGCCGACAAGGGTCGGATCTACGAGGGCAACCGGGTCGCCTGCGTCTACAACGTCGCCGACGGGGCCACCGAGGACCTGGTCCGCGAGGCCGACGTCGAGGAGGGCTGCCGGGCGATCGGCTTCACCCTCGGCACCCCCGGCCCCTCCGAACTGGGCGTGGTCGAGGGCCTCCTCGTCGACCGGGCCTTCGCCCCGAACCGGCAGAAGAACGCCCAGGAGCTGGCCGAGGTCGCCGACGTGCAGCCCCCGGCGCCCCACAACATCGCCAACGCCCTCGCGGCCGCCGCCCTGGCCCGCGCCTTCGGCGTCGACGCCAAGGCCGTACGGGACGGCCTGAAGGCCTTCCGGCCCGACCCGCACCGCATCGAGCTGGTCGAGGAGGTCGGGGGAGTCACGTACGTGGACGACTCCAAGGCCACCAACACCCACGCCGCGGAAGCCTCCCTGGCCGCCTACGACCCGATCGTCTGGATCGCCGGCGGCCTCGCCAAGGGCGCGACCTTCGACGACCTCGTCCAGAAGTCCGCGAAGCGGCTGCGCGCGGCCGTCCTGATCGGCGCCGACCGGGCCCTGATCCGCGAAGCCCTGGCGCGACACGCCCCGGAGGTCCCGGTGGTCGACCTCGACCGGACCGACACTGGGGCGATGTCCGAGGCGGTCCGCGAGGCGGCCCGGCTCGCCCGCCCCGGGGACACGGTCCTGCTCGCCCCGGCCTGCGCCTCGATGGACATGTTCACCAACTACACCGAGCGCGGCGAGGCCTTCGCGGACGCGGTCCGCGCCCTCGCCGCCGCCGGGGACGCCTGACCCGACCAGTGGGAGGGTCCGGCCGCACCGGACACGACCGGAGGGGACGGCGACCATGCCGAGCAAGACCGCCGGGACGCGCCGCCCCTCCGCCGCACGCGGCGGGGGGCGGACTCCCGCGATCCCGCGGCGGACGCGCGGCGGGGGGATCCGGGGACTCCACGAGCGGGCCAGGAAGGCCTGGGACCGCCCCCTCACGGCGTACTACGTGATCATCGGGGCCGGGATGCTCATCACCGCCCTCGGGCTCGTGATGGTCTACTCCGCCTCGATGATCACCGCGCTCCGCTACGAGCTGGTGCCGTCGTACTTCTTCCGGAAGCAGTTCTTCGCCGCGCTCCTCGGCACCGGACTGCTCCTGGCCGCCTCCCGGATGCCGGTGAAGCTGCACCGGGCGCTCGCCTACCCGATCCTGGTCGGCGCCCTCTTCCTGATGGTGCTCGTCCAGATCCCGGGGATAGGGCAGTCCGTCGGCGGCAACCAGAACTGGATCTCCCTGGGCGGCCCGTTCATGCTCCAGCCCAGCGAGTTCGGGAAGCTGGCGCTGATCCTGTGGGGCGCCGACCTGCTCGCCCGCAAGCAGGACGTGCGGCTCCTGACCCAGTGGAAGCACATGCTGGTGCCGCTGGTCCCGGTGGCCTTCATGCTGCTCGGGCTCATCATGCTCGGCAGGGACATGGGCACCGCGATCATCCTCACGACGATCCTCTTCGGCCTGTTGTGGACGGCCGGGGCGCCCACCCGGCTCTTCGTCGGCGTGCTCGCGGTGGCGGGCGCCCTCGGGGCGCTGCTCATCAAGACGAGCCCGCACCGGATGGACCGCTTCCAGTGCATCGGCGCGTCCGACCCCGGCGGCGAGGGAGCCCCCTGCCTCCAGGCCGCGCACGGAATCTATGCTCTGGCGTCGGGCGGATGGTTCGGATCCGGGCTGGGTGCGAGCGTGGAGAAATGGGGCCAACTCCCCGAAGCCCACACCGACTTCATCTTCGCGGTCACCGGTGAGGAACTGGGCCTCGCGGGGACGCTGTCGGTACTCGCCCTGTTCGCGGCTCTAGGCTATGCGGGTATCCGCGTGGCCGGAGGCACGGAGGACCCCTTCGTGAGGTTCGCCGCGGGAGGCGTGACCACCTGGATCACGGCGCAGGCCGTGATCAACATCGGTGCGGTGCTCGGCCTGTTGCCGATCGCCGGTGTCCCGCTCCCGCTGTTCTCCTACGGAGGGTCGGCCCTGCTGCCGACCATGTTCGCCGTCGGGCTCCTCATCGCCTTCGCGCGACAGGAACCCGCCGCGAAAGCGGCCCTGGCCATGCGCCGCCCCGGCTGGGGCAAGCGGGTCGGGAAGAGATGGAAGTCGATGCGACGGCGCGTGAAGAAGCGCCCGTCCGGAGAGCGGTGAATTTCGGTGCATGTCGTACTCGCCGGCGGGGGGACCGCCGGCCACATCGAGCCCGCGCTCGCCCTCGCGGACGCCCTGCGCAGGCAGGACCCCAGCGTGGGGATCACGGCGCTGGGCACGGAGAAGGGCCTGGAGACCCGGCTCGTGCCCGAGCGGGGCTACGAGCTGGCCCTCATCCCCGCCGTACCGCTGCCCCGCAAGCCCACCCCCGAGCTGATCACCGTCCCCGGACGGCTGCGCGGCACGATCAAGGCGGCCGAGCAGGTCCTGGAGCGCACCAAGGCCGACTGCGTGGTCGGCTTCGGCGGCTACGTCGCCCTGCCCGGCTACCTGGCCGCCAAGCGGCTCGGGGTGCCGATCGTGGTCCACGAGGCCAACGCCCGGCCCGGCCTGGCCAACAAGATCGGTTCGCGGTACGCGGCCGGGGTCGCCGTCGCCACCCCGGACAGCAAGCTCCGCAACGCCCGCTACATCGGCATCCCGCTGCGGCACACCATCGCCACCCTCGACCGGGCCCTGGTGCGCCCCGAGGCGCGCGCCGCGTTCGGGCTCGACCCGAACCTGCCGACGCTGCTCGTCTCGGGCGGTTCGCAGGGCGCCCGGCGCCTCAACGAGGTCGTCCAGCAGATCGCCCCGGTGCTCCAGCGTTCCGGCATCCAGATCCTGCACGCGGTCGGCCCGAAGAACGAAATGCCGCGCGTCGACAACATGCCCGGTATGCCGCCCTACGTACCGGTACCGTACGTGGACCGGATGGATCTCGCGTACGCCGCGGCCGACATGATGCTCTGCCGCGCGGGCGCGATGACCGTCGCCGAGCTCTCCGCCGTCGGGCTGCCCGCCGCGTACGTCCCGCTGCCCATCGGCAACGGCGAACAGCGGCTCAACGCCCAGCCGGTGGTCAAGGCCGGCGGCGGGCTCCTCGTCGACGACGCGGAGCTGTCGCCGCAGTGGGTGCAGGCCAACGTCCTGCCCGTACTGGCCGATCCGCACCGGCTGTACGAGATGTCCCGCGCCGCCGCCGAGTTCGGCCGCCGGGACGCCGACGACCTGCTCGTCGGCATGGTGTACGAGGCGATCGCCGCCCGCCGCCAGGCGTAGCGCGGCGCTCCGGACGGAAGGGCAGGAGGCGCCGGGTGGCAACCGCACCGACGACCGCCGGGAAGAACGGCGCACGCGGGTCGAAGGGGTCGCCGGACGGTCCGCCCCGGCCGGGCGCCCGGAACGGAAGGTTCCGGGTGCCCGCGCCCCGGTTCCTGCTCTCCGCGCTCGGCCTCGCCGCGGTCGCGGCCGGCCTGCTCTGGGCGCTCTACGGGTCGGACTGGTTCCGTGTGGAACGTGTGAAGACTTCCGGCACCCGGGTCCTGACCCCGGCCGAGGTCGAGCGGGCCGCCGCCGTCCCGGTCGGCGCCCCGCTCGCCTCCGTCGACACCGACGCGATCGAGGCCAGGACCCGGAGCCTGCTGCCGCGGATCGAGTCGATCGAGGTCGTGCGGTCCTGGCCGCACGGAATCGGACTCGAAGTGACGGAACGGAAGCCGGTCCTGCTCATCGAGAAGGGCGGAAAGTTCACCGAAGTGGACACGAACGGCGTGCGGTTCGCCACCGTCGCCACCGCGCCCCCGGGCGTCCCCCTGCTGGCCCTCGACGCCTCCTCCTCCCCGAGCATCCGCCGCTTCGACGCGGACCGGCTGCTCAAGGAGGCGGTCCGCGTCCGGGGCGAGCTCCCGGCGGAGGTCGCCCGGAACACCCGGGTCGTCCGCGTCACCTCGTACGACTCCGTCACGCTCGAACTGACCGGGGGCCGCACCGTCCTCTGGGGCAGCGGGGAACACGGCCCCGTCAAGGCCCGGGTCCTGACCGCCCTCATGAAGGCCGCTCCCAAAGCGGGGCACTTCGATGTAAGTGCTCCCACGGCGCCCGCCTCGTCGGGGAGTTGACGGGCATCACCGCTGGCCAGCACCCTGGTTGGCCAGCGCTACGGGTGATCACATAGGGTGAAAAGAAAAACGGGAGGTTCGGCGTGTTCGTTGAACGTGCGCCGCTTGTCGACTTAGTGTCCTGTTCGGAAGAGTCCAGCGAACAGAGACACTGGTAACCCTAAACTTCAACGTTAGGGTTTGGGTCGGCGTTTCGGACCGTCCCAATCGGCATCCGTCGTCGCAGCGCGGCCAACCGCGCGGTGGCGACACGTAACTCGAGGCGAGAGGCCTTCGACGTGGCAGCACCGCAGAACTACCTCGCAGTCATCAAGGTCATCGGTGTCGGCGGCGGTGGTGTCAATGCCATCAACCGAATGATCGAGGTCGGTCTCAAGGGCGTCGAGTTCATCGCGATCAACACCGACGCGCAAGCGCTGTTGATGAGCGACGCCGACGTCAAGCTCGACGTCGGCCGTGAACTCACCCGCGGCCTCGGGGCCGGGGCCAACCCGGCCGTCGGTCGCAAGGCGGCAGAGGACCACCGCGAGGAGATCGAGGAGGTCCTCAAGGGGGCCGACATGGTCTTCGTCACCGCCGGCGAGGGCGGCGGCACCGGCACCGGCGGCGCCCCCGTCGTCGCCAACATCGCGCGCTCGCTCGGCGCCCTCACGATCGGTGTGGTCACCCGGCCGTTCACCTTCGAGGGCCGGCGCCGCGCCAACCAGGCGGAGGACGGCATCGCCGAGCTCCGCGAAGAGGTCGACACCCTCATCGTCATCCCCAACGACCGGCTGCTCTCGATCTCGGACCGCCAGGTCTCCGTGCTCGACGCGTTCAAGTCGGCCGACCAGGTCCTCCTGAGCGGTGTCCAGGGCATCACCGACCTCATCACCACCCCGGGTCTGATCAACCTCGACTTCGCCGACGTCAAGTCGGTCATGTCCGAGGCGGGTTCCGCCCTGATGGGCATCGGCTCCGCCCGCGGCGACGACCGCGCGGTGGCCGCCGCGGAGATGGCGATCTCCTCGCCGCTCCTGGAGGCCTCCATCGACGGCGCCCGCGGCGTGCTGCTCTCCATCTCCGGCGGCAGCGACCTCGGTCTCTTCGAGATCAACGAGGCCGCGCAGCTGGTCAGCGAGGCGGCCCACCCCGAGGCCAACATCATCTTCGGCGCCGTCATCGACGACGCCCTCGGCGACGAGGTCCGGGTCACCGTCATCGCGGCCGGCTTCGACGGCGGCCAGCCGCCGGCCCGCCGGGACAACATCATCGGCTCGGTCTCGGCCAAGCGCGAGGAGCCCGCCCCGGCGCCCCGCGCCACCGAGACCTCCCGGCCGCTGGGCGGCCTCGGCACGGTGACCCCGCGCGAGGACCCGGCCCCCGCCCCGGCCGAGCCCGTCGCCCCGGCCGTCAACGAGACCCCGCTGACCCCGGCCCCGCCGGTGGTCCCCCCGGCCCGTCCGTACGCGGACAGCCAGGCCGAGGAGCTGGACGTCCCGGACTTCCTGAAGTGATAGGACGGCGCTTCGACGCGAACGGCGCGCACTTCGCCTTCACCGACCGGTGGGGCGGGGTGAGCGCCGTTCCGCACGAGGAGCTCAACCTCGGCGGCGCGGTGGGGGACGACCCCGGGGCCGTGCTCGCCAACCGGGCGCTCGCCGCCGGGGCCCTCGGACTCGACCCGGCCCTGGTGGTCTGGATGAACCAGGTGCACGGCGCGGACGTGGCCGAGGTCGACGGCCCCTGGGGCGAGGCGGAGATCCCCTCCGTCGACGCCCTCGTCACCACCCGGCGGGGACTCGCCCTCGCCGTCCTCACCGCCGACTGCGTGCCGGTCCTGCTCGCCGACCCCGTCGCCGGGGTCGCGGCCGCGGCCCACGCCGGACGGCCCGGCATGGTCGCCGGGGTCGTCCCGGCCGCCGTGAAGGCGATGACCGGCCTCGGCGCCGACCCCGCCCGGATCGTCGCCCGCACCGGACCGTCCGTCTGCGGACGGTGCTACGAGGTGCCGGAGGCGATGCGCGACGAGGTCGCGGCCGTCGAACCGGCCGCCGCCGCGCAGACCTCCTGGGGGACCCCCGCCGTCGACGTCGCCGCCGGAGTGCGCGCGCAGCTTGAACGGCTCGGGGTCCGGGACGTCGAGGACGCCGGGACCTGCACCCTGGAGTCCCGCGACCACTACTCGTACCGCCGCGACCGCACCACGGGGCGACTCGCGGGATATGTCTGGTTGGACGCCGAGTCCTCCCGGGGCGAGGCCCCCGGATCCCCGGCAGGAAAGAGCTGATGACGGACCGCACGGCGGAACTCGCCGAGAACCTGGCCCGGGTGGAGGCGCGCATCGCCGCCGCCTGCGCCGCCGCAGGACGCGCGCGCGAGGAGGTCACCCTGATCGTGGTGACGAAGACCTACCCCGCGAGCGACGTGAGAATCCTCCACGGCCTGGGAGTTCGGCACGTCGCCGAGAACCGGGACCAGGACGCCGCGCCCAAGGCGGCCGCCTGTGCCGATCTCGACCTCACCTGGCACTTCGTGGGCCAGTTGCAGACGAACAAGGTCAAGTCGGTGGTCGGTTACGCCGACGTCGTGCAGTCCGTCGACCGCCCGAAGCTCGTCTCCTCCCTCTCCGCGGCGGCGGAGAGGGACGGGCGCGAACTCGGCTGTCTGATCCAGGTCGCGCTCGACGCGGAGTCCGGCGAACGGGGCGACCGGGGCGGCGTGTCGCCCGACGGGATCGAGGAGTTGGCGGCGGCCGTGGACGCCGCGCCCGGGCTGCGGCTCGACGGCCTGATGACGGTCGCCCCGCTCGCCGGCCCCTACGCCGGCGAGCCGCGCGAGGCCTTCGGCCGGCTGATGGATTTGTCGACTGCCCTGCGCGCGACCCGTCCTGCTGCGAACATGGTGTCCGCTGGGATGAGCGGGGACCTCGAAGAGGCCGTCGCCGCCGGGGCGACACACGTACGCGTCGGTACGGCGGTACTCGGTGTCCGTCCGAAGCTCGGGTAACGTCGCGAAGCAAGTCGGACCACAGCAGAAAATATGGTCATTCCGCAGAACGGCGGGACGACCCGTGGATCGCCGGCACTTGGTGACAAGGCCGATCCACCACAGAGCGGAGGAATCGGAGAATGGCCGGCGCGATGCGCAAGATGGCGGTCTACCTCGGCCTCGTGGAGGACGATGGGTACGACGGCCGGGGCTTCGACCCCGACGACGACTTCGAACCCGAGCTGGAGCCGGAGCCCGAGCGCGACCGGCGCCATGCCCCCCCGCGACAGGTGGAGCACGAGGAGCCGGTGCGCGTGGTGAAGCCCCCGGCTCCCCGGGAGCCCGTCGCCCATTCCGTCCCGGTACTCGCCGAAAGTGGACGTCCGGCCCGAATTGCCCCCGTGGCATCCATCACACCCGAACGCCCGAGCCTGGAGAAGAACGCACCGGTGATCATGCCCAAGGTCGTGTCCGAGCGGGAGCCCTACCGCATCACCACGCTGCACCCCCGGACCTACAACGAGGCCCGTACCATCGGGGAACACTTCCGTGAGGGCACCCCGGTGATCATGAACCTCACGGAGATGGACGACACGGACGCGAAGCGACTTGTCGACTTTGCCGCCGGACTCGTCTTCGGACTCCATGGCAGCATTGAGCGCGTGACGCAGAAGGTGTTCCTGTTGTCGCCTGCTAACGTCGATGTCACGGCGGAGGACAAGGCCCGGATCGCAGAGGGCGGATTCTTCAACCAGAGCTGAGAACACAGGAACCGGACGGACCGGTCGCGAGGGCGGCCGGGACGAGCGAGAGCACGCAAGCCAGGGGAGAGGGAAACGCGGGATGGGCGTCGCACTACAGGTGGTCTACATCGTGCTGATGTGCTTCCTCGTCCTCCTGATCGTCCGGCTCGTCATGGACTACGTCTTCCAGTTCGCCCGTTCATGGCAACCCGGTAAGGCGATGGTGGTCGTCCTTGAGGCCACCTACACTGTCACCGATCCACCGCTCAAGCTCCTGCGGCGGCTGATCCCGCCGCTGCGTCTCGGGGGTGTGGCACTCGACCTGTCCTTCTTCGTTCTGATGATCATCGTCTACATCCTGATCTCCATCGTGAGCAGCTTCGCGAGGTGAGTGTGGACGATACGGTCTTGCCGACTGCCGACGACTACGTAGAGGTGAAGAAGAGATGCCGCTGACTCCCGAGGACGTGCGGAACAAGCAGTTCACGACCGTCCGCCTTCGAGAAGGCTATGACGAGGACGAGGTCGATGCCTTCCTCGACGAGGTCGAGGCCGAGCTGACCCGCCTGCTCCGCGAGAACGAGGACCTGCGCGCCAAGCTGGCCGCCGCGACGCGCGCCGCCGCGCAGAACCAGCAGCAGCAGGGCATGCGCAAGCCCCCGGAGCAGCAGGATCGTCCCGTCGGTCCCGGGGCCCCGGTACCCGCCGCCATATCCGGACCGCCGGTCCAGCAGCAGCCGCCGCAGATGGGCCCGCCGCAGCTGCCTTCCGGTGCCCCTCAGCTTCCCGCCGGTCCCATGCAGGGCGGCCCCATGCAGGGCGGGCCCATGGGCCCCGGCCCGATGCAGGGCGGCCCCATGCAGGGTGGACCGATGGGTCCCGGCCCGATGCAGGGCGGTCCGATGGGCCACCCGCAGCAGATGCAGCAGCAGCAGCCCGCGCAGGCTCCGGGCGGCGACAGCGCCGCGCGTGTCCTCTCGCTGGCCCAGCAGACGGCCGACCAGGCGATCGCGGAGGCCCGTTCCGAGGCCAACAAGATCGTCGGCGAGGCGCGCTCGCGCGCCGAGGGCCTGGAGCGGGACGCCCGCGCCAAGGCCGACGCCCTGGAGCGGGACGCGCAGGAGAAGCACCGCGTCGCGATGGGCTCCCTGGAGTCCGCCCGCGCCACCCTGGAGCGCAAGGTCGAGGACCTGCGGGGCTTCGAGCGCGAGTACCGCACGCGTCTGAAGTCGTACCTGGAGTCGCAGCTGCGCCAGCTGGAGACCCAGGCGGACGACTCGCTGGCTCCGCCGCGGACCCCGGCCGCAGCTTCCCTGCCGCCGGCCCCGTCGATGGCCTCGGCCGGCGCCGGCGCCCCGTCCTACGGCGGCGGCACGATGGGCGGCGGCCCGTCCATGGGCGGCGCCCCGTCCTACGGCGGCGGTCAGCAGCAGATGTCCCCGGCGATGACCCAGCCGATGGCTCCGGTCCGTCCGCAGGCACCGCAGCCGATGCAGCAGGCTCCGGCGCCGATGCGGGGCTTCCTGATCGACGAGGACGACAACTGACGGCGGGCGGTCGCGCGACGAGCGCGTAGCCGTCGGCAGGCTACGAGGGCCGGCTCCCGGGAAACCGGGGGCCGGCCCTTCGTCGTGTGCGGGGAAGAGCCGGGCGGGGGCGCCGTGAGTTCGGGCCGGCGTCCGGTGCGGGGCCGGGAGCGCCGCGGCGGGCCGTTCCCCCTCGCCCCTTCCCGAAACCGGGGCTCCGCGCCGGACCTCGGAGGAGCCCCGGCCCTGAACGCGGCGGCTTCGCGCCGCGAGGACGCCGGGTCCCGGCACGCCGAACCCGCCCCGGCCCCGGGCGGCACCCCGCCGCCGGAGCGCGAGTCGCCCCGCCCCCGGCAGGGTTTCGGGGAGGAGCGGGGGAAACGGAAGGCCCGGCGCCCCGGAGACCGGGGAGCCGGGCTTTTACCGTGCCGGTTACGCCTTGCGGAGGCGGAACGTCAGGCCGAGGGCCTCGTCCGTGAACGGGGCGCCGTAGCTGTCGTCGGCCTCGCCGTTCGCGTGGTCCGTCGCCAGGACCTCGTCCGCGATGAGGGCCGCGTGGGCCGTCAGGGCCTCCGCGGTCTCCTCGGAGTCCGAGGTCCAGCGCAGGGCGATGCGGTCGGCGACGTCCAGGCCGCTGTTCTTGCGGGCCTCCTGGATCAGCCGGATCGCGTCGCGGGCCAGGCCCGCCCGGCGCAGCTCCGGGGTGATCTCCAGGTCGAGGGCGACCGTCGCGCCCGCGTCCGAGGCGACCGACCAGCCCTCGCGGGGGGTCTCCGTGATGACGATCTCCTCGGGGGTGACGGTGATCGTCTCGCCGTTCACCTCCAAGGGAGCCTCTCCGGAGCGCAGCGCCAGGGAGAGGGCCGCCGCGTCCGCCGCCGCCACCGCCTTGGCCACGTCCTGGACGCCCTTGCCGAAGCGCTTGCCCAGGGCGCGGAAGTTCGCCTTGGCCGTCGTGTCGACCAGCGAGCCGCCGACCTCGGAGAGGGACGCCAGGGAGGAGACGTTCAGCTCCTCCGTGATCTGGGCCCGGAGCTCGGGGGAGAGCCCCGCGAAGCCGTTGGCCGCGACCAGGGCGCGGGAGAGCGGCTGACGGGTCTTCACGCCCGACTCGGCGCGCGTCGCCCGGCCCAGCTCCACCAGGCGCCGGACGAGCAGCATCTGCTCGGAGAGGGTGCCGTCGATCAGCGCGGCGTCCGCCTCCGGCCAGGTGGCCAGGTGGACCGACTCCGGGGCGTCCGGGGTCACCGGGACGACCAGGTCCTGCCAGACCCGCTCGGTGATGAACGGGGTCAGCGGGGCCATCAGGCGGGTGACCGTCTCCACGACCTCGTGCAGGGTCCGCAGGGCCGCCCTGTCGCCCTGCCAGAAGCGGCGGCGGGAGCGGCGCACGTACCAGTTGGACAGGTCGTCGACGAACGCCGACAGGAGCTTGCCGGTGCGCTGGGTGTCGTACGACTCCATCGCCTCGGTGGCCTCGGCCACCAGGGTGTTCAGCTCGGAGAGCAGCCACTTGTCGAGGACCGTGCGGTCGGCCGGGGCCGGGTCCGCCGCGCTCGGCGCCCAGCCCGACGTGCGGGCGTAGAGCGCCTGGAAGGCGACCGTGTTCCAGTACGTCAGGAGGGTCTTGCGGACGACCTCCTGGATCGTGCCGTGGCCCACCCGGCGGGCCGCCCACGGCGAGCCGCCGGCCGCCATGAACCAGCGGACCGCGTCGGCGCCGTGCTGGTCCATCAGCGGGATCGGCTGGAGGATGTTCCCCAGGTGCTTGGACATCTTGCGGCCGTCCTCGGCGAGGATGTGGCCCAGGCAGACCACGTTCTCGTACGACGACTTGTCGAACACCAGGGTGCCGACGGCCATCAGCGTGTAGAACCAGCCGCGGGTCTGGTCGATCGCCTCGGAGATGAACTGCGCCGGGTAGCGGCTCTCGAACAGCTCCTTGTTCTCGTACGGGTAGCCGTACTGAGCGAACGGCATCGAGCCCGAGTCGTACCAGGCGTCGATGACCTCCGGCACGCGGACGGCCTCCAGCGCGCAGCCCTCGTGGGTGCAGGGGAAGGTGACCGCGTCGATGTACGGGCGGTGCGGGTCCAGGCCCGACTGGTCGGTGCCGGTCAGCTCGGTCAGCTCGGCGCGCGAGCCCACGCAGGTCAGGTGCCCCTCCTCGCAGCGCCAGATCGGCAGCGGGGTGCCCCAGTAGCGGTTGCGGGAGAGGGCCCAGTCGACGTTGTTGGTCAGCCAGTCGCCGAAGCGCCCGTGCTTGACCGACTCCGGGAACCAGTTGGTGCCCTCGTTCTCCGCGAGCATGCGGTCCTTGACCGCGGTCGTGCGGATGTACCAGGACGGCTGCGCGTAGTAGAGCAGGGCCGTGTGGCAGCGCCAGCAGTGCGGGTAGCTGTGCTCGTACGCGACGTGCCGGAAGAGCAGGCCGCGCGCGTCCAGGTCGGCGGTCAGCGCCTCGTCGGCCTTCTTGAAGAAGACGCCGCCGACCAGCGGCACGTCCTCCTCGAAGGTGCCGTCGGGGCGGACCGGGTTCACGACCGGCAGGCCGTACGCCTTGCAGACCCGGAGGTCGTCCTCGCCGAAGGCGGGGGACTGGTGGACCAGACCCGTGCCGTCCTCGGTCGTCACGTACTCGGCGTTGACGACGTAGTGCGCCGGCTCGGGGAACTCGATCAGCTCGAACGGGCGCCGGTACGTCCAGCGCTCCATGTCCTTGCCGGTGAAGGTCTCGCCGGTGGTGACCCAGCCCTCGCCGAGCGCCTTGTCGACCAGCGGCTCGGCGACGACGACCTGCTCGTCGCCGTCGGTGGCGACCACGTAGGAGACCTCGGGGTGGGCGGCGACCGCCGTGTTGGACACCAGGGTCCACGGGGTCGTCGTCCAGACCAGGAGCGCCGCCCGGCCGGCCAGCGGGCCGGAGGTCAGCGGGAAGCGGACGTAGACCGAGGGGTCGACGACCGTCTCGTACCCCTGCGCCAGCTCGTGGTCGGAGAGGCCGGTGCCGCAGCGGGGACACCAGGGCGCGACCCGGTGGTCCTGGACCAGCAGGTCCTTCTCGAAGATCTGCTTCAGCGACCACCAGACCGACTCGATGTACGAGGGGTCCATGGTCCGGTACGCGTCGTCGAGGTCGACCCAGTAGCCCATCCGGGTCGTCAGCTCGGCGAAGGCGTCGGTGTGCCGGGTCACGGACTCGCGGCACTTGTCGTTGAACTCGGCGATGCCGTACGCCTCGATGTCCTTCTTGCCGGAGAAGCCGAGCTCCTTCTCGACGGCGAGCTCGACCGGCAGGCCGTGGCAGTCCCAGCCGGCCTTGCGGGCCACGTGGTAGCCGCGCATGGTCCGGAAGCGGGGGAAGACGTCCTTGAAGACGCGGGCCTCGATGTGGTGGGCGCCCGGCATGCCGTTGGCGGTGGGCGGGCCCTCGTAGAACACCCACTCGGGGCGGCCCTCGGACCGCTCCAGGGTCTTCGCGAAGACCTTGTTCTCCTGCCAGAAGTCGAGCACGGCGTGCTCGAGGGCGGGCAGGTCGACCTGGGCGGGCACCTGGCGGTACTGCGGCGCTGTCATGCGGCGGACTCTCCTCCGGACGGACGGTTCTGCTTCCGTCGGAGGGACGAGAGCGCTGCTCCCGCGGTACCACCCTCCTTGGCCCCGGACGTGACCGTCCCGAGCCCCCTCATTGGGGTCGCGACGCCGGGTCTAGTCGCCGCGCCCCGTGGCGCGGCTTTCTTCCGGCGGCTCCGGGGTGATGCTTCACATCGGGCTCGCCCCCGGGCTCTCACCGTCCCCGGGTCGCTCATGGCTGCGTACGACGCTACTCGTCCCCATCCAAGCCTTTCGCTGAGGCCAGTGTACGGGGCCCGGCGAAGGGGGGCCGACCGGTTTTCCGTGACCCGAATGGCCACACGGCGGGCGCCGGACCCGGGGTGCGGCCATGTGGGGGAGGGGTGGGGCGGATAACCGCGCGGGGAGCTGGGCACAACGGTTGCAGGCCGCCCCGGCGGGGAGCGGGGGCGGGTGGGAACGGCGGCGTGCCCCGTTGCCGCGGGCCTCGGGCCGATTTATCGTCCCAGCACGATTCGCGAGCAAGATCACAAAACGTGAAGGGGCCGCGACATGGTGGCGAAGAAGACCGCCGCGAAGAAGACCACGGCCGGGAGACCGGCGGCGGTCGCCGGGCACCCCACGGTCGCGGAGGAAGCGGAGCCCGCCCCGGAGGCGGCCGGGAAGAAGACGGAGAAGGGCGAGAAGGGCAAGAAGGCCGAGAAGGCCGAGAAGGCCGAGAAGGCCGGGCGGAAGGAAGCCGGCGAGAAGGAGGCCGGAAGGGCGGGCGCCAAGAAGGCGGTCGCGAAGAAGGTGGCGTCCGCGAAGAAGACGGTCGCGAAGAAGGCCGCGGCGGCCAAGAAGGCCGTCGTGGGGAAGACGGGAGCGGCGGCCCCCGCCGAGGCGGCCTCCGCCGAGGACGCCGACGCCCCGGACGCGCCCGCCGGGAAGGCCGGGACGAAGAGGGCGGCCGCCGGCAGGGCGTCCGCGCGGAAGCAGACAGGAGCCAGGACGGTGGCAGCGAAGAAGACCGCGGGTGGCGTCACGACCGTCGGCGACGGGACCGCGGTGCCTCCGGCCCGCACCGGCGAGCTCGCGGTCCGGCCGGGCGAGGACCCCTGGACGCCCGAGGAGGTCGCCGAGGCCCGCAACGGGCTCCAGGCGGAGGTGCTGCGGCTGCGCAGCGAGCTCGCCCACTCGCAGGAGGAGCTGACCGGCCTCATGCGGGACTCGGGCGACGGCGCCGGGGACGACCAGGCCGACACCGGCACCAAGAACATCACCCGCGAGCACGAGCTGGCCCTCGCGGCCAACGCCCGGGAGATGCTGGAGCAGTCCGAGCACGCCCTGGAGCGGCTCGACGCCGGCACGTACGGCCTGTGCGAGGTGTGCGGCAGGCCGATCGGCAAGGCCAGGATGCAGGCCTTCCCGAGGGCCACGCTCTGCGTCGAGGACAAGCAGCGGCAGGAGCGGCGCGGCTGAGGCGGGCCCGCGCGGCGTCCGGGGCGGCACGGGCCGGGCGCCGCGCGGTCGGTGGTCTCGGCCGACGGTGTCGCACGCCTGTGCCGTACCCTCGGTGCACGGTCAGGCATCGAGGTCGAGGGACTCACTCACGTGGCAGAGGCGGAGCGCATCATCGGTACGCCGGATTCAGCAGGGGCCGACGGGTCGGCCGCCTCCGACGGCACGGACGTCCCCGCGGAGCGTCCCCGGGGCGGGCGCCGGATCGTCGCCCTGTTCGTGGTGGCCCTCCTGGCCTACCTGCTCGACCTCGGCAGCAAGATCCTCGTGGTCGAGAAGCTGGAGGGCCGCGAGCCGATCCGGGTGATCGGCGACCTGCTCCGCTTCGACGCCATCCGGAACCCGGGCGCCGCCTTCGGCATGGGCGAGGCCTTCACGATCATCTTCACCTGCATCGCCGCCGCCGTGATCGTCGTGATCGTCCGGCTCGCGCGGAAGCTCTACAGCCTGCCCTGGGCCATCGCGCTCGGTCTGCTGCTCGGCGGCGCGCTCGGCAACCTCACGGACCGGATCTTCCGCTCGCCGGGCGTCTTCGAGGGCGCGGTCGTCGACTTCATCGCCCCCGCGCACTTCGCCGTCTTCAACCTCGCCGACTCGGCGATCGTCTGCGGCGGCATCCTCATCGTGATCCTGTCGTTCCGGGGCCTGGACCCCGACGGGACCGTCCACAAGGACTGACAAGGCATACTCGACGGGTGAGTACGAGTCCCGAGATCCGCACGCTGCCCGTTCCCGATGGCCTGGAGGGCGAGCGCGTCGACGCCGCCATCGCCCGCATGTTCGGGTTCTCCCGCACGAAGGCGGCCGAGCTGGCCGCCGCAGGGAAGGTCCAGGTCGACGGCTCCGTCGTCGGCAAGTCCGAGCGGGTCAGCGGCGGCGCGTGGCTGGAGGTCGAGATGCCGGGCGCGGCGGCGCCCGTGCAGATCGTCGCGGAGCCGGTCGAGGGCATGGAGATCGTCCACGACGACGACGACATCGTCGTGATCATGAAGCCGATCGGCGTCGCCGCCCACCCCAGCCCCGGCTGGACCGGCACCACCGTCATCGGCGGCCTCGCCGCCGCCGGCTACCGCATCTCCACCTCCGGCGCCGCCGAGCGCCAGGGCATCGTGCACCGCCTCGACGTCGGCACCTCCGGCCTGATGGTCGTCGCGAAGTCGGAGTACGCGTACACCTCGCTCAAGCGCCAGTTCAAGGAGCGCACGGTCGACAAGCGCTACCACGCGCTCGTCCAGGGCCACCCCGACCCGATGAGCGGCACCATCGACGCCCCCATCGGCCGGCACCCCCAGCACGACTACAAGTGGGCGGTCACCGCCGACGGCAAGCCCTCCGTCACGCACTACGACCTCATCGAGGCGTACCGCTCGGCCTCGCTGCTCGACATCAAGCTGGAGACGGGCCGCACCCACCAGATCCGGGTGCACATGTCCGCCCACCGCCACCCCTGCGTCGGCGACCTCACCTACGGCGCC
This sequence comes from Streptomyces sp. NPDC092045, assembly GCF_044756005.1. NCBI lineage: Bacteria > Bacillati > Actinomycetota > Actinomycetes > Kitasatosporales > Streptomycetaceae > Streptomyces > Streptomyces sp. NPDC092045. The sequence continues at coordinate 104,110 of NZ_JBIVSC010000002.1, read as the reverse complement.
GACCCGACGATCGCCAAGCGCCTCGGCCTGACCCGGCAGTGGCTGCACGCCGTCCGCCTCGGCTTCGAGCACCCCGGCGACGGCTCGTGGGTCGAGTTCGCCAGCACCTACCCCGAGGACCTGCGCAAGGCCCTGGACCGGATCGAGGCGGAGAGCCGGTGAGCGCCGCGTACGAGGTCCGCGAGGTCCTGGGCGACGAGGACCGGGAGGCCTGCTTCGCGGTCCGCCGCGAGGTCTTCGTCGAGGAGCAGGGCGTGCCCCGGGAGCTGGAGTACGACGCGTACGACGCGACCGCCGTGCACGTCCTCGCGGTCCGCGCGGACGGCCTTCCGCTGGGCACCGGACGCCTGCTGCACGGCGCCGACGCACTCGGCAAGACCGGCGGCGACGCCTCGGTGGGCTCGCTCGGCCGGCTCGCGGTCGCCGGGGCGGCGCGCGGCCTCGGGGTCGGCGCGGCCCTGGTCCGGGGCATCGAGGGTGCGGCGCGCGAGCGCGGTCTGACCGCCGTCGACCTGCACGCGCAGACCCACGCCCTCGGCTTCTACGAGCGGCTCGGGTACGAGGCGTACGGCCCCGAGTTCCCGGACGCGGGCATCCCGCACCGGGCCATGCGCAAGGCGCTGTAGCGCCCGTCCGGCGGGTCGCGCCCGGGCCCGCCGGACGCTCCCCGGGCCCGGCCGGCCCCTCCCGGGGACCGTCCGCCGCGGCACCCCGGGGACAACACGTGTGAAAAGAGGCCTACGTGGCAGGCTGAGCCCGTGGATCAATTGGCCCTGCTGTTCCTGCTGCTCCTCGGCGCCCTGCTCACCGTCCCCCTCGGCGAGCGGCTCGGGCTGCCCGCGCCCGTCCTGATGACCCTCGTCGGGATCGTGCTGGCCTTCCTGCCCTTCGTGCCGAACGTCGAGATCCCGCCGGAGTACATCCTCCCGCTGGTGCTGCCGCCCCTGCTCTACGCGGCCGTGCAGCGGACCTCCTGGCGCCAGTTCGCGGCCAACAAGCGGCCCATCTTCCTGCTCGCGGTGGCCCTGGTCTTCGTCACCACGGCCGCCGTCGGCGCCGTCGCCAACGCGCTGGTGCCCGGCATTCCGCTGGCCGCCGCCATCGCGCTCGGCGCCCTCGTCGCCCCGCCCGACCCGGTCGCCGCGACCGCCGTCGCGGGCTCCCTCGGGCTGCCCCGCCGGCTCGTGTCGATCCTGGAGGGCGAGGGGCTCTTCAACGACGTCACCGCGATCGTGCTCTACCACGTGGCGATCGCCGCCGCCGTCAGCGGCTCCTTCTCGCTGCCCGGGGCGGCCGGCGCCCTGGTGCTCTCCGCCGTCGTGGCCGTGGTCGTCGGCCTGGGGCTCGGCTGGCTCTCCAACAAGCTCATCGGGTTCCTGGGCGACGCCACCCTCCAGACCGGACTCACCCTCCTCGTCCCCTTCGTGAGCTACGTGCTCGCCGAGGAGCTGCACGGCTCCGGCGTCCTCTCCGTCCTGATCACCGCGCTCTTCCTGGCCGAGCACGCGGCCGACGCGGACGACGTCATGGGCCGGCTCGCCGGACAGACCTTCTGGGAGATCGTCGACACCCTCGTGACCGGCATCGCCTTCGGCCTCATCGGCCTGGAGGTCGTCCACGTCTTCGGATACGCCGACGGGCACGTCCTGGAGATGCTCGGCTGGGGCGCCGCGGTGGCCGGGACGGTCGTCGTCGTCCGGCTGCTGTGGCTGCTGCCCGCGACCTGGCTGGCGAAGAAGTTGCACACGCTCCGGGACGTGGACGAGGAGATCCCGGTGAGCTGGCGGGAGACCGTCGTCATGTGGTGGGCGGGGATGCGCGGGGTGGCCTCGGTGGCGCTCGCGCTCGCCGTCCCGCTCACCACCGACGACGGCGAGCCCTTCCCCGGCCGCGCGGAGATCGTCTTCATCGCCTTCTGCGTGATCCTCACCACGCTCGTCCTCCAGGGGCTCACCCTGCCCACCCTGGTCCGGTGGCTGGGGGTGAAGGCGGACGCCGAGGCCGAACGGGTCCTGGAGCACGACCTCGCGGTCCGGGCCGCGAAGGCGGCCAAACGGCGGCTCAAGGAGATCGAGGAGGTCGAGGACCTGCCGGAGGAGGTGCAGGAGCGGCTCCAGCGCAGCGCCTTCGACATCGCGGCGCGGATCAGCCCCGACGTCGTGGACGACGAGCGGCGGGCCGCCTTCGCGGAGCGGGTGGACCGCTTCAAGGCGGTGCAGCGCATCCAGCGGGAGCTGATGTCGGCCGCCCGGCACGAGGTCCTGGCGGCGCGCAGCGAGCCGGGCGCCGACCCGGAGGTGGTGGACCGGGTGCTCCGCCAGCTGGACGTGCGCAGCATGCGGTGAGCGGGGGCGGTCCGCGGCGGTGTGCGGGGCCGGTGACGCGCGGGGCACGGGCCGGTGGGGGTGCCGGGCCCGGCGCGCGGGGGCGGTCCGCCGCGGGTGGCAGGATGGCGGACATGGACATCATGCTTTTCCACTCGGTGTACGGACCGCGCCCGGCCGTGCAGGCCGCGGCCGACCGGCTGCGGGACGCCGGGCACCGGGTGTGGACGCCGGACCTCTTCGACGGCTGGACCACGGATTCGGTGGAGGAGGGCACGGCGAAGCGGGACGAGATCGGCAAGGACGAGCTCCTGAGGCGCGCGATCCTGGCCGCCGCCCCGTACTCGGAGCGCGGACTCGTCTACGCCGGCTTCTCGCTGGGCGCGTCGGTCGCGCAGACCCTGGCCCTCGGCGACGAGAAGGCGCGCGGCCTCCTGCTGCTGCACGGCACCTCGGACCTCGCGCCGAACGCGTCGGTGGACGAGCTGCCCGTGCAGCTGCACGTGGCCGAGCCCGATCCCTACGAGACGGACGACTGGCTGTCCGCCTGGTACCTCCGGATGGGCCGGGCGGGGGCGGACGTGGAGGTCCACCGCTACCGGGGCGCCGGGCACCTCTACACGGACCCGGAGCTGCCGGACTGGGACGCGGAGGCGGCCGAGCGGACCTGGGCGGTGGCGCTCGCGTTCCTGGAGGAGCTGGCGGACGCGGCGTGACTCCGCGCGGACGTGCGCCGGGGGCGCGGCGGGAGGCTCTTCCCGCCGCGCCCCCGGTGTGTTCCCGGAGCCGGGTCAGCCGCGGTACGCGGTCCAGTGCTGGTTCATCCGGGACACCTGGCCCGCGGTGAACTGGTACATGCAGGAGTCGTACGTGTAGTCCATGAAGTTGTGGATCGGGTCCGCGCCCGTCGTGGTGCAGGTGTCGCGGCCCGTCGGGCACTCGTAGGCCGGGCTCGACTCGGCCGGGGTGTCGGCCACGGAGTCGCCGCTGCCGCTGCAACCGCCCTGGAAGGTGTGGTACAGCCCCATCCAGTGGCCGACCTCGTGCGTACCGGTGTCGCCCTGGTTGTAGTTGGCCGCCGAGCCGCCCGGGAGCGAGGCGTCCAGGACGACGACGCCGTCCATCTTCGGGTTGGACTTGTACGAGGACGGGAAGGTCGCCCAGCCGAGGAGGCCGCCGCCGAGCTTGGCGGTGTAGAAGTTCAGCGCGTTGGCGCCGCCCTTGCGGAGCGTCTGCTTCATCTGCTTCTCGGCGCTGGAACCGGAGGACAGGTTGTACCAGGTCGAGTTGTCCGTGTAGTCCGTGCCGGCCAGCGTGAACTGGAAGTTGGTGTTCACGTTGCCGGTGCCCTGGCCGCCGTAGGCCGCGTTGAGGACCGCGATCTGGCTGTTGACGGCGGAGGCGGAGAGCTTGCCCGTCGTCCCGGAGTGGATGACGTGGAAGTACACCGGGATGGTGACCGCGGCGGCGGCCCGGCCCGAGGCGGCGGCCCGGGCGGCACTGGCGGCCGCGGCCGGGGAGAGCGACGCCAGTCTCTTCCGGAGGTCCGCGTCCATCGCCTCGGCCCGGGCGGCCGAGACCTCGTTCGGCTCGGCGGCGTGGCTGTCGGCGCCGCGCGCCTTGCGGGCGGCGGAGACGGCCCCGGTGCCGTCCTCGCACTCCTCGGCGGACAGGGAGGCGGCGCGGTCGGCGGTGGCGGCACCGGTGGCGACGGGCGCCGAGAGCGGGGCAAGGGCCAGGGTTCCGGCCATGACGGCCGTACCGATGACACGACGTGACGTACGCGGGGATATGCGGACAAGAGCACGCATGGTGACTCCTCGTGGGGGGTGCGCGGAGGAACTTCCTCCGCCACGCCGGGGAGATTACGCGTCCATGTCAGAGATCGTTGAGGAGTGATCAGGCCCAATCATCCATGGGGCAATTCGGTGCAACGGGAAGAAAATCTTCTGCGCCTTCCGGAGTTTGAGACGTCGACGTAACGAGCGGAGGGACGGAGGCGGGTGGTGTGTCCGGATTCGATCGCTGGAACTCGCCACCCGCCGTAGCCGTGTGATCTCTCGTTAACAGAAGGGATCATGGCTGAAAATCAACCATCCGAGCTGTCTCAGAGGACCGGCTGGTACACCCGCTCGACACGCTGCGTTCCGCTCGGCGTCCGGTACGAGCGCGCCCAGGCCGCCGTCGCGGCCGGATCCCTCTTGTCGGAGACCGTGTAGTAGTCCATCTGCGAGCGGGCGGCGGTCACGTCGAGCACCCCGTAGCCGTGGTGGTCCATGTCCACCCACTTCACGTGCCGGTTGGCCGCCTTCACCGCGGTCGCCGCCACCGCCGAGAGCGTCCCCGGCGCCACGTGCAGCAGGTCGTCCAGATTGTCCGAGGTCACCGAGGTGACCACGAACTCGGTCGCCGCCGAGGCCGAGAGCGGATACGTCGCGGCCTTCACCGGCACGTCGTTGGCCCAGGCCATGTGGATGTCGCCGGTCAGGAAGACCGTGTTCCGGACGCCCCGCGAGGTCAGGTGCGCGAGCAGCTCCTTCCGGTCGTCCGTGTAGCCGTCCCACTGGTCGACGTTGACCGCGAGCCCCTCCTTCGGCAGGCCCGTCAGCTCCGCGAGCGGCTCCAGGAGGTGGGCGGGCAGGGCGCCGAAGGCGACCGGCGAGATCATCACCGAGGTGCCGACCAGCTGCCAGGTCGCGTCCGAACCGGCAAGCCCGGCCTTGAGCCAGTCCAGTTGGGCGCGCCCGGTGATGCTCCGCTCCGGGTCGTCGACCGTGCCGCTGCCCGTCTTCGCCTGGGCCGAGCGGAACGAGCGCAGGTCGAGCAGGTGCAGATCGGCCAGCCTGCCGAAGCGCAGCCGCCGGAAGACCGTCCCCTCGGTGGACGCCCGGACCGGCATCCACTCGAAGTACGCCCGCTTGGCGGCCGCCACCCGGGCCGCCCACTCGCCCTCGGCGCCGGGGGTGTGGTTCTCGGCCCCGCCCGTCCAGGCGTCGTTGGCGAACTCGTGGTCGTCCCAGATGGCGATCACCGGGTGCGCCGCGTGCAGCGACTGGAGGTCGGGGTCCGTCTTGTACTTCCCGTGCCGGGCGCGGTAGTCGGCGAGCGAGACGATCTCGTGGCGCGGCTCGTGGGACCGGACGGTCTCCTTCGCGTCGGGGTAGACCCCGGCGGCGTACTCGTAGAGGTAGTCGCCGAGGTGGAGCACCGCGTCCAGGTCGGCGCGGGCGGCGAGGTGGCGGTACGCCGAGAAGTACCCGGCCTCCCAGTTCGCGCAGGAGACCACGCCGAAGCGGACGCCGGGCGCGGCGGCGTCGGCGGCCGGGGCGGTGCGGGTGCGGGCGGCCGGCGAGACCGCGCCGTCCACGGTGAAGCGGAACCAGTAGGAGGTGGCCGGGCGCAGGCCCCGGACGTCCGCCTTCACGGTGTGGTCGGTGGCGGCGCCCGCCGTGGTCGTGCCGGAGGCGACGGTCCGGGCGAAGGCGCGGTCCTCGGCCACCTCCCAGCCGACCCGGACGTCGGGGCCGAGGCCGGAACCGGGCAGGGCCTCGGGAACGGGGGTGACGCGCGTCCAGAGCAGGACGCCGTCGGGCAGCGGGTCGCCGGAGGCGACGCCGTGGAGGAAGGCGGGGGACCCGGACCCCGCGAGGGCGGGGGAGGCCGCGCCGAGGAGGGCGGGCGCGGCGACGGCGGTGACGGCGGCGGCCTTCACGACCGTGCGGCGGGTGGGGGCGGAGGACAGGGAGCGACTGGTCACGGGCAGTCAGATTACTGACGGGTACGGCCGGAGGGCAGGCGAAATCCGGAAGTTCGCCGACTGGCCGCCCCCGGGACGCCCGGAGGACCGGAGCCGGTCCGGACGCGTCCCGGCCCCGGACCGGTGGTCCGGGGCCGGGAGGCCGGTGCCCCGCCGCGGAGCGGGCGCCGGCCTCCGGGACGGGGACCGGCGGCGGGCGTCAGCCCTTGAGGGCCGCGGTGATCGCCGTGGTGAACTCCTCCGGCGTCATCGGCGGGTTGTCGGAGCCCTGGACCGTCACCGGCTTGCCGTCCATCTTCAGCGTCGGGGTGCCCTTGACCCCGCTGTCGTCGAAGGCCTCGGACATCTTCATCGCCCAGGCGTCGAAGGTGCCCTCCTCGACGTTCTTCTTGAACGCGGCGTTGCCCTTGAGCGCCGGCACCGAGTCCGCGACCTCCAGGAGGTAGGAGTCCTTGGCGAACTTGTCGTCGTTCTCCTCCGGGTGGAACTTCGTGGAGTAGAGCGCGGACTTGTACCTCAGGAAGGCCTCCGGGCTCACGTCCAGGGCCGCGCCCAGCGCCGAGAGGGCGTTCTTGGAGCCCTCGCCCGTGGCGGCGTCGTCGATGAAGGTGGCGCCGACGTACCGGACCTTGTACGTGCCGGCCTCGACGTCCTTCTCGACCGTGGGGCCGACCGACTGCTCGAAGGTCGCGCAGACCGGACAGCGCGAGTCCTCGTACAGCTCCAGGGTCTTCTTCGCGGAGGCCTTGCCGACGACGACCGTCGTGCCGTTCGCGCCCGAGGTGTTCTTCGGGGCCGTGACGGACGTCGCCTTCGCCGCCGTCTCCCACGCGGACGGCTTGTTGGCCTGCACCACCGCGTAGCCGACGCCGCCGGCGACGGCGAGCACGGCCACGGCCGAACCGGCCACGACGAGCTGCCGGCGCACCCGCTCCTTCTTCGCCTGCTGCTCGCGCTCCCGGCGCAGTCGCTCGCGGGCGGCCGCCTTGTTGGCCTGGCTGTTGCGTGCACTCATGATCTTCTTCTCCGTGGGTCCTGCGGGGCGCGCGACGTCCGTGGAGGACGTGGGGCGCCCGTGAAAAGGGGGAAAGGGGAGCCGCGGGGCTCGCTCAGACGAGGGCGAGGCCCGGAAGCGGCGGCCCCCGCCGCCCCACGGAGTGCACGAGGAGCCGGGTGCGCGAGGACCGGGGCCGGCCCTCGGGGCGCCCGGAGCGCCGGGGCGCCGGGCGCCCCGAGCGGAAGAGGGCCGCCACGAGCAGCAGCGGCCGGAACGCGAAGGCCTCCACCGCGCCGACCAGCCGGGCGAGCGCCCGCTCCCCGCCGCGCAGCCAGCAGGCCGCCGAGAACCCGACGCCCACGTGGGCCAGGAGCAGCAGCCACGGCAGCGCCGGGTCGGGGGAGGAGACGAGGGCGGCCGCGTGCACGCTCTCCGGGGCCGCCACACCGGGCAGCGGGGCCCCCACGGCGCCGCCGCAGAAGACCTCCACGCCCACCGCGCGCAGCGACCCGGCGACCGGCCCGCCGGCGGGGCCGTAGCAGGCCGTCTGGCCGCTGGTGAAGAAGGTGTCGGCCGCCAGTTCCAGCGGGACGAGGAGCCCGGCGATCGGGCCGAGGCCGCGCTCGCGGCCGGCCAGCGCGTACGCCACGGCGAAGACGGCGGCGGCGACCGGGACGACCGGGCCCACCGGCAGCGGCACGCCCGAGAGCAGCACGTGGGACGCCACGGACAGCGTCACGACCAGTGCCGTGAAGAACGCCGCCCGCAGCGCCCTCAGCTGCGTCCCTGCCATGTCCATCGTCCAGGAGTGTGCCACGCGGGCGCGTAAGGGGTCACTAAAGGGAAACTGTGGACGGTCCCGCCGGCCCCTGGAGCCCCGGGATCCGGTCGTTGCGGAAGAGGTCCACGAAGATCTGGTGGTCGGCCCGGGCGCGGGCCCCGTAGGAGTGCGCGAAGTCCACGAGCGACTCGGCGAAGCCCTCCCCGTCGGCGCCGATCGCCGCGTCGATGGCCCGCTCCGTCGAGAACGGCACGAGGGAGTGGCCGCTGGAGTCGTCCGCCGCCGCGTGCATGGTCGCGGTCGCCCGCCCCAGGTCCGCCACGGTCGCCGCGATCTCGGCCGGGTCGTCGATGTCCGACCAGTCCAGGTCCACCGCGTACGGCGAGACCTCCGCCACCAGCTGGCCCGCGCCGCCCAGCTCCGTCCACCCCAGCCAGGGGTCCGCGTGCGCCTGGAGCGCCCGCTGCGAGATCACCGTCCGGTGCCCCTCGTGCCGGAAGTACTCCCGCACCGCCGCGTCGGTCACGTGCCGGGAGACCGCCGGGGTCTGCGCCTGCTTGAGGTAGATCACGACGTCGTTCTCCAGGGCGTCGCTGTTGCCCTCCAGGAGGACGTTGTACGAGGGGAGGCCGGCCGAGCCGATGCCGATCCCGCGCCGCCCCACCACGTCCTTCACCCGGTGCGAGCCGGGGCGGACCAGGCTGGACTCCGGCAGGGTCCCCAGATAGGCGTCGAAGGCCGTCAGGACCTCGCGGCGGGTGGCCGCGTCCAGCTCGATCGTGCCCCGGCCCGCCGAGAAGCGGCGCTCGAAGTCCCGGATCTCGGTCATCGAGTCGAGGAGCCCGAAGCGGGTCAGCGACCGGGCCGTGCGCAGGGCGGCGAGCAGCGGCCCGTCGGCGGTCTCCAGGGTGAAGCCGGGCGCCTCGTCCTCCCCGCCGGCCGCCAGGACGTGGATCCGCTCCCGGTAGGCGGCGGCGCAGATCCGCACGAGCCCGGTGATCTGCCCGTCACTGAGCGCCTTGGCGTAGCCGATCAGGGCGAGCGAGGCCGCGAGCCGCTTCAGGTCCCAGGTGAAGGGGCCCACGTACGCCTCGTCGAAGTCGTTGACGTTGAAGACCAGGCGCCCGTTGGCGTCCATGTACGTGCCGAAGTTCTCGGCGTGCAGGTCGCCGTGGATCCAGACCCGGCCGGTGCGCTCGTCCAGGTACGGCCCGCCGTGCGCCTCCTGCTCCAGGTCGGCGTAGAACAGGCACGCGGTGCCCCGGTAGAAGGCGAAGGCGGACCCGGCCATCTTCCGGAACTTGACGCGGAAGGCCGCCGGGTCGGCGGCGAGCAGCTCGCCGAACGCGGTGCCGAAGACGGCGAGGATGTGCTCGCCGCGCTCGGCGGCGGTGGGCCGGGGGACCGACATCGGGATGCCTCCTGGTACGGGACGTGCACGCAGAGTGTTCACGACAAAAGGGACAGGTGTTCCCCGTCTCCCCACACGCGACCCTAGCCCCCGGGCGCCCCCCTCCACCCTCCCGCCCGACTAGACTCCGACACCGTCCCCCTCAGACTGCCCGCAGCCTGTCCGTCGTCGTTCCCGGAGGCCTTCCGCCGTGACCAAGCCGCCCTTCACGCACCTCCACGTCCACACCCAGTACTCGCTGCTGGACGGTGCCGCGCGGCTGAAGGACATGTTCGACGCGTGCAACGAGATGGGCATGACGCACATCGCCATGTCCGACCACGGCAACCTGCACGGCGCGTACGACTTCTTCCACACGGCCAAGAAGGCCGGGGTCACGCCGATCATCGGCATCGAGGCGTACGTCGCCCCCGAGTCCCGGCGGAACAAGCGGAAGATCCAGTGGGGCCAGCCGCACCAGAAGCGGGACGACGTCTCCGGCTCCGGCGGCTACACCCACAAGACGATCTGGGCGGCGAACTCCACCGGCCTCCACAACCTCTTCCGGCTCTCCTCCGACGCCTACGCCGAGGGCTGGCTCCAGAAGTGGCCCCGGATGGACAAGGAGACCATCTCCCAGTGGTCCGAGGGCCTGATCGCCTCCACCGGCTGCCCCTCCGGCGAGCTCCAGACCCGGCTGCGCCTCGGCCAGTTCGACGAGGCCCTGAAGTCCGCCTCCGAGTACCAGGACATCTTCGGCAAGGACCGGTACTTCCTGGAGCTGATGGACCACGGCATCGAGATCGAGCACCGGGTCCGCGACGGACTCCTGGAGATCGGCAGGAAGCTCGGCATCCCGCCGCTGGTCACCAACGACTCGCACTACACCTACGCGCACGAGGCCGTCGCCCACGACGCCCTGCTCTGCATCCAGACCGGCAAGAACCTCTCCGACCCGGACCGCTTCAAGTTCGACGGCACCGGCTACTACCTGAAGTCCACGGACGAGATGTACGCCGTCGACTCCTCGGACGCCTGGCAGGAGGGCTGCCGCAACACCCTCCTGGTCGCCGAGCAGATCGACACCTCCGGCATGTTCGAGGCCAAGAACCTCATGCCGAAGTTCGACATCCCCGAGGGCTACACCGAGGTCACCTGGTTCCGCGAGGAGACCATGCGGGGCATGCACCGCCGGTTCCCCGGCGGCATCCCCGAGGACCGCATGAAGCAGGTCGAGTACGAGATGGACACCATCATCTCGATGGGCTTCCCCGGCTACTTCCTCGTCGTCGCCGACTTCATCATGTGGGCCAAGAGCCAGGGCATCGCCGTGGGCCCCGGCCGCGGCTCCGCGGCCGGCTCGATCGTCGCGTACGCCATGGGCATCACCGACCTCGACCCCATCCCGCACGGACTGATCTTCGAGCGCTTCCTCAACCCCGAGCGCATCTCCATGCCCGACGTCGACATCGACTTCGACGAGCGCCGGCGCGTCGAGGTGATCCGTTACGTCACGGAGAAGTACGGCTCCGACAAGGTCGCCATGATCGGCACCTACGGCAAGATCAAGGCCAAGAACGCCATCAAGGACTCCGCGCGCGTCCTCGGCTACCCGTACGCCATGGGCGACCGGCTCACCAAGGCCATGCCCGCCGACGTCCTCGGCAAGGGCATCGACCTCGACGGCATCACCAACCCCTCCCACCCGCGCTACAGCGAGGCGGGCGAGATCCGGGCGATGTACGAGAACGAGCCCGACGTCAAGAAGGTCATCGACACCGCCCGGGGCGTCGAGGGCCTGGTCCGGCAGATGGGCGTGCACGCCGCCGGCGTGATCATGTCCAGCGAGCCGATCGTCGACCACGCGCCGATCTGGGTGCGGCACACCGACGGCGTCACCATCACGCAGTGGGACTACCCGCAGTGCGAGTCGCTCGGCCTCCTGAAGATGGACTTCCTGGGCCTGCGCAACCTCACCATCATGGACGACGCCGTCAAGATGGTGAAGGCGAACAAGGGCGTCGACCTCGACCTCCTCGCCCTGCCGCTCGACGACCCGAAGACCTTCGAACTGCTCCAGCGCGGCGACACCCTCGGCGTCTTCCAGTTCGACGGCGGGCCCATGCGCTCGCTGCTCCGGCTGATGAAGCCCGACAACTTCGAAGACATCTCCGCCGTGTCCGCCCTGTACCGGCCGGGCCCGATGGGCATGAACTCGCACACGAACTACGCCCTGCGCAAGAACAAGCAGCAGGAGATCACCCCGATCCACCCCGAGCTGGAGAAGCCGCTCGAAGAGGTGCTCGCGGTCACCTACGGCCTCATCGTCTACCAGGAGCAGGTGCAGAAGGCCGCCCAGATCATCGCCGGCTACTCGCTCGGCGAGGCCGACATCCTCCGCCGCGTGATGGGCAAGAAGAAGCCCGAGGAACTGGCGAAGAACTTCACCATCTTCCAGGCCGGAGCCCGGAAGAACGGCTACAGCGACGAGGCCATCCAGTCCCTCTGGGACGTCCTGGTCCCCTTCGCCGGCTACGCCTTCAACAAGGCGCACTCCGCCGCGTACGGCCTGGTCTCCTACTGGACCGCCTACCTCAAGGCCAACCACCCGGCCGAGTACATGGCGGGACTGCTCACCTCGGTCAAGGACGACAAGGACAAGTCCGCGGTCTACCTCAACGAGTGCCGCCGCATGGGCATCAAGGTGCTGCCGCCCAACGTCAACGAGTCCCAGTCGAACTTCGCCGCCCAGGGCGACGACGTGATCCTCTTCGGCCTCACCGCCGTCCGCAACGTCGGCACCAACGTCGTCGAGTCGATCATCAAGACCCGCAAGTCCAAGGGGAAGTACTCCTCCTTCCCCGACTTCCTCGACAAGGTCGAGGCCGTCGTCTGCAACAAGCGGACCGTCGAGTCGCTGATCAAGGCCGGCGCCTTCGACGAGATGGGCCACACCCGCAAGGGCCTGGTCGCCCACCACGAACCCATGATCGACAACGTGGTGGCGGTCAAGCGCAAGGAGGCCGAGGGACAGTTCGACCTCTTCGGCGGCATGGGCGAGGAGACCAGCGACGAGCCCGGCTTCGGCCTGGACGTCGAGTTCTCCGACGTCGAGTGGGAGAAGTCCTACCTGCTCGCCCAGGAGCGCGAGATGCTCGGCCTCTACGTCTCCGACCACCCGCTCTTCGGCATCGAGCACGTCCTCTCCGACAAGACGGACGCGGCGATCTCCCAGCTCACCGGCGGCGAGCACGGCGACGGCGCGGTCGTCACCATCGGCGGCATCATCTCCGGCCTCCAGCGCAAGATGACCAAGCAGGGCAACGCCTGGGCCATCGCCACCGTCGAGGACCTCGCCGGCTCCATCGAGTGCATGTTCTTCCCGGCCACCTACCAGCTGGTCTCCACCCAGCTCGTCGAGGACACGGTCGTCTTCGTCAAGGGCCGGCTCGACAAGCGCGAGGACGTGCCCCGGCTCGTCGCCATGGAGCTCCAGGTCCCCGACCTGTCCAACGCCGGGACCAACGCGCCGGTGATCCTCACCATCCCGACGGTCAAGGTGACCCCGCCGATGGTCAGCAGGCTCGGCGAGATCCTCAAGCACCACAAGGGCAACACCGAGGTGCGGATCAGGCTCCAGGGCCCGCGCAAGACCACCGTGCTGCGGCTCGACCGGCACCGGGTGACGGCCGACCCGGCGCTCTTCGGCGACCTGAAGGTGCTGCTCGGCCCGTCCTGCCTGGCGGGCTGAGCCGCCGTCCGGCCGTGCGCAAGGGGCGCGCCCGTCGTCACGGGCGCGCCCCTTTGCCGTACGCGAAAGCCGTCAGTTGTGGCCGAAGCGCTTCTGGCGGCCCTTGCGGGCGACGTCGCTCGGGAGGACCTGGGACGCGCGCTGCGCGGCCTCGGACTCCATCGCCGACTGCTGCGCCTGCTGGGCGCCGCGCTCGGCCGGCGACTGCTGCTTCTGACCGCGGTTCTGGTTCCGGTTCTTGGCCATGGTGATGCCTCCTCAAGGGAATTAGGGGCCAGGGCCGCTGTCAGACTCACATACCGCATGAAACGCCGCATTTTGGATCATTACGCAGGGTCAGCCCCCCGCGAGCAGGACATCCGCCACGCCGATGATCCAGTTCCGACCGTCAAGCCACCGGCGGTCGGGCAGACTCGAAGGAAACCCGGAGCAACTTCCGATCCCGAGTCCGACCCCCAGGGCCGAAAGAGGGTGGAACACGTGGACCGCTGCGTCGTCCTGGTGGACGCCGGCTACCTGCTGGGCGCCGCCGCCAGCCTCCTCGCCGGGGAACCGGCCCGTTCCCGGATCACCGTCGACCACGCCGGGCTGATCCAGCAGCTGCGCCAGCGGGCCGAGGCCGAGACCGCCCTGCCCCTCCTGCGGATCTACTGGTTCGACGGCGCGCCCGACCGGGTGCCCCAGCCCGAGCACCGCAGGCTGCGCGTGATGCCCCGGGTCACCGTCCGGCTCGGCGCCCTGACCAGGAGCGACGGACGCTGGGCGCAGAAGGGCGTCGACGCGGCCATGCACACCGAGCTGACCGAGCTCGCCCGGAACAGGGCCTGCTCCGACATCGTGCTCGTCACCGGTGACGGCGACCTGCTGCCCGGCCTCATGTCCGCCAAGGAGCACGGCGTCGCCGTCCACCTCTGGGCCGTCCAGGCCGCCGACGGCGACTACAACCAGTCCGAGGACCTCGTCGCCGAGGCCGACGAGCGGCGGGTCCTCGACCGGGCCTGGATCACCCGCGCGGTCCGCGCCAAGGACCTCACCGGCCTCTGCGCGCCCCCGCCCGCCCCGCGCCCCGAGATCGCCGCGATCCTCTCCGCGCCGCTGCCCGAGGCCGCCCTCGCCGCCTCCGCGGAACGGGCGGCGGAAGCCGCCGCGACGGCGGCCGTGCGGAACGGGCGCACGGGCCCGGCCGGGACGAACGGCTCCTCCGCCGCCCCCGACGGCGACCACGATCACGGCCACGACCACGCGGGGGAGAACGGCCGCGCCCCGGCCCAGAGCAGGGGAGTCCCCACCCCCAAGGACCTCGCCGGGCTGCGCGGCCCCGCCGCCAACGGCGTCCACGGCCCCCACGGCTCCTCCGCCGCGCAGAGCGCCAGCGCGCTCCGCTGGTCCTCCGACCGGGGCTGGGTCGAGCGCCCCGCCCCCCTCGGCGAACCGCCCGAGACCGCCTCCCTGCCCACCCTCGCCGCCCTCACCAGCGCCGAGCAGCGCTGGGCCGACCGCGAGGAGGACATCACCACCGTCGGCGGCGACCCCTTCGAGGTCGGGCAGGTGTTCGCCCGTCGCTGGATGGAACGCCTCCCGGAGCAGAGCCACGTCCAGAAGCTCTCCACCCTCTACCCCCGCATCCCGCACCGCATCGACGGCGAACTCCTCCGCTACGCCGCCCGCTTCGGCCTCCTCGCCCACAAGGACGACCAGATCGACGAGCACGACCGGTACGCGATCCGGGCCGGTTTCTGGCGCGAGATCGACGTCCGCGCCGCCGCCGAACACGCCCCCGCGCCCGGAGCGGGCCCGGCGACCCCGTAGGCTCTTCCTCCGTGAGTACGGTGTGCGCGGTGCGGGATCTGGTCAAGACGTACCCCGCCACGCGCGGCAGGCGCGGTGCCCCGGCGACCCCCGAGGTGCGGGCCACCGACGGGATCAGCCTCGACGTGCGCGGCGGCGAGATCTTCGGGCTGCTCGGCCCCAACGGGGCGGGCAAGTCCACCCTCGTCCGCCAGGTCACCGGGCTCATGCGCCCCGACTCCGGCTCCGTCGAGCTCCTCGGCCACGACCTGGTGCGCCACCCCGAGCGGGCCTCCCGGCTCCTCGCCCACCTCGGCCAGGAGTCCACCGCCCTCGACGAGCTGACCGTCGCCCTCGCCGCCGAGACCACCGGCCGGCTGCGCGGCCTCACCGCCCGCGACGCGCGCGCCGAGAGCGGCGCCGTCCTGGAGGAGCTCGGCCTCACCGCGCTCGCCCCCCGGCCCCTCAAGAAGCTCTCCGGCGGACAGCGCCGCCTCGCCTGCGTCGCCGCCGCCCTCGTCGGCCGGCGGCCCGTCCTCGTCCTCGACGAGCCCACCACCGGCATGGACCCGGTCGCCCGCCGCGCCGTCTGGGCCGCCGTCGACCGGCGGCGCGCCGAGCACGGCACCACCGTGCTGCTCGTCACCCACAACGTCATCGAGGCCGAGACCGTCCTCGACCGGGTCGCCGTCCTCGAACACGGCCGGGTCATCGCCTGCGACACCCCGACCGGGCTCAAGGAGCGCGTCGCGGGCGAGGTCCGCGTCGAGCTGGTCTGGCGCGAGACCGCCCCCCTCCACCTGCCCGAGGTCGCCGCCCTGCGCGGCCTCGCCCAGGAGACCGGCCGGCGCTGGGTCCTGCGGCTCGCCCCCGACGCGGCCCGCGCGGCCGTCGCCACCGTCACCGGCGGCGCCGCCTTCGCCGCCCTCGACGACTTCACCCTGGCCACCCCCAGCCTGGAGGACGTCTACCTCGCCCTCGGCGGCGGGGCGAAGGGCGCGGAGGGGCTGGTGAAGGGATGACCCGCCCCGCCGCCGACGGCGGCCGCGTCCCCCGCACCCCGCACGCGGACCTCCCCGCCCCCGCGGGGCACCGCGTCCCGTACCCCCACGCGACCGTCAGGAGCTGTCCGCAGTGAGCACCGTACCCGCCGAGGCCCTGCCGACCCGCGCGCCGGGCGTCCGTCCGCGCGACGGCGAGGCCGCCGCCGCGCCCCTCGCCCCGAGCGCCCGGCTGCTGCCCTCCCTGGCCGCCGTCTACCGCGCCCAGCTCTCCCGCGCCCGCGTCGCCCGGATCCCGCTGCTCTTCGTCGCCACCTTCCAGTCCATCGGGATCATGGTCCTGATGCGCGGGGTCGTCGACGGCGGCTCCGAGGCGCGCGCGGTCGTCGCCGGCTCCACCGTCCTCGTCGTCGCCTTCGTCGCGCTCAACCTGCTCGCCCAGTACTTCGGGCAGCTGCGGGCCGGCGGCGGCCTCGACCACTACGCCACCCTGCCGGTGCCGCCCGCCGCCGTCGTGCTCGGCGCGGCCGGGGCGTACGCCTCCTTCACCGTCCCCGGGACCGCCTTCACCGCCGTCGCGGGCTCCCTGCTCTTCGGCCTGCCGCTCACCCACCTGTGGATCCTCGTCGCCGTCGTCCCGCTCTCCGGCGCCGCCCTCGCCGGGCTCGGCGCCGCCCTCGGGCTCCTCGCGCCCCGTCAGGAGCTGGCCACCCTCCTGGGCCAGCTCGGCATGTCGGCGGCGCTGCTCCTCGGCGTGCTCCCGGCGGAGCGGCTGCCCGGGCCCATCGGCTGGGCGCGGGACCTGCTGCCGTCGACGTACGGCGTGGAGGCCCTGGCCCGCGCCTTCGACCCGGACCCCGACTGGGCGGCCGTCGCCCTCGACCTCGTCGTCTGCGGCGCGGTCGGCGCGGTCTCGCTAGTGGTCGCCACCTGGGCGTACCGAAGGGCCGCCGTCCGCTGAGGCGGGTCACAGGCACACCTGGCACGATGGCGGGGTGACCGCACCTCTGACTCCGCCTCACCAGCCGCAGCCGCACGACCCCGACCGGCCGCCGCCCGTCCCGCCGACGCCCGGCCCGGCCGGGGACCCGATCACGGCGGCCGAGGTCATCCAGGGCGTTCTGGTGACCGCCGTCTCGGCGGTCGCGGGAGCGCTGCTCGGAGTGCTGTGGCTGAACCTGGCCCCCCGCGTCCTGCTCGTCTCGGACGGCAAGGGGGTCTACCTGCGGAACTCCGAGGGGGAGTACGCGATCGGCGCCGACGGCACGTTCGTCGTCCTCGCCCTGGCCTTCGGCGCGGTCGCCGGGCTCGTCGTCTTCCTGCTGCGCCGCCGGGGCGGGGTCCCGCTGGTCCTCGGCCTGGCCGTCGGCGGCGTCCTGGGCTCGCTGCTCGCGTGGGGCGTCGGCACGCACTTCGGCCCTACCCCGGACGTGGTCGCCCACGCCAAGGCCGTCGGACCCGACGTCCCCTTCGAGGCCCCGCTGGAGCTGAACCTGGGGATCGCCGCGCTCATCGCCTGGCCGCTCGGGGCGATGGTCGTCCACCTGGCCCTGACGGCCGCCTTCGGCCCGCGCGACCCGGACCCCTGGGAGTACCCGAAGGCGCTCTGAGAACCCGCGGCCCCGCGGACCGGAGGCGTCAGTCGCGGCCGATCGGGGCCACCACCGCCGAGGTGAGGGCGGCGAGGTCCGCGGGGGAGAGCTCCACCTCCAGGCCGCGCCGCCCCGCCGACACGCAGACCGTCGCGTGCTCCGAGGCCGAGGCGTCGAGGACCGTGCGCAGCCGCTTGCGCTGCCCCAGCGGGGAGATGCCGCCCCGCACGTAGCCGGTGGTGCGCTCCGCCGCCACCGGGTCGGCCATCACCGCGCGCTTGCCGCCGACCGCCGAGGCCAGCGCCTTCAGGTCGAGCCGGCCCGCCACCGGGACCACCGCGACCGTCAGCTCGCCGTCGACGTCCGCCACCAGCGTCTTGAACACCCGGTCGGGGGAGACGCCCAGGGCCTCCGCCGCCTCCTCGCCGTACGACGGGGAGGCCGGGTCGTGCTCGTACGCGTGCACGGTGAACGGCGTGCCGGCCGCCGTCAGGGCCGCCGTCGCCGGAGTGCCCCCGGCGCTCTTCCTCTGCTTCTTCGCCACGCGTCCTCCTCGTTCTCCCCCGGCCCCGGGCAGCCGGGACCGGACCGGCTCAGTTCGGGTACGTCGGGGCCTGCGTCAGGTCCACCGCCGGCAGCGACGGCAGGTGCCGCAGCACCGCCGTCTCCGCGCGCAGCAGGGTCAGTTCCTCGCGCAGCCGGGTCGCCGTGTCCGGGGCCTGGAGCAGCCGCTGCTTCGACGGCGTGTCGAGGATCGCGGCCGACGCGACCAGGTACGACACCACCGACGGGTCGTCCGGCAGCTCGGTCGTGGTCAGCGAGCGCTCCCGGGCCCCCGCCAGCCGCTTCTGGTAGCTCCGGAAGGCCCGCAGCACCCCCTCGGCGAGCGTGCCCGCGCCCTCGCCCCGCTCCTCCGGGACCTCCTCGACCTCGGCCGTCAGGAACGGGCCGCCCGCGTCCACCGAGAGCAGCCTCACCCGGGTCGTACCGGTGGACATCACCTCGAAGCTGCCGTCGGCGCGCTCCCGGATGCTCGCCGCGTCGGCGACGCAGCCGACCCGGTGGAAGGACTGGATCGGGTCGGGGCCGAAGCCCGCCCCCGGACCCTTCTCGGGCAGCGCCGTCGGGTCCGGCATGCCGGGCGCGGTCGGCGCGACCTCGCGGCCGTCGCGGATCGCGACGACGGCGAAGCGGCGCGGCTCCGACTCGTCGATCGTGAGGAGTTCGCGCATCATGGCGCGATAACGCTCCTCGAAGACGTTCAGCGGCAGCACGAGGCCCGGGAACAGCACCGTGTTGAGGGGGAAGAGGGGCAGACGGGCGGTGGTCACAGCCGCCAAGCCTAATGGCCGCCGGGCCCGCCCCGTCCGGCCCGTCCGCGACCCGGCGTCCACAGGGGCGTCCGGCGGGCCAGTTCCCACCGCGTCCGGTCCCGCGCGGCCAGGAAGCGCAGGAGGGGATCCTCCCCGTTCGCGCGCGGCCGGGGGCCCGGAGGCGGCTCCTCCGGCACGGCGTCCCGCGCCGGCTCCCAGGGGAACGAGGTCGCGCGGGGGCCGATCCGGCCGAACTCCTCCAGGGCCTCCGCCCACCGGCCCCGCTCCACCAGCACGTGCGCGAGCAGGTTGCGGACCCCGGCCGGCCACGGGTCGCCCGCCGGGAAGACCGCCGACAGGGCGAGGGCCCGGTCCGCCGCCCGGTCGAGCCGGTCCGGCGGCTCGGAACCGTCCTGCCCCGGCGGCACCCGCAGCGCCTCGTGGGCCGCGCGGACCGGCAGCGCCCGCACGAGCGAGTCCGGGGCGGCGTCGTCGGCCGCCCGCTCGGCGAAGTCGAACGCGGCGCGGTGCGAGCCCGGTCCCTGGGCGGAGAGGTACTTCAGGGCCGCGACGTGGCAGCCGTAGTGGTGCGGGGCGCGGCGCACGGCCTGCTCCCAGAGCGTCTCGAAGACGGCGGGCCCGGCCTGCGCCCCGCGCGCGTGGTCCAGGGCGAGCCGCCACGGCACCGGATCGTGCGGCGCCCCCTCGGCGACCGCCCGGACCAGCGGGTCCAGCTCGCGCAGCCGCTCGGCCCGTGCCGGGGACTCCCACGCCCGGCGCACGGCGAGCCGCGCCGTGACGAGGAGCGCGTCCGGGTCGCGGGGCGCGGCGGAGAGCCACCGGAGCAGCCACTCCTCCCTGCGGTACGCGAAGGCGGCGAGCCGGGTGACGTACCGGTCGCGGTCCTCCCACTCGGCCGCGTCCCGGGTGGTGGCGAGCAGCTTCGCCGCGGGCTCCGGATCGGCGAGGGCGGCGGCGACCAGGGCGGGCGCGAGCCGCTCGTCCGGGGCGTCGAGCAGCACGTCGTCGTCCGGCACGAGCCCGGCGGCGAGCCGCGGGGCGTGCCGGGCCGAGCGGGCGGCGCCGACCAGGGCGCGGAACAAGGACATGGCGTGACGTATTGTCCCCCGCCACCCCGCGCCGCCGCAGCCGTCCCGGCCGGTCGTGACAGCTCCCTCACCCCGCCGTGACAGCTTCCACACGCCCGCCGCGCGCGCCCCGCCCCCGCCGCCCGGACCCCTCCGCGAAAACCCCTCACCCCCTGCTCAGCAGGCGGGTCGCCCCCGCCGCCACCGTCGTCGCGAGGATCCAGCCCAGCAGGATCAGCACCGCCGCCACCCACTGCCACGCGCCTTCGAGGCGCCAGTAGCCGTCCTGCCCGAGGTTGATCACCGGCAGCAGCAGGTCGAGCGCGTACAGCGTGCCGTTCCACGCGGGTGCCTCGTCCTCCTTCAGCGGCACCGGCCGGTAGTGGGAGAAGGCCACCGTGCCCGCCGCCCACAGCACCGCCATCCAGAGCGCCGCCCGGCCCGGCCGGTAGCCGTACGCCACCGTCCAGTCCTGGAGGTGGCCCCAGAGCTTCCCGGCCAGCGGCAGCGTCTCCCGCCGGCGCCGCTGCTTGGCGAGCAGCACCTCGCGCGCGTCCGCGTCCTCCCCGCTGTTGCGCAGCACCGTCGCGAGGCGCTCGTACGGCTCGGGGGCGTACTCCGGGGTCGCCGCCGCCACCCACTCCAGGCGCCGGGACAGCGGGAAGCGCTCGTACGGCACGAGGTTCTCGTAGACGAAGCCGCCCATCGCCAGGCCGCCGGGCCCCGGCCAGCTGCTCCACAGGTCGATGAGCGTGACGATCTTGGCGCCGTTGAGCACCACCCGCCCCTCCTCCGGGCGCTCGCCGTTGAACCGCAGCTCCGGGGTGACGATCCGGCGCAGCGACACCTCCTCCCGGCGCGCGCCGTCCAGGACGAACCGGGCGTGCTTCAGGTCCACCGCGTCCCCGAACCGCCCGTCGTCGAGCCGCACCCCGCCGTGGAACTCGACCGGCTTGCGCCGCGTGCCCCGGGCGGGCGTCAGCCCGTACGGCGGGGTGGCCGTCGAGCCGATCACCGTCCCCGCGGTCCCCGCCCCCTCGTACACCCAGGCCGCGTTCAGATAGAGGGAGCGCTCCACCGTGAGCTGCGGTGCGTTGAGCGCGCGGCGGCCCTGCGCGCCGCGCAGCACGCTGCCCCGCAGGCTGAGCGAGACCCCGACCTGGGCCCCGCGCAGGCTCAGCTCGCCGTAGGTCTCGATCAGCTCGGCCTGGAGGTCCTGCGCCACCACCATCCCGTCCGCCGCGATCGCCCGGCCCCGCCGGTCCGGCCACACCTGGATCTGGTTGATCAGCAGGTCCGTGCCGATCTGGGCGTCCGTCAGACGGATGCCCCAGCGCACCCGGCAGCGCGGCAGGTGCAGGTCCCCCTCCGTGTGCAGCCGGGCCGCCTCCAGGCGCGGCAGCGCGCACTCGACCATCCGCAGGGTGCCGAACCGGGCCTCGGGCACCGCCACCTCGCCGTCGAACCGGCAGCCCTGCAACTCCACGTAGGGCCCTATCGTCCCGCCCGCCAGGTCCAGGACGCCGGTGATCCGCGCCCCGCGCAGCTTCAGCGCGGCCACCCGGCCGGACCGGGCCTCCGGGCCGGAGAGCAGCAGCAGCGCCACCACCTCGGCGCGGACGCTCCGCTCCTCGCCCCACTCCCACGCCCCGAACGGGTCGTCCCGCTCCGCGACCCCCTCCGTCAGATCGCAGGTCCTGCCCACCCGGAACGCCCGCCACAGGGCCCGCTCCGGAGCCGTGAGGCCGTCCGGCACCCCGTCCTCGCGCGGCTCGGTCACTGCCGCCCCCTCGCTTTCCACGATCCGCACCCACGATTCCGCTTCCCGGGATTCGTGGATTCGTACAGCCGTTCTTCCCGCTGTGTGACGGGCTGAACGCTAACGGTCAGGAGTGGCGACAAGACGCCAGTGTGGTGTGTATCAGCCAGTGATACGGGCGTCCGACGCCGTGGGGCGTCTGAGAGAATTGACCCGTGATCTCTCGAATCGATCTGCGCGGCGAGGCCCTCCCCGAGGGTTCCGCCCTGCGCGACCTGCTGCCCCGTGCCGAGTTCGACGTGGAAGCCGCCCTGGAGAAGGTGCGGCCGATCTGCGAGGACGTACGGCATCACGGCGCGGCCGCGGTGATCGACTACGGGGAGAAGTTCGACGGCGTCCGCGTCCGGAGCCTGCGCGTCCCCGCCGAGGAGCTCGCCCGCGCCCTCGACGAGCTCGACCCGGCCGTCCGCGCCGCCCTGGAGGAGTCCGTCCGCCGCGCCCGGCTCGTCCACCGCGAGCAGCGCCGCACCACCCACACCACCCGGGTCGTCCCCGGCGGCACCGTCACCGAGAAGTGGATCCCCGTCGGACGCGTCGGCCTGTACGTGCCGGGCGGCCGCTCCGTCTACCCGTCCTCCGTCGTGATGAACGTCGTCCCGGCCCAGGAGGCCGGCGTCGAGGGCGTCGCCGTCGCCTCGCCCCCGCAGAAGGACTTCGGCGGCCTCCCGCACCCGACGATCCTGGCCGCCTGCGCCCTGCTCGGCGTGGACGAGGTCTACGCCGCCGGCGGCGCCCAGGCCATCGCCATGTTCGCGTACGGCACCCTCGACGGCACCGGGACGGACGGCGGGGCCGGCTGCGCCCCCGTCGACCTGGTCACCGGCCCCGGCAATATCTACGTGGCCGCCGCCAAGCGCCTCCTCAAGGGCCGCATCGGCATCGACGCCGAGGCCGGACCCACCGAGATCGCGATCCTCGCGGACTCCACCGCCGACCCGGTGCACGTCGCCGCCGACCTCATCAGCCAGGCCGAGCACGACCCGATGGCCGCCTCCGTCCTCGTCACCGACTCCGAGGAGCTGGCGGAGGCCACCGAGGCCGAGCTGAAGACCCAGGTCGCCGCCTCCAAGCACGTCGACGACCGGATCGCGCCCGCCCTGGCCGGCCGCCAGTCCGCGATCGTCCTCGTCCGCGACCTCGCCGACGGCCTCGAGGTCGTCGACGCGTACGGGGCCGAGCACCTGGAGGTCCAGACCGCCGACGCCGCCGCCGTCGCGGACCGCGTCCGCAACGCCGGCGCGATCTTCGTCGGTCCCTGGGCCCCCGTCTCGCTCGGCGACTACTGCGCCGGCTCCAACCACGTCCTGCCCACCGGGGGCTGCGCCTGCCACTCCTCGGGCCTCTCCGTGCAGTCCTTCCTGCGCGGGGTGCACATCGTGGACTACACCCGCGACGCCCTCGCGGACGTCGCCCACCACGTGGTGACCCTCGCGGAGGCCGAGGACCTGCCGGCCCACGGCGCCGCGATCAAGGCGCGGTTCGGATGGAAGGTGCCGGAAACCAAGTGACCGCAGACCGAGCGACCGCAGACCGGGCGACCGGGACCGGCGTGACCGGAATCGACGACCTGCCCGTCCGGGACGAGCTGCGCGGCAAGTCCCCCTACGGCGCGCCCCAGCTCGACGTCCCCGTCCAGCTCAACACCAACGAGAACCCCTACCCGCTGCCCGAGCCGCTCGTGGCCCGGATCGCGGAGCGGGTCGCCGAGGCCGCCCGTGGCCTCAACCGCTACCCCGACCGGGACGCGGTCGAGCTGCGCACCGAGCTCGCCCGCTACCTCACCCGCACCGGCGGGCACCCGGTCGCCGCCGAGAACGTCTGGGCGGCCAACGGCTCCAACGAGGTCCTCCAGCAGCTCCTCCAGACCTTCGGCGGCCCCGGCCGCACCGCGATCGGCTTCGAGCCCTCATACTCGATGCACGCCCTGATCGCCCGCGGCACCGGCACCGGCTGGATCTCCGGACCCCGGAACGAGGACTTCACCATCGACGTGGAGGCCGCCCGGAAGGCGATCGCCGAGCACCGTCCGGACGTCGTCTTCGTCACCTCGCCCAACAACCCCACCGGCACCGCCGTCGACGCCGACACCGTCCTCGCCCTGTACGAGGCGGCCCTGGCGGCCGGGCCGTCGATGGTCGTCGTGGACGAGGCGTACGTGGAGTTCAGCCACCGCGACTCGCTGCTGCCCCTCATCGAGGGCCGCCCGAACCTGGTGGTCTCGCGGACCATGTCCAAGGCCTTCGGTGCCGCCGGACTCCGCCTCGGCTACCTCGCCGCCCACCCCGCCGTGGTGGACGCCGTGCAGCTCGTCCGGCTGCCGTACCACCTCTCCGCCGTCACCCAGGCCACCGCGCTCGCCGCCCTGGAGCACACTGACACCCTCCTCGGGTACGTCGAGCAGCTCAAGGCCGAGCGCGACCGGCTCGTCGCCGAACTGCGGGCGATCGGCTACGAGGTCACCGAGTCCGACGCCAACTTCGTGCAGTTCGGGAAGTTCCCCGACACCCACGCCGCCTGGCGGAGCATCCTCGACCGGGGCGTCCTGGTCCGGGACAACGGCGTACCGGGATGGCTGCGCGTCACCGCCGGCACCCCCGAAGAGAACGACGCGTTCCTCGACGCGGTCCGTGAATTGATGAAGGAGCAGGAACGATGAGCCGCGTAGGCCGCGTTGAGCGCACCACCAAGGAGACCTCCGTCGTCGTCGAGATCGACCTCGACGGCACCGGAAAGGTCGACGTGTCGACCGGGGTCGGGTTCTACGACCACATGCTCGACCAGCTCGGCCGCCACGGGCTCTTCGACCTGACCGTCAAGACCGAGGGCGACCTGCACATCGACTCGCACCACACCATCGAGGACAGCGCCCTCGCCCTCGGCGCCGCCTTCAGGCAGGCCCTCGGCGACAAGGTCGGCATCTACCGCTTCGGCAACTGCACCGTCCCGCTGGACGAGTCGCTCGCCCAGGTCACCGTCGACCTCTCCGGCCGCCCGTACCTCGTGCACACCGAGCCCGAGAACATGGCGCCGATGATCGGCTCGTACGACACCACGATGACCCGGCACATCTTCGAGTCCTTCGTGGCCCAGGCCCAGATCGCGCTGCACATCCACGTCCCGTACGGGCGCAACGCCCACCACATCGTGGAGTGCCAGTTCAAGGCCCTCGCCCGCGCCCTGCGCTACGCCTCCGAGCGCGACCCCCGCGCCGCCGGCATCCTCCCCTCCACGAAGGGCGCGCTCTAGTCGTGAACGGCCTCTCCACGATCCTGATCGTCGTCGGGCTGTTCCTGCTCGGCGGCATCTACTCCTTCTCCAAGCAGCAGATGCCCAAGGGCGTCATCGTGCTGCTCGCGATCGGCGCCGCGATGTGCCTCGCCGCCGGCGTGCTCCGTCTGGACGTGTGGTCATGAGCGCGTCCACGGGCCCCGCGCAGGGGAGCCCCAAGAAGGTCGTCGTCTTCGACTACGGCTTCGGCAACGTGCGCTCCGCCGAGCGCGCCCTCGCCCGGGTCGGCGCCGACGTCGAGATCACCCGCGACTACGAGCGCGCCATGAACGCCGACGGACTCCTCGTCCCCGGCGTCGGCGCCTTCTCCGCCTGCATGCGGGGGCTCAAGGAGGCCCGCGGCGACTGGATCGTCGGCCGCCGCCTCGCCGGCGGCCGGCCCGTCATGGGCATCTGCGTCGGCATGCAGATCCTCTTCGCCCAGGGCATCGAGCACGGCGTGGAGACCGAGGGCCTCGACGAGTGGCCCGGCACGGTCGAGCCGCTGAACGCCCCCGTCGTCCCCCACATGGGCTGGAACACCGTCGACGCCCCCGCCGACAGCGAGCTGTTCGCCGGGCTCGACGCCGACGCCCGCTACTACTTCGTGCACTCCTACGGCGTGCGCGAGTGGACGCTGGAGGTCGGCAACCCCGTCATGCGCGCCCCCAAGGTCAGCTGGACCACCCACGGCGAGCCCTTCGTCGCGGCCGTCGAGAACGGCGCCCTGTGGGCCACCCAGTTCCACCCCGAGAAGTCCGGCGACGCCGGAGCCCAGCTCCTCACCAACTGGATCGGAACCCTGTGAGCAGCACGCTTGAACTCCTCCCCGCCGTCGACGTCCGCGACGGCCAGGCCGTCCGCCTCGTCCACGGCGAGTCCGGCACCGAGACCTCCTACGGGTCCCCGCTCGAAGCGGCCCTCGCCTGGCAGAACTCCGGCGCCGAGTGGCTGCACCTGGTCGACCTCGACGCGGCCTTCGGCACCGGCGACAACCGCGAGCTGATCGCCGAGGTCGCGCGGGCGATGGACATCAAGGTCGAGCTCTCCGGCGGCATCCGCGACGACGCCTCGCTCGCCGCCGCCCTCGCCACCGGCTGCACCCGCGTCAACCTCGGCACCGCCGCCCTGGAGACCCCCGAGTGGGTCGCCAAGGTCATCGCCGAGTACGGCGACAAGATCGCCGTCGGCCTCGACGTGCGCGGCACGACCCTGCGCGGCCGGGGCTGGACCCGTGACGGCGGCGACCTGTACGAGACGCTGGCCCGCCTCGACTCCGAGGGCTGCGCCCGCTACGTCGTCACCGACATCGCCAAGGACGGCACCCTCCAGGGCCCCAACCTGGAGCTCCTGAAGAACGTCTGCGCGGCCACCGACAAGCCCGTCGTCGCCTCCGGCGGCGTCTCCTCCCTGGACGACCTGCGGGCGCTGTCCGGCCTGGTCCCGCTGGGCGTCGAGGGCGCGATCGTCGGCAAGGCGCTCTACGCCGAGGCCTTCACCCTCGAAGAGGCCCTCGAAACGGTGGCGCGGGCATGACGGGCGAACTCCGCAAGGTCGTCACCGGCGCCCCCTGGGAGGAGCAGTTCGGCTACTCCCGCGCGGTCGAACTGCCGAACGGCACGGTCCTGGTCTCCGGCTGCACGTCGGTGGTCGGCGGCCAGATCGCCGGCGGCGGCCCCCACGAGCAGACGGTCAACTCCTTCACCGTCGCCTTTGAGGCGCTGAAGCGGCTGGGCCTGGGCCCGGAGCACGTCGTCCGCACCCGGATGTACCTCACCCACGCCCGGGACGTGGAAGAGGTCGGCCGCGCCCACAAGGAGCTGTTCGACGCCATCCGCCCGGCCGCCACGATGATCATCGTCTCCGGCTTCGTCGACCCCAGCCTGGTCGTCGAGGTCGAGGTCGAGGCCTACCGGGGTGAGGGCGCGTGAGCCTCGCCGTACGCGTGATCCCCTGCCTGGACGTCGACAACGGCCGGGTCGTCAAGGGCGTCAACTTCCAGAACCTGCGGGACGCGGGCGACCCCGTCGAGATGGCGAAGCTGTACGACGCCGAGGGCGCCGACGAGCTGACCTTCCTCGACATCACCGCCTCCTCCGGCAACCGGGAGACCACCTACGACGTGGTGCGCCGCACCGCCGAGCAGGTCTTCATCCCGCTGACGGTCGGCGGCGGCGTGCGGTCGGCCGAGGACGTCGACCGGCTGCTGCGGGCCGGCGCCGACAAGGTCGGCGTGAACACCGCCGCCATCGCGCGCCCGGAGCTGATCCGGGAGATCGCGGAGCGCTTCGGCCGCCAGGTGCTCGTCCTGTCCGTGGACGCGCGCCGTACGGAGACGGGTTCCTTCGAGGTCACCACGCACGGCGGCCGCAAGGGCACCGGCATCGACGCCGTCGAGTGGGCGCACCGCGCCGCCGAGCTCGGCGCGGGCGAGATCCTGCTCAACTCGATGGACGCGGACGGCACGAAGGACGGCTACGACACGGAGATGATCGCGGCCGTGCGCAAGCACGTGACCGTGCCGGTGATCGCCTCCGGCGGCGCGGGGAAGCTCTCCGACTTCCCGCCGGCCGTCGCGGCGGGCGCGGACGCGGTGCTCGCGGCCTCCGTCTTCCACTTCGGCGACCTGCGGATCGGCCAGGTCAAGGAGACGCTGCGGGAAGCGGGCCACGAGGTCCGCTGAGGCCCCGTTCCGCTTTCCGGAAGGGCCCCCTCGGGGGCCCTTCTTCACGCCCGGACGTGCAACATTTATTTCGCAATTTTCGTTGCGCAACTTTTCTTTCGTATCTAGGGTCGTGGACATGACCTCATCCGAGAACCGCCGGATCACCGACCTCGGCACCCTCAAGGCCATCTCCCACCCGCTGCGGATGCGCCTCTACCGCGCCCTCTTCACGGCCCGCGCCGCCACCGCCTCCCAGCTCGCCGAGCAGGTCGACGAAGCCGTCTCCCTCGTCAGCTACCACCTGCGCAAGCTCGCCGACCACGGCCTCGTCGAGGAGGCCGCGGCCCGGTCCACGGACGGCCGCGAACGCTGGTGGCAGCCCAGCTCGTACGGCTTCGGCATCCACGACGAGGACATCCGCGACGCCCCCGAACTCGTCGCCGCCAACACCGCCTTCAGCCGTACGGTCGAGGAGCAGCGCAACGGGATGTACGCCCGCTTCCTCGACGAGCGGTCCACCTGGTCCGCCGACTGGCGCGCCGCCTCCACCGCCTCCGAATGGCTGCCCCGCCTCACCGCCGCCGAACTCGCCGCGCTCACCGCCGAACTGGACGCCGTCGTCAAGAAGTACGACCAGCGGGCCCGCGCCGCCGAAGAGGCCGGCGACACCGGGGGACGCGAGAACACCGCCGTCCACATCCACGCCTTCCCCTACCGCCCGTGAGCGCCGCCGTCCTCGCCGCCGCCCCGTCGCGGCCCACTCACCGCGACCCCCGGGTCCTGCGCTGGCTCGGCGCCTACACCGCCTCCACCCTCGGCGACGGCGTCTACCACCTCGCCCTCTCCTGGGCCGCCGTCCGCGGCGGCACCCCGGCGGAGGCCGGACTCGTCCTGGCCGTCTCCGCCGTGCCCCGCGCCCTCCTCCTGCTCGGCGGGGGAGTGATCGCCGACCGCTTCGGCCCCCTCCGGGTCGTCATCGCCTCCGACGCCGTCCGCTGCCTCGTCGTCCTCGCCCTGGCCGCGCTCGTCCTGGCCACCGCCCCCACCCTCTGGACGCTCGCCGCCGTCGCCCTCGTCTTCGGCGTCCTCGACGCCCTCTTCATGCCCGCCGTCGGCGCCCTGCCGCCCCGGATGGCCGCGCGCGACCAGCTCGCCCGCGTCCAGGGCCTGCGCGGCCTCGGCCAGCGCGCCGGAGCCGTCCTCGGCGCCCCGCTCGGCGGCCTCGCGGTCGCCCTCGGCGGACCGGGCACCGCCTTCGCGGTCGCCGGACTGCTCTTCGCGCTCTCCCTGCCCCTGCTGCTCGGCCTGCGCCTGCGCCCGCTGCCCACCTGGGCCGGGACGGAGCCGGCCCGGAGGGGCACCGTCCTCGGCGACCTCACCGCCGGACTGCGTCACCTGCGCGGCCACCGGGTCCTCGGACCCCTCATGATCGTCATCGCCCTCGGCGACCTCGGTTTCGTCGGCCCCCTCAACGTCGGCCTCGCGCTCCTCTCCGACCAGCGCGGCTGGGGCGCCTCCGGCATCGGCTGGATCCTCGCCGGCTTCGGCACGGGCGCGGCGGCCTCCTCGCTGCTGCTCGGCGTCAAGGGCCGGGTCCCGCGCGCCGGAGCCGTCCTCGGCTGGACCATGGCCCTCGGCGCCGTCTCGGTCGGCGCGCTCGCCCACGCCCCGCTGCTGCCCCTCGCCGTGCTCCTCGCGCTCTTCGTCGGCCTGCTCGCCGGGCTCTCCGGCGCCCTGGCCGGCGCCCTCCTCCAGACCGAGTGCGACCCCGCGTACCTCGGCCGCGTCTCCGCCGTCGCGAGCCTGTGCAGCCTGGGCCTGGCCCCGCTGAGCTTCCCGCTCACGGGCGCCGCGATCGGCCTGTGGGGCACCGGCCCGGTCTTCGTCGCCGGCGCCGCCGTCTGCGCCCTGGCGGGCGCGTACGGCCTCCTGGTCCCGGCCCTGCGCCACGCCGAACTGCCGACGTGAAGCGACGCGGGGCGCCGGAGCGGCACGGAGCCCCCGTACGAGCACCGTGCCCCCCGGACAGGCACCGGGCCGCCGAGCCTTCAGACGGGCACCGGGTCCCCGGACAGGCCTAGAACCCCAGCTGCTTCGTCTCCCGCAGCCGCTCGATCGCCTCCGGCTCCCCGTCGAGCGCCACCTTCGCCGCGTCCTGCCGCCCGTACAGGTACATCGTCAGCTCGCCCGGCTCCCCGGAGACCGTCACCACCGGGGTGCCCTTGTGGGCGACCACCGTCTGTCCGTCCGGCCGGCGCAGCACCAGGCCCACCGGGACCTTGCGGCCCAGGAGCCGGGCCGAGCGCTCCAGACGCGACCAGAGGGCGTCCGCGAAGACCGGGTCCAGCTCGCGGGCCGACCAGTGGGGCTGGGCCCGCCGCACGTCCTCCGCGTGCACGTAGAACTCGACGACGTTCGCCCCCTCGTCCACCTGCTTGATCGTGAACGGCGAGAACTTCGGCGGGCCCGTGCGGATCAGCCGGATCAGCTCGTCGTACGGCCTGTCGGCGAACTCCGCCTGCACCCGGTCCCGCCGGTCCTTCAGCGCCGGCACGAGCGAACCGGCCGCCGCGTCGGGGCGCCGCTCCCGCACCACCACATGGGCCGCGAGGTCCCGCGTCCGCCAGCCCTCGCAGAGCGTCGGCGCGTCCGGACCGGCCGCTTCCAACAGGTCAGCCAGCAGAAGCCGTTCACGTTTGGCATGGGTCGACATGTCCGCCAGCGTACGGTGGACGCCGACGGTCCGCCCAGTGGACGCCCCGCCGGGCGCCGTCCCCGGGCGCGGCACAATGGCGCCATGAGCAGCAATCTCGACCCGGCCCTCTCCGCCCGGCTCAAGCGCAGCCCGGACGGGCTCGTCCCCGCCATCGCCCAGCAGTACGACACCGGCGAGGTGCTGATGCTCGGCTGGATGGACGACGAGGCCCTGCACCGCACCCTCACCACCGGCCGCTGCACCTACTGGTCCCGCAGCCGGAACGAGTACTGGGTGAAGGGCGACACCTCCGGCCACGTCCAGCACGTCAAGTCCGTCGCCCTCGACTGCGACGCCGACACCCTCCTCGTCAAGGTCGACCAGGTCGGGGCCGCCTGCCACACCGGCGCCCGCACCTGCTTCGACGCCGACGTGCTCCCCGTATCCCAGTAAGGTCCGGTCCCATGGATCTCGACACCTTCCGCAAGCTGGCGGCCGACCGCCGCGTCATCCCCGTCAGCCGCAGGCTCCTCGCGGACGGCGACACCCCGGTCGGGCTCTACCGCAAGCTCGCCGCCGAACGCCCCGGCACCTTCCTCCTCGAATCCGCGGAGAACGGCCGCAGCTGGTCCCGCTACTCCTTCATCGGGGTCCGCAGCGACGCCACGCTGACGGTCAGGGACGGCGAGGCCCACTGGCTCGGCACCCCGCCCGTCGGCGTCCCCGTCGACGGCGACCCCCTCCGGGCCCTGCGCGCCACCGTCGAGACCCTCCACACCCCCCGCGACCTGGCGTCCGGCATGCCGCCCTTCACCGGCGGCATGGTCGGCTACCTCGGCTACGACATCGTCCGCCGCCTGGAGCGGATCGGCGAGCACGGCCGGGACGACCTGGAGCTCCCCGAGCTCACCATGCTCCTCACCAGCGACCTCGCGGTCCTGGACCACTGGGACGGCTCGGTCCTCCTGATCGCCAACGCGATCAACCACAACGACCTGGAGACCGGCGTCGACGAGGCGTACGCGCACGCCGTCGCCCGCCTCGACGCGATGGAGGCCGACCTGGCCCGCCCGGTCGCCACCGCACCCACTGCCCTGCCCGCCTCCGAGCTCCCCGCGTACTCGGCCCTCTGGGGCGGCCGGGCCTACCAGGACGCCGTCGAGGACGTGAAGGAGCGCATCCGGGCCGGCGAGGCCTTCCAGGTCGTGCCCTCGCAGCGGTTCGAGACCCCCTGCACCGCCTCCGCGCTCGACGTCTACCGGGTCCTGCGGGCCACCAACCCGTCCCCGTACATGTACCTCTTCCGCTTCGAGAACGGCTTCGACGTCGTCGGATCCAGCCCCGAGGCCCTCGTCAAGGTCGAGGACGGGCGGGCGCTCCTGCACCCCATCGCCGGCACCCGGCACCGCGGCGCCACCCCGCAGGAGGACCACGACCTCGCCGAGGAGCTGCTCGCCGACCCCAAGGAGCGCGCCGAGCACCTCATGCTCGTCGACCTCGGCCGCAACGACCTCGGCCGGGTCTGCGCGCCCGGCTCCGTGGAGGTCGTCGACTTCATGTCGATCGAGCGGTACTCCCACGTCATGCACATCGTCTCCACCGTGACCGGCCGGGTCGCGGAGGGACGCACCGCCTTCGACGTCCTCACCGCCTGCTTCCCCGCCGGCACCCTCTCCGGCGCCCCCAAGCCCCGCGCCATGCAGATCATCGAGGAGCTCGAACCCTCCCGGCGCGGCCTGTACGGCGGATGTGTCGGTTATCTCGATTTCGCCGGCGACGCGGACACCGCCATCGCCATCCGCACGGCCCTGCTCCGCGACGGCACCGCGTACGTGCAGGCCGGAGCGGGTGTCGTCGCCGACTCCGATCCGGTGGCCGAGGACGACGAGTGCCGCAACAAGGCGGCGGCCGTGCTCCGCGCCGTCCACACCGCCAACCGGATGAACGCCTCCTGAGGACGTAGGGGATAGTGGGGTACGTGAGCGCCGTACCCGTACCCCAGACCCGGGCCGCCCGCGCGGCCGCCCCCGCCGGTGGCCGTCGCAGCCTGGCCGCGGCCCTCCTCCTCGGCGCCCTCGGCGCCACCGTCGTCCTGCTCTCCGCCGGTCAGATCTGGGCGGAGGGCACCGCGGCCGTCGGCGGCGGCAGCGTCCCCGTCGAGGCCGACGGCGGCGCCGTCACCGGCGTGC
This sequence comes from Streptomyces sp. NPDC092045, assembly GCF_044756005.1. Taxonomy (NCBI): domain Bacteria; kingdom Bacillati; phylum Actinomycetota; class Actinomycetes; order Kitasatosporales; family Streptomycetaceae; genus Streptomyces; species Streptomyces sp. NPDC092045. The sequence goes on along the minus strand of NZ_JBIVSC010000002.1, from coordinate 71,693 downwards.
CGACCGCCCTCGCGATCGTCGGCCTCGCCTCGCTCTTCGCCGTCTTCGCCGTCCGCCGCACCGGCCGCGCCCTCGTCGCCGCCGTCCTCGCGCTCAGCGGCGCGGGCGCCGCGCTCGCCGCGGTCCTCGGCGCCTCCGACCGCACCGCCCTGGACGCCGAGGCCGCCCGGATCAGCGGCGACACGGCCGCCGCCGTCGCCGGTCTGACCCACACCGCCTGGCCGTACGTGACCGCCGCCGGCGCCGTCCTCATCCTGCTCGCCGGCCTCTTCGCGCTCCGCTTCGGCAAGAACTGGCCGGCCATGGGCGGCCGCTACGAACGCGCCGGCGCCCCGCGCACCGCCCGCAGGGCCCCCACGACCGACCCCGACCGGCCCGAGGACCTGTGGAAGGCCCTGGACCGCGGTGAGGACCCCACCAGGGGCTGACGGGCCGGGCGCCGACCGCGACGCGTGATCGTCCCGGCACCCCCGATTCATCCTCGCGCGCCCGCGTGCGGGACAATGAGCGCCGAGCGTCCGCGCACGCGTGACCTCACCACCGAGCAACAGCAACGAGGAGCAACTCATGGCGGGCAGCGCCCACGGACACACCCCGGCCGCCTGGACCGGTGTCATCATCTCCTTCATCGGCTTCTGCATCGCCGGAGTCTTCATGGTGGCCGCCAACGTGCCCGGTTTCTGGGCGGGCATCGCCGTGGTCCTCCTCGGCGGCGTCGTCGGCGGGGCGATGAAGGTGGCGGGCCTCGGCATGCCGAAGCAGTCGGCCGACGTGGCCGCCGCCCGCGAGGCCGCGACCACGACCGCACGGGCCCGTTCCTGACGCGACCCCACGCACCCGAGGGCGCGGCCCGGCACCGCCGGACCGCGCCCTCGCGCGTGGAGGCCCCGGCCGGATTCGCGCGGGGAGGCCCGTACCGGGCCGGCGCGCGGAGGGGGCCGGGCCCGGCTCGCGCGCGAGGGGTCGGGCTGCGCCCCCGTGCGCGAGGGGCGAGAATCACCGCGTGGACCCGCACCCGACGCCCGAACCCGCGACCGACACCGCCCACCGCACCCGGTCGGCGGAACGGACGGACACGAATGTCCCGGCCCCGCCGGCCGGGAACCCGGCCGTCCCGGCCTCGGCCACCCCGGATCCGGCTGTCCCGGACTTGGCCGTCCAGGCCTCGGCCACCCCGGGTCCGGCCGTCCCGGACTCGGCCGTCCAGGCCTCGACCGTCCCCGCCCCGGCCGCCCCGGATCCGGCCCTCCCGGACCGGTCGTGGGAATCCCCGTCCCCGGCCCCGCCCGCTCCGGACCCGTCGCGGGGAGCTTCGGCCCCGTCGCCGACGGCTCCGGGCTCCGCCCCGCCCGCTCCGGACGCCGCGGTCCGCCCCCAGGCGGCCGTACCGCCGCCCCCGTCCCCGTCCGGCACCCCCTGGCCCGGGCCCCCCGCGCCCCCCGCCCCGCCCCGGTCGCGCGCCCGGCGCCTGCTCGCGCCCGTGGGCGCCGTCGCCGGGGTCGTCGCCGCGTTCGCGTACGTCGGGACCGTCGACCCCAACGAACCCGGGCACTACCCGGTCTGCCCGCTGCTCCGCTTCACCGGCGTGTACTGCCCCGGCTGCGGCGGGCTCCGCAGCGCCCACGCCTTCGCCCACGGCGACCTCCCGGCCGCCCTCGGCGCCAACGCCCTCGCCGTCGTCGGCTACGGCGTGTTCGCCGTCGTCGCCGTCCTGTGGCTGGTTCGCGCCTACAGGGGCGTGCCGGCGCGCCTCTCGGTCCCGCCGGACTGGTGGTGGGGGATCGGGGCCGTCCTCGCCCTCTTCACCCTGGTCAGGAACCTTCCCTTCGGCTCCGCGCTGGCCCCGTGAGGACCCGCCGGAACCCCGGCGGGACGTCCCAGCAGGTGGGACGCCGCTCCGGCCGATGCGATTCCCGGGCCGTCCTGCGGATAGGATCGATATGGCTGAACCTGGTTCATCATCACCGTCCCGGAAGGGGGCCCCTCGCGTGAGTGTGCTCGACGAGATCATCGAAGGCGTGCGCGCCGACCTCGCAGAGCGGCAGGCGCGGGTCACCCTCGACGAGCTCAAGGAGCGCGCCGCCAAGGCGCCGCAGGCCAAGGACGGCGTCGCCGCACTGCGCGGCGACGGCGTCAAGGTGATCTGCGAGGTCAAGCGCTCCAGCCCGTCCAAGGGCGCGCTCGCCGCGATCGCCGACCCGGCCGGACTCGCCGCGGACTACGAGGCGGGCGGCGCGGCCGTCATCTCGGTCCTCACCGAGGAGCGCCGCTTCGGCGGCTCCCTCGCGGACCTGGAGGCCGTCCGCGCCAAGGTCGACATCCCGGTCCTGCGCAAGGACTTCATCGTCACCGCGTACCAGCTCTGGGAGGCCAGGGCGTACGGGGCGGACCTCGCGCTCCTCATCGTCGCCGCCCTGGAGCAGGAGGCCCTCGTCTCCCTCATCGAGCGGGCCGAGTCCATCGGGCTCACCCCGCTGGTCGAGGTGCACGACGAGGACGAGGTCGAGCGCGCCGTCGACGCGGGCGCCCGGATCATCGGCGTCAACGCCCGCAACCTCAAGACCCTCAAGGTCGACCGCTCCACCTTCGAGCGCGTCGCGCCCGAGATCCCGGACCACATCGTCAAGGTCGCCGAGTCCGGCGTCCGCGGCCCGCACGACCTCATCGCGTACGCCAACGCGGGCGCCGACGCGGTCCTCGTGGGCGAGTCCCTGGTGACCGGCCGCGACCCGAAGGCCGCCGTCGCCGACCTGGTCGCCGCCGGCGCCCACCCGGCCCTCCGCCACGGGCGGAGCTGACCGGACCGTGACCCCCCGCCGCGACGCGCCGACACCTCCGGGCCCCGCCCGGGGGAACGCCGCCGTGCCGCCGGCACCCGGGCGCCGCGGCCGGCTCCGTACCGCCGCGGCCCCCGTACCCGCGCACGCCCCCCTGGCCCGCGGCTGCCGCCCGCGCGGCTGCCGCGCGCCCGCCCGGCGGGTCCTCGGCCGCCGGGTGCGGTACGTGATCGGCGACGAGCCCGGCCAGGTCAACGGCATGCGATGGCGCCCGCGCCTCGCGCGCGTCCTCACGCACGACGCCGGCGCCTAGCGCCTCCGGCTCTCCGACACCCGGTCCTGCGAGGTCGGCCCCGCACCCGTGCGGGCGCTTCCGCCGCCCCCCGTGTGGTCGTCCCGCACGGCGGGACGGGTGGGCACGCGGGACGGCGCCCTCTGCGGGCTCCTCCGCACCCGTACCCGCCCGCACCACCGGCGCGGCGCACACGGGGTGCGGGTCGAGGCGCGGGAGCCTGGGCCCGGCAAAGAGCGCCGTCCCGTTGTGCCCACCCGTCCCGCCCCGGCGGAACGACTGCCCACAACGGGCGGGAGGCGGGGCCCGCGGCCTCGCTGCGGGCACCTCCGGAGCGCAGGGCGGGCAACGTCAGGGCGCACGCCCGGGCACCGCCCCCGGGCGGTGGCCCGTGGCGGGCACCCGTACTGCCGACCGCGTTGACGTACGCGAGTGGATCGCGCGCACACCGTGACCATCACCCACACGTATCCCGGGGCACCCGCCCCGCGAGGAGCAACCGCATGTCCAGCGAGTTCTTCATTCCCGACCCGGACGGTCAGGTCCCCACCGCCGAGGGCTACTTCGGCGCCTACGGCGGCAAGTTCATCCCGGAGGCCCTCGTCGCCGCCGTGGACGAGGTCGCCGTCGAGTACGACAAGGCCAAGGACGATCCCGAGTTCGCCCGCGAGCTCAACGACCTGATGGTGAACTACACGGGCCGCCCGAGCGCCCTCACCGAGGTGCCCCGGTTCGCCGGGCACGCCGGCGGCGCCCGCATCTTCCTCAAGCGCGAGGACCTCAACCACACCGGCTCGCACAAGATCAACAACGTGCTCGGCCAGGCCCTCCTGACCAGGCGCATGGGCAAGACCCGGGTCATCGCGGAGACCGGCGCCGGACAGCACGGCGTCGCCACCGCCACCGCCTGCGCCCTCTTCGGCCTCGACTGCACCATCTACATGGGCGAGGTCGACACGCAGCGCCAGGCGCTGAACGTCGCCCGGATGCGGATGCTCGGCGCCGAGGTCGTCGCCGTGAAGTCCGGCAGCCGCACCCTCAAGGACGCCATCAACGAGGCCTTCCGCGACTGGGTCGCCAACGTCGACCGCACGCACTACCTCTTCGGCACCGTCGCGGGCCCGCACCCCTTCCCCGCCATGGTCCGCGACTTCCACCGCGTCATCGGCGTCGAGGCCCGCCGCCAGATCCTGGAGCGCGCCGGGCGCCTCCCCGACGCGGCGATCGCCTGCGTCGGCGGCGGCTCCAACGCCATCGGCCTCTTCCACGCCTTCCTCCCGGACGCCGGCGTGCGCCTGATCGGCTGCGAGCCGGCCGGCCACGGCGTCGAGACCGGCGAGCACGCGGCCACCCTCACCGCCGGCGAGCCCGGCATCCTGCACGGCTCGCGGTCGTACGTCCTCCAGGACGACGAGGGCCAGATCACCGAGCCGTACTCGATCTCGGCCGGCCTGGACTACCCCGGCATCGGCCCCGAGCACGCCCACCTCAAGGACAGCGGTCGCGGCGAGTACCGGGCCGTCACCGACGACGACGCCATGCGGGCCCTGCGCCTGCTCTCCCGCACCGAGGGCATCATCCCGGCCATCGAGTCGGCGCACGCCCTCGCCGGGGCGATCGAGGTCGGCAGGGAGCTCGGCCCCGAGGGCCTCCTCGTGGTCAACCTCTCCGGGCGCGGCGACAAGGACATGGACACCGCCGCCCGCTACTTCGGCCTGTACGACACCGACGCCGAGGTCGCCGCGGACGCCGGCGCCGACGACACCGCCGAGATCGAGGGAGACGCCGAGTGAGCGGCAACATCGACCTGCTGAGCGACACCCTCGCCGCCGCGAAGGCGGAGGACCGGGCCGCGCTCATCGCCTACCTCCCGGCCGGCTTCCCGACCGTCGACGGCGGCATCGCCGCGATCAAGGCCGTCTTCGACGGCGGCGCCGACGTCGTCGAGGTCGGCCTCCCGCACAGCGACCCCGTCCTCGACGGCCCGGTCATCCAGACCGCCGACGACATCGCCCTGCGCGGCGGCGTCCGGATCGCCGACGTCATGCGCACGGTCCGCGAGGCCCACGAGGCCACCGGCAAGCCGGTCCTCGTGATGACGTACTGGAACCCGATCGACCGGTACGGCGTCGAGCGCTTCACCGAGGAGCTCGCCGCGGCCGGCGGCGCGGGTTGCATCCTGCCCGACCTGCCGGTCCAGGAGTCCGCGCTCTGGCGCGAGCACGCCGACAAGCACGGTCTCGCGACCGTCTTCGTCGTCGCGCCCAGCAGCCGGGACGAGCGCCTCGCCACCATCACGGCCGCCGGTTCCGGCTTCGTCTACGCCGCCTCCCTCATGGGCGTCACCGGCACCCGCGAGTCCGTCGGCGAGCAGGCGGCCGACCTCGTCCGCCGCACCCGCGCCGCCGTCGGGCCCGGCCGCACCCTCCCCGTCTGCGTCGGGCTCGGCGTCTCCGACGCCGTCCAGGCCAAGGAGGTCGCCGCCTTCTCCGACGGCGTCATCGTCGGCTCCGCCTTCGTGAAGCGGATCCTCGACGCCGACGGCGACGAGGCCGCCGGACTCGCCGCCGTAAGGGAACTGGCGGCCGAACTCGCCGCGGGCGTCCGCCGGGATTCGTAACCCGTCCGGGTGGATCTGGGACCGGGGAGGCGCGCACGTGCCTCCCCGGTTCGTTGTCCGGGACGTGAGCCAGAACAACCGTGGTGACGGTAACCGGAACGCGCGGGAGCGCCTTCAGCAGCAGCGCGAGCGCGACAAGGCCCGCGACAGGCAGCGGCGCGTCCTGATCGTGTCGTCGGCGGTGGTCGGCGTCCTCGCCCTGGCCGCGGTCGTCGGCGTGATCGCGGCGAACGCCGACAAGGGCGGCGGATCCGACAAGGCGGGGCCCGTGGTCGCGCCGTCGACCTCGGTCGAGGGCGACAAGCCCGCCATCCCCACCGGCCGGCCGGACGCCCCCGCCACCCTCCAGATCTGGGAGGACTTCCGCTGCCCGGCGTGCGCCCAGTTCGAGAACGTGATGCGGGACTCCATCCACGAGCTGGAGGCCTCGGGACAGCTCAGGACCGAGTACCACCTCGCCACCCTCATCGACGGGAACATGGGCGGCAGCGGCTCGCTGCGCGCGGCGAACGCCGCCGCGTGCGCCCAGGACGCCGGGAGGTTCACCCCGTACCACGACACGCTCTACGTCAACCAGCCGCAGGAGACCGACGACGCCTTCGGCGACAACAAGAAGCTGATCGAGCTGGCGGCGAAGGTGCCCGGCCTCGACACGCCGGAGTTCCGGAGCTGCGTGGAGGACGGCACGCACGACAGCTGGGTCGTGAAGTCCAACGAGGCCTTCCAGAAGGGCGGCTTCCGCGGCACCCCGACCGTCCTGCTCAACGGCGAGTCGATCTTCCCGACCAAGGGGAACGAGCAGCTCTCCCCGGAGAACCTGAAGAAGTGGGTCGCCGAGGCCAACAAGGGCAGGAAGCCCGGCACGGCCTCCCCGTCGGCCGGCTGAACGGCCCTCCGGGCGGTTCCGTCCGCCGGGGTTAGTTACCCAGACGTTGCCGGGCGGGCTGCCGCCCCGCCCGCCCGGCAGGGTAGCGTCGGACCTGCCATGGACCTTGCCTACATTCCCAGCCCGTCGACCGGCGTGATCCACCTCGGACCGATCCCGCTGCGCGGCTATGCCTTCTGCATCATCATCGGTGTCTTCGTCGCCGTCTGGTACGGCAACAGGCGCTGGATCGCCCGGGGCGGCACCGCCGGCACCGTGGCCGACATCGCCGTCTGGGCGGTGCCCTTCGGCCTCGTCGGCGGACGCCTCTACCACGTGATCACCGACTACCAGCTGTACTTCAGCGAGGGTGAGAACTGGGTCGACGCCTTCAAGATCTGGGAGGGCGGCCTCGGCATCTGGGGCGCCATCGCGCTCGGCGCGGTGGGCGCCTGGATCGGCTGCCGCCGCCGGGGCATCCCGCTCCCCGCGTACGCCGACGCCATCGCGCCCGGCATCGCCCTCGCCCAGGCCGTCGGCCGCTGGGGCAACTGGTTCAACCAGGAGCTGTACGGCCGGGCGACCGACCTGCCCTGGGCCCTGAGGATCAGCGAGGGCGCGAACCGCGAGGCCGGGACCTACCACCCGACCTTCCTGTACGAGTCGCTCTGGTGCGTCGGCGTCGCCCTCCTCGTCGTCTGGGCCGACCGCCGCTTCAAGCTCGGCCACGGACGCGCCTTCGCGCTCTACGTCGCCGCGTACTGCGCCGGCCGCGGCTGGATCGAGTACATGCGCGTCGACGAGGCGCACCACGTGCTCGGCCTGCGCCTGAACGTGTGGACGGCGATCGTCGTCTTCCTCCTCGCCGTGGTCTACATCGTGGTCTCGTCGAAGATCCGGCCGGGACGCGAGGAGATCGTGGAGCCGAAGGCGGAGAAGACGCCGGAAGCGTCGGAGAAGGCCGGGGAGCCCGACGGGGGCGGGTCCGACGAGGACGCGGACGGCGACGCGAAGCCGGACGCGCCCTCCGGCGCCGTCGACCTCGGCAAGGACGCGGAGCACGGCGCCGGGAAGAGCTGACCTCCCGCGCGGATCGCAGGGGCCGCCGGAGCCGAAGGGTTCCGGCGGCCCCTCCGCGTGCGGGGGTACGGGTCACCCGGCCCGCGCGGCGAGGGCGAGGACCCGGTGGGCGCCCTCCACCACCGCCGCGTCCACGAACCGGCCGTCCGGGAGGGCCAGCGCGCCCCGCCCGGTCGCGGCGACGACCTCCCGGGCCGCGTCGACCTCCTCCGGGGTGGGGAGGTAGGCCCGCTCGATGACGGGGAGCTGGCGGGGATGGATGGCCGCCCGGCCCAGGAAGCCCATCGCCCGGCCCCGGGCGCAGTCGGCGGCCAGCCCCTCCGGGTCGCGGACGTGGGGGTGGACCGACTGGGCCGGCGGCGGCAGGGCGGCGGCGCGGGCCGCGACCACCAGCCGGCCGCGCGACCAGTCGAGCCCGCTGTCCTCCCGCACCCCCAGGTCGGAGCGGAGGTCGGCCTCGCCGAGCGCGACGCCGCGCACGGCGGGGTGGGCGGAGGCGACGGCGTACGCGTTCTCCACGGCGAGGGCGCTCTCCAGGAGCGGGTAGAGCGGGAGGCCCGGGGCGAGGCCGGCGATCCGGTGGACGTCGGCGGCGTGGGTCACCTTGGGGACGCGGAGACCGCAGAGGCCGGGGAGGGAGGCCAGGACGGGGACGTCGAGCGGGGTGTGGACGCGGACGTGGACCGGGACGGGATGGACGTCCGCGAGGAGGTCGGCCGTGGCGTCCAGGGCGTAGGCCTTGCGGTCGGGGGCGACCGCGTCCTCCAGGTCGACGATGACGACGTCGGCGCCGGAGGCCAGGGCCTTGCGGACGACCTCGGGCCGGTCGCCGGGCGCGTACAGCCAGGTGAGCGGGGTGTGCGGTCCGGCGGTGCCGCTCGCCACGGGCGCGCCGGTCCGCTCGCGGGGGCCGCTGACCCGGCCCGGGTTCCGGACGCCGTGCGGTCCGCTCATACCGCCCCCTGCTCGCGGAGGGCGTCGATCTCGGCGGGACCGAGCCCCAGTTCGGAGAGGACGGCGGTGGTGTCGGCGCCGTGCGGGCGGCCGGGCCAGCGGATGGCGCCGGGCGTCTCGGAGAGCCGGAAGAGGACGTTCTGCATCCGGATCGGCCCCAGTTCGGGGTCCGCCACCTCGGTGACGGTGCCGAGCGCCTGGTACTGCGGGTCGTCGAGGACGTCCCGGACGTCGTAGACGGGGGCGATGGCCGCCTCCGCCTTCTCGAAGGCCGCCACGGCCTCGTCGCGGGTGCGGCGGGCGATCCACGAGCCGACCGCCTCGTCCAGGACGTCCGCGTGCGCGGCCCGGCCCGCGCCGTCGGCGAACCACGGCTCGTCGATCAGCTCCGGGCGGCCGACGAGGTTCAGCACCCGTTCCGCGATCGACTGCGCGGAGGTGGAGACGGCGACCCAGGAGCCGTCGGCGGTCCGGTAGGTGTTGCGCGGGGCGTTGTTGCGGGAGCGGTTGCCGGTGCGGGGCTGGACGTATCCGAGCTGGTCGTACCAGAGGGCGTGGGGTCCGATGACGGAGAGCATCGGTTCGATGATCGCCATGTCGACGACCTGGCCGCGGCCGGTCGTCGTCCGGGCGGTGAGCGCGGTCATCACGGCGTACGCGGTGGCCAGGGCGGCGATCGAGTCGGCCAGGCCGAAGGGGGGCAGGGTCGGCGGGCCGTCGGGCTCGCCGGTGATGGCGGCGAAGCCGCTCATCGCCTCGGCGAGGGTCCCGAAGCCGGGACGGTGGGAGTACGGGCCGAACTGGCCGAAGCCGGTGACCCGGGCCAGGACCAGACGCGGGTTGGCGGCGGAGAGCTCCTCCCAGCCCAGGCCCCAGCGCTCCAGGGTGCCGGGCCGGAAGTTCTCCACGATCACGTCGGCGTCGGCGGCCAGCGCGAGGAGGGTGTCGCGGCCGCCCGGCGCGGACAGGTCCAGGGTGATCGTCCGCTTGTTGCGGCCGAGGACCTTCCACCACAGGCCGACGCCGTCCTTGGCGGGGCCGTGGCCGCGGGACGGGTCGGGCCTGCGGGGGTGCTCGACCTTGACGACGTCGGCGCCGAAGTCGCCCAGCATCATGGCGGCGAGCGGCCCGGCGAAGAGGGTCGCGAGGTCCAGGACGCGCAGCCCGTGGAGGGGAGGGACGGGGCCTGCGGGCGCGGCGTCGGCGTCGGCCCGCGTGCCGTCCGGTGCGGGAAGGGTCGTCATACGGGATCGGCCTCCAGGGTCTCGGGGGAGCGGAAGGCCGCTTCGATGTCGACGCGGTACGGCATCGAGGTCGACGCGCCCTCGCGCCGGACGGAGAGCGCGGCGGCGGTCTGCGCCCAGAGGACCGCCTCCGGGGCGGGGCGGCCCTCGCCGAGGGCGACCGCGAGGGCGCCGACGAAGGTGTCGCCGGCGCCGGTGGTGTCCACGGCCCGGACCCGGCGGGCGGGCACGGCGACGGGCTCGGCGCCGCGCGCCGCGTAGAGGCTGCCGGCCGCGCCCAGGGTGACCACCACCTCGGGGACGTCCCGCAGCAGGGCCTCGGCGGCGGCGCGCGGATCCGCGCGACCGGTGAGCGCGGCGGCCTCGTGCTCGTTCGGCACCAGCAGGTCGGTGACGGCGAGGAGTTCGGGCGGGAGCGGCCGCGCGGGGGAGGGGGTGAGGACGGTGCGGACGCCGCGCCGGCGGGCGGCCGTGGCGCCCTCGACGACGACGGGGAGCGGGAGTTCGAGCTGGAGGAGCAGGGCGTCGGCGGTGCCGATGAGGGCCTCGTCTCCGTGGGTGAGGGAGGTGACGGTGCCGTTGGCGCCGGGGACGACGACGATCGCGTTGCCGCCCTCGTCGTCCACGACGACGTGGGCGGTGCCCGAGGGGCCCTCGACGGTGCGCAGCAGGTCGGTCTCCACCGCGCAGTGCTCCAGGGTCGCCCGCAGCCGCGTGCCGAAGCCGTCCGTGCCGACCGCTCCGATCATGGCGACCTCGGCGCCGGCGCGGGCGGCGGCGACGGCCTGGTTGGCGCCCTTGCCGCCGGGGATCGTGCGGAAGGAGCGGCCGGTGACGGTCTCACCGAGGGCCGGGGCCCTCGGCACGTAGACGACGAGGTCCATGTTCGTGCTGCCGAGCACGACGATGCTGGTCATGGGCGTACTGCCTCCAGGTGTGTCAGTTCGGCCAGGGTGTCGAACCCGATGCCGTCGAAGGACGGGACCGAGGTCGCGAGGCGGTTCTTGAGGGGGGAGGTCCAGCGCTCGGGCAGCCGGTCCGGGCGTCCGGCGAGCAGCCCGGCGACCGAACCGGCGGTGGCGCCGTTGGAGTCGGTGTCCCAGCCGCCCGAGACCGCCGCGCAGACCGAGCGGGAGAAGTCGCCGTCGGCGTGGGTGAGGGCGGCGGCGAGCAGGGCGGCGTTGGGGACGGCATGGACCCAGTGGTACCCGCCGAGTTCGGCGTGCAGCCGGTCCGCGACGGCGTCGAAGCCGGCGTGGGCGCGGGCGGCGTCGATGCCGAGGCGTACGGCTCCGGCGAGGCGGGAGCGCGGCGGAATCACGGAGAGCCCGGCGGCGAGCGCCCGGTGGACGTCGGCGGTTCCGCTCGCGGCGGCGGCGACGGTGGCGGCGACGAACATGGCCCCGTACACGCCGTTGGCGGTGTGGGTGAGCACCGCGTCCCGGTGCGCCTGCGCGGCGGCGGCGACCGGGTCGCCCGGGTGGGTCCAGCCGTGCGCGTCGGCCCGGATCTGGGCGCCGATCCACTCGCGGAAGGGGTTGCGGCGGACGGCGGTCAGCGGGGGTTCGACCCCGTCGAGGAGGTTGCGGTAGGCGACGCGCTCGGCCGTGAAGGTGCGGCCGGCGGGAAGCTCGTCGAGCCAGAGGCGGGCGACGTCGGCGGTGGTGAAGCCGCGGCCGTGCCGCCGGAGCAGGAGGAGGTTCAGGAGGGGGTAGTTGAGGTCGTCGTCCTCGGGCATGCCGTCGATGTTCTCGGCGAGCGAGGTGGCGGCGGAGCGCCGGTTCCAGGGGTGCGCGGCGAGCAGGCCGGGAGGCACGCCCCGAGCTGTGAACCAGGTGGTGAGCGGCCAGTTGCCGGTGGCGCGGGCCAGGGCGCGGATCGCGGGGAGGGGCAGCTTCTCGACGGGCTTGCCGAGCAGGCACCCGACGGCCCGGCCGAGCCAGGCGGCGTGCAGGCGGGGGAGGAGCGCGGGGTCGTGCGCGGCCCGGCTCCTCGTGTCCGGTGGCGCGGGGGCCTCCCCGGGCCCGGGGGCCGTGCCCCCGTGGCCGCCGTGCTCCCGGGGCCCCGGTGCTTCGCGCGGGCGCGGGGCCGGGGCCCGGTGCCCGTCGTGCGGGGGGCCCGGGGCCGCGGCCGGCCCGTCCGCGGCTTCGCCGCGGGGACGTCCGGCGGGGGTGGCGGTCAGGGCCAGGATGTCCGGCAGGGCGGTCGGCTCGTGTTCCGCGAGGGGGCTCGGGAGAGCGGCCAGGGCGTCCAGGAGTTCTTCCGCCAGGGGGCGGAGGTCCGGGCGGGGGGTCTCGGACGCGCCGGCCGTCTCCGGGGCGGGCGGGCCGCCCGCCGCCGCCCAGCGGGCCGCCGGGGCGCGGGCGTCGCGGCCGTCCTCCGCCGCCTGCCGGAGCTCGTGGCCCACCAGGTCCTCCGGCTGCACCCAGGTCACCCGGAGGTTCACCGGTCCGCGTCCGTCAGCGCCGCGAACGCCGACTCGTGGGCCCGGCGCGCCTCCGCGTCCCGCGCGAAGACCTCGCGGGCGACCCCGGCCAGGGCCCGGGCCGGGGCGTGCAGGTCGAGGCGGCTCGCCTCCGCCACCCGCTTCGCCCAGTCGGCGGGCACGGCCGCCTCGCCGTGCAGCGCGCCCACGATCGCGCCCGCCATCGTGGCGATCGAGTCGCAGTCCCGGCCGTAGTTGACCGCCCCCAGGACCGTGCGCCGGAAGTCGCCCCCGCCGACGAGCAGCATCCCCAGGGCGATCGGCAGCTCCTCGATCGCGTGGAGCCGGGAGGGCCGCCGGGCCCCGAGGGACGGCGCACGGTAGTCGGGGCCGACCGTGTCGAAGGGGGCGACCGCCGCGCGCAGGGGGGCGAGGGCGGTCTCGAAGTCCGTGTGGCGGGCGGCCGTCTCGGCCACCGCCTCGATCGCCGCCTCCGTGCCGTCCTTCGCCAGGGCCAGGGCCGCGTCCACGACCGAGGCCGGCGTCGCGCCCGGCACGCAGGCCGCCGCCACCGCCGCCGCGAACACGCCGGCCGCCTCCCGCCCGTACGAGGACTGGTGCGCGCCCGCCAGGTCGAGGGCCTCGGCGTAGGCGGCCCGGGGGTTGGCGGCGTTGACGAGCCCGACCGGCGCCATGTACATCGCGGCGCCGCAGTTGACGATGTTGCCGCTGCCGGCCTCGCGGGGGTCCACGTGGCCGTAGTGGAGCCGGGTCACGATCCACTTCTCGGCGAGGAAGATCCGCTGGAGCGGCAGCGCCTCCGCCTCCAGCTCCGGGATCCAGACGGGGGAGTTCATGAGCTCGGGGACGAGGTGGTCCGCGACGGCGTACGCGTCGAGGTGGCCGCGGACCTTCTCGTACACCCGGATCAGGGTGTGGGTCATCAGGGTGTCGTCGGTGACGTGCCCGTCGCCCTTGTGGTACGGGGCGAGGGGGCGGGCGGTGCGCCAGGCGTCGCCGTTCCAGGGGCCGACGATCCCGGTGACGCGGCCGCCGTGGCGCTCCAGGATCTGCTCGGGGGCGTAGCCCTCGACGGGGCCGCCGAGCGCGTCGCCGACGGCGGCCCCGAGGAGGCTGCCGGTGATCCGGTCATCCAGGGCGGGAAGGCCCGGGGCGCTCGGCGCGTCCGGTGTGCGTACAGCCGGGTTGGGCACGTCCAGAGTGGGTTCCATGTCGGAATTGTCCACCTGGGGCGGCCGGTTCCGTGGCTCCGAGCAGCCCGGCGAGTTCCACCAGGTCCGTCCCCGCGAGCCGGGGCAGCGCGCAGCCCGCGAGGGTCCGGCAGGCCTCGCGCCAGGTCGCCGGGACCGACCGGCCGCCGCCGAGCGCCCCGGTGAGGGCGCCCGCGAGCGCCGGGGCCGAGTCCGCGACCCGGGAGAGGCAGGCGGCGGCCGGGACCGCGCCCGTCATCTCGCCCCGGGCGGCGAGGACGAGGGCGAGGGCGACCGGGACGGTCTCGGCGGCGGCGACGCCGTAGCTGTAGACGTGGTCCACGATCCGGTGCTCCAGGAGCGGGACCAGCTCGAACGCCGAGTCGGCGGTCCGGGCGAGCTCCACGGCCTGCCGGGCGTTGCGGCCGATCTCGGTGGCGGGCGGGAGTTCGGCGAGCGCCGCCCCGACGGCCTCCTCGGCGGTCGCCCCGCCGAGGGCCGCGGCGACCGCCGCCGCCGTCGCGCGGGCGCCGTGGACGCCGTCGCCGTCCTGGGTGTACCGGGCGTCGAACTCCGCGAGTTCGGCGGCGGCGCGCGGATCGCCCGGGTGGACGAGGGCCAGGACGGCGGCCCGCACGCAGGCGGCGTCGTCGAAGTAGTGCGGGTTGTCGTGCCCGGTCGCGGGCGGGCGCAGACCGGTGGCGAGGTTGCCGAGGCCGGCGCGGACCGAGATCCGGGCGCGGAGGGGGAGCACGGCGGACTCGACCTCGGGGGCGCGGTCGGCGGCGGCCGCGACCTGGCCGGCGAGGGCGTTCCAGGCGAGGTCGACGGCGGCGCGGAGCCGGCGCTCCGGGGGCAGCCCGGCGAGGGCGGGGGAGGAGGAGGCGAGGATCGCCTCGGCGGTGAAGACCGCCCACTCGGCGTCGTCGGAGGGGCCGAGCAGCAGGGGCTCGGGCGGCTGGTTGAGGGCGATGGGGACGGGGAGGGCGGTCGTCGCGTTCTGCTCCGCGAAGGTGTCGAGCTCCCGGGTGAGGCGCCGGGTCCACTCGGGCATCCGGGCGGCCCGGTGCCGGGCGGCGGGCCACCCGGCGGCGTCGCCGGCGGCGAGCCCGAGGAGCAGGCCCTCGATCGCGTCGCGGCGCGCGGGGACCCGGGCGGCCGGAGTCCGGGACCGGGTGGTCTGCGGCTGGACCTCGGTGGCCGGCGGCCGGGGTCGGTCGGTCGGTACCGGAGATCGGTCGGTCGGCGCCGGGGTCCGGTCGTGCGCGTCCCGTACCCCGGGCGCGGCCGGATCCTCGGGGGCGCCTTCCAGCAGGCCGGTGCCCCGCGCCGGTGTCGGTGCCCGCCCTCCCCCGGAGGGGGGACCGCCCACGGGGGTGGCGGCGAGGCGGACGCCGCCTTCCGGCGCGGTGCTGTCCACGGGGGCGGGGGCGATGCCCGTCGGGACGGCGACGGTGCCCGTCTCCGGAGCGCCGCTGCCCGCGGGGGCGGCGGCGGTGGCGGTGCCCGCACCCGGTGTCGTGCCGCCCGTACCCGACGGCGCACCGCCCGCCCCCGTACCCGGAGCCGTCCCGGCCCCGAGGAGCCCGGCGACACGGGCCCCCGGCGCGGTGCCGCCCGCAGGGGCGGTGCCCGGCCCCGGGGCGGTGTTCGCGGCGGGGGCCGGCGCGAGCGGGCCGGCCCCGGTGGCCGTACCCGTACCCGTCCCCGTACCGCAGGCCGTACCCGTCCCGGTGGCCGTACCCGTCCCCGTACCGCAGGCCGCCCCCCTCCCCGTGCCACTGCCCGCAAGCGTCCCCGCCCCCGGCGGGTCCGTCCTCTTCCCGTTCACGCCGCCTCCTCCGGGGTCAGCAGGTCCGCGATGTCCAGGACGTGGTAGCCGCGCATGGAGGGGAGGCAGCTCCCGGTGACCGGGGCGATCGCGGTGGCCCACTCCGCCGGGATCGCCCGGGCGCCCGACATCGCGCCCGCCAGGGCGCCCGCGACCGCCGCCGTCGTGTCGGCGTCGCGGCCCATGTTGACGGCGGTCAGGACGGCCGTGCGGAAGTCCCCGCGCGCCGCCGCGAAGGCGCCGAACGCCAGGCCCACCGCCTCCGGCGCCAGGTCGGTCCACGGGTAGCCGCCGACGACGACCGCCGAGCGGACCTGGCGCTCGCGGACGAGCGGGTCCGGCTGGACCCGCTGCGCCGCCACGACCGCGCGGCGCAGCGAGCGGGCCGTCCACGAGTCCATCGGGACGGCGGAGAGCGCCGCCGCGATCACCGACGTCACGCTCGCCCCGGCCATCGCCGCCGCGACCCCCGCCGCGACCGCCTGGCCGCCGTAGATGCCCTCGCCCTCGTGGCTGACGCTGCCGTCGATCGCGACGAGCCGGGCCGCCTCCGCCGGGCGCCCGGCGGCGAACACCCCGAACGGCGCCGCGCGCATCGCGAGGCCGTCGCTCCAGGCGTGCCGGTGCTGCGCGGAGATCGGTGCCGCGAGCCCGCGCCGGAGGTTCTCCAGGGTGCCCCGCTCCGAGAAGCCCGCGCCCCGGAAGGGGCCCTCGTCGAGGTCGGCGATCCAGCGGTGCCAGGCCCGCTCGACGTGCCGGACGGTGAGGGCCGAGCCGTGCCGGGCGAGCAGCAGCCCCGAGAAGACGGCGTACTCGGTGTCGTCCGTGCCCGCCGGGCTCTCCGTCACGAAGCCCTCGATCCGGCCCCAGCGGCGCCGGATCTCGGAGGGCCGCATGTTCTCGGCGGGCGCGCCGAGCGCGTCGCCGACGGCGAGGCCGAGGAGCGCTCCCCTCGCCCGTTCGCGGGTGTCGCATGCCGTGGTGGTGCCCATGTGCGGCGGCTCCTTCCTCGGGGAGGCGCACCGGCGGCGCCCCGTTGCCTGGATCTGTGCCACCACCGCCCGGGAACGCGACGCGGAAACGTCTCTGTCACCCGCCTGACACCCCGCCAGGATCCGGCCCGAGGACGGGGCGGATCGTGGTAAGTACGGCCTGCCTTGCTAGCGGGACCCTTACATCGAGCGTATTTTCGAGGGAAGTTACGAGGAGGGTGGGCGCGTTCCGGCCCGCCGTGAAGAGGGGAGCACCATGTCCGTCGTCGACGTCCGGGCGCCGCTGCACGAGGCCCACCGCGACAACCACACGCACCGCGACGTGAACGGCGGTTGGCTGCGTCCGGCGGTCTTCGGCGCGATGGACGGACTCGTCTCCAACCTCGCCCTGATGACCGGCGTCGCCGGCGGCGCGGTCTCCTCCGGCGCGGTCGCCGTCACCGGCCTCGCGGGCCTGGCCGCCGGCGCCTTCTCCATGGCCGCGGGCGAGTACACCTCCGTCGCCTCGCAGCGCGAACTCGTCCAGGCGGAACTGGAGGTCGAGCGCCGCCAGTTGCGCAAGCACCCCGTCGACGAGATGGAGGAGCTCGCCGCGCTCTACGTCTCCCGGGGGGTCGAGCCCGCCCTCGCCCGCGAGGTGGCGATGCAGCTCTCGAAGGACCCCGAGCAGGCCCTGGAGATCCACGCCCGCGAGGAGCTCGGCATCGACCCCGACGACCTGCCGTCGCCGGCGGTCGCCGCGGTCTCGTCGTTCGGCTCGTTCGCGCTCGGCGCGCTGCTGCCCGTCCTGCCGTACCTGCTCGGGGCGACCGCCCTCTGGCCGGCCGTCCTCCTCGCCCTCCTCGGGCTCTTCGCCTGCGGTGCCCTGGTGGCCCGGGTGACCGCCCGCGGCTGGCTCGCCAGCGGCACGCGCCAGCTCGCCCTCGGCGGCGCCGCCGCGGCCGTCACGTACGGGCTCGGCATGCTCTTCGGCGCCGCGCTGTAGTCCGGGGCCCCCGGACGCCCGGGCTTTTCCGGACCCAAGCCGCATATCGCCTGTGACGTATCTCCCTGGTCCGATCCGCCGCCGCGGTGAGACACTATGCGGAGCGCCACATACATAGCCGGTTACCCGGCGGTTTCGAACCCGTGACCAACGGGAAAGAGGCATGAGCGCCAGTGGGCAACGAAGCCCACCCAGCGACGGCTCGCCGGAGATCCGGAGATCGTGCGGACCCCCTCGATCCGTCCCCGCGGGACAGTGCCTGTCGCCGCACCCCACAGGTGAACCGGTACCACCGCTGTGTGTCGGCGGTGTCCGCATGTTGGAACGCGCTATCCGCTTCGCGAGAAGCCAGCCATCATGTAACCTGCACGAAATTTCGCGGAGGGCCAACGTCGTCCCTCGGCAGCTGCATATGCCACGACGACGACGGGAGAGCCGATGCGTTCCGACGCCTGGTCGCCCATGGACGGTCGCCCCGCTCCGCAGGGGATGTACGACCCCCGTAACGAACACGACGCCTGCGGTGTCGGGTTCGTGGCCACCCTCACCGGTGTAGCCAGCCACGCGCTGGTGGAGCAGGCGCTGACCGTACTGCGCAACCTCGAGCACCGCGGCGCCACCGGCGCCGAGGCCGACTCCGGTGACGGCGCGGGCATCCTGCTCCAGGTCCCGGACGCCTTCCTCCGCGAGGTCGCCGGATTCGAGCTCCCCGAGGCCGGCGCGTACGCCGTCGGCATCGCCTTCCTCCCCGAGGACGGCATCGACGCCGCCGTCGCGAAGATCGAGGCCGTCGCCGCCGAGGAGGGCCTGAACGTCCTCGGCTGGCGCGAGGTCCCCGTCGCCCCCGAGCTGCTCGGCGCCTCCGCCCGGTCCACCATGCCGGTCTTCCGCCAGCTCTTCGTCGCCGACGGCGAGAACACGGGCCTCGCGCTCGACCGCAAGGCCTTCGTCCTGCGCAAGCGCGCCGAGCGCGAGGCCGCGACCTACTTCCCGTCGCTCTCCGCCCGCACCCTCGTCTACAAGGGCATGCTGACCACCGGACAGCTGGAGCCCTTCTTCCCGGACCTGTCGGACCGCCGCTGCGCCACCGCCGTGGCCCTGGTCCACTCCCGGTTCTCCACCAACACCTTCCCGAGCTGGCCGCTGGCCCACCCGTACCGCTTCGTCGCCCACAACGGTGAGATCAACACCGTCAAGGGCAACCGGAACTGGATGACCGCCCGCGAGGCCCAGCTCGACTCCCGGGTCTTCGGCGAGGGCCCGCTGGACCGGATCTTCCCGATCTGCACCCCGGACGCCTCCGACTCGGCCTCCTTCGACGAGGTCCTGGAGCTGCTCCACCTCGGCGGCCGCTCCCTGCCGCACGCGGTCCTCATGATGGTCCCGGAGGCGTGGGAGAACCACGAGACCATGGACCCGGCCCGCCGCGCCTTCTACCAGTACCACTCCACGATGATGGAGCCCTGGGACGGCCCGGCCTGCGTCACCTTCACCGACGGCGTCCAGGTCGGCGCGGTCCTCGACCGCAACGGTCTGCGCCCCGGCCGCTACTGGGTCACCGACGAGGGCCTCGTCGTCCTCTCCTCCGAGGTCGGCGTCCTCGACATCGACCCCGCCAGGGTCGTCCGCAAGGGCCGCCTCCAGCCGGGGAAGATGTTCCTCGTCGACACCGCCGAGCACCGCATCGTCGAGGACGACGAGATCAAGGCCGCCCTCGCCGCCGAGAACCCCTACGCGGAGTGGCTGGAGACCGGCGAGATCGAGCTCTCCGACCTCCCCGAGCGCGAGCACGTCGTCCACACCCACGCCTCGGTCACCCGCCGCCAGCAGACCTTCGGCTACACCGAGGAAGAGCTCCGCGTCATCCTCGCCCCGATGGCCCGCACCGCCGGCGAGCCCCTCGGCTCCATGGGCACGGACTCCCCGATCGCGGCCCTGTCCGCCCGCCCGCGCCTCCTCTTCGACTACTTCACCCAGCTCTTCGCGCAGGTCACCAACCCGCCGCTGGACGCCATCCGCGAGGAGCTCGTCACCTCGCTGCGCTCCTCGCTCGGCCCCCAGGGCAACCTGCTCGACCCGACCTCCGTGTCGTGTCGCAGCGTCACCCTGCCCTTCCCGGTGATCGACAACGACGAGCTGGCCAAGCTCGTCCACATCAACGCCGACGGCGACATGCCCGGCATGAAGGCCGCGACCCTCTCCGGCCTCTACCGGGTCTCCGGCGGCGGCGACGCCCTCGCCGCCCGCATCGAGGAGATCTGCGCCGAGGCCGACACCGCCATCGAGGGCGGCGCCCGCCTCGTCGTCCTCTCCGACCGGCACTCCGACGCCGAGCACGCCCCGATCCCCTCGCTGCTGCTCACCGCCGCCGTCCACCACCACCTCATCCGCACCAAGCAGCGGACCAAGGTGGGCCTGCTCATCGAGGCCGGCGACGTCCGCGAGGTCCACCACGTCGCCCTGCTCATCGGCTACGGCGCCGCCGCCGTCAACCCGTACCTCGCCATGGAGTCCGTCGAGGACCTGGTCCGCGCCGGCACCTTCATCGAGGGCCTGGAGCCCGAGCAGGCCATCCGGAACCTGATCCACGCCCTCGGCAAGGGCGTCCTCAAGGTCATGTCCAAGATGGGCATCTCCACCGTCGCCTCCTACCGCGGCGCCCAGGTCTTCGAGGCCGTCGGCCTCGACGACGAGTTCGTCGCCACGTACTTCAACGGCACCGCCACCAAGATCGGCGGCGCCGGCCTCGACGTCGTCGCCAAGGAGGTCGCCGCCCGCCACGCCAAGGCGTACCCCGCCTCCGGCGTCCCCTCGGCGCACCGCGCCCTGGAGATCGGCGGCGAGTACCAGTGGCGCCGCGAGGGCGAGCCGCACCTGTTCGACCCGGAGACCGTCTTCCGCCTCCAGCACGCCACGCGCAACAAGCGGTACGACATCTTCAAGCAGTACACCGACCGGGTGAACGAGCAGTCCGAGCGGCTCATGACGCTCCGCGGCCTCTTCGGCTTCGCCACCGAGGGCCGCGCCCCGATCCCGATCGACGAGGTCGAGCCCGCCTCCGAGATCGTCAAGCGCTTCTCCACCGGCGCCATGTCGTACGGCTCCATCTCCAAGGAGGCGCACGAGACCCTCGCCATCGCCATGAACCGACTGGGCGGCAAGTCCAACACCGGCGAGGGCGGCGAGGACCCGGACCGCCTGTACGACCCGGCGCGCCGCTCCTCCATCAAGCAGGTCGCCTCCGGCCGCTTCGGCGTCACCAGCGAGTACCTGGTCAACGCCGACGACATCCAGATCAAGATGGCGCAGGGCGCCAAGCCCGGCGAGGGCGGCCAGCTGCCCGGCCACAAGGTCTACCCGTGGGTCGCCAAGACGCGTCACTCGACGCCCGGCGTCGGCCTGATCTCCCCGCCGCCGCACCACGACATCTACTCCATCGAGGACCTGGCGCAGCTGATCCACGACCTCAAGAACGCCAACCCGGCCGCCCGCATCCACGTGAAGCTGGTCTCCGAGGTCGGCGTCGGCACGGTCGCCGCCGGCGTCTCCAAGGCCCACGCGGACGTCGTCCTCATCTCCGGCCACGACGGCGGCACGGGCGCGTCCCCCTTGACGAGCCTCAAGCACGCGGGCGGCCCCTGGGAGCTCGGCCTCGCCGAGACCCAGCAGACCCTGCTGCTCAACGGCCTGCGCGACCGGATCGTCGTCCAGACCGACGGCCAGCTCAAGACCGGCCGCGACGTCGTCATCGCCGCGCTGCTCGGCGCCGAGGAGTTCGGCTTCGCCACCGCGCCGCTCGTCGTCTCCGGCTGCGTCATGATGCGCGTCTGCCACCTCGACACCTGCCCGGTCGGCATCGCCACCCAGAACCCGGTCCTGCGCGACCGCTTCTCCGGCAAGGCCGAGTACGTCGTCAACTTCTTCGAGTTCATCGCCGAGGAGGTCCGCGAGATCCTCGCCGAGCTGGGCTTCCGCACCCTCGAAGAGGCCGTCGGCCACGCCGAGCTGCTCGACACCGGCCGCGCCGTCACCCACTGGAAGGCCCAGGGCCTCGACCTGGAGCCCCTCTTCCACGTCCCGGACCTCCCGGAGGGCGCGGTCCGCCACGCCCTGGTCGAGCAGGACCACGGCCTGGAGAAGGCCCTCGACAACCAGCTGATCCAGCTCGCCGCCGAGGCCCTCAACGCCGCCTCCGCCGAGGAGGCCCAGCCGGTCCGCGCCCAGGTCGCGATCCGCAACATCAACCGCACGGTCGGCACCATGCTCGGCCACCAGGTCACCAAGAAGTTCGGCGGCGCCGGCCTCCCGGCCGACACCGTCGACATCACCTTCACCGGCTCCGCCGGCCAGTCCTTCGGCGCCTTCCTGCCGAAGGGCGTCACCCTCCGCCTGGAGGGCGACGCCAACGACTACGTCGGCAAGGGCCTCTCCGGCGGCCGCGTGATCGTCCGCCCCGACCGGGGCGCCGACCACCTGGCCGAGTACTCCACCATCGCGGGCAACACCATCGCGTACGGCGCGACCGGCGGCGAGCTGTTCCTCCGCGGCCGCACCGGCGAGCGCTTCTGCGTCCGCAACTCCGGCGCCCTCGTCGTCTCCGAGGGCGTGGGCGACCACGGCTGCGAGTACATGACCGGCGGCACGGCCGTCGTCCTCGGCGAGACCGGGCGCAACTTCGCGGCCGGCATGTCGGGCGGCGTCGCCTACGTGATCGACCTGGACCGGGACAACGTCAACTCCGGCAACCTGGGGGCGATCGAGGCCCCGTCGGACACCGACGCCGCCTGGCTGCACGACGTCGTGCGCCGCCACCACGAGGAGACCGGCTCCACGGTCGCCGAGAAGCTCCTCGCCGACTGGGACGCCGCCGCGGCCCGGTTCAGCAAGATCATCCCCACCACGTACAAGGCAGTGCTCGCCGCCAAGGACGCCGCTGAGCTCGCCGGTCTCTCCGAGGCCGAGACCACCGAGAAGATGATGGAGGCGGCGACCCATGGCTGATCCGAAGGGCTTCCTCACCACCGGCCGCGAGGTCGCCGAGACCCGTCCCGTCGCCGAGCGCGTCCGCGACTGGAACGAGGTCTACGTCCCCGGCTCCCTGCTGCCGATCATCAGCAAGCAGGCCGGCCGCTGCATGGACTGCGGCATCCCGTTCTGCCACAACGGCTGCCCCCTCGGGAACCTCATCCCCGAGTGGAACGACTACGCCTACCGCGAGGACTGGTCGGCGGCGCAGGAGCGCCTGCACGCCACCAACAACTTCCCGGAGTTCACCGGCCGCCTCTGCCCGGCGCCCTGCGAGTCCGCGTGCGTGCTCGGCATCAACCAGCCGGCCGTCACCATCAAGAACGTCGAAGTCTCCATCATCGACAAGGCCTGGGACGGGGGCGACGTCAAGCCGCAGGTGCCCGAGCGCCTCTCCGGCAAGACCGCCGCCGTCATCGGCTCCGGCCCGGCCGGCCTCGCCGCCGCCCAGCAGCTCACCCGGGCCGGCCACACCGTGGTCGTGTACGAGCGCGCCGACCGCATCGGCGGCCTGCTGCGCTACGGCATCCCCGAGTTCAAGATGGAGAAGCGGCACATCAACCGCCGCATCGAGCAGATGCGCGCGGAGGGCACCAAGTTCCGCACCGGCATCGAGATCGGCCGCGACCTGACGGCGACGGACCTGCGCAAGCGGTTCGACGCGGTCGTCATCGCCGCCGGCGCCACCACCGCCCGCGACCTGCCCGTCCCGGGCCGCGAGCTGAACGGCATCCACCAGGCGATGGAGTACCTGCCGCTCGCCAACAAGGTCGTCGAGGGCGACTTCGTCACCCCGCCGATCACCGCCGAGGGCAAGCACGTCGTCGTCATCGGCGGCGGCGACACCGGCGCCGACTGCGTCGGCACCGCCCACCGCCAGGGCGCGGCCTCCGTCACGCAGCTGGAGATCATGCCCCGCCCGGGCGAGGAGCGGAACCCGGGCCAGCCCTGGCCGACCTTCCCCATGCTGTACAAGGTCACCTCGGCGCACGAGGAGGGCGGCGAGCGGGTCTACTCCGTCTCCACCACCCACTTCGAGGGCGACGAGGACGGCAACGTCCAGTTCCTCCACCTCGTCGAGGTCGAGTTCGTCGAGGGCAGGCCGACCCAGAAGCCGGGAACGGAGCGGAAGATCCCCGCCCAGCTCGTCACCCTCGCCATGGGCTTCACCGGCACGGACGTCCAGAACGGCCTGGTCGCCCAGTTCGGCCTGGAGCTCGACGAGCGCGGCAACATCGCCCGCGACGCGGACTTCGCCACCAACGTCGACGGCGTCTTCGTCGCCGGCGACGCGGGCCGCGGCCAGTCGCTCATCGTCTGGGCCATCGCCGAGGGCCGCTCCGCCGCCCGCGGCGTCGACCGCCACCTGACCGGCGTCAGCTCCCTGCCGGCCCCGATCCGCCCGACGGACCGCTCCCTGATGGTCTGACGGCCCCTGAGAACGTCCCGTACAACGACGTACGGAACTGAGCGCGGCGCCCCCCCGAATGTCCCCGACCGGACGACTGGGAGGGCGCCGCGGCGCGTCCGCACCTCTCGCCGGCTCAGCTCTTCCCGGGCCAGATCCAGGTGGTCAGCGAGGCGGCGGAGACGGCGAGGACGCCGACGAGACCCATGCGGCGGGCCCAGGCGGTCATCCGCGTTCCCGGTGTCCCTGACGCCGATGAGCAGTGCCTTGCGGGCGTCCGTGGTCTCCGTCTCCGCGCCGTTCTCCGCCGTTGTGTCCACGCGCCCCCGCCTCCGCCGCTTCGCCCCGGGCGGCCGTGATTCCAGACCCCCCACCGGCGGCGGAGCCGTACTGACGGATCGTCACGCGGAAGCTGCCGTACGCTCGACCGCACGCCGGGCACGGCGACGTACGAGGGGGAGAGCCCATGGCACCGAACCTGCGGAAGGTCGAGGAGACCGCGCCCGTGCTCGTGAGTCTCTACAAGTCGGCGGGGGAGTCGCTGCGGCGGCACGGGATCGACGGGCAGCGGGCCGCCGTCCACCTGGTCGTCGACCACTCGGGGTCGATGCGGCCGTACTACAGGAGCGGCGCCGTGCAGGCGCTCGCCGACCGGGTGCTCGGGCTCTCCGCGCACCTCGACGACGACGGGCGGGTGCCCGTGGTGTTCTTCTCCACCGACGTCGACGCGGAGACCGAGATACGGCTCGACGACCACAGGGGGCGGATCCACCGGATCGCCGCCGGGCTCGGGCACATGGGGCGGACGAACTACCACCTGGCCATGGACGCGGTCGTCGACCACTACCTGGACAGCGGGGCTACCGACCCCGCGTTCGTCGTCTTCCAGACCGACGGCGGTCCGACCGGCAGGGCCGCGGCCGAGCGGTACGTGTGCAGGGCGGCCCGGCTGCCGCTCTTCTGGCAGTTCATCGGCTTCGGCGACCCCGACGGCCGGCAGTTCGACTTCCTGCGCAGGCTGGACGAGCTGGACGTCCCGGGGAAGCGGCCCGTCGACAACGCCGGGTTCTTCCACGCGGGACAGGACCCCGGCCGGGTCCCGGACGCCGAACTGTACGACCGGCTCCTCTCCGGGTTCCCGGTGTGGCTCGCCGCCGTCCGGGCCCGGGGCATCGTCCGGGGGTGAGACCACCGGAAACCGGTGGCCGCCCCCCGCCCCTCGCGTGGATCATGGCGCCATGACCTCTCTCGTGCGCCACGTGACCATCGACTGCGCCGACGCCTACGCCCTCGCCTCCTTCTGGGCCCGGGCCCTCGGCTCCGAGCTCTCCGACGACGACGAGCCGGGGGACGAGGAGGCGCTCGTCGAGACGCCCGGGGCCTCGCTCCTCTTCATCCAGGTGCCCGAGCCGAAGACGGCGAAGAACCGGGTCCACCTCGACCTCCAGCCGCAGGACCGCACCCGCGACGAGGAGGTCGAGCGGCTGATCGGCCTCGGCGCGACCCTCCTCGACGACCGCCGCAACCCGGACGGCACCGGCTGGGCCACCCTGGGGGACCCCGAGGGGAACGAGTTCTGCGTGGAGCGCAGCCGGGCGGAGCGCGAGGCCGTCGCCTCCTGACCCCCGCACCGGCACGGCCGGGGGCGGCGACGCCCCGGACGCGGCACGTCGGGTCTCGTGCGGACGGCGACGCCCCGGACCTGTGAGGTGGGCCACGTCGCGGGCGGCTGGGCTGGGCCGATCCGTCCGGGCATCGGATGGGCGGGGCGGGAAGGTTCCGGGGCGCACTATTGTTCCGGTAGAGACGACCGGAGCCGCAGCGCGCGCCCCGGCGGCAGGATCAAGAGCAGAAGCAGGCGGCCGGGACCCCCACGGAGTGTCCCGGCAGCAGAGACAGACGGAGCCCGCACCGCGCGCTCCGGACAGAGCAGCCGGGGCCCGCATCGCGCAGGTGCGGGCCCCCGCTGCGCCGCGCACCCGGCCAGCAGGGCTCGGCGGCGCACCGGCCAGAAAGGCACGAATGACCCGCTCCGAGCGCCCCCACAAGCGCGGCCCCCGCACCGCGCAGGCGAAGTCCGCGTCCCAGCCGAAGACCTCCCGCGGCGGCCGCCGTCCCGCCGCGCCCCCGCCGCCGAGCGAGTTCACGCCGCCGGTGTCGGTGACGCCCGCGCTGCCCCCCGTGGCCGCCTTCGCCGACCTCGACATGCCCGAGGGCCTGCTGCGGACCCTCGGTGAGCAGGGCGTCACGGAGCCGTTCCCGATCCAGGCCGCGACCCTGCCGAACTCGCTCGCCGGCCGCGACGTGCTCGGTCGGGGCCGCACCGGATCCGGCAAGACCCTCGCCTTCGGCCTCGCCCTGCTCGCCCGCACCGCGGGCCGCCGCGCCGAGCCGACCGCGCCCCTCGCGCTCGTCCTGGTGCCCACGCGCGAACTCGCCCAGCAGGTGACCGACGCCCTCACCCCGTACGCCGGGGCCCTGCGGCTGCGGATCGCCACCGTCGTCGGCGGCATGTCGATCACCCGGCAGTCGTCCTCGCTGCGGCGCGGCGCCGAGGTGCTCATCGCCACCCCCGGCCGCCTCGCCGACCTCATCGACCGCGGCGACTGCCGGCTCGACCAGGTCGCCGTCACCGTCCTCGACGAGGCCGACCAGATGGCCGACATGGGCTTCCTGCCGCAGGTCACCAAGCTCCTGAAGCAGGTCGAGCCGGGCGGCCAGCGCCTGCTGTTCTCGGCCACCCTCGACCGGAACATCGACCGCCTGGTCAAGATGTTCCTCGACGACCCGGTCGTGCACTCCGTCGACCCGTCGGCCGGCGCGGTCACCACCATGGAGCACCACGTCCTGTACGTGGCCGACGAGACCGACAAGAAGGCCGTCACGCTGCGGATCGCGGCCCGCGACGGGCGCACGATCCTCTTCCTCGACACCAAGCGGTCCGTGGACCGGCTGGTCAAGCGGCTCCTCGCCAACGGCGTACGGGCCTCCGGCCTGCACGGCGGGCGCTCGCAGCCGCAGCGCAACCGCACCCTGGACCAGTTCAAGAACGGGCAGGTCACCACGCTCGTCGCGACGAACGTGGCGGCCCGCGGCATCCACGTCGACGACCTCGACATGGTCGTGAACGTCGACCCGCCGATGGACCACAAGGACTACCTGCACCGCGGCGGCCGCACCGCCCGCGCCGGCGAGTCCGGCAGCGTCTTCACCCTGGTCCTGCCCGACCAGAAGCGCGACATGGGCCGGCTGATGTCCAACGCGGGCATCAGCCCCCGCACGGCGCAGATCAAGTCCAGCGACGAGGAACTCGCCGAGCTCACCGGCGCCCGGGAGCCCTCGGGCGTCCCGATCGTCATCGAGATCCCGCAGCCCACCCCGCCCCGCAAGCCGGCCGGGTCCGGCACCGGTGCCGGGAACGGCGGCGGCCGCCGCCGTCGCCGCCCGGCCGCCTCCGGGAGCTCCGGCACCGGCGCGTCCACCGGCTCGGCGCGCGGCACCGCCTCCGGCACGGCCGCGGCGGGGAGCCGCGGCTCCGGTGCGGCCGGGGGCCGTGCCTCCGGTGCGGGCGGTGGCCGAGGCTCCGGTGCGGGCCGGGGCGCGGGCGCCGGTCGCGCCGCCGCCTCCGCCTCCCCGTCCGCCTCCGCCGGGTCCGGTCGCGGCGGGCGCCGGACGGCCGGCACGGGCCGCCCCCGCGGCCCCCGGCAGCGGCCGGCCGACAACACGTAACCCCCACGGGGTTCCGGACGCGGGCGGTGCCGTCACCACGGCGCCGCCCGCGTCCGTCACCGCACGCGCCCCGTCTTCACAGGTCCCGTACGTACGGGAACGAGCGGTCAACATCCGGGGAACGGAAGCCCGTCGGGGTTCCCGGCCGGGATCTGCGCGCAGCATCATCACAGGCATGCGCATCCCCCCTCGGTTCACCCTCGCCGGCGGTGTCGCCACCGCCCTCCTCTCCTCCCTCCTCCTCGGCGCCCCGGCCACCGCCGCGCCGGCCTCCGCGCCCGCTCCCCCCTCCGCCCGCGCCGCCGTCGCGGCCGTGGGAGAGATCTGCTACTCGGCCCTGCCCTCCCAGGCCCACACCACCCTCGGCCTGATCGACGCGGGCGGCCCCTTCCCGTACGGCCAGGACGGGTCCGTCTTCCAGAACAGGGAGGGCGTCCTGCCCGCCCGCACCTCCGGCTACTACCACGAGTACACGGTGAGGACCCCGGGCTCCACGACCCGGGGCGCCCGCCGGATCGTCACCGGGAACGCGACGCGGGAGGACTACTACACCGCCGACCACTACGCCTCGTTCGACCTGATCGACCACGGCTGCTGAGCGTCCGCCCCCTCAGGACCGGCGCGGGGCCGTCCACTCCAGACGGGTCCTGACCCGGGGGTCCCGGACGTGTTCGAGGGCGGCGAGCGCCGTCTCGCGCGCCGCGCCGTCCGCCTCGCCGTCCGCGAGGACCGACGCGAGCGCGTCGACGGCGCGCGGGTCCTGGCGGATCGCGAGCCCGCGCGCCGCCTCCGCCGCCGTCTCCGGGTCCGCGTCGTCGAGCCGCTCGGCGAGGCCCTCCCGTACGAGCGGGGTGTCGTCGGGCAGTTCGGCGAGCGCGAGCGTCGCCCAGTCCCGCACCCGGGCGTCGCCGTCCCGGCTCAGCGCGAGCAGCACCCCGAGGGCCTCGACGTGCCCGGCCGGGACGATTCCGGCCAGGGCGCCCGCGACGGCCCCGCGCACCACCGCGTCGGGATGCCCGGCGGCCGCGAGCAGTTCGGGCACGGCCGCCGGGTCCGCGCACGCCCCGAGCGCCGTCACCACCGACAGGGCGGGCTCCCGCGCGGGGCCCGCCGTGCCCGCCGGCTCCGCCGCCAGCCGCCGCAGGACCGGCAGGGCGCTCTGCGCGAAGCCCGGCAGCGCGCCCAGGACCCGCGCGCCGAGCGCCCGCCGCAGCGGGTCCCGGTAGGCGCACCAGCCGGCCGCCGCCACGAAGGTCTCCTCGTCGGCCCGGTCCGCGAGTCCGGCCACCGCCGTCGTCCAGTCGTCGAGTGCGGGGTCGCCGCAGCGCAGTGCCCGCGCCGCCAGCTCCTCGGCGGGGGTGCGCAGCCCGAGCGAGGCCTCCAGGAGCGTGGCGATCGCCGCGTGCCCGGTCTGGCGGTCGTCGCCGCGCCCGGGGGCGCCGTCCTCCCGCAGCAGCTCCACGACGACCGTGATCCCGCCGTCCTCCCGGACCCGGCGGACCACCGCCTCGTACGTCTGCCCGCCCTCGTTCCCGGCGACGAGTCCGCGCCGCAGCTCGGCCGCGATGTCGGCGCCGATCCACCGCCGCGCCTCCCGCAGCGCGGCCTCCGCGCCCCCGGCCCCGTGGTCCAGGAGCGCCCGCACGCAGCCGGTGGAGCCGCGCCGGGCGGCGGCGAGGAGCGGGCCGAGGCCGTCGGGGCCGGGCCGGTCGGGGTCGGCGCCGTGCTCCAGGAGCAGCCGCGCGACGTCGGCGTGTCCGAGCCGCAGGGCCCAGGCGAGGGCCGTGAAGCCGTACGCCTCCTCCTGGTCCGCCGCCGCGCCCGCCGCGAGCAGCGCCCGCACCGTCCCGGTGTGTCCGGCGCAGGCCGCCCCGCACAGCGGCAGGTCGCCGTCCTCCTCGCCGCCGCCCCGGCCGGGGTCCGCCCCGGCGGCGAGCAGCACCCGTACGATTCCGGCCTCGCCGCCGACGGCCGCCCGGTACAGGGCGGTCTCCCCGTCCTCCCGCTCCTCGGGGTCGGCCCCGTCCCTCAGGGCCCGTACGGCCCCGTCCTCGTCCCCGGTCCGGATCGCGTCGAACAACGTGCTCATGCACCGACCCTGACCCGCCGTCGGCACATGGCGCAAATCGATTGCGGTCGGGCGCGGGGGAGAGGGTCAGGAGGCGCACTCCAGAACGGTGCCGCACACCCCGCACCGGGCCCGCAGCGTCCGCCCCGCCGGGATCCGCAGCCGCTGGCGGCAGACCGGGCAGGGGAAGGAGACGCCGGTCGCGGGGGCCCCGCCGTCGAAGGCGTACGGGGCGTCGCCGCCGGCCCGGCCCCGGCGCCGCTCCCAGGCGTACCGGCGGCGCTCGACCGGCCCGGCCCCGGCGAGCGGCGGCGCCGTCCGCTCCCGGCGGGCCTCCGCCCGGCCCCGCACCCACGCCTCGTACGCGACCGGGCTGGTGAACCACGGCGACGGGTCCTCGCCGAACAGCTCGGCCCGCTTGGCGAGGACGTAGCCGAACTCCTCCGGGGTCAGGTAGCCGAGCCGCTGGCGTTCGACGCCGTCCTCGCGGTACGCGTCGAGCAGCAGCCAGCCGGCGCCCAGGTAGGCGGTGGTCACGTCGGTGAGGATCTCGTTCTCGGCGGTGCCGGGGAAGCCCAGGCCGAGGCGGTGCAGCAGCACGTGGGCGATCTCGTGGGCGAGGACCGCGCCGATGTCCCGGCGGCGGGTCCGGAAACGCTCGTGCACCTCCACGGAGTACTCGGGCCCGGGGGTGAGCTCGACGGTGCCCGCGTGCTCCATGGGCCGGAAGCCGACCACCATCCGGGCGTCGGGGAGCCCCAGGTGCCGGACGAGGGCGCGGGCCACCCGGCGGGTGCCCAGGGCCAGGTCCTCGTCGTCGCCGATCGCCGCCTCGGCGGCGGGCACGCTGACCGGATAACGACGCACCCCGTCGGGGGAGAGGCGGCGGTGGAGCGCGGTGAGCGAGGCCCCGACCACGGCCCGGTGCGGAAAGCCGTGGACGACACGGTCGGCCTCTCGACGGTGCGGCATGCCGGATCCCCCCTTCCGTTCACTGTACGGTCCCTCACATCGCGTCTGGCCGAAAAGGCTTCCTTGTGACGGCGGTTGAGCGCTGTTCATAATGCGGACCACGCCTTGACGGGCGCATGTCATGACCCGTCGAGGTCGACCCCCCACGAGAGAAGGCAGATACGTGAAGAAGAACAGAATGGTCCGCGCGCTCCAGAAGCTGGCCGCCGCCGGCGCCGTCGTCCTCGCGGCCGTCAGCCTCCAGCCCACGACCACCGCCTCCGCCGCCCCGGCCCCCGTCGTCGGCGGCACCCGCGCCGCCCAGGGCGAGTTCCCCTGGATGGTCAGGCTCTCCATGGGCTGCGGCGGCTCGCTGATCAGCCCGCAGGTCGTCCTCACCGCCGCCCACTGTGTGAGCGGCTCCGGCAACAACACGAGCATCACCGCCACCGCCGGAGTCGTGGACCTCCAGAGCGCCAGCGCCATCAAGGTCAAGTCGACCAAGGTCCTCCAGGCCCCCGGCTACAACGGCACGGGCAAGGACTGGGCCCTCATCAAGCTCGCCAGCCCCATCACCTCCCTGCCCAACCTGAAGCTCGCCGAGACCACCGCCTACAACACCGGCACCTTCACGGTCGCCGGCTGGGGCGCCGCCCGCGAGGGCGGGGCGCAGCAGCGCTACCTGCTCAAGGCGAACGTCCCGTTCGTCTCCGACGCCTCCTGCAAGGCCTCCTACGGCAACGACCTCGTTCCCAGCGAGGAGATCTGCGCCGGCTACGCCCAGGGCGGCACCGACACCTGCCAGGGCGACTCCGGCGGCCCGATGTTCCGCAAGGACAACGCCGGCGCCTGGGTCCAGGTCGGCATCGTGAGCTGGGGCCAGGGCTGCGCCCGGCCCAACTACCCCGGCGTCTACACGGAGGTCTCCACCTTCGCCGCCGCGATCAAGTCCGCCGCCGCCACGCTGTAGCGGCACCCCGTGAACGGGCGCTCCGGGGCGGCCTCGGCCCCGGAGCGCCCCTCCCGCACACCGGGCCGGTGTGGGCCGGCCCGGTGTGCACGGTCCGCACGGCCCGCTTGTCCGGCGGGCAGCCGCAGCACCCGTCCGGCGCGCGGTCACAGCACGTCGAGCTCGACCCCGCCCCCCGCGTCCCCCTCCAGCTCCAGGACCCACACCTCGTTCGCCCCCTCCCGCAGCACCGGACCCGGCACGAACAGCGCCTCCTGCGGACCGACCGACCAGTAGCGGCCCAGGCAGAAGCCGTTCACCCACACGAAGCCCCGGGTCGCCCCCGGCAGCCGCAGCACCGCGTCCCCCGCGCCCGCCACGTCGAGCGTCCCGCGCAGGAGCCCCGGACCGGAGCGGACCTCCCCGGAGCCGACCTCCCCGAAGGGGACCTTCCCGACCGCCGCCGCCCCGAACGCGTCCAGCCGCAGCCCCCGCGCCCGCACCCCGTGCAGATACTGCCGCTCGTGCCGCACGCCCCCGGTGATCCCCTTCGGCTCCGCGAGCCGCGGCCCGTAGTTGACCCGGCCCAGGGACTCCACCCACAGGTCCACCACCGCCGGACCGGCCACCGGCTCCGCGAGCGTCACGTCCTCCCCGCCGCCCGTGTCCAGGACCCCCGCGAGGACCCCGTCCACGTACACCACCGCCCGGTCCCGCAGCCCCGTCACCCCCAGCGGATACGGCTGCCGGGGACCCGGCACCGCCACCCGGTAGCGCACCAGGCCCCGGTCCACCCCCAGCTCCTCGAAGGTCGGCGGCACCGCCGCCACCACCTCCCCGTCGCCGAGCTCCTCCAGGACCGCGTCCAGCGGCGCCCACCCCTCGAAACCCGCCCGCACCGGGGCCGCGAGCCGGGCCGGGGGTTCCGGAACCTCCGGCGGCGGACCCTCCGCGTACTCCGCGAGCACCTCCCGGAAGCGCCAGAACTTCTCCGTCGGCCGCCCCGCCTCGTCCACCGGCGCGTCGTAGTCGTACGAGGTCGCCGTCGGCCGCAGCGGACCGTCGTGCAGCTCCCCGTCCCGGTTCGCCCCCGCCCAGCCCCCGAAGTTCGTCCCGCCGTGCGCCATGTACACGTTCACCGACGCCCCGCACTCCAGGATCTCCCGCAGCGCCGCCGCCGCGTCCCCCGCGTCCCGCACCGCGTGCTCCGTGCCCCAGTGGTCGAACCAGCCGCACCAGAACTCCATGCACATCAACGGCCCCGACGCCCGGTGCCTCCGCAGCGCCGCGAAGCCCTCCCGCGCCCCCGAACCGAAGTTCGCCGTCGCCAGCACCCCCGGCACCGACCCGCCCGTCAGCATGTGGTCCTCCGGGCCGTCCGACGTGAACAGCGGCACCACCACCCCGCACTCCCGCAGCAGCCCCGCCAGCCACTCCAGGTACACCGGGTCGCTGCCGTAACTGCCGTACTCGTTCTCCACCTGCACCAGGACCACCGGGCCGCCCCGGTCGACCTGCCGCTCCACCACCTGCGGCAGCAGCCGCCGGAACCAGGACTCCACCGGCGCCAGGAACTCCGGGTCCCGGGTCCGCACCCGCCGCCCGAGCGGCCCGGTCAACCAGTGCGGCAGCCCGCCGTTCTCCCATTCCGCGCAGACGTACGGCCCCGGGCGCACGATCGCCCGCATCCCCGCCCGCCCCACCGCGTCCAGGAACCGGCCGAGCGCCGCCACGTCCCCGTACCGGCCGGGCTCCGGCTCGTACAGGTTCCACGGGACGTACGTCTCGACGCAGTCGAGGCCCATCGCCCGCAGCATCCCGAGCCGGTGCTCCCAGTGGCCCTCGTGCACCCGGAAGTAGTGCAGCGCACCCGAGAGCAGCCGCACCGGCCGCCCGTCGAGCAGGAAGTCCTCGTCACCCACAGCGAACGTGCTCATGGGCACCACCTCACCCCCTGGCGGCGAACCCGTCCATGGACAAAGATCGTCGCAGTTTGGACGTTGGGGCCCGCCCGTCCCGGGCCCGGGGAAGGGGCACCACCGGCATGTACCACACCTGGATGCGCTACTTCACGCCCGGTCCCGTCCACCACCGCCTCGGCCTCGTCTGCCTCGGCGTCGGACTCCAGCACGGCACCCTGCCCACCGTCGGACCCCGCACCCTCGACCACCACGTGGCCGTCCTCGTCTCCGCCGGCGGCGGCTGGTACCGGGGCGCCGACGGACGGCGCACCGCCGTCACCG
This sequence comes from Streptomyces sp. NPDC092045, assembly GCF_044756005.1. NCBI lineage: Bacteria > Bacillati > Actinomycetota > Actinomycetes > Kitasatosporales > Streptomycetaceae > Streptomyces > Streptomyces sp. NPDC092045. Next base: position 38,044 of record NZ_JBIVSC010000002.1, on the reverse strand, counting down.
CCCCCGCCCTGATCTGGCTCACCCCCGGCACCGCCCACCACTACGGCGCCGATCCCGGCACCGGCTGGGACGAGGCCTTCGTCGACTTCTCCGGACCCGCCGCCGCCACCTACACCGAACTCGGCTACATCGAACCCGACCGGCCCGTCGTCCCCCTCTCCGACGCCGCCCCCGCCCGCGCCGCCATCGCCCGGATCGCCCGCGCCGCCCGCCCCGGCAACCCCCTCCTGGAGGTCGAGACCGGCGCCGCCGTCCACGAACTGCTCGTCGCCCTGCGCCGCGCCCGCGCCGACACCAACGCCGACGGCGACCCCGTCCTCGCCGCCCTCGCCCGCGACGCCTTCCAGCCGCTCTCCGTCGCCGAGCACGCCGCCCGCCACGGCATGACCCCCGCCGAACTGCGCACCGCCGTCCGCCGCGCCGCCGGATGCAGCCCCAAGGACTACCTGCTCACCGTCCGCCTCGGCCGCGCCAAGGAACTCCTCGCCGCCACCGAACTCCCCGTCTCCGCCGTCGCCCGCCGCGTCGGCTACGACGACCCCGCCTACTTCTCCCGGCTCTTCACCCGCCGGGTCGGCACCGCCCCGATCCGCTTCCGCGAACAGCAGGGCCGATCCGTGCCCGGCGGCTGGAGCAACCGCGTCCCGGATCCCGAACACCCTCCGACGATCCTCCCGCGATCCGTCTAAGCTCGCAGGTCATGAGCGATTCCACCCCGACCCCCGCCCCCTCCGCGGTCACCGACGAGGCCGTGCGCGCCGAGCTGGCCCGGCTGCGCGACAGCATCGACAACATCGACGCGGCGGTCGTCCACATGCTCGCCGAACGCTTCAAGTGCACCCAGCAGGTCGGCGTCCTCAAGGCCGAGCACCAGCTCCCGCCCGCCGACCCCGCCCGCGAGGCCCGCCAGATCGCCCGCCTGCGCGAACTCGCCGAGAGCGCGAAACTGGACCCCGCCTTCGCGGAGAAGCTCCTGAACTTCATCATCGCCGAGGTCATCCGCCACCACGAGACGATCGCGGACGGAACGCGCTGAGGCGCGGGACGCGGGACGGAACGCGCTGAGGCACGGCGCCGGGGAGGGGCACTCACGGAGGACCCCGGCGCGACGGGCCCCACCGACGCGACACACCGCCGGGTCACGCCCTGGCAAGGTTCTCCCCTCACCCCTGCCGACCGCCCCGGCCATCGGGCAGCATAGGGCCCATGTCCGTACTGACGCGCGACGAAGCGCAGACCCGTGCCCAGCTCCTCGACGTCCACCGCTACCTGGTGGACATCGACCTCACCACCGGCGCAGAGACCTTCGAGTCCACCAGCACCGTCCGATTCACCGCCCGCGCCGCCGGGGACACCTTCGTCGAGCTCAAGCCCGTCACCCTGCACTCCGCCACCCTCGACGGAGAGCCCCTCGACCCCGCCGCCCTCGACGGCAACCGGCTCCCGCTGAGCCTCACCGAGGGCGAGCACGAGCTGCGCGTCGCCACCACCATGCGCTACTCCCGCACCGGCGAGGGCATGCACCGCTTCACGGACCCCACCGACGGCGAGTCCTACGTCTACACCCAGCTCTTCATGGAGGACGTCCAGCGCGTCTTCGCCGCCTTCGACCAGCCCGACCTCAAGGCCGTCTTCGACGTCACCGTCACCGCCCCCGACGACTGGACCGTCCTCGCCAACGGCATCACCGAACGGCAGCCCGACGGCACCTGGAGGGCCGCCCCCACCCCGCTGCTCTCCACCTACTTCGTCTGCGTCGCCGCCGGCCCCTGGCACTCGGTCCGCACCGAACACGCCGGCCTGCCCTTCGGCATCCACTGCCGCCGCTCCCTCGCCCCCCACCTCGACGCCGACGCCGACGAGATCCTCGCCGTCACCAAGGCCTGCTACGACCGCTACCACGAGAAGTTCGACGAGCCCTACCCCTTCGACTCCTACGACCAGGCCTTCGTCCCCGAGTTCAACGCCGGCGCCATGGAGAACCCCGGCCTCGTCACCTTCCGCGACGAGTTCGTCTTCCGCTCCGCCGTCACCGTCACCGAGCGCCAGACCCGCGCCATGGTCATCGCCCACGAGATGGCCCACATGTGGTTCGGCGACCTCGTCACCCTCCGCTGGTGGGACGACATCTGGCTGAACGAGTCCTTCGCCGAGTACATGGGCTACCAGACCGTCAACGAGGCCTGCTCCGACCTCTTCCCCGACACCTGGATCGACTTCGGCGTCACCCGCAAGTCCTGGGGCTACGAGGCCGACCAGCGGCCCTCCACCCACCCCGTCGCCCCCGACCCCGAGGCCGTCCCCGACACCGCCTCCGCCCTCCTCAACTTCGACGGCATCTCCTACGCCAAGGGCGCCTCCGCCCTCCGCCAGCTCGTCACCTGGCTCGGCGAGAAGGACTTCCTCGCCGGCATCAACATCCACTTCAAGCGGCACAGGTTCGGCAACGCCACCCTCGCCGACTTCATCGACAACCTCGCCGCCGCCACCGACCGCGACGTCCACGCCTGGGCCGAGCAGTGGCTGCGCACCACCGGCGTCGACACCCTCACCCCCCGCCTCGACGGCGAGGGCCTCCGCTGGAACCTCGCCGTCGACCGCGACGGCACCCGCCCCCACCGCATCTCCGCCGGCCTCTACGACCGCGACCCCTCCGGCGACCTCGTCCTGCGCGAACACCGCGAACTCGACGTCCCCCAGGACGCCCCCGCCGAACTCACCGGCCCCCGCCCCGCCCTCGTCGTCCTCAACGACGGCGACCTCACCTACACCAAGCTCCGCTTCGACGAGACCTCCGGGGAATCCGCCCTGCGCGGCCTCTCCCGCATCCCCGACCCGCTCACCCGCGCCGTCGTCTGGAACGCCCTGCGCGACATGGTCCGCGACGGCGACCTCGCCCCCGTCGACTACCTCGCCGTCGCCGGAGCCCACCTCACCGACGAGACCGAACTCGCCGTCGTCCAGGGCGTCCTGGCCTTCGCCCGCCACCAGATCGCCGACCGGTACGCCACCGCCGAAGAGCGCCCCGCCGCCCTCGCCACGATCAACGGGATCGCCCGCGCCCTGCTGCGCCGCACCGAGGACGGCGAAGCACCCGGACTGCGCCTCACCGCCGTCCGCGCCCTCGTCGACAGCGCCACCACCCCCGACAAGATCGCCTCCTGGCTCGACGAGGGCACCGTCCACGGCGGCCCCGAACTCGACCCCGAACTGCGCTGGCGCATCCTCGCCCGGCTCGCCGTCCTCGGCGCCACCGACGAGCCCGCCATCGCCGCCGAACTGGAACGCGACCCCAGCGCCACCGGACAGGAGGGCGCCGCCCGCTGCCGCGCCGCCCTGCCCGACCCCGGGGCGAAGGCGGCCGCCTGGTCCGCGCTCTTCGACTCCGACGACCTCTCCAACTACCTCTTCACCGCCACCGCACAAGGCTTCTGGCAGCCCGAACAGGCCGACCTCGTGAAGGAATACGTCCCCCGCTTCTACGAGGCCGCCGTCGCCCTCGCCGACCGCCGCGGCCCCGCCATGGCCGAAGCCGCGGGCCGCCACGCCTTCCCCGCGTACGCGGTCGACGCCGACTCCCTCGCCCTCGGCGAACGGCACCTCGCCGACACCCCCATGATCCCGGCCCTCCGCCGCAAGCTCGTCGACCAGCTCGACGACCTCCGCCGCGCCCTGAAGGTCCGGGAAGGCTGAACCCGGCACGGTGCGGGGACCCCCGGTCCCCCCCCCCCCCCCCCCCCCAACACCCCACCCCCCCCCCCCCCCGGGGGGCACCCCCCCCCCCCCCCCCCAAACCCCCCCCCCCCCCCCCCCCCCCCCCGCCCCCCGGGGCCCCCCCC
>NZ_JBIVSC010000002.1:0-34195 GCF_044756005.1 Streptomyces sp. NPDC092045 | reverse complement strand
CCCCACCCCCCTCGTCGCCGGGCCCGGGGCCGACCGAGCTCCTCTCTGCGTCACGCGCCCCGCCGGGAGTTGTTGGTGCGTTGGGGGGGCGGGGGGGGGGCCCCCCCGCCCCCCCCACCACCCGCCCCCGAAACACCACTCCGTGTCCCCCGTTCGGGTCACACCACCGCACTCTCCGGACAAACCCCGGCACCCCCCGGCACCCTGTCGTCCATGCGTGCCGCACCCCCACCCCTCGCCGGAGGCGCCCCCGGCGCCGACGCCCTGCGGCCCCTCCTGGGCACCGTCCTCGAAGCCCTGCGCACCGGAGCCGAGGAACGCGGCGGCCCCCTCCCCGCCGGAGGACCCGACGCCGTCGCCCACCGCACGGCGGCACTCGGAGCCGTACTCCCCGAGACCGGCACCGGCCCCGACGAAGCCCTCCGCACCCTCGTCCACGCCCTCGCCGCCGGCGCCGCCGACCCCGCCGACCCGCTCTGCGCCGCCCACCTCCACACCCCGCCCCTCGCCCTCGCCGCCGCCGCCGACCTGGCCGCCTCCGCGCTCAACCCCTCCATGGACTCCTGGGACCAGGCCCCCGCCGCCTCCGCCCTCGAAACCCTGGTCACCGCCGCCCTCGCCGCCGAGATCCACCCCCGCGCACCCCGCCCCGACGCCCTCGTCACCACCGGCGGCACCGAGTCCAACCAACTCGCCCTCCTCCTCGGCCGGGAACGCCACACCGGGAAAGGCCCCCTCCGCACCGTCGTCGGCGCCAACGCCCACCACTCCTTCCGCCGCGCCGCCTGGCTCCTCGGCCTCCCCGCCCCCGTCGTCGTCCCCACCCCCCGCGGCACCCTCGACCCCGCCGCCCTCCGCACCGCCCTCGCCGCCACACCCGGCCCGCTCCTCGTCGCCGCCTCCGCCGGCACCACCGACGAAGGCCTGATCGACCCGCTGCCCGAGATCGCCGACGTCTGCGCCACCCACCGCGCCGACCTCCACGTCGACGCCGCCTACGGCGGCCCCCTCCTCTTCAGCCGCACCCACCGCCGGCTCCTCGACGGCCTCGACCGCGCCCGCACCGTCACCGTCGACCTCCACAAACTCGGCTGGCAGCCCGCCGCCGCCGGACTCCTCGCCGTCCGCGACACCACCGACCTCACCCCCCTCGCCCACACCGCCGACTACCTCAACGCCGACGACGACACCGACGCCGGCCTCCCCGACCTCCTCGGCCGCTCCCCCCGCACCACCCGCCGCCCCGACGTCCTCAAGGCCGCCGTCACCCTCCGCGCCCTCGGCCGCACCGGACTCGGCGCCCTCGTCGACACCTGCATGGACCTCGCCCAGGACCTCGCCGACCGCGTCGAGAAGACCCCCGGCCTCCACCTGCGCGCCCGCCCCACCCTCACCACCGTCCTCTTCCGGCCCCACGACGCCGACGACACCGCCGTCGCCGCCGTCCGCCGCACCCTCCTCACCGGCGGCCGGGCGGTCCTCGGCCGGGCCCGCGCCGACGGCCGCCTCTGGCTCAAGGCCACCCTCCTCAACCCCCACGCCACCCCCGGCGACCTGGACCAGCTCATCACCCTCGTGGAAGGCAGCGCGCACCGATGACCGGCAACACCCCCGAACAGGACACCGACCGGCCCCACCACCCCCCGCACACACCGGACCCCGACCACCCCCACGACCTCGTCGGCATCGGCATCGGCCCCTTCAACCTCTCCCTCGCCGCCCTCGCCCACGGCGTCCCGGGCGGCCTCTCCACCGCCTTCTACGAACAGCGCCCCGCCTTCCACTGGCACCCCGGACTCCTCATCGACGGCGCCACCCTCCAGGTCCCCTTCCTCGCCGACCTCGTCACCCTCGCCGACCCCGCCAGCCCCTGGACCTTCCTCAACTACCTGAAGAGCCGCGAACGCCTCTTCCCCTTCTACTTCGCCGAGAAGTTCCACATCCAGCGCGCCGAATACGACGCCTACTGCCGCTGGGTCAGCGAACGCCTCCCCGGCCTCCACTTCGGCCACCAGGTCGACTCCGTCCGCTGGAACCCCGAACGCCGCCTCTTCGAGGTCGACTACACCCAGATCGACCCCGACGGCGAAACCGAAGCCCTCGGCCGCGCCCACACCCGCAACGTCGTCCTCGGCGTCGGCACCGAACCGTACGTCCCCGAACCCCTCCGCCCCCTCGCCGACGCCCCCGGCGTCCCCGTCCTCCACTCCGCCGACTACCTCGCCCACCGCGAGACCCTCCTCGCCGCCGGCCACGTCACCGTCGTCGGCTCGGGCCAGTCCGGCGCCGAGATCTTCCTCGACCTCCTCCGCGCCCGCCCCGCCGGAGCCGAGGGCATCCACTGGCTCACCCGCACCGAGGCCTTCGCCCCCATGGAGTACTCCAAACTCGGCCTCGAACACTTCACCCCCGACTACACCCGCTACTTCCACGCCCTCCCCGAACAGGTCCGCGACGACCTCGTCCCCCGCCAGTGGCAGCTCCACAAGGGCATCGACGACGCCACCATCACCGCCATCCACGACGAGCTCTACCGTCGCACCCTCCACGGCGGCTGGCCCGACGCCGTCCTCACCCCCGGCGTCCGCGTCCGCACCGCCGGCCGCGTCGCCACCACCCGCGTCGAACTCCACCTCGAACACGTCCAGCAGTCCGCCCGCACCCGCCTCACCACCGACGCCGTCGTCCTCGCCACCGGCTACCGCGAACGCCCCCTCGACCGCATCCTCACCGGCCTCGACCCCTACGTGCGCCACGACTCCGCCGGCCGCCCCCGCATCGACGAGCACCACCGCCTCGTCCTCGACCCCTCCGTCACCGGCGCCGTCCACGTCCAGAACGCCGAACGCCACACCCACGGCGTCGGCGCCCCCGACCTCGGCCTCGCCGCCTGGCGCAGCGCCACCATCCTCAACGCCGTCACCGGCAAGGAGCCCTACCCCCTCCCGCGCCGCACCGCCTTCACCAGCTTCGGCCTGGAAACACGAGAGGCGCCCGGCATCCCGGCCCAGGGCCGGAAGCTGACGCCTCTCGCGCGGAACGTCTAGGACCGGCTAGAACACCGGCACGCCGTCCCGGGTCAGCCTCCAGTCCACCGACGCGAACTGCCCCGGGTCGACCGTCCCCTTCGCCCGCACCCACTGGATGATCGTGTTCCGGATCTCGTCCGAGTCCGCCCACACCTGCTGCGCGTTCGCCACGTGCGGGAACGCGCCGCCGCCGCTCGCCCGGTAGTTGTTCACCGCGAGCACGAACTTCGCCGCCGGATCCAGCGGCCTCCCCTCGAAGGCCAGGTTCACGATCCGCGACCCGGCCTCCTTCGCGACGTCGATCTCGTACGTCAGGCCCGACACCGCGTCGTAGTTGTAGTCCGGCGTGCCGTCCGCGTTCGTCAGCTTCGCCGTGTCCACCGGAGCCCCCGCCGGGGTCCGCACGTAGTACCGCGCCGAGAACTCCAGGTAGTCCTTCAGCTGGGCACCCGTGAGCAGCCGCGCCTCAAGCGTGTTCTCGAACGGGTACAGCCCCGCCGCGTCCTTGATCGTCACCTGACCGGCCGGGATCCGGGCCGTACGGGAGAAGCAGGACGCCTGCGAGAGCACCGGCAGACCCGCGTACGCGCCACCCGCGAGCGCCGCCCTCACCGTCTCCGTCTGCACCACGTTGATCAGGTCGATGATCGGCTCGTCCTTCCACGGGGCGTCCGCCGTGGTCATCGCCGAGACCGAGGTGCCGATGACCTGGTTGACGTACGCGACCACCTTCCGGTGCTCGTCCGAGAGCAGCCGCACGATCTTCCGGTCCTCCTCCACCGTGTTGGAGTTCAGGACCTGCGCGCCCACCTTCTCGACCGTCCAGCGGCCCCGCTCCCACACCAGGTCGAAGTCGAACAGCGTGAGCCGCTGGCCCCACTTCAGCGGCTCGGAGAGCACGACCTCCTGGCCGGTCCTCTTGTTCGCGACCCGGTACTCGGGGATCTCGGTGTGCGCGTGTCCCACGAGGATCGCGTCGATGCCCGGCACCTGCTCGGCCACGAGCCCCGCCGCGTTCTCCACGTACGGCAGCTGGTCACCGTACGAGGACGTGCCGCTGGAGCCGGAGTGCGCCGAGACCACCACCACGTCCGCACCCATCGACCGCAGCTTCGGCACCCACTTCGCCGCCTGCTCCTCCAGCCCCGGGAAGACCATCTTCCCGCCCACGTTCGCCTTGTCCCAGATCGCGATCCCCGGGTTGGTCAGCCCCAGCACGGCCACCTTCACGTCCCGGCCGCACGGCGTCCGCAGCCGGTGCATGCTGTACGGCGCGAACGCCGGCCGCAGCGTCTTCGCGTCGAGCGCGTTGGCGCCCAGCAGCGGGAAGTCGCACTGCTCCTCGAACTTGCGCAGCACCGGGATGCCGTAGTTGAACTCGTGGTTGCCGAGCGCGGCGGCGTCGTAGCCGATGGCGTTCATCGCCTGCGCCATCGGGTGCACCGGACCGCGCCGCACGGTGATCGGGTCGACCTTGGCGTAGTAGTACGACAGCTGGGTGCCCTGGATGGTGTCACCGGCGTCGATGAGGAGGGTGTTGCGCCGCCCCTTCTCCTTCCGCACCCGCTCGACCAGCGTGGAGATCTTCGCGAGGCCGACGTCGTTGTGCGCCTTGTCGTCGAACTCCTTGTCCGTGAAGTAGTCCCAGTTGAAGACGTTCCCGTGCAGATCGGTCGTCCCCATGACGGTGAAGGAGTACCGCCCGGCCGGCTTCGGACGGTGCCCGTGCCCGGGTCCGTGGGCCTCGGCGGGGGCGACGGTCCCGGCGGTGAGGGCGGCCCCGGCCCCGACGGCCACGGAGCCCTCCAGGAACGTCCGGCGGTTCAACGGCATGTGCTTCTCCTCGGTTCAGTGGCGTCGCTCAGGTGCACAACGCGCGTAGATTCTGGCCCAGGAGGACCGCCCGCGACAGGCCCCGCGGGTTACGGAGTGGAAAAGTGTTCGACGTACACGCGTCGCGGAGCCGCCCGGAAAGACCCGGAAAGGGGCCGGAAAACGCTCATCGGAGCGCCCCGCCGCACAGATTCAAGTCTTGTCAACGACCTTTCACGGAAAGGTCGTTGAGCAGTCATGCCGGGCCGATTCACTACTCATGGGTAAGCCCTAGGCTCGTCCCATGCGCCGAGCGAAAATCGTTTGTACCCTTGGGCCCGCCACCGAAACATACGACCAGATCAAGGCATTGATCGAGGCCGGAATGGACGTCGCCCGCCTCAACCTCAGCCACGGCACCTACGCCGAACACGAGGAGCGCTACCAGCGCGTCCGCAAAGCCTCCGACGAGACCGGCCGCAGCGTCGGGGTCCTCGCCGACCTTCAAGGCCCGAAGATCCGCCTCGGCCGCTTCCGCGAAGGCCCCGTACTCCTTGAACGCGGCGACGAGTTCACCATCACCGTCGAACACGTCGAGGGCGACCGCCACACCTGCGGCACCACCTACTCCGGCCTCGCCGACGACGTCACCACCGGCGAACGCATCCTCGTCGACGACGGCCGCGTCACCCTCGAAGTCACCGCCGTCGACGGACCCCGCGTCCGCACCCGCGTCATCGAGGGCGGCATGGTCTCCGACCACAAGGGCCTCAACCTCCCCGGCGTCTCCGTCTCCGTCCCCGCCCTCTCCGACAAGGACATCGAAGACCTCCGCTGGGCCCTCCGCACCGGCGCCGACGTCATCGCCCTCTCCTTCGTCCGCAGCGCCCGCGACATCGACGACGTCCACCGCGTCATGGACGAGGAAGGCCGCCGCCTCCCCGTCATCGCCAAGATCGAGAAGCCCCAGGCCGTCGACAACATCGACGAGATCGTCGCCGCCTTCGACGGCATCATGGTCGCCCGCGGCGACCTCGGCGTCGAAATGCCTCTCGAACAGGTCCCGATCGTCCAGAAGCGCGCCATCAAGCTCGCCAAGCGCAACGCCAAACCGGTCATCGTCGCCACCCAGATGCTCGACTCCATGATCGACAACTCCCGGCCCACCCGCGCCGAGGCCTCCGACGTCGCCAACGCCGTCATCGACGGCACCGACGCCGTCATGCTCTCCGGCGAGACCAGCGTCGGCCGCTTCCCCGTCGAGACCGTCCGCACCATGAGCCGCATCGTCGAAGCCGCCGAGGAGGACGTCCTCGCCAAGGGCCTCCCCCCGCTCACCGAACGCAACAAGCCCCGCACCCAGGGCGGCGCCGTCGCCCGCGCCGCCGCCGAGATGGGCGACTTCCTCGGCGCCAAGTTCCTCGTCGCCTTCACCCAGTCCGGCGACACCGTCAAACGCCTCTCCCGCTACCGCTCCCCGATCCCCCTCCTCGCCTTCACCCCCGACCCCGCCACCCGCTCCCAGCTCAACCTCACCTGGGGCGTCGAAACCTTCCTCGGCCCCCACGTCGACTCCACCGACGCCATGGTCGCCCAGGTCGACGAGGAACTCCTGCGCATCGGCCGCTGTGCCGAGGGCGACATCGTGGTCATCACCGCCGGCTCCCCGCCCGGCGTCGCCGGCTCCACCAACCTCGTCCGGGTCCACCACATCGGAGAACCCCTGACATAACCCCGGCCTCACGTTGTTCGCGGCACTTCGGGGGTAGCGTCCTCGGTATGGATCTTCGCACCACCGCCGAGCGCGCCCGGCGCCTCAAGCAACTGCACGCCGACCACAAGCCCCTCGTGCTGCCGACCGTCTGGGACGTCTGGTCCGCGCGGACGGCGGCCGACGCCGGATTCCCCGCCCTGACCATCGGCAGCCACCCCCTCGCCGACTCCCGGGGAGCCGACGACAACGAGGGCCAGACCTTCGAAGAAGTGCTCGCCGCCGTCCGGCCGATCGTCGCCGCGGTCGACGTCCCCGTCTCCGTCGACCTCGAAGCCGGCTACGGACGGAAGCCCGCCGACCTCGTCGCCGGACTCGTCGAGGCCGGCGGCGCCGGCCTCAACCTGGAGGACACCGTCCACTCGGACGGCGGACGCGTGCGCGACACCCAGGAACACGCGGGCTACATCGCCGATCTGCGCGCGGCGGCCGACGCCGCGGGCGTCCCCCTCTGGATCAACGGCCGCACCGACCTCTTCCTGCACGCGGACGACCCCGCCGCCGTCCTCGACCGGGCGATCGACCGGCTGCGCGCCATGGAGCGGGCCGGCGCCGACAGCGTCTACCCGGTGGGCATCCAGGACGACGACGACCTCCTCGCGGCGGTCGTCGGCGCGGTCACCGTCCCCGTCAACTCCACGGCCCACCCCGTCCAGCACGACCTGGCCCGCTTCCGCCGCCTCGGCGTCGGCCGCGTCACCTACGGCCCGCTGCTCCAGTTCGCCCTCACGGACACGATGAAGGACGTACTGAAGCCCTGGGCGCCCTAGCCCGTGCGTGCGGGCCCATGAGCGGGGCGGAGGCCTTACGGGCGACGGAGACGTAGCGGGCCCGCACGGCGGGACTCGAAGGGGGTGCTCGCCGTGGCGAGCGAAGATCAACAGCGCCCTTGGAGTCCTTGGAATCGAAGGGGAAGTGCCCCGGGTGGGATTCGAACCCACGCTGTATGGTGTTTGAGACCACTGCCTCTTCCGCTGGGCTACCGGGGCATCCTTCGAAACGAAGGTCATTGGCAACCTGCTGTGCCTCAAACATACAGGACCTAGGTAGGCTCATGTAGCAGTACCTGCCCTGCAACGAGGAGCCCCCGTGACCGCCCCCGAGTCGCCCCAGCCCGCCGACGACGCCGAGGCGCCGCACGTTCCGCCGCTGACGACCCGCGTCGTCATCGCCGAGGACGAGGCCCTGATCCGCCTCGACCTCAAAGAGATGCTCGAAGAAGAGGGCTACACGGTCGTCGGCGAGGCCGGGGACGGCGCCAGGGCCGTCGAACTTGCCCGCGAGCACCGCCCCGACCTCGTCATCCTCGACGTGAAGATGCCCGTCCTCGACGGCATCTCCGCCGCCGAGAAGATCGCCGGCGAGTCCATCGCCCCCGTCCTCATGCTCACCGCCTTCTCGCAGCGCGAACTGGTCGAGCGGGCCCGGGACGCCGGTGCCATGGCGTACCTCGTGAAGCCGTTCAGCAAGAGCGACGTGGTGCCGGCCATCGAGATGGCCGTCTCCCGGTTCGCCGAGCTGCGGGCGCTGGAGAAGGAGGTCGCGGACCTCTCGCAGCGCCTGGAGACCCGGAAGCTGGTGGACCGGGCCAAGTCGGTCCTGCAGACGCAGTACGGCCTGACGGAGCCCGCCGCGTTCCGCTGGATCCAGAAGACGTCGATGGACCGCCGCATGTCGATGCAGCAGGTCGCCGAGGCGGTCATCGAGGACGCCGAGGAGAAGAAGGCGGCCAAGAACAAGGAGCAGTGAGCGGCTCCGTACGCACGGAAGAAGGCCCGTCCCCACGGCGTTGTGGGGGCGGGCCTTCGGCTTCCGTACGTACGGGGAGGTCAGTCCTCGCCGAGGTACGTCTTGCGGACGTCGTCGTTGACGAGGAGGTCCTGTCCGGTGCCGGACAGCTTGATGGTGCCGACCTCCAGGACGTACCCGTGGTCCGCGAGGGAGAGGGCGGCCTGCGCGTTCTGCTCGATGAGCAGGATCGTCATGCCCTCGGACTTCAGGGTCGCGATCGTCTCCATGATCTTCTGCATCATGATCGGCGACAGACCCATGGAGGGCTCGTCCAGCATGAGGAGCTTGGGCTCGGACATGAGGGCCCGGCCCATCGCCAGCATCTGCTGCTCGCCGCCGGAGAGGGTTCCCGCGGCCTGCTTGCGACGTTCGCCCAGGATGGGGAAGAGGTCGTAGGACTTGTGGATGTCCCGCTCGATGCCGCCCTTGTCCTTGCGGAGGAAGGCGCCGAGCCGCAGGTTCTCCTCGATGGAGAGCCGGGGGAAGATGTGGCGCCCTTCGGGGGAGTGGGCGAGGCCGAGCGAGACGACCTTGTGGGCCGGGATGCCGTTGAGCTCCTGGCCGTCGAAGGAGATCCTGCCCGCGGTGGGCTTGATGAGGCCCGAGAGGGTGCGCAGGGTCGTGGTCTTGCCGGCGCCGTTGGTGCCGATGAGGGCGACGACCTGGCCCGCCTCGACGGAGAAGGAGATGCCCTTGACGGCCTCGATCTTGCCGTAGGCGACCCTGAGGTCCTCGACCTCCAGAAGCGCGGTCACTTGGAGTCTCCTTCGGTGGTGCCGTTCGCGTCGCCGGTACCGGTCGCGGCGGGGGTGCCCGCGTCGTCCGGTGCGGCGGAGGGACCGTTGCCGGCGTCCGTGCCGGTCGCCGGGTCCGTGTCGGCCGGGGCCGCGTCGTCCGTGTCCGTGCCCGCGTCGTCCGCTTCCGCGTCCGTGCCCGCTCCGGCGGTCGTGTCCGCGTCCGTCTCAACGGCCGGGACCGGCGCCGGGGCCGGGACCGCGGTGCCGTGGGCGTGGGCCTCGGCGGCCTCGACCTCGGCGGCCTCCTCCGCGCCGGGCGCGCCCTCGTACGGGGTGCCCAGGTAGGCGGCGACGACGCGCTCGTCGTTCTGGACCACCTCGGAGGTGCCCTCGACGAGCTTCTCGCCCTGGACGAGGACGGCGACCCGGTCGCACAGCTTGAAGATGAACTTCATGTCGTGCTCGATGACCAGGACGGCGATGCCCAGGTCGCGGATGGCGAAGACGAGTTCCTCGGTGGTGCGGGTCTCGCTCTGGTTCATGCCGGCGGTGGGCTCGTCGAGGAGGAGCAGGCCGGGGTCGCTGGCGAGGGCGCGGGCGATCTCCAGCTTGCGCTGCTCGCCGTAGGGCAGGTTCCGGGCGAGGTGTTCGGCCTTGTGGGCGAGGCCGACGAACTCCAGGAGCTCCATGGCCCGGTCCCGGGAGGCGGTTTCGGCCTTCTTGAAGCCGGGGCCGCGCAGGAGCGCGGACCAGAGGCCCTCCTTGGTCCGGGTGTGCCGGCCGACGAGGACGTTCTCCAGGACCGTCATGTTGGAGAAGAGACGGATGTTCTGGAAGGTGCGGGCGATGCCGGCCTGGGTGACCAGGTGGGGCTTCGGGGGGAGGACGGTCCCCTTGTAGCTGACCTGTCCCTCGGTGGGGACGTACAGGCCGGTGAGGCAGTTGAAGAAGGTCGTCTTGCCGGCGCCGTTGGGGCCGATGAGTCCGACGATCTCGCCCTCGCGGACGGTGAGGTTCACGTCGCGGACGGCGGTGAGGCCGCCGAAGCGCATGGTCACCCCGCTGGCGTCGAGGACGGTGGCGGCCGTGGCGGTGTCCTTGGTGATGGTGGTCATGGCGTCACGCCCCCGCCTTCGCCGTGCCGATGCCCGACTCCTCGGAGGGTCGTGGTTCGGGTACGGCGGGCTGCTCGTCGTTCTCGTGGAATTCCAGCTTCGCGCGCTTGTTGGCGATCAGGCCCTCGGGGCGGAAGCGCATGAGGAGGATCAGCGCGATGCCGAAGCCGAGGAGCTGGTAGTCCTGGAGGAACTGCAGCTTGGCCGGGATCAGGAAGAGGAGCGCGGAGCCCAGGATGGGGCCGTTGATGGTGCCCATGCCGCCGAGGATGACGGCGGCGAGGAGGAACGCGGAGTTCGGCGGCACGGGGCCGGCGAAGACGTAGTTCTCGGGGACGACCGTGGTGTTGACGTGGGCCTGGACGGTGCCGGCGAGGCCGGCGAGGGCGGCGCCGAGGGCGAAGGCGACGAGCTTGACGCGGAAGCCGTTGATGCCCATGGCGGTGGCGGCGGTCTCGTCCTCGCGGATGGCGACCCAGGCGCGGCCGATGCGGCTGTTGGCGGCGCGGGAGAAGACGATGATGACCAGGGCCATGACCAGGATCATCAGCAGGTAGTAGTTGGCGTAGGCGCCGAGCTCGACACCGAGGACGGTGTGGGACTCGCCGAAGTTGTACCCGAAGAACTCCAGCTGGGGGATGTTCGGGATGCCGTTGGGGCCGTTGGTGACCTTCGGCCCGGAGGTGCCGTCGAGGTTGCCCATGGCGATGCGGAAGATCTCTCCGAAGCCGAGGGTGACGATGGCGAGGTAGTCGCCGCGCAGGCGCAGGGTGGGTGCGCCGATGACCACGCCGAAGACCAGGGAGGCGGCCATGCCGGTGAGCGCCGAGGCCCAGAAGGGGAACTGGACGCCGAAGGCGGAGGAGGTGGCGCCGGAGACGAGGGCGGCGGTGTAGGCGCCGACGCCGAGGAAGGCGACGTAGCCGAGGTCGAGGAGGCCGGCGAGGCCGACGACGATGTTCAGGCCGAGGGCGACGGTCGCGAAGATGAGGATGTTGACCGCGATGAGGGTGTAGGTGTCGCCGCTCTGCTGGATGAAGGGGAAGGCGATCGCGGCGACGAGGCTCGCTGTGACGGTGACCTGGCGGTTCCGGGCGGTGATCGCGGAGATGCGGGCGATGAGGCCGGACTTGATCAGGGCCGTGGCGGTGAAGCCGACGAGGATCAGGAAGGCGATGAAGAGCTGGGGCTCGGAGTCGTCGGTGTCGATGCCGAAGGTGACGACGAAGAGGCCGATCGCGAAGACGGCGACGATGAGCAGGATCTCGGCCCAGGAGGGGAGCTCCTTGGCCGGGGCGGCCTTGCGGGTGTCGTCGGGGATCTTGTACGCGGCGATCGCGGGGACGGCGGAGGCGAGGACGGCGATGCCGGCTCCGGGCTCCAGGTCGACCAGGGCACCGAGTTCGACGACGATCGCGAGCGCGGTGAAGAGGGTGGTGGCGAAGGTGCCGAGGGCCAGGATCCAGGTGGCCTTGCGGGCGCCGGTCGGGGTGAGCCAGCCGAGGCCCTTGACGCCGAGCGCGGAGAGCGCGTGGGCGGCGGTGAGGACGGCTCCGACGAGGGTGAGGAGCTGGAGTTCGGCCGGGTAGCCGTAGACGGTGAGGTTGCCGGGGAAGGCGGTGGTCCACGTCCAGGCGAGGAAGGTGCTGGCGAGGGTGGCGGTGCTGCCGGCGACGACGGTCCACAGCAGTGCGGTGGACTTCGGTGCGGCCGGGTTCTTGGGCAGGTTTTCGGTCATGGTGCTCACGCCCTGTCCGCGACGCGTTCGCCGAGCAGGCCCTGGGGCCGCACGAGGAGTACGAGGATGAGGAGGACGAAGGCCCACACGTTGGCCCAGGCGCCGCCGCCGAGCTGCTGCATGCCGGGGACGTCCTCGATGTAGGCGATCGAGAGGGATTCGGCGATGCCGAGGACGACGCCGCCGACCATGGCGCCGTAGATGTTGCCGATGCCGCCGAGGACGGCCGCGGTGAACGCCTTGAGGCCGAGGATGAAGCCCATCTCGAAGTTGATCTGGCCCTTGTCGACGCCGTAGGCGACGGCGGCGACGGCGGCGAACGCGGCACCGATGGCGAAGGCCATGACGATGATGCGGTCGGTGTTGATGCCCATCAGCTTGGCGGTGTCGGGGTCCTGCGCGGTGGCCTGCATGGCGCGGCCGCTGCGGCTCTTGGAGACGAAGACGCCGAGGGCGAGCATGCACAGGGGGGCGAGGGCGAGGACGAAGGCGTCGGCGCGCTGGATCGACAGGTTCCCGGCGATCTGGAAGGCCTCGCCCTTGAACTCGGGGAAGCTGACGGCCTTCTTGGCGTCCGGGTAGAACTGCCAGACCAGTTGCTGGAGGGCGATGGACAGGCCGATCGCGGTGATGAGGGGTGCCAGCCTGGGGGCGCCGCGCAGGGGGCGGTAGGCGAAGCGCTCGGCGGCGGTGGCGACGGCCACGGAGGCTATCGCGCCACCGACGATCATGAGCGGTATCGCCACCAGCAGGGACGTTCCGCTCGGAAGAGCGGTGTAGGTGGTGAGGGCACCGAAGCCCCCGATCATGAAGATCTCGCCGTGGGCGAAGTTGATGAGCTGGACGATGCCGTAGACCATGGTGTACCCGATGGCGATGAGGCCATAGAGGGCACCGAGGGCCAGGCCGTTGGCCAGCTGTTGCGGCAGTTCGTGCACCGCAGGCCTCCGATGAGCTTGTCGGATAAGACTCCGCGCGAGGGCGCTGTTTGCGCCCTCGCGCGGCTTGGGTCGGGTGGTGCGGGGTTCCGGCCGGGGCCGGGGTGGTGCTGCTGTCCTACGGGATTACTGGTTGAACGTGTCGCTCTTGACGTCGATCCACTTGCCGCCCTCGACCTTGTAGACCGTGAGCTGCTTGTTGGTGGTGTCGCCGAACTCGTCGAAGGAGACCTTGCCGGTCACGCCGTCGAAGGAGACCTTGCCCAGGGCTTCGGTGACCTTGGCGCGGGCGTCGGAGGGGAGCTTGCCGTCGTTGGCGGCGACGACGGCCTTGACGGCCTGGACGACGGCCCAGCCGGCGTCGTAGGAGTAGCCGCCGTAGGCCGCGTAGGGGTCCTTGTAGCCGCCGGCGTTGTAGTCCGCGATGAACTTCTTGGCGGTGTCGAGCTTCTCGACCGGGTAGCCGATGGAGGTGGCGAGGTCGCCGTCGTTGGCCTCGGCGGAGGCGCTGATGAAGGCGGGGTCGTAGATGCCGTCGCCGCCCATGACGGGGATCTTGGCGCCGGTCTTCTTGATCTGGTCGGAGAGCAGGCCGCCCTCGGGGTACTGGCCGCCGAAGTAGACGGAGTCGGCGCCGGAGGACTTGACCTTGTCGGCGGTGGCCGAGAAGTCGGTCTCCTTGACGGTGACGTGGTCGGTGCCGACGACCTGGCCGCCGAGGCGCTTGAACTCGTCGCTGAAGATCGCGGCGAGGCCGGCGCCGTAGGTCTGCTTGTCGTCGACGACGTAGACCTTCTTCTTGCCGGCGTCCTTGAAGAGGTACTGGGCGGCGAACTTGCCCTGGACCACGTCGGTGGCGGCGGTGCGGAAGTAGGTGGGGAAGGGGCGCTTGAACTCGCCCTTGCCCCAGTTGTCGCCCTGGCTGAGCGCCGGGTTGGTGTTGGCGGGGGAGATCTGGGCCAGCTTGGCGGCGGCGAAGACGCCCTGCATCTGCTGGGAGACGCCGGAGTTCAGGGGGCCGACGACGCCGAGGACGTCCTTGTTGCCGACCAGCTTGGTGGCGTTGGCCTGGCCGGAGGCGGGGACGGCCTGGTCGTCCAGGGCCTCGACCTTGAAGGTGACGCCGGGAACCTCGTTGTTCTTGTTCGCGGTCTTGACCGCGAGGTCCACGGAGTTCTTGATGCCCTGGCCGAGGGCGGAGAGGGAGCCGGTCAGGGGGGCGTCGACGCCGATGACGACGGTCGTGGTGCTGCCACCGCCACCGTTTCCGTCGCCGGAGCCGCCCTTGTCGTCGCGCGAACCGCAGGCGGTGAGGGTGAGCGCTCCGGTGGTGAGCACACTGGTGAGGATGAGGAGTGAACGGTGTCGCACGAAGAATCCTTTCCCTGGCGCGGCCCCCTCGAGCTGAGGCGGTGCCGTGAAGCTGTGTAGCTAGAGGTGCCGTTTTCGATGCCGGGCCGTACTGGTTCGAGCGGGGCCGTGCAGTGGAAGCGCCCGGCGGCGCGGTGACTGGCCGTGACTCTAAGCGCAGGTGGGGAGGGTCGGGGAGCGCCGAGGACATGATGTGACTGTCTTGTTATGCCGACGGGCGGATGCCGTGTGCATCGGGTGGGCGAATCGGGGCGTATCGGTCGGTAGCGCGGTGTTCACATAGTGAGAATCCCCAGTTCCGCTAAGGGGCTTGGGCGGATCATGCTCCTGACGGGCCCCTTCGAGGGGTCTCCGGATATCGGACAGCGGTCTTTCCGTGAGCGGACGGAGGAGCCGTCCGGGACGCCCCGCCGGAACATTGCGCGAACGTTACGCAGGGTTACGAAGGTGCTGGCCGGGATCGTTCGGTCGGCGTTCCGGGCCGGGCCGTCCGGGCGGCGCCGGCGGTCACGGGCGCCAGTTCTCCGAACTCCCCGTCGCGCCCCCCGCCTCCTCGCAACGCCGCCGCGACTCCCGGTCGGCGAAGGCGGAGGCGGCCGCGCGCCCCGCCCGCCGCTCCTCCGCCCGGGCCGCCACCAGGACCTCGTCGTGGATCTCGTACTGCTCGTTGGAGAGGCCCTTCTGCTCCCAGTCCAGACCCGCCCACGAGCTGCCCTTCAGGGCCTCCTCCACCCAGTACGACACGAGGTCCGCGCAGATGTCCGCGGGGGTCCTGGCGGGAGGGGCGGACTCCTCCGGCGCCCCGCAGGCGCCCGTCAGGGCCAGCGCGCAGGCGGTCAGGGCCGCGGCGAACGCGGACCTCGCGGTGCCGGATCGCCGGCGCCTCAAGGGAGCCGGACCCGCGGCTTCGGGAACGGGCGGCCGGCGACCGCTCGCGGCCGGTATGCGACATCGGCGGTGTGACAGGGCGTGTCGGGTGTGACTGTGGTGAGTCCGGGGGAAGTTGGGGCGGAGGCGGGTCGTGCGGCGGACTGTGCGGCGGTCATGGGGGCCCCTCGGCGGGTGCGCGGGCGGACGGGCGGGTCGGTTCCTCCCCGTGGGGAGGCCCGCCAGTGAAGCGCCTCGGGCCGCGAGGGGCAAGGGGTGCCGGGGGAAAGGGAGTTGGCGCGGAAACGCCGGCGGGGGCGGTGCCTCCTCGCACCGCCCCCGCGGGGCTCGTCCGCACGGGACCTCGTCCGCGCCGGACCGGTCCGCTCCGGCCCGCGCGGGCCTCGTCGGACCCGCCCCTGCCGGATCGCCCGACGCCGGTCCCGTTCGCGCGGCCCGGTCTCGTTCGCGCGGCCCGGTCCTGTTCACACCGTCCGGTCCCGTTCACGACGTCCGGGTCCGGGAGCCGTTCGGCCGGCCCCCTCGCGCGGGTCTCAGGCGCTCGCGTCCGTCTCCGCGCCCGGGACGTTCTCCGCGTCCTTGGGGGTGACCTCGCGCAGCAGGCAGGTCAGCCGGGCCGAGCAGACCCGCCGGTCCTGCTCGTCGGTGATCACGATCTCGTAGGTGGCGGTGGAGCGCCCGCGGTGCACCGGGGTCGCCACGCCGGTCACCAGGCCGCTGCGGACCCCGCGGTGGTGGGTGCAGTTGAGGTCGACGCCGACGGCGATCCGGGAGACCCCGCCGTGCAGCATCGAGCCCACGGAGCCCAGCGTCTCGGCGAGGACCGCCGACGCCCCGCCGTGCAGCAGCCCGTACGGCTGCGTGTTGCCCTCCACCGGCATGGTGCCGACGACCCGCTCGGCCGAGGCCTCCAGGATCTGCACGCCCATCCGGTTGCCGAGGTGCCCCGCCGAGAAGAGGGCCGGGAGGTCGACGCCGAGCGCCGCGTACTCGTCGATGACCTCCTGCGGGAACTTCACGTGCTGCTGTTCACCCATGGCCCGGCTCCGTTCGTCTTCGTACGGTCGCTGATCGTTCGATCGCGTGGTTCCGCCTGAGCAAACGCTTAGGCGGAGGGCGATTGTTCCAGACGGACGATGACGGACTTGCTCGCGGGGGTGTTGCTGACGTCCGCCGTCGACTCCAGCGGCACCAGGACGTTCGTCTCCGGGTAGTAGGCCGCCGCGCACCCCCGGGCCGTCGGGTAGTGCACCACCCGGAAGCCGGGCGCCCGCCGCTCCACGCCGTCCGTCCACTCGCTCACCAGGTCGGCGTACGCCCCGTCGGCCAGACCGAGGGCCGCCGCGTCCTCCGGGTGGACCAGGACGACCCTGCGGCCCCCCTTGATGCCCCGGTAGCGGTCGTCCAGGCCGTAGATCGTGGTGTTGTACTGGTCGTGCGAGCGCAGCGTCTGGAGGAGCAGCCGGCCCTCCGGCACCCTCGGGTACTCGACGGGCGCGGCCGTGAAGTTCGCCTTGCCGGTCCTCGTGGGGAAGCGGCGCTCGTCGCGCGGGGCGTGCGGCAGCGCGAAGCCGCCCGGGTCCGCCGCGAGCCGGGCGTTGAAGTCCTCGAAACCGGGCACCACGCGCGCGATGCGGTCCCGGATCCGGGCGTAGTCGGCCTCGAACTCCTCCCAGGGCGTGGCCGATCCGTCGCCGAGGACCGCGCGGGCCATCCGGGCCACGATCGCCGGCTCGGACAGCAGGTGCGGGCTCGCCGGGGGCAGGTTGCCCCGGGAGGCGTGCACCAGGCTCATCGAGTCCTCGACCGTCACGAACTGCCGCCCGCCCTTCTGGACGTCCTTGTCGGTGCGGCCGAGGGTGGGCAGGATCAGCGCGCGCGTGCCCGTGACCGCGTGCGAGCGGTTCAGCTTCGTCGACACGTGGACGGTCAGCCGGGCCCGGCGCACGGCCGCCTCCGTCACCTCCGTGTCGGGCGTCGCCGCCACGAAGTTGCCGCCCATGGCGAAGAACACCTTCGCCTCGCCGTCGCGCAGCGCCTGGATCGAGCGGACCACGTCGAAGCCGTGGTGGCGCGGGGAGACGATCCCGAACTCCTTGTCCAGGGCGTCGAGGAACGCGGGCGCGGGGCGCTCGAAGATGCCCATGGTCCGGTCGCCCTGCACGTTCGAGTGGCCGCGCACCGGGCAGACGCCCGAGCCCGGCCGTCCGATGTCGCCGCGCAGGAGCAGCAGGTTGACCACCTCGCGGATGGTCGGCACGGAGTGCTTGTGCTGGGTGAGGCCCATCGCCCAGCAGACGATCGTCCGCTCCGAGGCGAGGACCATCTCCAGGGCCCGTTCGATCTCGGAGCGCTCCAGACCGGTCGCGGCGAGGGTCTCGTCCCAGTCGGCCTCCTCCGCGGCCGCCGCGAACTCCTCGTACCCGTGGGTGTGTTCGCGTACGAACTCCTCGTCGACGGCGCCGGGGGTCGCCAGGACCAGTTTGTTGAGGAGGCGGAAGAGGGCCTGGTCGCCGCCGATCCGGATCTGGAGGAAGAGGTCGGTGAGCGCGGCGCCCTTGAGCATGCCGCGGGGGGTCTGCGGGTTCTTGAACCGCTCCAGGCCGGCCTCCGGCAGCGGGTTGACCGAGATGATCCGGGCGCCCGCGGCCTTCGCCTTCTCCAGCGCGGACAGCATCCGGGGGTGGTTCGTCCCCGGGTTCTGCCCGGCCACGACGATCAGGTCGGCCTTGTGCAGGTCCTCCAGGGAGACGCTGCCCTTGCCGACGCCGATGGTCTCCGTCAGCGCCGAGCCCGAGGACTCGTGGCACATGTTGGAGCAGTCCGGCAGGTTGTTCGTGCCGAACTCGCGGGCGAAGAGCTGGAGCAGGAAGGCCGCTTCGTTGCTGGTGCGGCCCGAGGTGTAGAAGAGCGCCTCGTCGGGGGAGTCCAGGGCCCGCAGCTCCTCGGCGACGATCCCGAAGGCCCGCTCCCAGGTCACCGGCTCGTACCGGTCGCCGCCCTCGGGCAGGAGCATCGGCTGCGTGATGCGGCCCTGCTGGCCCAGCCAGTACCCGCTGCGCTCCGCCAGGTCCGCCACCGGGTGCGCGGCGAAGAACTCCGGGGTGACCCGGCGCAGCGTCGCCTCCTCGGCGACGGCCTTCGCGCCGTTCTCGCAGAACTCCGCGACGTGCCGCCTGTCCTCCTCGGGCCAGGCGCAGCCCGGACAGTCGAATCCGTCCTTCTGGTTGACCCTCAGGAGGGTCCGCGCGGTGCGCAGGGACCCCATCTGCTCCCGGGCGATCCGCAGGGTGTGTCCGACGGCGGGCAGCCCGGCGGCGGCGTGCTGCGGCGGCGTGACCTGCGGTGCGTCCTGGACCGGGTCACCGGCCGGGGGCTTGCTGACCATCGCGCTCTCCCTTGAGCGGTCGTCCTCCTGCGTACGTCTCCGATCCTGTCACGCGGCACCGACAGCCCGGCACCCCGGCCGGTGAGGAGGGGATTGTCGGTGGGCCGTGGCAGGATCGTCCCGTGGCCCAGACAGCATCGAAGAACACCGCAGACACCCGTCCCCGCCTGCTCCTGATGGACGGGCACTCGCTCGCGTACCGGGCGTTCTTCGCGCTGCCCGCGGAGAACTTCACCACCGCGACGGGGCAGCCGACGAACGCGATCTACGGATTCGCCTCGATGCTGGCGAACACGCTGCGCGACGAGTCGCCCACCCACTTCGCGGTCGCGTTCGACGTGTCCCGCAAGACCTGGCGCTCGGACGAGTTCCCGGAGTACAAGGCGAACCGCTCGAAGACCCCCGACGAGTTCAAGGGGCAGGTCGAGCTGATCGGCGAGCTGCTCGACGCGATGCACGCGCAGCGCTTCGCCGTCGACGGCTTCGAGGCGGACGACGTCATCGCGACCCTCGCCACGCAGGCCGAGGCCGAGGGCTTCGACGTCCTGATCGTCACCGGCGACCGGGACTCCTTCCAGCTCGTCACCGACCACGTCACCGTGCTCTACCCGACCAAGGGCGTCTCCGAGCTGACCCGCTTCACCCCGGAGAAGATCCAGGAGAAGTACGGTCTGAGCCCCTCGCAGTACCCCGACTTCGCGGCCCTGCGCGGCGACCCGTCGGACAACCTGCCCGGCATCCCCGGGGTCGGCGAGAAGACCGCCGCGAAGTGGATCAACCAGTTCGGCTCCTTCGACCTGCTCGTCGAGCGCGCCGAGGAGGTCAAGGGCAAGGCCGGGCAGAACTTCCGCGACCACCTGGAAGCGGTGAAGCTCAACCGGCGCCTGACCGAGATGGTCCGGGACGTCGAGCTGTCGAAGACGGTGGCCGACCTCGCCCGCGAGCCGTACGACCGCGCGGCCCTCGCCCTCGTCCTCGACACGCTGGAGATCCGCAACCCCTCCCTGCGCGAGCGGCTCCTCGCCGTCGACCCCGGTTCCGCCGAGGAGGACGTCCCGCCGCCCGCCGCAGGCGTCGAGCTCGACGCCTCCGTCCTCTCCACGGGCGAGCTCGCCCCCTGGCTCGCCGAGCACGGCACCGGGCCCCTCGGCGTCGCCACCGTCGACAGCTGGGCCCTCGGCACCGGAAACGTCGCCGAGGTCGCCCTCGCCGCCGCCGGGGGCGCCGCCGCCTGGTTCGACCCCGGCGAGCTCGACGAGGCCGACGAGCGGGCCTGGGCCGCGTGGATCTCCGACCCCGACCGCCCCAAGGTGCTGCACAACGCCAAGGGCGCCATGCGGGTCTTCCCCGAGCACGGCTGGAGCGTCGCGGGCGTCACCATGGACACCGCCCTCGCCGCCTACCTGGTCAAGCCCGGCCGCCGCTCCTTCGCCCTGGACGCGCTCTCCGTCGAGTACCTCGGCCGCGAGCTGGCCCCCGCCGCCGCCTCCGACGGGCAGCTCGCCTTCGGCGCCGACGACACCGCCGAGGCCGAGGCCCTCATGGCCCAGGCCCGCGCCGTCCTCGACCTCGGCGGGGCCTTCGAGGAGCGGCTGGGCGAGGTGGGCGCCCGCGAGCTCCTCCACGAGATCGAGCTGCCCACCTCCGCCCTGTTGGCCCGCCTGGAGCGGCACGGCATCGCCGCCGACCGCGAGCACCTGGAAGCCATGGAGCAGCAGTTCGCCGGCGCCGTCCAGCAGGCCGTGAAGGAGGCGCACGCCTCCGTCGGCCACGAGTTCAACCTCGGCTCGCCCAAGCAGCTCCAGGAGGTCTTCTTCGGCGAGCTGAACCTCCCGAAGACCAAGAAGACCAAGACCGGGTACACCACCGACGCCGACGCGCTCGCCTGGCTGGCCGGCCAGACCGAGCACGAACTGCCCGTGATCATGCTCCGCCACCGCGAGCAGGCCCGGCTCCGCTCCACGGTCGAGGGCCTGGTCAAGACCGTCGCCGCCGACGGCCGGATCCACACCACGTTCAGCCAGACCGTCGCCGCCACCGGCCGCCTCTCCTCCACCGACCCGAACCTGCAGAACGTGCCGGTGCGCACCGACGAGGGCCGGGCCATCCGGCACGGCTTCGTCGTCGGCGAGGGCTTCGAGGCACTGATGACCGCCGACTACAGCCAGATCGAGCTGCGGGTCATGGCCCACCTCTCCGAGGACGAGGGCCTCATCGAGGCCTTCGCCTCCGGCGAGGACCTGCACACCACCGTCGCCTCCCAGGTCTTCGGCGTCGAGCGGTCCGCCGTCGACGCCGAGATGCGGCGCAAGATCAAGGCCATGTCGTACGGCCTGGCCTACGGCCTCTCCGCCTTCGGCCTCGCGCAGCAGCTCACCATCGACCCGGCCGAGGCCCGGATCCTGATGGAGACCTACTTCGAGCGCTTCGGCGGGGTGCGGGACTACCTGCGCCGGGTCGTCGACGAGGCCCGCGCCACCGGATACACCGAGACGATGCTGGGCCGCCGCCGCTACCTGCCCGACCTCAACAGCGACAACCGGCAGCGCCGCGAGGCCGCCGAGCGGATGGCGCTCAACGCGCCCATCCAGGGCACGGCCGCCGACATCGTGAAGATCGCCATGCTGAACGTCGACCGGGCGCTCACGGAGGCGGGCCTCACCTCCCGGATGCTCCTCCAGGTCCACGACGAAATCGTGCTCGAACTCGCCCCCGGCGAGCGCGAGCGGGTCGAGGCCCTGGTCCGCGAGCAGATGTCCGCGGCGGCCCACCTGCGGGCCCCGCTCGACGTCTCCGTCGGCGTCGGCCGGGACTGGGACTCCGCCGCGCACTGACACCACCCCGCCCCGGGCCCGTACGGACGCCGTACGGGCCCGGGCGCGTCCGGGCCGCCCCGTCGTACGGGCCGGAGGGCGCCCGGGCCCGCCGGCGGGGATCGGGGGGGGCGTCCGGGCCCCGGCCGTACGGGGCGGGGGCGCCGTCACGGGCTCCGGGGCGGGGGCCGTGCGCCGGATGGACCACTCCGGAGGGCGTCCCGGCGGCCGGGCTCATGAAACTGAGCATCATGATCACGAGCCGTCGCGCCCGCCTCCGCGCCTGGGCCCTGCTCGGAGCCGTACTCGGGGCATCGGGCACCGCCTGGCCCGCCGAGGCGCACCGGGCCCCCGCACTCTGCACCTCGTCCCGCGAACCGGCCCTCGCCGCCCGCCTGTCCCAGGACATCGCGACGGCGCTCAGGGGCCGCGACGGCACGGTCTCCGTCGCCCTGCACGACCCCGGACGCGGACTGCGCTGCCGGCTCGACGACACCCTCGTGTACGACTCCGCCAGCATCGCCAAGGTCCTCATCCTGGAGGCCGTCCTCGGACGGGCGGCCGAGCTCGGCCGCGCGCCCACCGGCCCGGAGTCCCGGCGGATGAGGGCGATGATCACCCGCTCCGACAACAAGGCGGCCGGCGAGCTGTGGAAGGGGCTCTCCCGCGCCCGTCTCGACAGGGTGCTGCGCGACGCCGGGGCCCGCGACACCGTCCCCGGCCACGGCGGCTACTGGGGCCTGACCCGCACCACCGCCCGCGACCAACTGGCCCTCCTGGCCGCGGTGTCCCGCCGTGCCGAGGCGCTGTCCCTGATGGGCCAGGTCGTCCGCGACCAGGCCTGGGGCGTCACCTCGGGCGCGCCCCGCACGGTCAAGGTCCACCTCAAGAACGGCTGGCTGCCCCGCGCCACCCACGCCTGGCGCGTCCACAGCGTCGGCGTGGTGCGCCCGGCCGCCGGCACGGGCAGGGGAGCGGGCGCCGTCGCGGGGTCGGCCGGCGCCTCCGCGACCGACTACCGGCTCGCCCTCCTGAGCCACGGCAACCCGACCATGCGGTACGGCATCCGCACCCTGGAGGGGGTCGCCCTGGCCGTGCACCGCGGGCTCTCCGGCGGCGCGGCGGCCCGCGGCTTCACCCCCTCGGAGAACGTCAGCGAGGTCCCGGACGGGAGTGCTCCGGCAGGGCCTCCCGGCCCTTCGGCTCCGCCCTCTTCGGCTCCGGGCCCTTCGGCTCCGCCCTCTTCGGCTCCGGGCCCTTCGGCTCCGGGCCCTTCGGTTCCGGGCTCTTCCGCTCCGGGTCCTTCCGCTTCCGGCCCTCCGGTTCCGGAGCCGGATTCGGCGTCGGGCTTCCCGCCCGCCGAGCGGGCGACGCTCCGAGGAGCCGCGCCCCCGCCCCGTACAGCACGATCCCGGCGGCGAGCCCGGCGCCGGCCCCGAAGCACGCCGTCGGGATGACGTCCAGGGGCGTCTCGATCCGGTCCCAGCCCCAGTACGCGGCCCAGCGCAGCACCCGGTGGGCGATCCCGGCGAGGACGCAGCCGCCGATGAGCCCGGCCGCGACGAGCCGCCCGCGCCGGTCCGGCACCGCCACGCCGGCGGGCAGCTCCGCACCGGGCACGGCGGCCCGCAGCGCCCGCGCGGCGAACCGGCAGAGCAGCCCCAGGGCCAGCGCCGAACCCCCGTACTGCGCGTACAGGTAGACCGGGAAGCCGGCCACGAGCTCGCCGAGGAAGGGGAGCGCGCGGGTGCCCCAGCGGTCGAGGTGGGTGAAGGAGTCCCACACCACGTGGGTCGTGGCGCCCAGCGCCGCCGAGAGGAGGAACCAGCCCGCGAGCGCGACCGGGGACCGGTCCCGCCACCGGCGGCCCACGACGAGGCCGTACACCCCGCCCCGCCACCGCGCGGGCAGCAGCGCTACCAGCGGCTCGCGCACGGTCAGCCACAGGGCGACGAGCGCGGCCGCGATCAGGACGTCGGCCGTGACGATCCCGACGGCGGAGTGCGTGACGTCGCCGAAGGCCATCGCGCCGGGCAGCACCGTCGCGGCGAAGTACGTCGTGTCGGGCGCGAAGGACCCGGCGACGAGGGCGGACGCGACCAGCGGACCCCGCGCGGTCCCGTCCCGGCGCAGCCCGGGCAGCACGGCGGCGGCATGGCTCAGTGTGAACGGCAAGGAGGGCTCCCGGGGTTCGGACGGCGACGGCTCACGGGCACGGACGCGGGCCGGTCCATGATCGACCGCAGTGCAAGAGGCACCGGGCGCCCCGGTCGGTTCCCGCCTCCCTTTGATCGGCAGGCGGTCATGAGGTGACGAAAGAGTGAAACACGGTCAAGGACCGGTACTAGCCGGTACGGAGTTGGCATAAAGTCGCCGGAGGCCACGCGCGGGGAGCACGGGGCCGCAGTCGATCGGGGAGGGACGACGGATATGGCACCGGACATCGGCCGCCGGCTGCGCAGGGGGGCCACCAGCGGTGCGGTGGTGGCCGCGGCGGTCGCCGCGCTCGCCGCCTCGCAGGCACCGGAGGCGATCCAGCCGACCACGGACAACGCCGGCGGCGACCGCGCCACCGGCACCGGCACCGGGGAGACCGCCCCGCCGTCCGACAAGGGCTCCGCGACCGGCGACTCGCCCTACTACACGGCGCTGCCGCCGCTGAACGTGGCGGCCCGCCAGCCGGGCGCGCCGGGGACGGGCACCGGTCCGCTGGTGGTCACCGGCCCCGCGGAGGCCGGCATACCCGCGACCGTCCTCGCCGCCTACAAGCGCGCCGAGCAGACGTCCCGCTCGACCGACCCCGGCTGCAACCTGCCGTGGCAACTGCTCGCCGGCATCGGCAAGGTCGAGTCCGGGCAGGCGAGCGGCGGCCGGGTCGACGGCAACGGCACGACCTTCAAGCCGATCCTCGGCCCCGCCCTCAACGGCGTCGGCTTCGCCAACATCTCCGACACCGACGGCGGCGCCTACGACGGCGACAAGGTCCACGACCGCGCCGTCGGCCCGATGCAGTTCATCCCGTCCACCTGGGCCACCTGGGGCCAGGACGCCAACGGCGACGGGAAGAAGGACCCGAACAACATCTACGACGCGGCGCAGGCCGCCGGTCGCTACCTCTGCGCCAACGACCGCAACCTCCTGCTCAAGGCCGACCTCGACCGCGCGGTCCTCAGCTACAACCGCTCGACCGAGTACCTGAACACGGTCCTGTCCTGGTTCGAGTACTACAAGCGCGGCACCCACCAGGTCCCGGACGGCACGGGCGTGCTGCCGATCGACCGCAGCGACAACCGCCGCCCGGGCGGCGTCCCCCGCCCCACCGCGCCGACGTCCCCCTCTCCGACGTCCCCCGCGCCGAAGCCGGGCGCCCAGGACCCGAAGCCGAACCCCGGCACGAGCAAGCCGCCGACCGTCCCGACCAAGCCCCCCACCACCGACCCGACGCCGCCGGCCACCTCGCCGGCCGAGAAGGTGTCGCTGCTCAAGGTCGCGGCCAACGGGCAGCTGACCGCGACCACCGACAGCGACTTCACGGGAGTCCCCCGGGTCGCGGCGCTCGACGCCTCGGGCAAGCCGGTCGCCGGGGCGGCCGTCCGCTTCGAGATCGTCGGGGCCACCGACACCCGCTTCGCCGGGGGCAGGACCGGCGTCACCGCCACCACCACCGCGGCAGGCGTCGCCTCCGCCCCGGCGCTGCGGGCCGGCGAGCAGACGGGATCGTTCACGATCCGGGCCACCGTCGTGGGCCGGACCCTGGCCCCGGCCGCCTTCGCCGTCTCCGTCACGGAGCGCCGGGCGGACACCCTCGTCCGCGTCGGCGACGCCCCCCTGAAGGCCACCACCGGCACCGCCTTCGACCAGCAGGTCCAGGTGAAGGCCACCGACAAGGGAGCCCTCGCCCCCGGCGTGCTCGTCACCGCGGAGATCGTCGAGTCGAAGACGGACCCGAAGCCGGCCACCGAGGGCCCGACCTTCAAGAGCACGTCCTCCCGCACCGTCACCCTCGCGACCGCCACGAACGGCACCCTGACCTTCCAGGCGGGCGACCTCCTCGCGGGCGACAAGGCGGGCACGTACCACCTCAAGCTGAGCGCGCCCGGCGGCGGCACCCTCTTCGTCGAGCTCACGGTCGCCGCGGCCGCCCCGACCCCGGAGCCGGAGCCCTCCGAGACCGGCACGCCCGAGGCCTCCCCCTCGCCGTCGGCCTCTCCCGCGCCGTCCACCTCCTCGTCGCCGTCGGCCTCTCCCTCGGCGTCCACCTCCGCCCCGACGGGCTCCCCGTCCCCCTCCACCTCCAAGGCCTGACCGGCCGCGGTGCTCCTTCTCCGCGCCGCCCCTCCGTCCGCACCGGACGGAGGGGCGGCGCCTCGTTCTCCCCGGACGTGTCCGGCCCGGCGTCACCGCCCCCCTGCGAGCCGCGCGCTGGTGTGCCGGGTCGCCACCGCCGCCGACGGATCCTCCGGCCACGGGTGCTTCGGGTACCGCCCCCGCAGCTCCGCCCGCACCGCGCGGTAGCCGTCCCGCCAGAACGACGCCAGGTCGGCGGTCACCGCCGCCGGCCGCCCGGCGGGGGAGAGGAGGTGGACGAGCACCGGAACCCCCGCCACCCGGGGCGTCTCGGCCAGCCCGAACATCTCCTGGAGCTTCACCGCGAGCACCGGCCGGTCGCCCCCGTACTCCACCCGTATCCGCGAACCGCTCGGCACCTCGATCCGCTCCGGCGCCAGCTCGTCCAGCCGGCCCGCCTCGCCCGTCGCCCACGGCAGCAGCCGCCGCAGGGCCTCACCGGCGGCGATCCGCCCCAGGTCGGCCCGGCGCCCGGCCCGGGACAGCTCCGGCTCCAGCCACTCCCCGGCCCGGTCGACCAGCGCCTCCTCCGACACGTCCGGCCACGGCTCGCCCACCTCCCGGTGGAGGAACGCCAGCCGCTCGCGCAGCTCCCCGGCCTCCCGGCTCCACCGCAGCAGCCCGAGCCCCTCGCGCCGCAGGCCGTCGAGCAGGGCCGCCCGGACCAGGGCCCGGTCGGCCCCGGCGCCCAGGGGACGGACCGTCAGCTCGACCGCGCCCAGCCGGTCCACCGAGCGCGCGACCACGTCCCCGTCCTCCCACCGGACCTCCTCGCCGGTGGACCGCAGGTGCCCGGCCGCCCGCAGCGCCACCGACCCGTCCACCGCCGCCGCGAGCCGCACCCGCGCCGTGGCGTCCCGGGCCGTGCGGTCCGCCACCGCCACGGCCAGCCACGGAGCGGACCGCAGCCCGGAACCCTCGGCGAGCCGCGCCCCGCTCCCCGACACCATCAGATGGCCGCCCTGCTCCCGGGCCCTGGCCACCCGCTCGGGGAAGGCGAGCGCCGTCACCAGACCGGCCACGGCGTCCTCGCCCCCCCCGGCCCCGGAGACGGCGCCACCGTCTTCGCCGCCCACCGCCTCGCCGGCCGCCCGCTCCAGACGGCGCGCCTCCGCCCTCCACCGCGCGCCGTACCCGTCCGCACCCCGGCGGGCCGCCCGCCAGGCCGCCACCAGGTCGTCCCCGTAGTCGCGCGGCGGCTCCTCGCCGAGCAGCGCCACCACCTCGGCGGCCCGCCGCACCCCCACCTCCGGCGCGCCGTCCAGCAGGGCCCGGCCCAGTCGCGGATGGAGCCCGAGCCGGGACATCCGCGTCCCCCGCTCCGTGGCCCGGCCCGCCGCGTCCACGGCGCCGATCGACCCGAGGACCGCACGGGCCGCCTCCATCGCCCCGGCCGGCGGCGCGTCGAGCAGCGCGAGCCCCCCGGCCGTCGGGTCGCCCCAGCAGGCGACCCGCAGGGCGAAGTCCGCCAGGTCCGCGATCCTGATCTCGGGCGACGGGAACCGCGCCCGGCCGCCGTCCTCCGCCTCCGCCCAGCAGCGGTAGACCACCCCGGGCGCCTCGCGTCCCGAGCGTCCGGCCCGCTGCGTCGCAGCGGCCGACGACACCGGCACCGTCGCCAGCGACCCGAGCCCCCGGGCGTGGTCCGTCCGGGGCTCCCGGGCGAGCCCCGAGTCGACCACGATCCGCACTCCCGGAACCGTCAGGCTCGACTCCGCCACCGACGTCGAGAGCACCACCCGGCGCCGCCCGCCCGGCTCGACGCCCCGCAGCACCGCGTCCTGCACCGCCGCCGGAGCCCGCCCGTGCAACTGGAGCACCTCGGCGTCCAGGCCGGACAGCAGCCCCGCCGTCCGCGCGATCTCCCCCGTGCCCGGCAGGAAGCAGAGGACGTCGCCCTCGTGCCGCTCCAGGGCGAGCCGGACCGTCGCCGCCACGTGCCGCAGCAGCGCCGGATCCACCCAGGTGCCGTGCGCGGGCCTGATCCCGGCGGGCGGCGCGGCGAACCGGACCTCGTACCCGTGCCCCTCGCCCTCGCTCCGCACGATCGGCGCGGGCCCGTCGCCGTCGAGGGAGGTCAGCAGTCGCGCCCAGGCCTCGGCGTCGCTCGTCGCCGAGGCCGCGACCAGCCGCAGCTCCGGCCGCAGGGCCGCCCGCACGTCGACCAGGAACGCCATCGCCGTGTCGGCGTCCAGGTGCCGTTCGTGGCACTCGTCGAGCAGCACCACGTCGACCCCCGCCAGCTCCGGGTCGCGCTGGAGCCGCTGGAGCAGGATGCCCGTGGTCACCACCTCGACCCGGGTCGCGGGCCCGGCCCGCCGCTCGCCGCGCACCGAGAAGCCGACCGCGCCGCCGACCTCCCCGCCGAGCAGCCACGCCATCCGGCGGGCCGCCGCCCGCACCGCCATCCGGCGCGGCTCCGCCACCAGCACCCGGCGCGCCGGCCCGTCCCCCGCGAGCCCCGCGAGCGCCAGCGGCACCAGTGTCGTCTTGCCGGTGCCGGGAGGGGCGGACAGCACCGCCGTGCCGCGCTCCGCGAGCGCGGAGAGCAGCTCGGGGACGGCACGGCGGACGGGGAGGCGGTCGAGCGCTTCGTTTCGGATCACGCACTCAGTCTCGTACGCGGAAGAAAAAGGTGGGCCCCGTTGTCCACAGGGCCCACCCATAAGTACGACTGAGTGCGAGCGGTCATGAGTGTGACCGGCGAGTCCGCCGACGAGGCCGACGTCCCCTCCCGCTCCGCCGCCCCGTCCGCTCGCGCGGAGGTCTACTCCGCCCGCTCGCACACGAAGATCGCCGTCCCCGGGATCAGGTTCCCCCGCAGCGGCGACCAGCCGCCCCACTCCTGGCTGTTCCAGGCCGGCCATTCCGGCTCGACCAGGTCCACCAGCCGGAATCCGCCGGCCACCACGTCCCGCACCCGGTCCCCGAGCGTCCGGTGGTGCTCCACGTACACCGCCCGCCCCTCCTCGTCCTGCTCGACGTACGGCGTGCGGTCGAAGTAGGAGGCCGCGACCGAGAGCCCCTCGGGGCCTGGCTCGTCGGGGAAGGCCCAGCGGATCGGGTGCGTCACCGAGAACACCCAGCGGCCGCCCGGCCGCAGCACCCGGTGCACCTCGCGGAACACCCGTACCGGATCGGCGACGAACGGCACCGCCCCGTACGCCGAGCAGGCCAGGTCGAAGGAGCCGTCCCGGAACGGCAGCGCTCCCGCGTCGGCCTCCACGAGCGGCACCTCGCCGCCGATCCGCAGCGCGTGCTGGAGCTGCCGGTGCGAGAGGTCGAGCGCCACCGGCCGCGCTCCCCGCGCCGCCAGCCACCGCGAGCACTGCGCGGCGCCCGCGCCGATCTCCAGGACGTCGAGGCCCTTCAGCGAGGCGGCCGGGCCGAGCAGCCCGGCATCGGCCTCGTCGAGCCCCTCGGGACCCCACACGAACCGGTCGTCGCCGAGGAAGGAGCCGTGCTCGCTCTGGTACTCGTCGGCGTTCCCGTCCCACCATCCGCGGCTCGCCCGGCTGCTCTCCGCGTCCCCCGCGTCACGCCGGGTGGCCTCCGCCCCGTCGGTCCCGTCCTGGGCCGCGTCTTCGCGTCCGTACTCTTGGTTCATCTCGCCCGCCGATGTAGTTTGCGCTCAGTGCCGCCGTGCGGCGGACCACGCCGACACGGCGTGGAAGGACATGAATGGTGCCGGAGTTGAGCCGATCTGCCCCGGGTGCGCGCTTCGCGCATTGACCCTGTCCGGCCGCTTCCGTATGCTAAAGGTTGCGCTGCGGGTCTGCGTGCCTCAGACGGAGCAGGCCGCGCTCGTACCTGGTGTATGTCCCCTCGGTTTTCGAGGCCCCTCCCGTCCGCGGGCTAGGGGGTCTCCTTGGCTGTCCGGCTTCTTGGTGCGATACGGGCTCACGGCGTAGCAGTACCTACGACTTTCTGTCCGTAACCGGAGCCCTTTCCCACATGACGAGCAGCACCGAGACCACCGCCACCACCCCGCAGGTTGCGGTCAACGACATCGGTAACGAGGAAGCCTTCCTCGCCGCGATCGACGAGACGATCAAGTACTTCAACGACGGCGACATCGTCGACGGCGTCATCGTGAAGGTCGACCGGGACGAGGTCCTGCTCGACATCGGTTACAAGACCGAAGGTGTCATCCCGAGCCGCGAGCTCTCGATCAAGCACGACGTCGACCCGAACGAGGTCGTCAAGGTCGGCGACGAGATCGAGGCCCTGGTTCTCCAGAAGGAGGACAAGGAAGGCCGCCTGATCCTCTCGAAGAAGCGCGCCCAGTACGAGCGCGCCTGGGGCACCATCGAGAAGATCAAGGAAGAGGACGGCATCGTCACCGGTACCGTCATCGAGGTCGTCAAGGGTGGTCTCATCCTCGACATCGGCCTCCGCGGCTTCCTCCCGGCCTCCCTGGTCGAGATGCGTCGCGTCCGCGACCTCCAGCCCTACGTGGGCAAGGAGCTCGAGGCGAAGATCATCGAGCTGGACAAGAACCGCAACAACGTGGTCCTGTCCCGCCGCGCCTGGCTGGAGCAGACCCAGTCCGAGGTCCGCCAGACCTTCCTCACGACCCTCCAGAAGGGTCAGGTCCGCTCCGGCGTCGTCTCCTCGATCGTCAACTTCGGTGCCTTCGTGGACCTGGGTGGCGTCGACGGTCTCGTGCACGTCTCCGAGCTGTCCTGGAAGCACATCGACCACCCGTCCGAGGTCGTCGAGGTCGGCCAGGAGGTCACCGTCGAGGTCCTCGACGTGGACATGGACCGCGAGCGCGTCTCCCTGTCGCTGAAGGCGACCCAGGAGGACCCGTGGCAGCAGTTCGCCCGGACCCACCAGATCGGTCAGGTCGTCCCGGGTAAGGTCACCAAGCTGGTCCCGTTCGGTGCGTTCGTCCGCGTGGACGAGGGCATCGAGGGCCTGGTCCACATCTCCGAGCTGGCCGAGCGCCACGTGGAGATCCCGGAGCAGGTCGTCCAGGTCAACGACGAGATCTTCGTCAAGGTCATCGACATCGACCTCGAGCGCCGCCGCATCAGCCTCTCGCTGAAGCAGGCCAACGAGTCCTTCGGTGCCGACCCGGCCTCGGTCGAGTTCGACCCGACCCTGTACGGCATGGCCGCGTCCTACGACGACCAGGGCAACTACATCTACCCCGAGGGCTTCGACCCCGAGACCAACGACTGGCTCGAGGGCTTCGAGACCCAGCGCGAGGCCTGGGAGACCCAGTACGCCGAGGCGCAGGCTCGCTTCGAGCAGCACCAGGCCCAGGTCATCAAGTCCCGCGAGGCCGACGAGGCCGCCGCTGCCGAGGGCGCTGCCGCCCCGGTCGCCGGTGGCAACGCCGGTGCGGGCATCTCGGGCGGTTCGTACTCCTCGGAGTCGGACGACAACTCCGGCGCCCTGGCGTCGGACGAGGCGCTCGCCGCCCTGCGCGAGAAGCTGGCCGGCGGCCAGAGCTGAACAGGCTCTCCGCCGAGCGCCAGTAGCTGGTGAGACCGAGGCCCGCTCCCTTCCGGGGGAGCGGGCCTCGGCCGTTTTCCGGGCGACCGGGGGGACCGAAGGGAGAGGGGGGCCTGGGACGTTCTCCCGGGCCCCGTCCCCTCAGGGCGTGACGGCGATGTTCGTCAGGCCCTTCCCGCCGGTCACCGTGTTCGAGGCGTACACCGTGGTCCGGCACGAGCCGCTCTGGTTGGTGACGTTGATCGCCAGCCGCTGCGGACCGGCCGCGCCCGTCAGGTCCGCGCGGTTGCCGCGGAAGACCGTCCCGCAGCCCCAGCCGCTCTGCTGGCTGTGGGTCTCGAAGCCGTTGTTCGTCGTGTTCACCCCGGTGTTGTCCTCCACCAGGACGTCGTTGCCCTTCACGTCGACCCAGGAGTCGTCGTAGTTGGCGCCGGTCAGCCCGCGCCCGTCGAAGGTGTTGCCGACGATCCGCGCCCCCGTCGTGCCCTCCTTGACGTCGACGCTCTCGCCGCCGACGTCCGGCCCGATGACGTTGTTCAGGATCTGCGCGCCGTCGCTCCGGTC
The DNA here is from genome assembly GCF_044756005.1 of Streptomyces sp. NPDC092045. NCBI lineage: Bacteria > Bacillati > Actinomycetota > Actinomycetes > Kitasatosporales > Streptomycetaceae > Streptomyces > Streptomyces sp. NPDC092045. Next base: position 2,430 of record NZ_JBIVSC010000002.1, on the reverse strand, counting down.
GGAGAGGTCGTTGGCGGTGCCGACGTACACGCCCTCGCCCATGCCCCGGCCGTCGTTCCCGGTGTCGTATATCCGCGAGTTCTTGAGGACGCCGTTCCTGCTGGAGTCACGGAAGTGCACGCCCTCCATGGTCAGGTTGTGCACGGTCACCCCGTCGATCACCACGTGGTCGGCGGCGTCGGCCATGATCCCCTTCTGGCCGCCGGTCACCGTGACCCCCTTCACCGTCCAGTACGAGGCGCCGTTCAGGTGCAGCCCGTAGCCGCCGCGGGCAGTCAGCACCGCGCGCGGGGAGCCGGTCAGGGTGATCCGGGCGGCCGGCGTGCCCGCCGTGGTGGCCTTGAAGTTCCCGGTGTACGTGCCGTCCGCGAGGTGGATCGTGTCGCCGGGGCGCGCGGCGGCGAGCGCCGACTTGAGCTGGGCGGCGGTCGTGACCTCGACGGTCGCCGCGGCGGCCGGAGAGATCGCGAGGGGAACGGCGAGGAGCGCCGGGAGGAGGGGAAGGAGCAGCGTGCGAGGGCGCATGGGGGTGCCTTCCGGGGCGGGAGCGGGGGCGGGCCCCGCCGGGGTGCACGGAGGGGGGCACGGGGGACGGGAGGGGCAGGACGCGGCGCTGTCCGGAGACGGTAGGGAGCCGCCCCGACCGTGTCAAGGTCTGGACCAATGGCCGGAGTTCGGGCCGTCGCCGCCGAAAGATCGCACCCCCGGGAATGGCGGCGCCACCCGGCGCGTTCCCAGAGAGAACACGAGGAGGAGCGGTAATCGTGCTTGATCCGCAGGATTTGTACGAATGGGACCCGAAGGGCGTGGCCGTCGTCGACATGGCTCTGGCACAGGAGTCGGCCGGCCTCGTCATGCTGTACCACTTCGACGGCTACATCGACGCGGGCGAGACCGGTGAGCAGATCGTCGAGCGCGTGCTCGACACGCTTCCGCACCAGCTGGTGGCCCGCTTCGACCACGACCGGCTCGTGGACTACCGGGCCCGCCGCCCGCTGCTGACCTTCCGGCGCGACCGCTGGACCGCGTACGAGACGCCGTCCCTGGAGGTCCGCCTCGTGCAGGACGCCACCGGCGCCCCCTTCCTCGTCCTCTCCGGCCCGGAGCCCGACGTGGAGTGGGAGCGGTTCGCCGCCGCCGTCCAGCAGATCGTCGAGCGCCTCGGCGTGCGCCTCTCCGTCAACTTCCACGGCATCCCCATGGGCGTGCCGCACACCCGCCCGGTCGGGCTCACCCCGCACGGCAGCCGCACCGACCTCATGCCGGGCCACCGCAGCCCCTTCGACGAGGCCCAGGTCCCCGGCAGCGCCGAGTCGCTCGTCGAGTACCGGCTCACGGAGGCCGGCCACGACACCCTCGGCGTCGCCGCCCACGTCCCGCACTACGTGGCCCGCTCGCCGTACCCGGACGCGGCCCTGACCGCCCTGGAGGCCGTCACCGCCGCCACGGGCCTCGTCCTGCCCGGCATCGCCCACTCCCTGCGGACGGAGGCCCGCCGCACCCAGACCGAGATCGACCGCCAGATCGGCGAGGGCGACGAGGAGCTGGTGGCGCTCGTGCAGGGCCTGGAGCACCAGTACGACGCGGTGGCCGGGGCCGAGACCCGGGGCAACCTCGTCGCGGAGCCCGCCGACCTGCCGTCGGCGGACGAGCTGGGCCGCGAGTTCGAGCGCTTCCTCGCGGAGCGGGAGGGCGACGCGTAGCACCGCCGGGGCAGGCCCTAAGCTGCCGCTCATGCTGAAGGTGGGCCTGACCGGCGGGATCGGCGCCGGCAAGAGTGAGGTGTCACGGCTGCTCGTCTCGTACGGGGCCGTGCTGATCGACGCGGACCGGATCGCCCGCGAGGTCGTGGAGCCCGGCACTCCGGGACTCGCGGCCGTCGTCGAGGCCTTCGGCGACGACGTCCTCACCCCGGAGGGGACGCTCGACCGGCCGAAGCTCGGCTCCGTCGTGTTCGCCGACGCCGAGCGCCTGGCCACCCTCAACGCGATCGTCCACCCCCTGGTCGGAGCCCGGTCCGCGGAGCTGGAGAGCCGGGCGGAGACCGGGGACGTCGTCGTCCACGACGTCCCCCTGCTCACCGAGAACGGACTCGCGCCCCTCTACGACCTGGTCGTGGTCGTGGACGCGTCCCCCGAGACCCAGCTCGACCGGCTCGTACGGCTCCGGGGCATGGACGAGCCGGAGGCCAGGGCCCGGATGGCGGCCCAGGCCACGCGCGCGCGGCGGCTGGCCGTCGCGGACCTCGTGATCGACAACGACGGACCGCTCGACGCCCTCGAACCGCAGGTCCGGAAGGTCTGGGACGAGCTGGCCCGGCGGGCCGCGCCCTCCGCCTAGGGCGTGTGTCGAAAGTCCCGCCTGCCCGGCGGTGTCCGGCACGCACTCCCCCGTAGCCCTGCGGGCACGGGGGCACCCCCGGCCGCGTTG
>NZ_JBIVSC010000001.1:1406636-1588997 GCF_044756005.1 Streptomyces sp. NPDC092045 | reverse complement strand
GGGCGACAAGGGCTACAGCTCGAAGGCGATCCGCGCCTGGCTCCGCCGCAAGGGCATCACCCACACGATTCCTGAACGGGCCGACCAGGTCCGCAACCGGGGACGGCGAGGCAGCCGCGGAGGCCGACCGCCGGCCTTCGACCGCGAGACCTACAAGCGGCGCAACGTCGTCGAACGTTGCTTCAACCGCCTGAAGCAGTGGCGTGGCATCGCCACCCGCTACGACAAGACCGCCCAGTCCTACGAAGCAGCCGTCACCCTCGCATCACTCCTGATGTGGGCGTGACATTTGACGACAGAACCTAGCGGCCGTCGCGTTTCCGGCAACAGGACTTGCGGGCCGGTTTCACTCGTCCGTACGGAGGGATTCACCGGCGGAACCCCGCCGCATGCCCTTTTCCTTCTCATCGCCGCAGCAGGGACCCGGCCCGAAAGCAGGGTCTGGAGCGGTCGGGGGATGTGACAGTCCCGGTCCTGCGCCCGCGCACCCGACTTTCGCAGCTCTCGCACAGTTGCGCGCCAGCGCACTCCGCTGCATACGCGTGCGCCCCGAGTGCGCCGCATACCACCGGGCGTCGTGGTGAACCTCGACGCGGGTGGGCGCACCACGGCGTTTTCTCGGGGCACTGCTGTTCGGGGCCGGGGCACACTGATGCCCAAGTTGATCTTCATGCCGGAGACGGCCGACCGATGCCAGAGGCGTGGGCAGGGCTGCTCCGGTGTCCTCGGAAGGTTCTGCCTTCATGCCTCTGGCCGGGACCTCCCCGACCTGGACGGCTGTCCACCGCCTGCAGCGCCCGTCCCCGCTGCAGCAGGCGCCGAGGGCGCGAAAGAGGCGTGTCGTTGGCAGCGCACTTTTATACGGAGGAGCTTCGTGCAGCAGGACAGGCCGGCGGGCAACTCATTGCGGCGTACTGCCGCGATGCCGGCCGCGCGGCGGTTGTCGGTCGTGGCGCGGGTGTACGGGTATCCGCCGGACCACAACGCCGGGTCGGAGTGGATGCTGCACTCGATGCTGCGGCCGCTGGCCGAGCGCGGGCACCGGGTGGAGGTGTGGCTGTCGCATCCGGGCAAGAGTCATGAGCCTTACGAGATCGACGGTGTGCACGTGGTGCCGTTCCAGGCCGGGATCGACTTCGTCTCCCGCGCCCGCCGTGCGGACGTCCTGGTCTCCCACTACGAGAACGTGCCCCTGGTCGCCGGCATCGCGCAGGACCGTTCCATCCCGGTGGCGGTGATCTGTCACGACAACTTCGCCGGCAGCTTCCACAACGCCGCCGGCGCCGACCTGATGGTCTACAACAGCCAGTGGATCCGCCGTGACGGCGAGATCTTCTACGCCCGCTACCCGGCCGAGTTCCTGCCCAAGCGCAGCATCGTGGTGCGCCCGCCGGTCATCGCCCACGAGTACCGCACCCGGCCAGGCGACTGCGTGACGCTGGTCAATCTGAACAGCGACAAGGGCGGGGAGCTGTTCTGGCGGATTGCCGCCTGGTCCCCGGAGTGGCGCTTTCGCGGCGTCAAAGGCGCGTACGGGGAGCAGGTGATGCCGCCGCCCAGGCTGTCGAACTGCGAGGTCGTCGACTCCGTCCCCGGACACCGGATGCGCGAGCACGTCTACGCCCACGCCCGGGTGATCCTCATGCCGAGCCTGTACGAATCATGGGGCCGGGTCGCGGTGGAAGCATTCGCCTCCGGTATCCCCGTCATCGCCCACCCCACCCCCGGCCTGATCGAAGCACTCGGGGAGGCCGGGATCTTCGCCTACCGCGACGACCCCACCGCCTGGATCGACGCCTTGCGTTCCCTGCACGATCCCGAGGTCTGGGCCCTCGCCTCGAAGCGGGCCCGGGCCCGCTCGGAGGAACTCAGCGCCGTCAGTGACATCGACCTGTGGTGCCGGGCCGTCGAAGCGCTCCCGCCCGCGCGGACACCGCGAAGCCCGCGCCGGCGCACCGTCGCCGACCTCGCGGAAGCCGCCCTCGCGGGCGCCCGCACGCTGCGGGACAGCACAGCCGCCCCACCCCTTGCCCGTCTGCCTGCCCTGCGGCGGATGAGAAAGGCGCTCGAGGACCGCGCCGGGGTGCTGTATGCCGGTGCCGGGCTGCCGCGCACCGGCGCCGAACCAGACCCGGTCCGGGCGGAGACGGATCGGCCGCTCGCAGGGGCCGGGGCGGCCCGGCTCATGGACCCGGACCACTGCGACAAGGGCCTGCACAAGACCGGCCCTGCCCATAACGGTGCTGGTCACACCACGGCGGCTCCCAGACACCCCCGGACCGATCCGGTCGTTCTCCAGCGGAAGGACGCTGCGTCATGACCACTCCCCCATCGGGCTACCACCGCGTCGAACGATTCAAAGCCACCGGGAAGGTCCAGAACTTCCGTGTACCGGACGGTGTGTCCTCCCTCGACGCCCGCATCTGGGGCAGTGGAGGCGGTGGGGACCTGGGCGGGCGAGGCGGATTCACCTCCGGGGTGGTGACGGTGACACCGGGCGAGACACTGAAGGTCGTGGTGGGAAGCCTGACCTTCGGCGGCGGAGCCAAGAAGGGCGGAGGGCTGAGCGGGCTGTACCGCAACGGCCCTTCGAACATCCCCGCACCCAGCCTTCATCAGGCGCAGGGCCCCGGCCCGAGAGCCAGTGACCGCCTCGTGCTCTGCCCCGGCGGCGCACCGGAGCGCCGGGCCGAAACCTTCGGCCTGCCCGGTCTGATCCGCGATACCGCCCGCGAACGCTCCCGTGGAGCCGTTCGCACGTAGGCGGCGGCTCTCAGCAGCGCCGCAGGTAGTCATCTCGCAGGGCAATGCCGCATACAGGCGTCCGGGGTGGCGCGGTCCCACCCGCCCAAGGGCGAATGCGTGCAAGCAGGTGCCGACGTGTCGGCCCCGCCACCTGGTCGGCGTGCCCACCGGTTGTGGGGCACGGGGTTTTCTCGCCCCGGTGCCGTCGCGGCTCTCGCGCCCGTGCCTCGGCGCAGTACCTGCGGGTGGGCACGTGGCCGATAGGGTTGCCGCCGTCCGGAGGGCCGGGCCCTGGAACCGTGTCTCCGGTGCTTTCGGGTCACCGCGGCATACCCGATGGTGCAGTGCACGGCTGGGAGATGTCTGGTTCAGGGCGCATCTGTGGCCGGCGGGGAAGCCAGGAGGGTCACTCTGCTGCGATTTCCAGGCTGGTGGAGGCCGATTCGATGCCGCCCACGCGAATGGTGAGACGAGCGGATCCGGCTGCCGCGGCGGTGGTGGCTGTGACGGCGGTCCATACGACGGCGACCGGGTGCTGCTGTGAGAGGCCGAGGTCGACGTTTCGGCAGGTCAGAGTCTGTGCGTCGTCGGAGATTTCCGCGTCGTACTTCTGCTCTGTCCCCCACGCTGGGGAGCTCACGGTGATCTCGTGCCGGGTTCCGCGCTCGGGCTGGAAGGCCAGGCCGGCTGTCGGGGGGAGGGTCATGGTGATGGTCTGCTGGGGAACTGGTCCGTCTGCGCGGACCTCGACGCCCGGGTAGCGGGTGCCGCCCTGGACGATCTCCACCGGCGGTCCTCCGGGCGTCACGGAGAACCGGTGTCCCCCGACGGCTGTGGCGCTCAGCCGGACACCGGGGCGGCGGCCCACCAGCAGATGTCCGTCGTGGTAGGTGCCGGGCTCCACCGTGTCGACCGCCTTGACCGGGATGGTGTAGATCAGTGGACCCTTGTCCCAGGAGCGGGTGTTGAGATGGAGGGCGCTGGTGACGGCCAGGACACGGCGGTCGGCCTCGAACCAGCTGCCCAGGCTCCCGTGGCGCGCGTTGTCTGCGTTGTAGGCGTAGGTGGGCCACTGGGCGAAGATGAAGCCGGTGGGTGCGGTGAACCTCTGCACAATGTTGCCGGCGTCGACGGCCCACCCCGTGCGGCCGGCGGTGATCTCCAAGGTGAGCTCGGCGATCTCGCCGAGATGGGCCTGCGGGATCTTCACCTGGCGGATCGACAGGGTCCGCTCCGGGGCGGCCGCGATCTTCCGTACCCGGCCGTCGTTGCCCCCGCAGGCGATGTACAGGTTGCCGTGCGCGTCCAGCGCCAGCGCCCGGGGATCGCCCACCTGGGCCTTTGTCGCCTGTCCGCCGTCCCCGCTGTGCGCTCTGGTGCCCGTGCCCGCGACTGTCGTGATGAGGCCCTCCGCGTCCACCTTCCGTACTCGCTCGCCGTTCCATTCGGCGATGTACAGGCTCGCGTCGACATCCCACGCAAGCGCGTTGGGACCGCGCAGAGTGGCGTCGAGGGCTGGTTTGCCTTCGCCGGTTTCGCTTCCGCCGCCGGCGAACGTCGTGATGATGCCGTTCGTGTCGACCTTCCGTACCCGGTTGTTGCCGTAGTCGGCGATGTAGAGGTTGTCCCTCTCGTCCACGCACAGGCCTTCGGGCTCCTTGAGCCTGGCGGAGGTCGCACACTCCGTGTCACCGGCGAAGCCTCCCTCGTCCGTCCGGCCGGCAACCGTGGTGATGCGGCCGTCATCGGGCGGCACTTTCCGTACCCGGTGCCTGCCCTTTTCCGCGATGTACAGGTTCCCCTTGGAGTCGCAGACCAGGCCCTTGGGCTCATTCAGGTCGTCGACCACTGTGGTGATCCTGCCCTCGGGGCCGACCTTGCGCACACGGGAGCCCTCGGCGATGTACAGGTTTCCCTCGGCGTCGAGCGCCAGTGCCCGGGGACTGCTGAGCTGGGCGGCCGTGGCGAGTTTGCCGTCGCCTGCGGAACCGTTCGTCCCGTTCCCGGCCCACGGGGACATCTCGCCGTCCGGAGTCACCTTCCGAACCTGGTGGTCGTTGGTCGCGCAGACGAAGAGGGTGCCGTCACCGGCGCTCACCATCCCCAGCGGATGGTTGAACCTGGCCTCAACCGTGGCTCCGCCGCTGCTCTCCGACGCGGTGACGGTCACCGTAGTGATCACGCCCTCTGCAGCCGCTGCCGCATGCTGGGCGTTCGGCGAGCTCGAGATTGTCACTGGCATGTCCATCTCAGTGAAATCGATACTCCGAGTCACGACTGAAGCTCCTGTCCCGGTTGCGCAGCGCGTGGCCGCGGAAGGTCCCGCACGGCCACGCCGGTTCGAAAGCGGCAGGAAAACGCCACTTCATCGAAGGAAAGAGAGGCCGGGGACGGAAAAGGGCTGACGCATCCATCCACCAGCATCGTCCTTCAGGACTTCACACTCCGCATCCGTAGAGAGCGCACCTGGAGCTCGTCATGTTGATGATCGAACGACGCCGGTTCGCCGACTCCAGGCGTGGGGCCGGGCCGCAGAAAGCGCGAAGGCGCCTGTCTCCGGTCCATCGACGAGGAACAGAGGGCGGGAAAGACAGCGGGCTTCGGCTGCCGTCTGGCGAGAAGTACTGATCTCGTATGGCGCAACAGGACACGGGTGGCTCCCGGTCCGTTTCCCAAGGGGCCGCGAGCCCTGGGCCTGGTAGCGAGGAGCGCGGTGATGACGAAGGGTTGACCGGCCCCGCCCGGCTCGCACCCGCCCGGGTCGGCAGGCCCTGTGACCGGGCTCCATGAGGTCCGGGCCCGAGTGCCGGCGCACTTGAGCGCGATGGTGGGCGGGGACGGGACGGTTGACTTCGAGGTTCGCCAGGGCGAGCAGAGCGCGCAGGAGGCGGGTGCCGCGGGCGGGGTCGGTGCGGAGCCTGGTGAGGATCCGCCAGTTCTTGAGGTGGGCGAAGCCGTGCTCGACCGGTGCGCGTCCGACGGCAAGGACGCGGTTGGCTCCCTTCCGGCCGGGGGCGAGCTCGTGGGTGCGGGTGGCGATGCGACCGGTGGCGATCACGGGGACGAGGATGTCGTTGTCCAGGCCGCGGAAGCCGAGGTCGACCAACGCCCCGAGGCCGGCCGCACGCAGGTGGGCCAGGGCATGGTCGTGGCGGGCGGCGGTCTTGTCACGGGTGCGGCCGGGCCGGGCGGCGGACATCCGGATCAGACGGCCGTGCTCGTCGGTCGGGGTGAGAAAGCGCGGGCCGTGGCAGCGGTACCTGCCGGAGTGATTCCGCCGGTCAGCCTTGCCGGTGCGGCGCCGGGTTCGGGTTCGACTCCTCGGACGCGCGCCCGTGGTCCCGGGCGCGAACCACCCTCCCGCGAAGGGCCGGCATCACACCGCCCGAATTCGCCACCCACACGTTCCCGCAGACCCGGCCACGATGCCGGGGCATGCCACGAACGCTGACGGACGATCTTCTCCGCGGACTCCTGCCCACGACCGGCACGAGTACCCCGGAAGCTGGTCACACCAGCCCCTTGACCTGCGATTCAAGGTTGGCGGAAGCTCCGTGAGCGACACTCTCGGTCGGCTGATGGGAGTGAGGGTCGCCTCAGCCGACACCGGCGACCGCGCCGCCGCACAGGGTTCTCCTCGCCCGGGGTCACCGCCGCGCACCGCCTGCTGGCACTGGGCCGGGCCGACGGCTGCACCGGCAGCCTCGTCGAGTCCGGCCTGGCCGTCCTCGCACTGTTCCTCACCTTCGTCAGGCACGATGACGACATGTGCGGCTTCGTCGTGCCGCCCAAGCGCTGGATCGGGTACCGGAGGCGGTGGTCCCCCGGTCGATGACGCAGCTCATGACGCGCCGCCCGGCCCGGCCACGCTCTTCGCGAGGGTGAACCGGCCCGGCGCCGGCACCCTCAAGCCCACGAAGGCGACAGCCACTTACGCTGTTCTCTCGGCCGGACCCTGCCAGGGCTGGAACCATGGGTCGGGCCACTGTTCGGCGGCGGCCAGCAGCGGGAACAGGGTGGCGCCGTCGATGGTCTCGCGGATGATGTCGGCGTGACCGCCATGTCGGGAGGTTTCCTCGATGAGGTGCAGCAGCACCCAGCGAACGGACCAGTTCTTCACGTCGGCGGGGAACCAGGGCAGTCCTTGGGGGACGGGTACGGCCTGGCCGAGATCGACGATTTCGGCGACCACAGCGTCCGTTTCCCGGGCCGCGGCCTCGTACTGGTCCAGTACATCGGCGAGCGTCTCATCCGCGGTGAGGACGAATTCGGCGGAGTCGCCCTCGTCCGCCGTCCGCTGTCGGCCGCGCCGCCGCTGGAGGATGAGGTCGGTCCAGCCGGCCTCGCACCGTGCGGCGTGTTTGATGAGGCCGCCGATGCTCAGTTCACTGGCGGTGGGCGTCATCCTCGCCTGGTTGTCCGACAGTCCGTGGGTGGTGGCGCGCAGCGTTTGGCGCTGCTGGGCGAGGTAGGCGAGCAGACCTTCGCGCTCGTCGGCGATCGGCGGTACGTGTGCGGGCATGGGGTGACCCTCCCTTCTGAAAAGAAGGTCGGTCAACCCTTCCGTGAAAGGAATTTCAAAATTTTTCGCAAGACCAGGGCAAGCCGCCGCCCTTGCGTCCCGTGCCCTGCATCACCAGGCCGGCGTCCCGCAAGGAGCGGGTCCGCATGACGGCTTCTGCCAGCGAGCCGAGCATGGGCGGTCCGGGTCAAGCACGCCGCACGGCGTGAGAACTTCTGGACCGGCGTAACGAGCTGATGCGTGATGGGGGTGGAAGGGCGACCGGGCGAGGGTGGGACGATCCAGCCCGTGGTGGTCATCGCCCACCGGCGCATCCTCGCGCATCAGCTGTTCACGGGGGCCCCCGGCAGCATCCGGCTCGTCTGGTGGAGGAGTTGGCCGAAACGTGGCAGGCCGTGGTCGAGGGCCACCGTCACACGGCACGCGGCGGGGCCGGGAGACGTGAGGCAGGGGCCGGTGCCCGGCATCGGCTGGTGTTCGTCGACCGACTGGTCGTCACGCTGATCCACCTGCGGCACGATCTCCCGCACTCCGTCCTCGCCCTGCTGGCCGGCGTCGACCGCTCCGCCGTCACCCGCGCGATCGGAGGGATACGCGGGATCCTGGCCGAACGTGGATGCGCGGTCCCCGACCGTCCGGGCCTGCGACTGCGGACCCTGGCGGATGTGTTCGCCCACGCCCGGGCCGAGAACGTCGAGCTGCGTCCGGACGCCACCGAGGTCCAGGTCCGCCGCCCCTCGGCCGGCCGCGGCGGTCGAAGACCACTGTGCCCCTGCGGGAAGCCTGTTTCCCCACCCGCCGGTCATGTCGCTCCAGCGTCGACAGCCAGTGCCCCCAGCAGGGCGACGTCCCCTGGTCGCGGGCCGAGGGGGTACCGATGACACGCGCGCACCGGGGTCGCGCGATCCGGCGCCAGCCTGTCCTGGCCGCCTGCCGCGGCGTGGACGTCCTCACCGTGGACGACATGCCCATCGACGCCTTCCACTGGTGGGCCCACCTCTTGGGCCAGGTCGCCCGGCGTGTGCCGAAGGAATCACCCGGGTCCCATGACGCCCCTCCGCGCGAGGCCCTCTCCTGACCGCGAGCCGGTGCATCGCCCGCACAGGAGACACGTCCGGTGCCGACGGCGGTCGTGCTCCATCCGCTCTCAGGCGCGCCGGCCACCCTCAACAGGGTTCTCCGGCCGACAGCTTCGACGCCCCACGCCCCGCAAGGCTCCGGCTCCCACGCTGGGTGACTCTCGCCAGAGCCGCGGAAGCCGAGAGCGGAAGCCGTGAGCGGAAGCCGAGAGCGGAAGCCGAGAGCGGAAGCCGAGAGCGGAAGCCGAGAGCGGAAGCCGAGAGCGGACTGCTGCGATGTGAAGCCGGACCCTTGGAAGCGATGTGGGGCTCACCCCGGCCCTTGTGTACGCACCGCCGCCCGCCCCTGAGGCCCGTACGGTCGGCGGCAGAGTCCCCGATCCCGCGCCGGCGAGCCAGTCGGTCGTGTTCGAGGTCTTGACCCGATACCGCCTACGCCCTAACTTTCAGGCACTTGCTGAAAGTTACAGCAATGTTTTGCCGAACGTGGGCCTCGTAACCTCCGCGACTCGTATCCCCACCCCCACCCCTTCGGGAGCCGCCGCATGAGCTCGACCGCACCTGCGCCAAGACGAATCTCCGCCGCCCTGGCGGGCGCCGGCCTGATCCTCGGTCTGACCACCGCTCTCACCGCTTCCGCACAGCCGGCGGTGGCCGCACCGACCGCCAACGGCGACAAGAAGGTCACCGCCGTCCTGTTCGAGTGGAACTTCGACTCGATCGCCCGCGAGTGCACGCGCACCCTCGGCCCCAAGGGCTACGGATACGTGCAAGTCTCCCCGCCGCAGGAACGCGTCCAGGGCAGCGCCTGGTGGACCGCCTACCAGCCGGTCAGCTACAAGATCCAGGGGCCGCTCGGCGACCGCACCGCCTTCAAGAACATGGTCGACACCTGCCACGGCGCCGGGGTCAAGGTCGTCGTCGACGCCGTGCTCAACCACATGACGTCCGGCTCGGGCACCGGCACCGCCGGCACCCGGTACGGCAAGTACGACTACCCCGGCACCTACGCGGACGCCGACTTCAACAGCTGCCGCCGCCCCATCGGCAGCAACTACTCCGACCGCTACAACGTCCAGCAATGCGAGCTCGGCGAGACCGGACACCCCTCCCTCTCCGACCTCGACACCAGCAGCGACTACGTCCGTGGCAGGATCGCCGGATACCTCAACGACCTCACCTCCCTGGGCGTCGACGGCTTCCGCATGGACGCCGTCAAGCACATACCCGCCATCGACCTCGCCGCCATCCGCGGCAAGCTCACCGACCAGAACGTCCACTGGATGCAGGAGGCCATCCACGGGGCGGGCGAGGCCGTCTCGCCCAGCGAGTACCAGGCCACCGGCGACGTCCAGGAGTTCCGCTACACCACCGACCTCAAGCGGACCCTGACCGCCGAGAAGCTGTCCTACCTCAAGAACTTCGGCGAGGCCTGGGGCTACATGCCCTCCGGCACGAGCGGCACCATGGTCGCCAACCACGACACCGAGCGCAACGGCTCCGGCCTGAGCTACCGCGACGGCGCCGACTACACGCTCGCCCACGTCTTCATGCTCGCCCACCCCTACGGGGCTCCGTCCGTCCACTCCGGCTACGAGTTCGCCCATCGGGACGCCGGCGCCCCCAACGGGGGTGATGTCCGCACCTGTTACAGCGATGGCTGGAGCTGCCAGCACGCCTGGCGCCAGATCGCCAACATGGTGGCCTTCCGCAACGTGTCCGAAGGCACCGGCCTCACCAACTGGTGGGACAACGGCAACAACGCCATCGCCTTCGGCCGCGGCGACAAGGCGTTCGTCGCCGTCAACCACGAGGGAGGATCCCTTACCCAGACCTTCCGGACCGGCCTGCCGGCCGGCACCTACTGCGATGTCCAGCACGGCGACCCGACCACGAGCGGTGGCTGCACCGGCACCACGTACACCGTCGGTACGGACGGCGAGTTCACCGCCACCATCGGCAGCGACGACGCCGTCGCCCTCCACATCGGCGCGAAAGCCCCGGACAGGCCGGGCGACAACACGGCCACCGTCTACTACAGCACCGACAAGAACTGGTCCGCCCACAACATCCACTACGCCCCCACCGGCGGCACCTGGACCACAGCCCCCGGCGTCGCGATGGAGGCCGCCTGCGCCGGCTGGGTGAAGAAGACCGTCACCCTCGGCTCCGCCACCGGCCTCAAGGCCGCCTTCAACAACGGCGCCGGCACGTGGGACAGCGACAACGGCACCGACTACGCCCTCGGCACCGGCGACGTCACGGTCAGGAACGGCACCGCCGGCACGGGCAATCCCTGTGACGTCCAGCAGACCGGGACGGACGCCTCCTTCGCGGTCAACGCCACCACCGTGCCCGGCCAGAACATCTACGTCATCGGCGACCACACCGCCCTCGGCAGCTGGGCGCCCGCCGCGGCCCTCAAACTCGACGCCACCGCCTACCCGGTGTGGAAGCTCGACGTGAAGCTGCCCGCCGGCACGTCCTTCACGTACAAGTACATCCGCAAGGACCCCTCCGGCAACGTCACCTGGGAGAGCGGCGCCGACCGCACCGCCACCGTCCCCGCCGACGGCAGGATCACGCTGAACGACACCTGGCGCAACTGACCCCCTCGCGCGTGGGCGGGTACCTGCCGACGCCGGTACCCGCCCACGGCTCCTGGGACGACACCGCCCGCGACAGCGCTCGCGGGCGGTGTCGCCTCGTCCTTGGCCCATGAGCACCGGTATGGTTTCAGGCCGCCCACCGAGGCCGTGGCGAGGCACCGGGCGCACTCGGTGTTCGTCTCCGCATCGAGGGCGAGCCCCCGGTCCCCATAAGGCGTCATCACCGTGTCGACGGAGCACGGGGACGTCGGTTGCGTGGATGGCGCTCGTAGCGGTGGTTGAGCCGGTGGCAGCCGATCGACCAGGACATGGTCCGCTCGATGAGTCGTCTGCGGCGGCCGAGCCGTTCTGATGACTCGATGCCTTTGCCGGCACTACGGACCCCGGCGCGTTCGCCGCGGAGCCACTCGATGTACGGCAGCCGAGGTGAGCAGTAGAGCCCCGCCGGAACCTGCCGCAAGGACGGCACAGCCGAGGGGGCGCTCCATGCCGGGAATCGCCCCGCCCGTCGGCGATGAGCGCACGACGCCGACCGCCCGCCTCGCCCATCAACGGCGCGCTGCACGTCACCGCCTACGGCCCGGCCGGGGAACAGGCCCGCATGACGCCCTTCGTGAGCGAGTTGAGCAGCACGGGACTGCTCAAGCCCGCCGTGCGGCGCGAGACCTTCCGGGCCCGCCTCGCCCTGCACAGGCCGCACCGGCGGAGGCGGAAGCCACGCGCGTTCCATGAACGCCTCCGGACGCAAGACCATCCTGCAACTTTCCGCAATATCTTGCAGACCGTGATCGCCGACTGCTTGACTCATCTGCGATCCGCGGTAGCCGAAGCACCTGCACGCGAGAGGAACAGCCATGAGCAGCGACTACGACGTCCTCGTCCTGGGAGGGTCGGGCGTCGACACGATCGTGTACGTCCCGGAGCTCCCCCTTCCGTACGCCGACAGCTACATGATCCGACCCGGCATCGAGACCCGGGCGGGCCAGACCGGGGACTTCGTGGCGCTCGGCCTCAGCGCCCTGGGGCTGCGCACCCACCACGTCGACATGATCGGCGACGACCCGTCGGGCGATCTCATCCGCGCGTTCCACCGCGACAGGGGCATCGACTTCACCGAGGTCCCGCTGCCCGGTGGTACGAAGCGGGCCGTCAACCTCGTCAGCCCGGACGGCCGCAGGCTGTCGCTGTACGACGACAGCCGCTCGCAGGAGTGCGACCGCCTTCCCGAGGACCTGGTCCGGAAGCTGGCCTTGACAAGCCGCCACGCACACGTCTCCATCACCTATCCGTGCGCCTTCGCCCTGCCCCTCCTGCGCGAGGCCGGGCTCACCGTCTCCACGGACCTGCACAACTGGGACGGCGAGAACCCATACCACGAGGTCTTCGCCTACGGTGCCGACATCGTCTTCGTCTCCACCACCGCCCTGCCCGATCCGGAACGGACCATGCGCCGGATCCTGGAGCGGGGCCGGGCCGAGGTCGTCGTCGCCACCGCGGGGGCCGAGGGCTCCTATCTGCTCACCGCCGACGACGGCCCCGTCCACATCCCCGCCGTCTCCCCGCGCGAACCGGTGGTGGACTCCAACGGCGCGGGCGACGCCTACGCCTCCGGCTTCCTCTTCGCCCACCTCGCGGGGGAGGACCCGCGACGGTGCGCCCTCCACGGCGCCGTCGCGGGGGCCTACGCCTGCACCGTGCCGGCCACCGCGAGCGGCGCCATCGGCCGCGCCGCCCTGGTCGACGAGGTCGCCGAGCTCACCGGCTCCCGGTCCACCGCGAAGGACGCCGAGTGACCGCCGGCTCCTACGACGTCGTCGTCCTGGGCGGAGGCGTGGCCGGCTGTGTCCTGGCCTCCCGGCTGAGCGAGGACGCCGACCGCTCCGTCTGCCTCGTCGAGGCGGGGCCGGACTACGGACCGGACCCGAACGGTTGGCCGGCCAGGACGCTCGACTCCCGCGTGCTCCCCCGCGAGGACGTGTGGGAGCGGAATGTGCCGGTCCATCGGTTTCGAGGCCGCGTGATCGGCGGCTCGTCCTGCGTCAACGGCTGCTGGAACACCTGGGGCTCGGCCGCCGACCACGTCGAGTGGGAACGTTCGGGCGGGCGCCGCTGGGGCTTCGCGGCCATGGAGCCGTACCGCACCGCGGCCGTACGGCGGATGGGTCTGCGCGAGGTGCCCGACCGCGAACTGTCCCCGTGGAGCCGGGCTGCCCTGGAAGCGGCCAGGGAACTCGGTCACCACGAGGTCGACATGAGCCGGCCCGGCCCGCCCGGTCACGGCCTCCCCCTGATCAACTCCGCGGACGGCCGGCGCTGGAACGCCGCGCTGGCCTATCTCGACGCGGACACCCGCCGGCGTCCGAACCTCACGGTGCTCGGGGACACCGTCGCGGACCGGCTGGTCCTGCGCGGCGGCCGGGTGGAGGGAGTCGTCGTACGCGCCGACGGCGTGCCGCGCACCCTCCGCGCGGGGCTGTACGTGGTGACCTCCGGGACCTTCGGTTCCCCTTCGCTGCTGATGCGCAGCGGCGTAGGCCCGGCCGACCGGCTGCGGGACATCGGCATCGCCCCGGCGATCGACCTGCCCGGCGTGGGGGCGAACCTGAGCGACCAGCCCGGCGTCTTCCTGCCGCTCGTGCCGACCCCGGAGCTGGACGCGGCCCTGGCGGAGAAGGAGCGCGCCGGTGAGCTGTACGTCAACCGTGTGCTCGTCCGCGCGGCGAGCGAACACGCCCCGGCGAACGGCTGGGACCTGCACATCCTTCCCTCCGCGGGGCCGCCGCTCTTCGGCTCCCTCCCCCCGGGCCGGTACGAGGCGGGGGTGTCGGCCTTCCTCGTGAAGCCCGTCTCCCGGGGCAGGGTGTGGCTGCGGTCCGCCGACCCGGACGAGTCGCCCGCGATCGATCCGGCGTTCCTGTCGGATCCGGACGGGCGCGACGTGGCCGCGCTCCGGTCGGGGCTCGCGACCGCCCGCCGGTTCGCCGAGTCCGCGGCCATGAAGGGGCTCGCCACGCTGCCGGAGGGCCTGCCCGCACACGAGCTGCCCGAGGCGGAGCTGCGTACCCGCCTGGGCACGTACTGGCATCCGGTGGGGACGTGCGCGACGGGACCCGCCGCCGATCCGTCCGCCGTGGTCGACGGTGAGGGCCGGGTGCACGGTGCGGCGAACCTGCGGGTGGCGGACGCGTCCGTGCTGCCGACCGTTCCCGCCGCCAACACGCAGCTGCCCGTCCTGGCCGTCGCCGAGATGCTGGCGGCCGCCGTGGCCGCCGCACCCGGCCCATGAACCACGACACCGGGATCACCGCCTTCGACCACGCCGACATCTACCGGTACGGCACGTCCGGGGCCGTCTTCGGCGAGGTGCTGTCCCGAGCCCCGGGGCCGAGCGCCCGGATCACCCTCCAGACGAAGGCCGGCATCCGGCTCCCGGAGGAGGGCGGACCGGGCCTGTGCGACCTGCGCGGCCCGAGCGTGCTGCGCCGGGTCGGGGAGAGCCTCGCCCGGCCGCGGACCGACGCGGTCGACGTCCTGCTGCTGCGCCGGCCCGCCCCGCCGGCCGGCCCGGAGGAACTCGCGGAGGCGCTCACGTCCCCGCACCGGCAGGGGCTGGTGCGCCGTTCCGGTGTGTCCGACACGCACGCCGCCCAGATCGCCCGCCTCCGGTCCTTCCTCGACGTGCCCCTGACCGTCGACCAGCTGGAGATGAGCCCTCACCCGCAGGAACTGGGTGGAGGAGGGGGCGCTGTGGTGGCTCCAGCGTCACCCGGCCGGGATCGTGCCGGTGGTCGGGGCGTCCCGGCCGGAGCGGATCCGCGCCTGCCGTGACGCGGTGGGGCGGCCGCCCGGTGTCGGCCACGAGGAGTGGTACGCGCTGTGGACGGCCGCCCGGGGCACCCCGCGCTCCCCTGAACCGTCCGCACCGGACCCCCTCGTCGCCCCATCCCCCCGCCCCTCCTTCCCCCGCCCGGCGCCGCTCCGGCGCCGGGCCCTTCCCCGCGCGTCCGGCCCTTTCCGGCGCGCCTGCTCCTCGGACGGAGAGACACCGTGATTCCCACCGCCGCGACCGTGGCGAATACCTTCGAGTCGGCCCGGTTCTACATCACGTTCCGCTGCAACTCCCTCTGCGGTTACTGCAACGTCTGGCAGGACGACAAGTTCAAGGGCTACGAGGAACTCACCCTCGAACAGGGCCGCCGGATCCTGGACGAGCTGCACGCCCTCGGCGTCCGCTACGTCGACTTCACCGGCGGGGAGCCCGTGCTCCACCCGCACATCGACGGCATCGTCCAGTACGCGAAGTCCCTCGGCATGACCGTCGAGATCACCAGCAACGGCATTCGGTTCGCCAAGCACATCGACTCGATCGTGCCGCACGTCGACACCATGAACGTGTCCCTGGACACGCTGCGGCCCGAACGCTACCGGGCGATCCGGGGCGTGCCGACGCTCGACCGGGCCCTGGACGTGATCCGGGGGATCATCGCCTCCGGTGCGGGGAACCTGAAACTGATCTGCGTGGTCACGCGCGAGAACGTGGACGAGGTGCCCGACCTGCTGCGTTTCGCCCAGGAGAACCGGGTGACCGTCTACTTCTCGACCGTGTTCGAGTACTTCGACGCGCAGGACACCGTCCGCGACGTGCGCAGGACGGCCCGGAAGCTGAAGCTCGTGGAGCAGAACGGCGAGCCGGTGGCGGGCTCCTGCGGGCCGGCCCGCGCCGAGGCGCCGGGACCGGACGACGGCTCCCTTCCCGATCTGCTGCTCGGTCTGCTGTACGCGCCGTTCTCGCTGATCAACCTGCACTTCCGCAAGTACGTGGAGACGCAGGACCCGAGCGCTCCGACGCAGTGCTACGCCAATAAGCGGATCCTGACGGTCGGTCCCGACGGGCGGCTCGTCCTGCCCTGCTACCACGCCTTCGACAACTCGGTGGTGTGGGACCGGGACCTCGCGGAGCTGGTGCGGGACGAGGAGTTCCAGCGGGTCAGGGACGAGGAGGTCGGCTTCCGTCCGGAGTGCCGGGGGTGCACCGTCTTCCCCTATGTCGGGCTCTCCTTCAGCTACCGCTTCGACAAGGTCTTCCTCTACCAGGCGCTGTCCGAGGAGATCGCCAAGATCAAGGGACGGTTCGCGGACCCGCTGTACCCCCGGATCACGGTCGCGCCCGAACCGCTCCTGAGCGCGTTCGCCGAGCTCGAGCAGTTCATCGACGCACAACTGCCCGTACCGCGAGCTCCCCTGGCCGAACACCACCTCTACCGCTTCGACGTCACGCCGACCGGGCTGCGTACGGACCTCGTCGCCGGCACGAGCAGCGTCGAGGAGGTCCTCGCCGACCACGTGCGGGAGCAGTGCTGGGACGTACAGCGCTCGCCCCACACCTGGATCCGGCTGGTCTACCGCGAGCTCGTGCCGCTGCTGCGCGGACTCGGGGAGCGGGACGCGGCGTCCCGGAGGTCGTACGAAGAGATCGCGGCAGGGCTCCACGCCGTGCAGCTCGCCTGGTGGCGGTCCTACCTCGGCCGGTACTTCCGGGGCGGTGAGGCCCTCGACACCCGGGAGGCCGACGGTGTGGTCGCCCGGTTCCTGTCCCGGGCCGCGGAGCTGCTGCCCGACGCTCCCGACGCACCCGAGTCCGTGCGCGTCCGGCAGATCCTGCTCCACGCCGGCTGCGTCCTCGGCTTCCCGGCGGCCACGCTCGTCCCCTTCTCCTCCCCCGGTCCCTTCGCCGAGGCGGCGCTGCTCACCAAGCACCTCCTGCTGACCGCACCCGACCAGGAGCTCGCCGGGTACGCGACGCTGCTCCCGGCCGAAGCCGCCGGACCGCTCCTCGGAGTACCGACGGGGCCGCCCGGGCCCCCGGCCCGCGCGCTCGACCGGCTCCTGGACAACGCGCCGGCTGCCGACGCGCCGTCGGTCGCCGCGCTGATCGATGCGGTACGCGCCCTGCGCGCGGAGGTGCCGGACGAGGAGCTGGCCGGGCTGCTCCTCGCCCGCGAACTGCGGGAACCGGCGCTGATACGGCGCCGCGGCGAGGCGCTGCGCCGTGCCGGAGTCCGGTCCGGAACCCCGTACGCAGCCCCGTACGCGCTGCCGCGAGGCTAAGGACGCCGGACGCGTGAACGCGTGGTGCCCCGGACTTCCGTCCGGGGCACCACGCGTTCAGCTCGTCTCAGCGCGGGTCCGTACCGCTCACCGTCGTGGCGGCGAGGAGGGCACCTCCGGTGTTCCGCTGGGTGGCGACGAGCTGCCCGCGCAGCGCGTCCCCGATCCGATCGCGGTCGCGCGGATCGACGGTGAAGGCCTGACGGTCCGCCAGTTCTGGTCGGGCCGCCCGCTGTTCCCCGGTGAGGGCGGTGGGGAGGAGCCGCAGCCAGCGCCCCTCGTCGGTGAGGGCCCCGTCCTCGACCGCGATGCTTCCCGGGGCGCCGTAGACGAGTTGCTGGCTGGTGGAGTCGGTGGCCCTGACGTCCCAGACGAGGGTGGTGGCGTCGAGCCAGGTCGCCTTGGAACGGGAGAGGTCGAGGTCAGGCGTGGTGCGGATGCCGGGCAGCAGGTAGCCGGTGTCGCCGCCGACGAGCCACACCTCCTTGCCGTGGGAGCCGAACTCGAGCGCGCGGTCGCCGGGGACGTCCTTCTCGTCGCCCCGGTGGACGATGTAGCTGAGCGAGGTGGCCCCTTCGGCCAGCGGCACCTCGAAGACCGCGCCGAAGGCGTCGCTGCGGACCGGGGCCAGTGGCCGTGACCAGTCGGTGGGAGCGGCGGCGCCGGTCCAGGTGTGCAGCCCCCAGCCCGTGTAGTCGTCGTCCGGACGGTAGTAGTGGACGACGGCCTTCCGCTCGTCCTGCGGCGGGTAGACCCCGGCCGGAACGGTCTCGGACTGCCCGGTGGCCCCCGCCTCGATCCAGACCTCTCCGGTGCGCCGCAGCTCCACGGTGCGCGGGGGCCCGTCCGTCGTGCCGTCCTTCTCGACGGTGTAGGAGACGCTGCCGGTGGCGGCGGTGACCTTGACCCAGGCGAACGCGCCGAAGGCGTCCCGGCCGGTGAACTCCGCGGTGGTGCCGCCGGTCGCGAGCTTCCAGCCGGTGTAGTCGCCGTCGGGGCGCCGGTAGTGGACGACGGCGTAGTCGCGTTCGAAGGCGCTGGGGCGGGTGGGCGCGGCGGGTTCGCCCGCGGCGGAGGCGGCCCGGCTGCTCGCGATGCGTCCGCGGTCGTCGACGACGACCGCCTTGTAGCGCAGCGGGGTGCCCCGGGGGGTGGCGCCGGGCAGGTTCTGGGTGACCTTGTACGGGGCGTGGTCGGCTGAGCCGAGGACCTGCCAGGGTCCGTCGCCGACCTGGGCGGCGAAGACGACGCGGCTCAGTTCTCCGCCCCGGACGTCGGCGGTGAGTT
Organism: Streptomyces sp. NPDC092045; assembly: GCF_044756005.1. NCBI lineage: Bacteria > Bacillati > Actinomycetota > Actinomycetes > Kitasatosporales > Streptomycetaceae > Streptomyces > Streptomyces sp. NPDC092045. Next base: position 1,570,647 of record NZ_JBIVSC010000001.1, on the reverse strand, counting down.
CGACGGTGCCGGTGGCTCCGGCGGCCGGGGCCTTGAGGGTCACGGCCGGTGCGGAGCGGGAGGTGTCCAGGGGGCGGCCGGCCCTGAGGACGACCGAGGACAGGGCCGGGACGGTGAGCGTGACCTCGCGGTCGGCGTCGCTGCGGACCGTCGTGGTGTGTCCGTGCAGCGGGGTGAAGGAGGTGCGGGACGTCCCGGTGCGGAAGGTGACGGTCCGTGGGGCGGTGGCGTTGTTGACCGCGACCAGGTACTCGGTCCGTCGCTTCGGGTCGATCCTGGAGGTGGCGTGGACTCCCGCGCCACCCGCGTCCGCGTACCGCTCGATCTGCACGCCGTCGCGCAGGGCGGGGTGCTGCTTGGTCAGACGGGAGAGGGCGGCGATGGAGCGGTAGAGCGGGTGGGTGGGGTCGTACGCGTCGGTGGCGTGGGTGCGGTCGGTGCCGAGCTGGTCGTCGTCGAGGTACTCGGGGACCCGCGAGGCGAAGAGGGTCTGGCGGGCGTCCTTGTCGCCGCCGGCGCCGGTGAAGCCCTGCTCGTCGCCGGCGTAGACGACCGGGTTGCCGCGGGAGAGGAAGAGGATCTCGTTGGCGAGGCGGGCCCGTGCGAGGAGTTCCCGGTCATCGGCGCCGGGGTTGTCCTTGCGCAGGAATCCACCGATGCGGCCCATGTCGTGGTTGCCGAGGAAGGTGACCTGCTCGTAGGCGTTGGCCTTGTCGGTGGTGTACCGGTAGTCCCGGGCGAAGACGTCCGCGAGGGAGGAGGCCGGGCGTCCGATCGACGCGACGTCGCGGACGGCCTGCTGGAGGGGGAAGTCGAGGGTGGAGTCGAGCCGGCCCCGGGTGACGTAGGGGGCGGTCACGGCGGGATCGGAGGAGAGGACCTCGCCGAAGATGAAGAAGTCCTCCTGTCCCTGACGGGCGGCGTAGGCGTCCAGGGCGGTGGCCCACTGTGTCCAGAACTCCATGTCGACGTTCTTGACGGTGTCGACGCGGAAGCCGTCGATGCCGAAATCCTCGACCCAGCGCTGGTAGATGTCGGCGAGCCCGCGCACGACCTCGGGGCGTTCGGTCCACAGGTCGTCGAGGCCGGTGTGGTCGCCGTAGAGGCCGCTCTCGCCGACGAAGGTCGAGTCGCCCCGGTGGTGGTACATCGTGGGGTCGTTGAGCCAGGCCGGCTTCTTGGCGTTCCGCTCCGCCGGAGGGACGACGGGTGTGTACGGGAGGCTGTCGGCGTCCACCGGGGCGGCGGTGGCCGTGTCGTCGAAGGGACGCCCGGTGCTGTCCAGGTAGGGGTAGGCGCCCTTGCTCCGGTAGGCGTACCGGTTCTCGCCGGAGCGGATGACGTCGGCGGTGTGGTTGGTGATGACGTCGAAGAAGACCTTCATGCCCTTGGCGTGGGCGGCGGCGATCAGCTTCTTCAGGTCGGCGTTGGTGCCGAAGTGGGGGTCGACCCGGGTGAAGTCGGTGATCCAGTAGCCGTGGTAGCCGGCGGAGGCGTCCTTGCCGACGCCCTGGACGGGCTTGTTCCTGAAGATCGGCGCCATCCAGATGGCGGTGGTGCCGAGGCCCTTGATGTAGTCGAGCCGCTGGGTCAGGCCCTTGAGGTCGCCGCCCTGGTAGAAGCCCTTGTCGGTGGGGTCGAAGCCGGTCTCCAGGCGGCTGCCGGTGAGGCCGCCCCGGTCGTTGGAGGTGTCGCCGTTGGCGAACCGGTCGGGCAGCACGAAGTAGAACTGCTCGCGCGTGAGGTCGTGCCGGGCGGGCTGTGCGGCGAGTGCACGGTCCGAAGGCGGCGGCGGGGTCCGGTGGCCGGCCGCCGCCGGGGCGTGGGCGGCGACGGCCGTCGCCATCAGCGCGACCGCGGTGGCGATGGCGAGGCGCGCTCCGGGGCGTGCGGTGCGGCGTGCAGGGGTTCGATGTGCTGTCTGCGTAGGGGTGTGTGGCTCGTGCACGTCTGGGTCCCTTCCAGATGGGCGGTTCAGTGGGCGGGCCGCTGGACGCCGGTCGCGCCCAGGAGTGCGCCGTCGGCCGCACGCTGGGTGGCGATGAGCTGTCCTTGTCGTGCCTCGGCGGCTCGGTCGAGGTCGCGGGGGTCGAGGGCGAAGGCCGACCAGTCCTCGTACCGGGGATGGCGTGCTCGCCGTTCGGCGGAGAGGGTGGTGGGGGTGAGACGCAGCCACCGGCCCTCGTGGGAGAGGGCCCCGTCGGTGAGCGCGATGCCCCCGGGGGCGTAGACGAGTTGCTGACTGGCGACCCCGGTGCCGGTACCGCGCCAGACGACGGTGGTGTCGTCGAGCCAGATGGCGTCGCTGCGGCTCAGGTCGAGCGGGAAGGCGCCGCCGAGGGAGGGTGACAGGTAGGCGGGGTCTCCGGCGATGCGCCAGACCTCCCGGCCGTGGAGGCGGAAGTCGAGGGCCTCGTCGGTGGCGACGTCCTTCTCCTCCTTCTTGTGGAGGATGTAGCTCAGGGAGCGGGCTCTCTCGCTGAGGGGGACCTCGAAGACGAGGCCGAAGGCGTCACGGCGCACGGGCCGGATCGGGTCGTTCCATTCGGGCGGGTGGGCGGCTCCGGTCCAGGCGTGGAGCCCCCACCCGCCGTAGTCGCCGTCGGGCCGGTGGTAGTGGATGACGGCCTTGGCCGGATCATGGGGGGTCTGGACGGCGGGGCGGGTGGCGTCGACCAGGGCGGAGCCCTGTCGGGTCCAGACCTCACCGGCGGCGGTGACGTCGAGGACGCGTTCGGGGCCGTCGGGGACGCCGTCCTTCTCCACGGTGAAGGAGAGGCTCGCCGTTCCCTCGGGCGGGGTCACCCAGGCGAAGGCGCCGTACGCGTCGCGGCCGGCGAACTCGGCGGTGCCGGACGTGGTGCGCAGCCGCAGGCCGTCGTGGTCGCCGTCGGGGCGCCGGTGGTGCACGACGACGTACCGGCGTTCGGCCTTCGGCCTTGCCGGGGGCGGGTTCTCGCCGCTCGTGGTGGTGCCGAGGGCGGCGGCGGTGCGCCACGAGCCGTCCACGGCGACGGCCTTGTAGCGCAGCGGGGTGCCCGCGGTGACGTCGCCCGGCAGGTTCTGAGTGATCTTGTACGGGGCGTGGTCGGCGGAGCCGAGGACCTGCCAGGGTCCGTCGCCGACCTGGGCGGCGAAGACCACACGGGTGAGGGGGTCTCCGGAGACGGTCGCGCCGATCTCCACGGTGCCGCGTGCTCCGGCCGGGGGGACGGAGAGGGTGAGGGACGGTGCGGTGGCGTCGCGGGGCAGCGGGGTGCGGGCCTTGAGGACGACGGCCGACAGGGCGGGCACGGTGACGGTCACGGTGCCGGTGGGTCCGCTGCGCAGGGGCCGGTGGGTGCCGTACAGGGGGAGGAGGTCCTGGTGGGCGGCTCCGGTGGGGACTTCGGCGGTCCTGGGTTCCTCGGCGTTGTTGACGGCGACGAGGTACTCGGCGCGGTTGCGGGGGTCGACGCGAGAGAAGGCGTAGACGCCCTGGCCCCCGGCCACGTGGCGCTCGATCTGGACGCCGTCGCGCAGCGCGGGGTGGTGCTTGGTGAGACGGGAGAGCCGGGAGATCGCCCGGTGGAGGGGGTGGCCCGGCTCGAAGGCGTCGGTCGCGTGGGTGCGGTCGGTGCCGATGAGGTCGTCGTCGAGGTACTCGGGGACCCGCGAGGCGAAGAGGGTCTGCCGGGCGTCGGCATCGCCGCCGGCGCCGGTGAAGCCCTGCTCGTCGCCGGCGTAGACGACCGGGTTGCCGCGGGAGAGGAGGAGGAGTTCGTGGGCGAGCCGGTCGCGGCGGAGCAGTTCGGCGTCGGTGGCGCCCGGGTTGTCCTGGCTGAGGAAGGTGCCGATCCTGCCCATGTCGTGGCTGCCGAGGAAGGTGACCTGCTCGTACGCGTTGGCCTTGTCGGTGGTGTAGCGGTGGTCCTGGGCGAGGACGTGTGCGAGGTCTCCGGCGGGTCCGCCGCGCGAGACGTAGTTGCGCAGGGCGGACTGGAGGGGGAAGTCGAGGGTGGAGTCGAGCCGGCCCCGGGTGACGTACGGGGCGGTGATCGTCGCGTCGGCGGAGAAGGCCTCGGCGAACATGAAGAAGTCCTCGCGTCCCCGCTCCTGGGCGTAGGCGTCGAGGGCGGTGGCCCACTGGGTCCAGAACTCCATGTCGACGTTCTTCGCGGTGTCGACGCGGAAGCCGTCGATGTCGAGGTCCTCGACCCACTTCTCGTAGATCCTCTTCATGCCCTCGACGACCTCGGGACGCTCCGTCCACAGGTCGTCGTGGCCGAAGAAGTCGCCGTTGAGGCCGCTCTCGCCGACGAAGATGGAGTCGCCCCGGTTGTGGTACATGGTGGGGTCGTTGAGCCAGCCAGGCACCTTGGTCGGGGCCGTGACGACGGGGGTGTACGGGAAGGAGTCGGCGTCGGTCCGGGGGGCCTCCGTGGTGTCGTCGAAGGGGCGACCGGTGCTGTCGAGGTAGGGGAAAGCGCCCTTCGGGCGGTACCCGTACTCCTTCTCGGCGTAGTCGACGGTGTCGGCGGTGTGGTTGGTGATGACGTCGAAGAAGACCTTCATGCCCTTGGCGTGGGCCGTGTCGACCAGTGCCCGCAGGTCCTCGTTGGTGCCGAAGTGCGGGTCGACCCTGGTGAAGTCGGTGATCCAGTAGCCGTGGTAGCCGGCCGTGACGTCCTTCGCGTCCCCCCTGTCCTGGACGGGGACGTTGGTGAAGACGGGGGCCATCCAGAGGGCGGTGGTGCCGAGGCCCTTGATGTAGTCGAGCCGCTCGGTGAGCCCCTTGAGGTCGCCGCCCTGGAAGAACTTCCTGTCGGTGGGGTCGAAGCCGGTCTCCAGGCGGCTGCCGGTGAGGCCGCCCCGGTCGTTGGAGGTGTCGCCGTTGGCGAACCGGTCGGGCAGCACGAAGTAGAACTGCTCGCGGGTCAGGTCGTGCCGGGCGGGCTGTGCGGCGAGCGCCCGGTCCGACGGGGGCGGCGCGGCCGTCGAGGGGGTCGTGGTCGCCGTGGACGGCGTGCCGGTGAGGGCCGTCGCCAGGAGGGCGGTCGCCAGGGTCATGGCGGAGCGCCGGAGAGGTCCGGTCACGGGTGTGCTGCTCCTCGGGAGCGTGGAGGGGCGGGTGCGGAAGGGGGCGGCCGGGTACGGCCGGGGATGCGAGAACGCGGGTGCGGCGCGAGGGGCCGCAGTCCGGGCTCAGGGGGAGGGAGTCCCCGCGACGAGGCTGCCGTCGGGCGTCCGCGGGTGCCGGTCCGCGTACCAGCGGACCGTGTCGGCGAGGGCCGTGGCGAAGTCGGCGCGCGGTACGTAGCCCAGTTCCCGGCGGATGCGGGTGTCGTCCACCGCGTACCGCTGGTCGTGGCCCTTGCGGTCCGTCACCCTGGCGATCCGGCCGGGCCCGGCGCCGCAGAGCGCGAGGAGGCGGCGGGTCAGGTCCAGGTTGGTGAGGGAGGTCCCGCCGCCGATGTTGTAGACCCGGCCGGGGCGGCCGCCGGTCCTGACCAGCTCGACGGCGGTGACGTGGTCCTCCACGTGGAGCCAGTCCCGGATCTGGGAGCCGTCGCCGTACAGGGGCACGTCCCCACCCGCCAGCAGTGCGGTCACGAAGCGCGGGATCAGCTTCTCGGGGTGCTGGCGCGGTCCGAAGTTGTTGGAGCAGCGGGTGACGCGGACGTCCAGGCCGTGGGTGGCGTGGTAGGCGAGTGCCATGAGGTCGGCGGCGGCCTTGGAGGCCGAGTAGGGCGAGGTGGGCAGGAGCGGTGCGTCCTCCGCCGCCGCGCCTTCGGCGATCGAGCCGTACACCTCGTCGGTGGAGATCTGGACGTAAGTCCGCACGCCGTGGCGGACGGCCGCGTCCAAGAGGGTCTGCGTCCCGAGGACGTTGGTGCGGACGAAGAGGGAGCCGTCCTCGATCGACCGGTCGACGTGGGACTCGGCCGCGAAGTGCACGATCTCGTCGTGGCCGGGGACGAGGGCGTCGACGAGCTCCGCGTCGGTGACGCTGCCGTGCACGAACCGGAAGCGCCGGTCGTCGCGCACCGGGTCCAGGTGGGCGGGGTCCGCCGCGTAGGTCAGCTCGTCGAGGACGGTCACGGAGACCTCCGGCGGCCCGGTGGGGCCGAGGAGGCGCAGGACGTGGGCCGAACCGATGAATCCTGCGCCGCCGGTGACGAGTAAGCGTCGGGTCATGGGTGGATCTGCACCTTGCTGTGGTCGCCGAGTACGAGGCGATGGGCGTGCGGGAACCGGGGGGCCGCCACGACGGCGTCGCGGCCGATGAAGGAGCGTTCGATGCGGCCGGCGCCGTCGACGGCGGCCCCGTCGAGAAGGACCGAGGTCTCGATCGAGCTGTCGTGGACGCGGCAGTTGGCACCGATCGAGGTGTAGGGGCCGATGACGGCGTTGCTGATGACGCTGCCGGGACCGATGACGACGGGGCCGGTGATCCGCGATCCCCTGACCACGGCGCCCTCCCCGAGGACGACTCGTCCCACGACGGCGCTGTCGGGGTCCACCTTTCCTTCGAGTCGCCCGCTCAGGCCGTCCAGGACGTGGCGGTTCACCTCCAGCATGTCGTCCACGCTGCCGGTGTCGCGCCACACGGAGGGGGTCGCTTCGGCGCGCACGTCCCGCCCGTCGTCGATGAGCCACTGGATCGCATGGGTGATCTCGAGTTCGCCCCTCGCGGAGGGGCGGATCGCTCGCACCGCGTCGTGCAGCGCGGGGCTGAAGGCGTAGACGCCGATGAGGGCGAGGTCACTGCGCGGGTGCGCGGGCTTCTCCTCCACCCGTGTCACGCGGCCGGTCGTCTCGACCTCCGCCACGCCGAAGGCGCTGGGGTCGGCGACGGAGGTGACGAGCAGCCGGGCCGCGGCGGGGTGCAGCGTCGCGCGGGCGACGAAGTCCCCGATGCCGTCCTGGAGGTAGTTGTCACCCAGGTAGACGAGGAAGTCGTCGTCGCCGAGGAAGTCTCGGGCGATGGACACCGCGTGGGCGAGGCCCAGCGGGCGGCTCTGGGCGATGTAGGTGATGTCGAGTCCGAAAGCGGATCCCTCGGCTCCCACGGCCCGTCGGATGTCGCCCGCGTAGTCGCCCACGACGAGGCCCACTTCGCTGATGCCGGCCGCCGCGACGGCCTCCAGGCCGTAGAAGAGCACCGGCTTGTTGGCGATCGGCAGGAGTTGTTTGGTCCCGGAGTGGGTGAAGGGGCGCAGTCGACTGCCGGTTCCACCGGCCAGGACCAGGGCTTTCACATCGGCTGCCTTCGGTCGGATGCGGCCTGACGGTGTCTGGGCACGGTCCCTCCTCGCTCTCGAGGCAGTTGTCGGCGGTCGCATCAGCGACTCAAGCAGAGCCGTGCCACGCCCTGCAAGTCATGTCTGAAAGTTTCTGAAATCTCTTGCTAGCCGTCACGCGAGGGTGCTTCACTCGCACTTCGGAACGATCAACTGGCTTCCAGCGCACTTCAGTTCGTCCAGACCATGGGGGCAACAGGTGGCAGATCACCAGCGAGAACTGCTGGTCAGAGAGGCACGGCATCTGGCGCCCGGCGCGTCCGAGGAGGCCGCGCTCGCCCGGCGCGTCTTCACCGAGGGTCGAGGAGCCGTCCTGACGGATCTCGACGGCGACCAGTATCTGGACTTCGCCGCCGGCACGCTCACCCAGTCCCTGGGGCACAGTCACCCGGAGGTCGTCGCGGCACTGACCCGCCAGGCCGAGCGGCTGTGGAACGTGCACGACACCCCCACGCCCGAGCGGGCCGCGTTCTTCGAACTGCTGGCGCGCCTCCTTCCCGAGCACCTGGACACGTATGCCCTGTTCTCCACCGGCGCGGAGGTGGTGGAGGCCGCACTCCGGGTCGTCCAGTCCACGGCGGAGCCGGGCCGCAACCGCGTCGGCGCACTGCGGCACGGTTTCCACGGCAAGACCATGGGCGCGCGCATGCTGGTCCACTGGGACGTCGGCCACCAGGCCTTCGCGGGCAACAGCGTCCTCGGCTACGCGCCGTACTGCTACCGCTGCCCGCTGGAACTCGAGTACCCCAGCTGTGACGTCCGGTGCGCCTCACTCGTCAACCGGCACATCGCCTCCAAGCCGAACGTCTCCGCCCTCTTCTTCGAGCCGGTGCTCGGCGCCGCGGGGGTCATCGTGCCGCCGCCCGGCTACTGGGAGCGCGTCTCGGCGGCCTGCCGTGACAACGGCGTCCTCCTCGTCGCCGACGAGGTGGCGACGGGCGGCGGCCGTACCGGCGCCTTCCTGGCCTCCGAACTCGTGGGCGTGGAACCGGACCTCGTGACGATGTCGAAGGGGATGGCGAACGGCTTCCCCTTCGCCGTCCTCGCGGGCCGGCGCGGCCTTCTGCACTCCCCCGCGGCCTCACCGGCCGGCGCCTACGCGTCCACGTACGCCGGAAACCCGCTGGGCATCGCCGCCGCACGGGCGACGCTGGAGGTCGTGGAGCGCGACCGGCTCATCGAGCGGGTCCGGGTGCTCGGTGACCGGCTGGGTGAGCAACTCGCCGCCCTGCACGCCCGCTTCGAGGTGCTCGGAGAGGTGCGGGGCGTCGGTCTGCTGCACGGCCTCGAATTCGTCCGTGACCGCGCCACCCGGGCCCCCGCCCCGGAGACCGCCCGCGCCGTGTACACCACCGCCCTCGACCTGGGGCTCCGAACCTCGGTCGGCGGCCACGTCATCCGGCTCGCGCCCCCCTTCACCCTGGACGAGGCGCTCCTCGACGAAGGTGTACGGATCCTCGGGCAGGCCGTCGAACGCGTGGTGGCCGCGTGATCGTCGCCGAAGGGCTCACCAAGGACTTCCGCACAGCCGAGCGGCGGCCCGGCCTCCTCGGGAGCCTCTCCACGCTCCTCACCCGCGAGTACCGGACCGTGCGCGCCGTCGACGGCATCTCCTTCCGGCTCCGCGCCGGCTCCAAGACCGCCTACATCGGCGCCAACGGGGCCGGGAAGTCGACCACGATCAAGATGCTCACCGGCATCATGACCCCCAGCTCCGGCCGGTGCCTGGTCAACGGCGTCGAGCCCTACCGGCAGCGCCGGGAGAACGCCCGCTCGATCGGCGTGGTCTTCGGGCAGCGCAGCCAGCTGTGGTGGGACCTCTCCGTGCCGGACTCCTTCCAGATCCTGCGCAGGATCTACGGGATACCGGACACGGTGTACGAGCGGAACCTGGCCCTCTATCGCGAGCTCCTCGACATCGACGCCCTGGGGACCACACCGGTACGACAGCTGAGCCTGGGGCAGCGGATGCGCGCCGAGATCGCGGCGAGCCTGCTGCACGACCCGAAGGTCGTCTTCTGGGACGAGCCGACGATCGGCCTGGACATGGTCCTCAAGGAAGCCGTCCGCGCCCTCGTCAACCGCGCCAACGCCGAGCTGGGCACGACCGTGCTGCTCACCAGCCACGACCTCTCCGACATCTCGGCCATCTGCGACGACGCGCTCGTCGTCGACGGCGGCAGGGTCGTGCACGCGGGCGCACTCCACGATCTGCTGCGCCGCGCCGACCGGCGGTCGGTGGTCTTCGATCACCGCGGTGGTCCGGGAGCGCACGACACCGTGCTCCGGATCGAGACGGGGCTTCCGGGCGCCACGGCGGGCCTCACGAACGAGGGCCGGATTCGGGTCGACTACCCTGCGGACGCCTTCACCTCCCGGCACGTACTCGGTTTTCTCCTGGAGCACTTCGAGCTCGCCGACTGCTACGCCCCCGAACCGGACCTGGAGACGGTGCTCCGCCAGACCTACCGGAGCGGCGTCCCCTCCGCGCGGGACGGCGGTGCCGTGTGAGGGCCCCGCTGCGCGCCGGCACCTACGTGCCCTTCGCCACCAGCGGACTGCAGTCCCTGCTGCAGTACCGTTCCACCTTCCTGATCACCGGTGTCACCGCCGCGGCGGGCGCCGCCGTCACCGTCTTCCTGTGGCGGGCGGTCTACGCCGGCTCTCCGGGCCCCGGACCAGGCGGTTTCACCCCGGCGAGCATCACCACCTACCTGGTGGTGGCCCAGGTCCTGGCCGTGGTGCATGCCAACCGGGTCGACGACGAGGTGGCGGCCGAGGTCTACCGCGGCGACATCGCGGTGATGCTCGTGCGTCCCGTGAGCTATCCGCTGGTCCGCTTCGCCGCCTGCCTGCCCGTGATCGCCGCCAACGCGCTCCTCGTGGGCGTCCCGCTGCTCGTGCTCTTCTCCGTCCTCGTCCCGCTGACCGTGCCGACCCCGGTGGACGCGGCGCTCTTCGCGCTGTCCGCCGCGTTCTCGGCGGTCATCGCATTCTGCGTGAACCTGCTGACCGGCATGGCCGGGTTCGTCACCACGAACACCTGGGGCGTCCGCATGGTCAAACAGGGGACCGTCGCGTTCTTCGCGGGACAGATGGTCCCCCTGTCCCTGCTGCCCGTCCCCCTGCACACCCTGGCCATGGTCCTGCCGTTCCGCGCCATGGCGGACGGGCCTCTCACCCTGCTCCTCGGCCGGTACGAGGGAGCCGGCGGCGCCTGCGCCGTCCTCGGCCACCAGCTCGGCTGGACCGTGGGACTCGTCCTGCTGTGCGCCGTCCTGTGGCGCCGCGCGACAGGCCGGCTGGAGGTGCTGGGCGGATGAACCGGACCCTCGGCGGCCATCTACGCCTGGCGCTCTTCCTCGGCGGGGTGGGCCTGCACCGGCTCACCGCGTACCGTCTCGACTTCCTCCTCGGCTCCGGGGCCTTCCTCGTCCGCGTCGGGCTCCAGACCCTCGCGGTGGGCGTGGTCTTCACCCACGTCCCCGCCATCGCCGGCTGGTCCTACCACCAGGTGCTCTTCCTCCTCGGCTGCTCCCTGCTGCCGCGCGGGCTCGACCACCTCTTCACCGACCAGCTGTGGGAACTGGGCCGCAAGCTGATCCAGCGGGGCGAGTTCTACCGCTACCTGGTCCGTCCGGTGAACCCGCTCTTCTCGCTCCTGTCGGAACGCTTCTTCCACCCGGACGGATTCGGCGAACTGGCCGTCGGAGCCGTCCTGGTGCTCTGGACGGGAGCCGAGCTGGGTCTCGAACCCAGCGCCCTGCAATGGGCCCTCGTGCTCCCGCTGATCGTCTGCGGGGCGCTCATCCACGCCGCCGTGAAGCTCTTCTTCGCGTCCCTGTCGTTCTGGACGGTGACCAGCATGCCCGCGATGCAGACGGTCACCCAGGTGTCCGAGTTCGCCGGTTATCCGCTCGACCTCTACCACCCGTCGCTGCGGATGCTCCTCACCTGGGTACTGCCCTTCGCCTTCACCTCGTACGCACCGGCCGTCTACCTGCTCCACGGCTCCACCGAACTGATCAGGTGGCTTCCGGTCGTAACGGGTCTTTCCCTGCTCGCCGCGCTGTCGCTCTGGCAGCGCGGACTTTCCAGATACGAGATGACCGGGAGTTGACGAACCGCGTGACCAGCGACACCCAGCTCCATGAACTGCTGCGCGGCGCGGCCTGGCTGCCGGAGGACGTCCGCCGGGCCGACCGCTACACGCCGATCGACGAGGCTCCCCTCGGCTCCGACACCACGCTGTTCCTCGTGTCCGTCGTGGGCGGCCCGGCACACGGCAGGCTCCTCTTCGTCCCCGCCCACACGGACATGACGGGCCGCCTGGCCGATGCCCAGGGCTCCGAGGCCTTCGACCTGGCCTGTGTGCGGCTGATGGCGGCCGGGGGCCGGATCCCCACCGCCCGCGGCGGTCACGTCGAGTTCCGCGGCGGCGGAGCCACGGCCCGCGCGGTCTCCCTCCTCCCCTTCGCGCAGGGCTGGTCCTCGAACTCGCTCTCGCTCCTCGACATCGACGGCCGTCCCCACCTCCACAAGGCCTACCGCACCCTCGGTGCCGAGGTACGGGAACCCGAACTGCTGCGTCTGATGAACGGCAGCGGTCACACGCCCCGGTGGTTCGGCGACTACGGCTACGTGCCCCCGGGCGGAGCCGACCGGCTGGCGCTCGGGGTGGTGTACACGTACACACCGGGCAGCGGGATCGACACCCCGCTGCGCGCCAACCTGCGCGCGCTCTGGCCCCGGTTGACGGGTGACGCGACGGGGTCCCGGGAGCCCGGCGGTGCCGACGACACGGGCGGGTCCGGGGGCCTGGACGGCCTGGTCCGGGAGCACCTCGCTCCGCTGGCCGACCCGCTGCGCACGGCCCGCTCGTTCCTCGGCGGGTTCCACGAGGAGCTGCGAACTCGGCTGGGCCGGGGGACTCCCCCGCCGGACTACCCCATCGAGCGCGTCCTGCGGGCCGCCGAGGAACGGTGCCACGCGCTCGCCGAGCGGGCCCGGGAGGGCGTGGAACTCCCCCCGGCGGCGCTGGAGAAGGCCTTCTGCTCGCTCACCTCGGAGATCGAGCTGCTGCGGGCGGCGTTCGACGCCACCGGCACACACCCCGCGGGGCCCTGCCACGGAGACCTCCATCTGTCGCACCTGCTGTGGGACCCGCCACGGCTCATCGACATCTCCACCCCCGGCACGGGTCCCGACCAACCGGGCTGGGCCGAACAGTCGCCGCTGGAGGACCTGGTGGCGCTGGGACGTGCACTGGAGTACTTCAGTGCCGACGAGGCCGCGTACGAGAGCGCCCGGCTCCTGGGGGCCGACTCGACGGAGACGATGCTCGCCTCCCTCGACGGCGGCGCCGACATGCCGCCACGGGAGCGGTCCGTGCTCCTGCTCGTGTTCGAGGCCGCGGACAGGTGGCGCCGGCAGGTCGCCGGTCTGCTGCTCACGCGCGACGGGTCGGAAGGGTCCGGCGGGTCGAACCGGTCCGACGGGACCGACGGGACCGGCGGGACCGACGGGACCGGCGGGACCGGCGGGACCGGCGGGACCGGCGGAACCTTTGCCGGGCCTGAACGGGGGCTCCCCGACGAGCCGTTGCGCCGGTTGCTCTACCTCCGCCGCCTGCTCCACGAGCTCGACTACAACTTCGCGCACGCCCGGCCGTACCACGCCGCGATCGACCTGCGTCACGCCATGGCGCTCGGTCTTCCCTCCCCGCTCCCCCTCACCCTGACCACGAGGACCTGACGTGAGTGACGTGACCGACGAACCGCTGCACGTCATCGAGACGTACTTCGAATGCTGCGGGTTCGACCACACCTTCCTCCAGGGCGGCACCTCGGTGTATCTCTGGAACCTCTCCCGCGCCTTCGCCCGCAAGGGCCACCGGGTGTCCGTCGTGACCCCCGCCCACGGGCGTCTCGACGACCTGCGCCGCCGCCACACGGTCGAGGACCTGCCGTACGAGGACCGCTACACCCTGCCCCTCGTCCTCGACCCCGACGTCTGGCGCGGCTTCCCCACCGAGGTGTCCGTGGAGCTCCGTACCACGGCTCACCGGATCCGCAAGGAGGGCGTCGACCTCTACTTCCTTTCGAACGACTACCTGGACCGCCTGCCCGAGACGTTCTACCCGCCGTACTCGGCGAAGGGCAAGGACCTCACCTTCTTCAAGCCGCTGGTGTTCCAGGTCGACAGCGTGCGTTTCCTGCGCGGCTGGTTCGGCGACGAACGGGCGATCGTCCACGCCCACGAGCCGTACTACCACTACCTCCTGCCGCCGGCGCTGAGCGACGACCCGCTGAAGAGCGTGGTCACCACCGTGCAGAGCAACATGCCGATCACCAAGAAGGTGTACGGACCGGAGGTCCGCAGGCTCCTCGACCTCCTCGGCGCACCGCCGCTGCCGGACGAGGAGCCGCCGCTGCCGGCCGGCGAGCGCGAGGCCCAGCGCCAGTACCAGACACGCACCCATCTCCACTACGAGTATCCGCCCGACCACCTCACCGTCTACGGTCTGGTCGCCGACCACTCCGACGCCATCGACTTCCTCTGCCCCGGTCAGCGGGACTTCTACAACAGTTTCCGCGACACCCCGTTCGAGAACCTGTTCGCAGCGCTGCCGGTCTCCCGAACGGTCCGCCGCAACGCGCACAAGCAGTTCGTCGGCGGCTGCGCGATCTCGGACGGTTGGCTCACCCCGGATCCGGACACGGTGGACCGGGTCGCCGTCCTCTCCGGACTCGGTCTGGACCCGTCCCTTCCGACGTTCTTCCACAACGCCCGCTACGCGGTCCACCACAAGGGACAGGTCGAACTGGTCCGGGCGATCGACCGGGTCCTCTCCGACGGCCTCGCGGCCAACTTCGTCCTGCGCTGCATCACCGGCACCGGCATCGACGACCCGTACTTCCACGAGGTCGCCGAACGTCACAAGAGGCGGGTGCACCTGGAGTGGGAACGGGTCGACGAGGGTCGGGTCTTCGCCTACGCCGCCTCCGCCGACTTCTGCGTGTTCCCCTCCAAGTTCGAGATGGACACCTTCCTCATCGCCCAGGGCGAGGCCATGGCGTGCGGGGCGGTGCCGGTGGCCACCGCCCAGTGGGGCATGGCCCACTTCCGGCACGCCGACGAGGGCACGACCCGGACCGGTTTCTCGGTCAACCGGTCCTTCGCCGAGGACGACGCGCTCCTCGTCGACGGCCTCGCCGACCGCTTCCAGCAGGCCGTGCGCCTCTTCCTCGACCGGCCCGACGAGTACCGGCTCCTGTCGGCCCGCGCCCGGCGGGTGGCACGCGGCTTCACCTGGGACCACTGCGCCGATCTCCATCTGGAGGTCTTCCGGGACCTCTGGCTCGGGGTCGCCCCCGAGCCGGCGACCGACACCGCTCTGCGGCACGGCTGGTTCGACGCCCTGCCGCCCCGTACCTGGGAGGAGCGCCCCCAGGAGGTGCTCGACGCGGCCGTGGAGACCGGTGACCTGGCCGCCGCCGAACGCCTGGGTCCCGTGACGGGGGCACTGGCCCTCCGGTTCTTCGACGCCGCCTGGGCGCGCGCCGACTTCGCCGTGTGCGAGGAGGTGGCAGGACGGTGGCCGGACGCGATACCCCCGGAGCGGGTGGCCCGCCTCGGCGACCGGTGCGCGCCCCACGGCGCGGACCTGCGCTACCGGCTCGCCCACGCGGAGCGCGTCCAACTGGTCGTCCCCGGCCCCCGGGACGCCGGGGGCCGCGCCGAGGCGGAGATCACCGAGTGGACCCGCCGGGCGGCCGGGGAGTTCGTCGGCACCGCTCCACCGGCGGGCACCGCCGCCCAGCTGCTCCTGACTCTTTCGAACGGCCGGATCGCCTGGGACGAGGCGCGTCGTGGCTGAGGTCGACTCCGTCCGTACCGTCGTGCTCGCCGGCGGCCGGGGCGAGCGCATGGGCCGGCTCGGCACCGGGCGCCTGAAGCCCCTCGTGCCCTACGGCGGCGCCTGCAGGCTCATCGACTTCAGCCTGGCGAACGCGCGCGACTCCGGCCTCGGGGAGGTGCTCCTGCTCTCGCAGTACGAGGAGCGCCTCCTGATGGACGACCTGCACTCCGCCTGGAACGGCGCGTCGCGCGACTTCCGGATCCACTTCGGCCCGTACGACGAGGCGTACCGCGCCGCGGGTGAGAAGCTGCCCGCGCGGCTTCCCGAGCGCACCTGGCCCCTGGAGAAGGGGACGGCCGACGCTCTCATCCGCAAGGGGGAGCACATCTTCGGCCCCCGGACCGAGCACGTGATGGTGCTCCACGCCGACCACGCCTACCGCTTCGACTACGGCCCGCTGATCCGCGGGCACATGGCCTCGCGGGCGGCGCTCACGGTCGCCTACCAGCGGATCGATCCGCGCTGGGTCCCTCTCTTCGGCATGGTCGCGTTCGACCGTGACGGCGCCCTGACCACCTTCGTGGAGAAGCCCGAACACCCCACGTCCGACCTGGTGTTCGCCGCGTTCTGCGTGTTCGACGCCAAGGTGCTGCGACGGTACCTGGAGGAGCTGGAGGGCACTGACTGGCAGCACGACATCAGTCGGGACGTGATCCCGGCGATGCTCGCGACCGGGGAACGGATCCGGGGGCACCGCGTCGAGGGGCACTGGGAGGACATCGGCACGGTGGAGCGGTACCACCGCGCGCATCTCGCGATGACCCGCCCCGACGCCACCCTGCCGGTCCGCGCGCTGCCCTGGACCATCTCCCCGCACCTGCAACGGCGCCGGGTCGCCGAGTCGCCGGGCGTCCGCCGCTCCGTTGTCCCCGTCGACCTGGTCAGCCGGGGCGACATCGAGGACAGCGTGCTCTTCCCCGGCGTACGGATCGGCACGGACGCCCGGGTGCGGCGCAGTGTCGTGCTGCCCGGCGCCGTCGTGCCGGACGGTGCCGACATCGACTCCGCGATCGTCCTGGAGGACGGGTTCGTCCAGCACGTCGAGCCCGCACCCCACCCCGCACGCTGAGGGAGCACACCCATGCACATCGTCAACTTCGCCTACGAATGCGGCGGCTTCGACTCCCGGCTGATGCGCGGGGGCCTGTCGCCACTGGTGTGGAACCTGTCCCGGGAGTACGCCTCCCTCGGGCACCGCGTCTCGATCGTGACACCCGCGCACGGACACCTCGACCGGCTGCGCGCGTCGTACGCGATCGAGGAACTGGACTTCGGGATCGACCACACGGTGCCGCTGGTGCTCGATCCCAAGACCTGGCCCGGCCGGCCCGCCGAAGCGGTGCTGCCGCTGACGACGCGGGTCCATCTGCTGCGGCTCGACGGCGTGGACGTGTACTTCCTGTCCGACGCCCAGCTGGACCTGCTGCCGGACCGGCTGTATCCGCCGCCGGACTCCGAGGGCCGGGACCTGGCGTTCTTCAAGCCGCTGGTCTTCCAGGTGGCGGGACTGCGCTTCCTGCGGGAGTGGCTCGGCGGGGAGGAGCCGGCGATCGTCCACGGCTTCGAGCCGTCCTACCACTACCTGGTTCCGCTGGTGCTGCGCGGCGACCCCCGGTGGCGCTGTGTCAGCACGGTGGCGGCCAACGCGCCGATCACGCAGAAGGTCTACCGGCCCCAGGTCGAGGCCCTGCTGGCCCTCTTCGACGCTTCGCCCGGGCCGGCCGGCGCCGGTACCGCGGCCGGTGGGAGGAGCGTCCTCGGCTCCTGGGAGGAGACGCCGCCGCCGGAGAACTCGCCGGCCGCCGCCATGGTGCGGGCGCTGTCGGCGACACGCCTGCACACCGAGTACGGCCCCGACCACGTCGCCCTCTTCCCGCAGCTTCTCGCCCACGCCGACCTGGTGGACTTCGTCTCGCCCGGGCAGCGCGACCACCACAGCACCTTCGCCGACACCCCGATGGAACGGTACGTCGCGTCGCTGCCCGTCTCCGGGCTGCTGCACGAGCAGGCGGGCAAGCTCTTCGACGGGGGCTGCGGAGTCTCCGGCACGTGGCTGGCGAGGGACCCGGAGGGCGTCGACCGCGACGCCGTGCTGCGTTCCCTGGGCCTCGATCCCGCCCGGCCCGTCTTCTACCACGCAGCTCGGTACGCAGTGCACCACAAGGGGCAGTTGGAGTTGATCCGGGCGGTTGAGGAGGTCCTGGCCGGCGGTGCGGAGGTCTCCTTCCTGCTGCGGTGCGCGACCGGCGCGGGCGGGGTGGCCGAGGTGTCGCCCGCCAACGCGTACTTCCAGCGGGTGGCCGACGCGTACCCGGACCGGGTGCGGCTCGACTGGCGGCTCGTCGACGAGGACGAGCTGTTCGCGGAGGCCGCCTGCGCGGACTTCTGCGTCTACCCGTCGAAGTTCGAGCTCGACGGCTTCCTCATCGCGCAGGCCGAGGCGATGGCCTGCGGGGCCGTACCCGTCGGCACCGCGCAGCGGGCCACCGCCCACTTCGGGCACGCTCGTCCGCACGAGGACCCCAAGGCGACGGGCTTCGCGGTCCGCGGCTCGTTCCGCGACGACGACCGGGAGCTCGCGGCGTTGCTCGCGGACCGGATCCGTGACGCGGAGCGGATGTTCCGCGAGGAGCCCGAGGCACATGCGCGCCTGTCCGCCGCCGCGTCCAGGACCGCCCGTGGCTTCACCTGGGGCGAGAGCGCCCGCCGACGCCTCGCCGTCTTCCGGGAGCTCCTCGACGACGTGCCGCGCCGACTGCCCGCGCGGGACGCGATCCGGTACGGCTGGTTCGACCTGCTCGACGACGCGGAGTGGACGGAGCACCGGGAGGAGATCGTCCGGCGCTCCCTCGAACTGGGGGACGCGACCGCCTACGGGCGGTGCGCCGAGCTCGACGCCGCCGCGTACGAGGCGCTGTTCGACGCCGCGTTCGCACGGGCGGACTTCCCGCGCTGCGCCGAGCTGGCGGAGGCGGCGGGCCGCGAGGAGCTGATGTCCCCGGTCCGGCACCGCTGCCGCGTCTTCCCCGCGGAGCCGGACGGGACGCTGCGAGTGGAGTACCGACACCCGGAGATGGCGGCGGTCGACGTCGTGGTCGAAGGGAACGTGCCACCGGCCGCGGCAGGCACGGGCCCGTCCGGTCCGGAACCCCTCGAATCGGCGGCCGAGGCCGCGCTGTCGGACGAGCCGGTACCCACGGTGGGCAGGACCCGGACCGCCGCGCTGCGCCGGGAAGCCGACGGCGTCTTCCGGGGTTCCGTCGGGGTCGACGACCTGAGGGCCGGTCTCGTCCTCCGGCTCACTCTCGCCTCCGGCCGGGTGACCTGGGACAACGTCCCCGTCCCTGGGGTCCCGCCCTTCCGCGTCGTGGCCACGGACCTCGACGGCACGCTGCTTCGTGGCGACCTGACGGTCTCGTCGCGGACCCGCCGCGCGCTCGATCTGGTGGCCTCGTCCGGGGCCCGGCACCTCGTGGTCACCGGTCGTCCGGCAGCCGCCTGCCGCCGGCTCCTCGACTCCCTGGGCTACACGGGACTCGCCGTCTGCGGACAGGGCGCGCAGCTGTACGACGCGGGCGCCGACCGGCTGCTGTCCGCGGAGCGGCTCGACACCGGCCTCGCACGTTCCGTCGTCGCCCGCGTCGAGGACCTCGTCGGGCCGCTCGAACTGGGGGTGGTGACCTCGCCCCCGGAGAGCCGGTTCAAGGTCACACCGGGCTTCGGTGAGCGGGTGCGGCACGGCTGGGACGTCACGGCCGACCGGTCACTGCTGTGGGAGACGCCGATCGACAAGCTGGTGCTGCACCACCGTGTCCTCGGGGACGACGAGCTGACCGAGACGGCGCGCCGGCTCTGCGGTGAGGAGGTGACCGTCGTCCACTCCGTCCAGGGCATGGTCGAGATCCTGCCGCGGGGCGTCACCAAGGGCACCGGCGTGGCGCGGGCCCTGGAGGTCCTCGGCCGCACGGGCGAGGAGACCGTGGCGTTCGGTGACATGCCCAACGACCTGCCGATGCTCGCGCTCGCCGGCCACGGGGTGGCGGTCGCCAACGCGCACCCCGCGCTGCGGGCCGTCGCCGACGAGATCGCGCCGGGCAACGAGGAGGACGGCGTGGCGGCGGTCCTGGAACGTCTCTTCGGCACGCCGGTGGTCCCGATGGGAGGCGGCGCGTGAGCGATCCCCTCTCCCGTCTCGCCGAGGCCCACGGCGTGGCGACGGGTTACCGCACCGACCGGGGGCGCCCGGTCGACGTCCCCCGGGACACCCTGGTCTCGGTGCTCGCCGCCTGTGGCGTCGACGCCTCGACGCCCGCCGCGGCGGAAGCCGCGCTCGCGGCCTACCGTGCCGAGCGGGCCCACCGGCTGGTTCCACCGTGCGTGGTCGTACGGGGACCTCACGGCCCCCGGCCGAGGCTGCCGGCCGGTACCAGCGCCGAGGTGATCTGCGCCGACGGCCGCACGCGAGGGCTCGACGAGCCGCTGCCGGTGGGGTCCCACACGCTGAGCGCGGAGCGGGACGGACGGCGCGACACCGCGGTGCTGCTGGTCGCGCCGGAGCGGTCGGCCCCGGCACCGTACTCGTGGGGCCTCCTCGTCCAGCTCTACTTCCTGCTCTCGCGCCGCTCCTGGGGCATGGGCGACCTCGGTGACCTCGCCGAGCTGGTCTCCTGGACGGGACGGGACCTCGGGGCGGACTTCGTCCAACTGGGGCCGCTGCACGCGATGGAGCCCGGTCCGCTGCCGGACCCCTCGCCCTACCGGCCGAGCAGCCGGCGCTTCCCCGACCCGATGCACGTGCGGGTCGAGGCCGTCCCCGAGTTCGCGTATCTGGAGGAGGGGCCGCGTGCCCGCATCCGGAGGCTGGTGGACCGGGCCGTGTCCCTCAACTCCGCCGTCCTCTCAGGGGAGTCGCTCATCCGCCGCGAGGAGGTGCGCGAGCTGAAGCACCTGGCCCTGCGCGAGGTGTACGAGGTGCCCCGCTCGCCCGGGCGCGAGGCGGCGTTCGCCGCGTACCTGGCGCGGGAGGGCAGCGACCTCACGGACTTCGCCACCTGGTGCGCGCTCGCGGAGGTCCACGGCCCGGCGTGGCGCTCCTGGCCCGCCGCGCTGCGCGATCCCCGGTCGCCGGTCGTGGCCGAGGCCCGGCGGGTCCTGTCCGGCACCGTCGACTTCCACCGGTGGCTCGCCTGGATCACCGACGAGCAGCTCGCCGGCGCCCAGCGCGCCGCGCGGGAGGCGGGGATGCGCGTCGGACTCGTCCACGACCTGGCGGTGGGCGTGGCGCCCGAGGGGGCCGACTCCTGGGCGCTCCAGCACTGTCTGGCCGAGGGGATGTCGGTGGGGGCCCCGCCGGACGACTTCAATCCGTCCGGCCAGGACTGGGGACAGCCGCCGTGGCGTCCGAACGCGCTGGCCGCGGAGGGGTACCGGCCCTTCGCCCGGCTGCTGCGCGCGGGACTGCGGTACTCCGGCGCGCTGCGCATCGACCACGTCATGGGGCTCTTCCGCCTCTGGTGGGTGCCGGAGGGGCGTCCCCCGTCCGACGGCACGTACGTCCGGTACGACGGCGCCGCGATGCTGGCCGTGCTGGGCGCCGAGGCGGAGGCCGCAGGGGCGTTCGTCATCGGGGAGGACCTGGGCACGGTCGAGCCGGAGGTCCGCGAGGAGCTCGCGGCCCGGGGCGTGCTGGGGACGGCCGTGCAGCGCTTCGAGTACGAGGGCGGTTCCGAGGGCCGGGTGGGCCCTCTGCCGCCGGAACGGTGGCGCGAGCACTGTCTCGCCACCCTGACCACGCACGACCTGCCCACCACGGCGGCCTGGCTCAGCGGCGAACACGTCGACCTGCGGGCCTCGCTGGGGCTGCTCACCCGGCCGCCGAAGGAGGAGAAGGCCGAGGCCGCCGGCGAACGGGACGGCTGGATCGCCGAGATGGAGCGGCTCGGGCTCCTGCCCGATCCCGCCGGAGAGGTCGCGGCACTGCACACGTACCTGAGTCTGACACCGGCCCGGATGATCGGCGTCTGGCTTCCGGACACGACCGGCGACCGGCGGCCGCAGAACCTGCCCGGCACGGCGGGTGTCCATCCCAACTGGTGCCTGCCGATCGCCGACGAGCAGGGTCGTCCCGTGTCCCTGGAGGAGCTGTCCGAGGCTCCGCTCCTCCGCCACCTGGCCGGGGTGTACGCACGCCGGCCGCAAGCACACCGAGTGACTGACGAGGAGAGGCATGTCGAGCCGGGTTCTAGTTGACGAGGAACGTCTGTCGGGTGTGTGGGAGGACGCCGACGGGTTCAGCCTGCTCGCGCCGGACGGCACCGGGTACCGGTCGGACCTCGTCCCGGAGGTGCTCTCCCCCGGGAATCCCGCACTCGCCCGCGCCGTGGGCGGACGCCGGGTCGTCGCCTTCACCGGCCCGACCGTCGGCCGCCTGTACGGGCAGGCGCTGCGCGACTACCTGGAGGCGAACCTGGCCCCAGGGACGTGGACGCTGCACACGATTCCCACCGGGGAGAAGAACAAGACACTGGCGATGGCGGAGCGGGTCTGCGCGCTGGCCAAGGCGCACGGACTCGACCGGCACGGGGTGATGCTGGCCCTCGGCGGCGGCATCGTCTCGGACGTCGTGGGCTTCGCGGCCTCGATGTACTCCCGGGGGATCCGGTACATCCGGATCAACACCACCCTCGTCGGCCAGGTGGACGTCGGGGTCGGCGTCAAGACGGGGGTCAACGCCCTCCACACGAAGAACATGTTCGGCGCCTACCACCCGGCGCACGCCTCGCTGAGCGATCCCGCGTTCCTCTCCACGCTGCCGCTCCGCGAGGTCCGCTGCGGTCTCGCGGAGATCGTGAAGATGGCCGTGATCCTGGACGAGGAGCTGTTCCGCACGCTGGAGCGGTATCCTGACGCGTTCCGGCGGACCGGGGTTCCGACGCCGCCCGAGGTGGAGAGGTACATCCTGCGGACCTCGATGCGGCTGATGATGGAGGAGCTCTGCCCGAACCTCCGGGAACACCGGCTCGCCCGTCTGGTGGACTTCGGCCACACCTTCAGCCCCGTGATCGAGACGGCGGGCGACCACCGCCTCGAACACGGCGAGGCCGTGGCCGTCGACATGGCGCTCTCGTCCTGTCTGGCGCTGAGGCTCGGTCTGGTCGACGAGCGGGAGTGCGACCGGATCATCGGTCTCCTGGCCCGCATCGGGCTGCCCGTCTTCGACGCGGAGACGTGCACACCGGAACTGATGGCCCGGGCGCTCGAGGAGTCCTGGGAACGCCGCGGCCGTCGGCTGCATCTGGTGGTCCCCCTCGCCGCGGGCAAGGCTGCATTCGTCGACGACCTCACTGACCTGCCCCGCGACGTGCTCGGCCTGGCCCTGGACGAACTCGCTCGGAGGGCCCGGGGCTTCGCACAGGAGGCCGCACTGTGACCCGCGGCACCACTCGGCCCCTCAAGAACCTGCGGCACCTGCTGTCCCCGAAACCGCACGACCACGGCGGGGCGGGCACCATCCTGGCCCACCGGATCTTCGCCCGGGGCGAAGGTGCCGGCGCCGACTTCATCGACCTGGCCGTCCTGCCGCCGGGGACTTCCATAGGACGGCACCGGCACGGTCACGACCGCGAGACGTACGTCGTGCTCAGCGGGAGCGGCGTGATGTACCGGGACGGGGAGGCGTTCCGGGTGGAGGCCGGGGACGTCATCCCCAACGACCCCTTCGGCGAGCACGGTCTGAGCAATGACAAGGACACGGAACTGGCGCTGCTCGTCTTCGAGGTGGCGGCCCACGAGAGGGAGGACACCGATGACGATTCCGCTCGGTGACCCGACGGTGACAAAATCCGGCGAGGCAGTGACCGTGATGGACGTCGGGGGGACGACGCTGCGCGTCGGCACGTTCGACACCCGGGGCGGCGGACGCCTCTCCGACGTGCGCAGGACACCGGTGGACGGCATGGCCGCCCACCCGGGTGCTCCCGTGCCGGTGCTCCAGCGGCGGGTGGTCGACCAGATCGTGTGCGCGGCCGAACGGCAGGCGGGTGCGCGTCCCGACACCGCACCGGCCGCCCTGGCTGTCGCCTTCGCCGGCCCGGTCGCCCGGGACGGGACCGTCATGGGGGCCCCGACGGTGTGGGGCGCGGGTGGCGAACCCCTCCCGCTCCGGGAGATCCTGAGCGCCCGGCTGTCCGTGCCGGTGCTCGTCGTCAACGACCTCACGGCGGCCGCCTGGCGGTACGGGAGGGAGAGCGCGGTCCCGTTCTGTCTGCTGACGATCAGCTCCGGCATCGGGAACAAGGTCTTCCGCGACGGCGCCGTGCTCCTCGACGTCGAGGGGCACGGCGGGGAGCTCGGCCACTGGACCTGTGACCGCTCCCCCGACGCCCCGCTGTGCGACTGCGGAGGGCGCGGGCACCTGGGGGCGATCGCCTCGGGGCGGGGCGTCCTCGCCGCGGTGCGCCGGGCGGCGGCCTCCGACCCGGCGGGGTACGCCCGGTCGGCACCGGCCCGCGCGGGAGTCGCCGATCCGCGCCTCCTCGGCAACCCGGAGATCGCCCGGGCCGTGCGCGACGGGGACCCGTTCACGACGGCCGTGCTGCGCTCCACCCTCGTGCACCTGGCGGCGGCGGTGGGCGGGGTGTTCGCGTCGATCGGGATCCGTCGGTACGTCCTGATGGGAGGCTTTGCCCTCGCGATCGGCGAGCGCTACCGGGAACTGCTGGTGGAGGAGCTCGTACGGCAGGGTTGCTTCGGGCTGTCGGCCGCTCAGGTCGATGCCATGGTCGTCCTTGGCAAGGACGACGACGACCACGGCCTGATCGGGGCGGGCCGGCTGGTGGGCCGCCGTCTCGCGGCCCACCGGAAGAAGGCGACCCTCTGATGTCCGGACGTACGGAGAGATCACCCGGCACGGCTCGCCGGACGCTCGTGGTCGGCAGCGGCTTCGTGGGCTCCGAGATCGCCCGCCGACTCGTCGCCGAGGGCCACGAGGTGACGCTCGGCTCACGGGGACGGCCCACGGTCGCGCCCGAGGACTACGGGGCAAGGTGGCAGTCGTTGGACGCCACGGACGCGAGGGCCTGCGAACGGGCGGTGGCCACGGTCGCACCCCGCACGGTCGTCCTGGTCCACGGGCCGTCCGACGTCACGTGGTGCGAGGCGCATCCCGAGGAGGCGACCGCGGCGCACCGGACGGCGACGGCCCACTTCGCCGCGGTACCGGACCTGGACCGCATCGTGATGATCTCGACGGACAACGTGTTCGACGGCAGGTGTGCCGAGAACGTCGAGTCCACGCCGACCGCACCCGCCAACGCGTACGGGGTGGCGAAACGCGCCGCCGAAGAGGTGCTGCTCTCCGGGGCGGCTTCCCCGGCGACGGCCCTGCGCGTCAGTCTCGTCTACGGCCACGAGCCCGCGGACGGCGGGAAGTGGCTGAACTTCTTCGCGTCGTGCGCCCACCGCCTCGCCCGGGGCGAGCCGGTGGAGGCGCCGACCGACCAGTGGACCACTCCGGTCCTCGTGGACGACGTCGCCAGGGTGGTCGCCCGCCTCCTCGCACACGAGGGCGATCTGCCGCCCGTGCTTCACCTGGGCGGCCCCGAGCGCGTCTCCCGGGCGGCCTGGGCCCGGGAGATCGCCCGCGCCCTGAGGGCCCCGACGGCCCTGGTGCATCCGGTCCCCAGAGCGGCGGGCCGCTACGCCTCCAGACCGCGGAACACGTGCCTGTCCAGCACATTGCTCCCGACCGTGCCCGGAATGGACACCGTCCCTCTTCAGGGCGTGGCGGCGGCCGCCGAGGCCTTGGCGTCACGGTTCCTCCGGTCCGGGTCGACGGCCTCCGCCGCCCTGACGCGCACTGCCGTCCCCTCGCCGGTTTCACGGGAGGGGACGCCTGCCTCCCACGCAACCGAACGTCTCTGCCGACTCCAAGGCGGGCAGAATGCCTGACGTCGAGCTCGGAGACCGGCTGGAGGGCTGTGGCGACCTCGTGAACGCCGTACCGATCCTCCATGTACGCGGTGAGCCCGCCCGACACCGTCAAGGAGTACCCGCCATGCTTGGCGATGTGTTCGCCGACCGTGCCGCCGATCCGGCGGCACTGGCCCCGGGCATGGGCCGGAGCCTCCGGGGAGTGTTGGTGCTCCAGTGAGATCTCATGTCCTGAGCCGGTTCTTCTCCGGTAGTGGCGGCGTCGGGCTGTGGCCTGGTGGCGTCTGCGCCAGAGGGACCGGTTCAGGGCATGTGGGCGTCTGTCGTGGTGGGGCCGGGGGGCAGGAGAGTGTCCAGCGGGCGCCGGATTTCTGCCACAGCGGGACGAGGGCTGATCCGTTTCTGCAGCCCCCTTTGCTCCGAGATCCGGACCGTATCCGGTCCACGCACCGGCATCACCATGCAGAAGCTGGCGTTCATGCCGCTCAAAAGGCTGCCGAGCTTGTACCGCCGGCAACTCGTGCCGCCGGCGAACGGAGAACTTGCTCATGTCGTACTCGCCGAAGAAGCTCGGCTTTTCCCAGGGGGCCGAAAAGAGGCTTCCGGCCTGGGGCATCCGACCGTTGGGCACCTCTCCCCCGCCCCGCGTGGGGTGGGTCGCTTTTACGCCGAAACTCCCAGTTCATCCTATCGGTATCTCCCTCCTCCATGGACTGCTCGATGAGGCGGTCGACCTGCTCCCCCACGCGCGTACGAGCACGTGACCTCCGCGCCCACGCCCACGTCGCACCCTGGGCCGCCGGGTTCGCGCAGGGGGGAACGAGGTGCGCCGGAAACCCTCAACGGCGTCCTCCGGTAGGGTAATTCCGGCAGATTCCCGCCCCTTGTGCCGCCGTCGGGCGAACTGACAAGCTCTGCGCCATGTTCGGCGACAGCACGCTCGCAGCAGGGTCGGCGACCACCTCGTCCCGGTGGTCGCCGCCCCTCGCACTGGCGCAGTCCCCGGGCCCGCGTGACCTCGACCCGGCCGAGTTCGTCAAGGCTGCTCTCGCCGCCGCACCCGGCGACCCGGTCCTGCCGTCCGGGCCGCTGCCCGGGACGGCCGGCTTCGCCGTCGTGTTCGCGCCGTTCGCCGACCTGGCCGGGCGGCGGCTGCTCGCCGCGCTCGACCCCTTGGTCGGCCGGTCGGCCGAACTGCCGGACATCGTTGCGGAGTTCACCGCCCGAACGGCCGCCGCACTGGGCGTTCTGGCGGCCCGCGCGCTGGTGCTGGAGCTCCGGGTGGCCAGGGTGGAGGGGCTGCTGGCGGGCGCGACCCCGCAGACCAGGTTCCGCGACTTCGTCGCCACCACCGGCACCCGGGCCGGCCTGACCCGGTTGTTCGCCACGTACCCGGTGCTGGCTCTGCTGGTCGGCCGTTCCTGCGTGAACGCCGTCGCGGCCATGGCCGAACTGCTCAGCCGGTACGCCGCCGACCGCACCGAACTGGTCGCCCGGCTGCTGGCCGGACGCGAACCGGGGCCCTTGGCCGCCGTGGACCGGACCAGCGGTGACGCGCACCGGGGCGGCCGGCGGGTCGCCGTACTGCGCTTCGCCGACGGCAGCCGCCTGGTCTACAAGCCCCGTCCGCTCGCGGCCGACCGCCACTTCGGCGAATTGGTCGACTGGTTCAACGCCCGCCCGGGAACGCCCGGGTTGCGCACGCCCGCCCTGCTGACCCGTCCAAAATACGGCTGGTCGGAGTTCGTCGAGGCCGGCCCCTGCGCCTCCCCGGCCGAACTGGACCGGTTCTACCGGCGCCAGGGCGCGCTACTCGCCATCGCCCACGTCCTCGACCTCACCGATCTGCACCACGAGAACCTGATCGCCTGCGGCGACCACCCGGTGCCGGTGGACGTCGAGACGCTCTTCCACCCGCCCTCGCCCGAGGACCCCGCCGCCGCTGACCCGGCGGGCCGTGCGCTGGACGAGTCCGTCCAGCGGACCGGCCTGCTGCCCCAACTGGTGCTCGGGGACGAGGCCGCACTCGACCTCTCCGGTCTCGGAGGCGGCACCGACTGCCGCTCGCCGCTGGAGGCGATCGGCTGGGAGGCCGCCGGCACCGACGAGATGCGGCTGGTACGTCGGCCCGGCTCGGCCCCCGGCAGCGACAACCGCCCCCGGCTGGACGGCGCCGAAGCCGAACCCGCCGCCCACGCCGAGGCGCTGGTGGCCGGCTTCCGCGCCGGCTACCGCGCGATCCTGTCGGGCCGACAGGAGCTGACCGGCCTGCTGCGCCGCTTCGACGACGACGAGGTCCGCGTGGTCACCCGGGCCACCCAGGTCTACGCGACGGTCCTCGTCGAGGCCACCCACCCCGGTGTGCTGCGGGAGCCGGCCGACCGGGAGGCGCTGATGCGACTGCTCGGTACGGACGCGGTGGACGACCAGGGCTGGCCGGGACTGCTCGACCACGAGGTCGCCGAGCTGGGGAACGGCGACGTGCCGGTGTTCACCTCCCGGCCGGGCCGTGTCGACCTGTGGAGCGGCACCGGCGCCCGCATCTCCGGCGTCCTCGACCGGTCCGGACTGGCCCGGGTGACGGACCGCCTCGCGGCGATGGACGAGGCCGACCTCGCCGGGCAGGAACGGATCATCCGGGCGTCGTTGGCCTGCCGTGCCGTGGAGGCGGCCCATCCCGTCGCCGTGCCCGGCCCGCGCTCCGCAGAGCCGGACGAACCGCCCGCTCCGAAGCGGTTGCTCGGCGCCGCCCGGGAGCTCGGCGACCTGTTGGTCGAGCGGGCCCACCGGGGGCAGGGGCGGGCGAACTGGCTGGGTGTGGAACCGCTCGGCGAGCGGTACCGCAGGCTGGGGCCCTGCGGCGCCGACCTGGGGCACGGGTACACGGGCGTCGCGCTGTTCCTCGCCCAACTGGCCGCGGTCAGCGGCGCGGACCGCTACGCCGGGACGGCGCTGGCCGCTCTGCAGCCGGTGCCGGAGCTGCTCGAACGGCTCGCCGCGCTCCCGGACGAGGATCTCGGCGCGGTCGGCTCGGGCGGCTTCACCGGGCTCGGCGGCATCCTGTACGCGCTCACCAGCGTGGCAGCCGTCCTGGACGACGCCGGGGTGCGCGCCCTGATCGATCCGGCGGCCGCCCTGACCGTCCGGGCCGCCGGGGTCGAGCAGCCGACCGGTGTGCTCGACGGCACGGCGGGCGGCCTGGTCGCACTGCTGGCCGCGCACCGCGTGAGTCCGTCGGCCGAGCTCCGGCGCGGCGCGGAGGCCTGCGCCGACCGGCTCGCTGCCGCGCCCGTCCCGGCGGCGCCGGGCTTCGCCACCGGCGCCGCCGGGGTGGGCTGGGCGCTGCTCGGCTTCGCCTCCGCCGGAGGCGGCGAGCGGTACGGCCGGACGGGACTGGCCGCGCTGCGTGCGGCCGTGGGCGCGCTGCCGTCCGCCGGGGCGGACCTCTCCTGGTGCACGGGCTCGGCCGGGGTGGCGCTGGCGGTCGCCGACCGGGCCGAGGCGATGGCGGACCCCGGGCTCGCCAAGACCGTCGCCGAGGTGGTCGGGCTCCTCGGCCGCACCGGACCGTTGCCTGATCACAGCCTGTGCCACGGCGAGTGGGGCGCGCTGGAGTTGCTCCACCGGGAACCTGGCCGTTCGGCCCTGCGGGACCGGGCCGCCGGTGCGGCCCGGTGCGGTGCTCGCCGCGCCGCCCGGGCCGGGACCGCGTCGCCCGGACTGCTCACCGGCGTGGCCGGCTGCGGCCACGGCCTGCTGCGGCTCGGCTTCGCCGACCGCGTCCCGTCGGCGCTGCTGCTGCGGGGGCCGACCCCTGAACCGCCGTCGGCCCGGCTCGCGTCCCGGGCCGCGGTCCTCTCCGAGACCGCCTGACGCCGAACTCCGAGATCGTCCGCAGTAGATCCGCAGTAGATCCGCAGTAGAAAGGAACATTCATGAACACCACCGACCTCCTGCCGAGCCGGAAGCAACCCACCAGCGGATTCGGCGCCACCGGCGACCACCCGGCGGGTGAGATCCGGCTGCAGAGCGGCGGCGGACTCGGCCGTCGGTCCCGACTGCTGCGTGATGCCTCGGCGTTCCGCAGCACGTGGACCAGCGTCACCGCACCGGTCGTCGACGAGCCCTGCTGACCGTTTCGAGGTGGTTCCGACCGGTCGCTCGGTGGGCAAGTGCGAGGAGACGTGATTCTCTTCCTCCGGAGATCACTATTGTTCACAACTTCTGCACAGTAGCCTGCGGACGTGCGCACCATTTCCCCGACGACCATCGGCCGCGAGAACGAACTCAACCTGCTCCGGCGCGCCCTGATGGATCTTCAGCATAACGCGGGCCACGCGGTCTTCCTCTCGGGAGAAGCGGGGATCGGCAAGTCCCGGCTGGCCGGGGACTGCGCCGGGCGGGCCGAGTCGCTGGGCCTGCCCGTGCTGCGCGGACGCGGCAGCCCGACCAGTGCCGGGATCCCCTACCGCCCGCTCGTCGAGGCGTTGAACTCTCGCTTCCGGGTCGTCGGCGTGCCTGACGACCCGGAGCTGGAACCCTACCGTCCGGCCCTGGGCCGGGTGATCCCGGAGTGGCGGCACACCGCCGTGCCCGGCTACCCCGAGAGCGTGGTCGAGCTGGCCGAGGCGATGCTGCGGCTCCTGGCCGTCATCGGCCGGAACGGCGGCTGCCTCCTCGTCCTGGAGGACCTGCACGAGGCCGACTCGGACACCATCGCCGTGGTCGACTACCTGGTCGACAACCTGGCGGGATCGCCGGTCCTCCTGGTGGCCACGCTGCGGCCCGAACCGGGGGCCGCCCTGGAGCTGGCCCGGGGCGGCGAAAGACGCCGGGTCGCCTCGCTGGCCTTCCTGGAGCCGCTCGACACGTCCCAGATAGGCACGCTCGCCGCCGGCTGCCTGGAGCTGCGGGCCGAGCAGGTGCCCGCCGCCGTGGTCGACCGGCTGAGCACCTTCAGCAACGGGATCCCCTACCTCGTCGAGGAGTTACTCGCCGAGATGGTCGCCTCCGGGGCGCTGCGCCAGGACGGCGACGGCTGGCGAGTCGCCGGCGATCTGGCGGCCGCCGTTCCGGCCAGCGTGGTCAGCGGCCTACGGCACCGGCTGGAACAGCTCGATCCCCAGGTGCGCGACCTGCTGCTGCTGGCCGCCACTCTCGGCACCGGCTTCTCGCTCGGCATGCTCAAGCTGATCACCGGCCACGGCACCCGGCCACTGCTCGATCACCTGGCCGCGGCGGCCGCCTCGGGCTTCGTCGTCCCCGATCCCACCGCGGCCGACCAGTACGTCTTCCGGCACGCGCTCACAGCGGAGGCCCTGCTCACCGGGCTGCCTCCGGCCGAACGGGCCGTGATCGCCCGCCGGGCGGCCGAGGCGGTCCTGGCGGCCGATCCGGCCCTCTCGGACGGACGCTGCCAGCTGGTGGCGCACCTGCGGGAGCTGGGCGGCGACGGAGAGGGGGCGGCGCTGCTCTACGCCGAGGCGGGCCGCCGGACACTCGCCGCGGGCGCCTCGACCACCGCCGTACAACTGCTGGAGCGCGCCCACGAGCTGGCAGCGGCGACCGACCGCACCGACGTCATCGAGTCGCTGGTCTACGCGCTGGCCGAGGCCGGGCAACTGGACCGGGTGTTCGCGCTGGCGGAGTCGTTGCCGGACGCGGGGGCCGGCGCGCTGGACATCGAGCGCCGCGTCGCCCTGCACACCAGACTCGCCTGGGTGGCGGTGATCGCCGAGCGCGCCGCCGACACCCTGGCACAGATCGCCGCCGCCCGTGCGCAGCTCGACGGCTCCGGCGATCCCCGCCAGACCGCCGCCCTCGCCGTGGTCGAGGCCCACCTGGCGCTGCTGCCCGGTCACGGCGGTGCGACGGCGGAGACCGAGCGACTGGCCCGCGAGGCGGCCGAGATCGCCGAACGTGAGAAACTCCCGGTAGTGGCCTGCCAGGCGTGGCAGCTGCTCGCCCTGCTGGCCCGCGAGCGCGGCTTCGACGACGCGGACGCCTGCCTGGAACGGATGCTCTCCGTCGCGGAGGCGCACAGCCTGCCGGTCTGGCGGGTGGAGGCGCTGCTGCGGCTCGGTGGGAACGCCTTCATGCGCACCGGTGACGCGCGGCGGATGCGCGAGGCCAGGGACGCCGCCCGCGAGCTGGGCGCACTCGTGCTGGCCCAGCAGGCGGAAGGCATGCTGGCCATGGACGCCCTGTTGCGCGCCGACTTCACGGCCGCTCGGGAGATCATCGACCGCTGCCTGGAGCCGAGCGCCCGGATGCACAACCTCAGCAGCCACCGCTACCTGCTGCTGGTGGCAGCCACCCTCGCCGCCCACCAGGGCCGGCGCAGGCAGATGGAGCGGGAACTGCTCCGCTTCGAGCGCGCCGACGAGTCCGCCTCCTTCCTCACTCCGGTCGCGTACGGCCTGTGCCGGGCCTTCTGCGCCCTTCTCGAGGAGAACGGCACCCAGGCACTGGCCGAACTGGCCACCGCGGCGGCCTGGGAGGACCGGCACCCCAACGTGTTCTACCTCAGTGGCCGGCACGGCCTCGGTCCGCTGCTCGCCGTTCTCAAGGGCAGCGCCGATCGGTCGGCGTACACGACGGCCCTGGCGGCGCCGGCCTCCGCGCTGGCCTGGAACCGGCAGTTCCTGCTGCTCGCCGACGCCGTCCTGCTCGGGCGCGAGGGCCGCGGCGCGGAGGCCGTGGCCCGGGTGGAGCTGGCGGCACAGGTGTCCTGGGGGTTCCCGACCGCCCATCACCTCGGGCTGCGCCTGGTCGCCGAGGCGGCCCTCGCCGACGGCTGGGGCGACCCGGTCGGCTGGCTGCGGACCGCCGAGGAGTACTTCTACCAGGCGGGCGTCCGCTCCGTCGCCGGTGCCTGCCGGTCGCTGATCCGGCAGGCGGGCGTGTCGGTGGCACAGCGGCGCACCGGTCGGGAGCTGATCCCCGAGGCGCTTCGGACGCGCGGGGTGACGCTGCGTCAGTACGACGTACTGGCCCTGCTCGTGGAGCACCTCGGGAACCAGGACATCGCCCAGCGGCTGTCCCTCTCGCCCCGCACCGTGGAGAAGCACATCGCCGGCCTGCTCCACAAGACCGGCAGCGCGGACCGCGCGGAGCTGTGCCGCCTCGCCCGGGAGCTGTGCGGGGACTGACGGGCCCGCGCTGCCCGGTGTCCGGACGATCCGCGGGGGTCTCCCGCGGTCCCCGCGCAACCGCCGGCCCTACGCCCCGGGGGCGAGGAAGTCCGGGACGCGGGTACCGAGGCCCTGCTCCTGCGCTCTGTGGTGGACGAGGTCGGCGACGGCGAGGTCGAGGACGCCCAGGCCGAACGGCGAGAAGACCGTGAGCGCCTCGGGGTCGCGGTGGCGGCGGCCGGAGGTGAGGACGGCACCGATCGAACCGGCGATGAAGCCGCGGTGACCGGCCTGCTGTTCGGCCAGGTGCAGCGAGGTGGCCTCACGGCACACGTGGTCGTCGTCGTCGACGATGTTGACGCTGGACAGGACGGTCTCCGGGGTGAGGTCGCGCAGGGACAGGTGCAGCAGCAGCGTCCCGGGCCGGCAGGGGGTGGGGTCCAGGTGCGGGGTGGACGCGGTGGTGGCGAGGGAGACCAGCCGGTGGGCCGCCAAGGCGTCCTCGATCCGTTCGGCGACCTCGGTCTTGAGCTCGGGCAGCCGGGCCGCGCACCGCTCGGCGAACGCCCGCGCGCGGGCCGGGTCGAGATCGAACAGGGTGACCTCGGCCAGGTCGGGCAGCAGGGCGCGCAGGAAGGTGAGCACCTCGAAGTTGATCACACCGCAGCCGACAAGCGTGACGCCGGTCTGCGGTTCCCGCGGGGCGAGCGTCGCGGCAGCGAGCGCGGCGCCGGCCGCGGTGCGCCGGGCGGAGATCACCGAGCCCTCCAGCAGCACCTCGGGGTGGCCGGTGCGCATCGAGTTGAGGACGACCGCCGCCGAGGCGCGCTCGAGTCCGGAGGCCAGGTTGCCCGGGAAGGACGAGATCCACTTGATGCCGGCGACCGGCTCCCGCTCCCCGGGGTCCGCCGTGTTCCCGAGGTAGGCGGGCAGGGCGATGATCCGGTTGCGGGCCTCCTCGGGGAACCGCAGAAAGAGCGAGTGCGGAACCGCGGTCCGGCCGGCCGCGTGCAGCCGGTAGGCCCGGCTCACCGCCTCGACCACCTGGTGCTCCGCACCGTCCAGGACCTGTCGTACGTCACGGGCTGTCAGGATCAGCATGCTGTCACCTCGGCCATCGGCCTGTTCCCCTTCCACAGGTGGGTGACGTCGCCGAAGTGCGACGTCACCCAGTCGTCGTTGTAGATCGTGTCGAGGTAGCGTTCGCCCCGGTCCGGAAGGATCACGGCACAGGTCGCGCCGGGCCGGATCCGTCCGCTCATCCGCCGGACCGCGGCGAGCACCGCGCCCGACGAGCCACCGGCGAGGATCGCCTCGCGGTTCGCCAGCCGCCGGCAGTCGACCACGCAGTCCAGATCGCTGACGTGCACCACTTCGTCCGCGAGACCGTCCTGGTGGAGCGCCGGCCGGACGGCGGCGCCGTGGCCGGGGATGAGCCGGGGTGCGGGCCTTCGCCCGAAGATGACGCTGCCCTCGGCGTCGACGGCCACGAGCGTCACCGGGAGCCGCTGCTCCCGCGCGTACTCGGCGCAGCCGCGCAGCGTTCCGCACGAACTGGTCGCGCAGAAAAGGTAGTCCAGGCCGCCGGGAACGGCCTCGCAGATCTCCCGCATCGTCGCGTGGTGCGAGCGCGGGTTGAGCGGGTTCGAGTACTGGTCCGGCCAGTAGGCGTGCTCGGTCCCGGCGAGGATCTCGCGCACCCGCCGGATCCGCACCGGCAGGTACTCGCCGGTGACCGGGTCGGTCCGGCCCACCACCTCGACCTCGGCGCCCAGCGCCCGCATGACGGCGATGTTCTGGTGGTTGGTGCGGGGGTCCACCACGCAGATGAAGCGGATCCCGAAGTATCCGCAGACCTGGGCGAGCCCGATGCCCAGGTTGCCCGAGCTGGACTCGACGACGACCGACCGTCCGGGAACGAGCCGGCCGGACCGGATGCCCTCGCGCAACAGCTCCAGCGCGGAGCGGTCCTTGATGGAGCCGCCCGGGTTGTGTGCCTCCAGTTTGGCGAAGAGGCGGAAGCCGCCGGCCGGGTTGATCCTGGTCAGCTCGACCAGCGGCGTCCGGCCCACGGTCTGGAGCACGCCGGCCGGAACGGTGTCAGACATGCGCATGGGTCCCGCCGGTGAGACCGGCACCACGGGTGCCGTCGGCCCGCCGGACGGGCGGCGGTTCGCGGTCGGGCAGCCGGATCGCATACCGCTCCTCGTCGTCGACGACGACCTGGTACGTGCAGGTGTCGGTGGCTTCCTCGGCCACAACGGCCCTCCTAGCTCCGGGATTGACATGGCAACGGGGCGAGCCTGCCGGGCGTCGGGGAACGGCGACAAGAGACAAACGGGCACCAGGAACAGCATGCGCACCCTGCCGCTGTGTCCCTGGCGGCGAACGCGCGGGCGGGCACGACGCGGCCTCCCGGCAGCCCTTCCAGGACCGCCCGAAGCACCGGGCCGAGCCGTCCGCGGGCACACCGAACGGGCCGCCGTCCCCGGGACTCCGAGAGGCGGTCCGTTCGGCCGGGCTCACTCCCGGCCGGCTCCGGCGGGGTCGGCGCCGACGCACCACTCCAGCACCGCGCGGGCGCTGTGGTACTTGTTCTCGGCCTGTGCGAAGGCGATCGAGGCGGGCCCGTCGAGCACCTCGGCGGTCACCTCGTCGCCGCGGTGCGCGGGCAGGTCGTGCATGAACAGCGCACCGGGAGCGGCGTCCATGACGGCCTTGTCCACCCGGAACGGCTCGAAGGCGAGCCGCCAGTCGGGGTCGGGCTTCGTCGTGCCGGTGGTCTGCCAGCGGGTGGTGTAGACCACGTCCACCTCGGGCAGGTCGACCATGTCGTGCCGCTGCTCCACCAGCGCGCCGCTGCCCGCCGCGTGCTCGGCGGCCCGGTCGAGGTAGTGCTGCTCGACCCCGTAGCCGCCCGGGGTCCGCAGGTGCAGCTCCGTTCCGCGGTAACGGGACAGCGCCAACGTCAGCGCCGAGGCGGTGTTGTTGCCCTCGCCGACGTAGAGCACCCGAAGGCCCTCGATCCGCCCGAACCGGCCGAGCAGCGTGGTGAGGTCGGTGAGCGCCTGGGTGGGGTGCTCGGCGGCGCTCATCGCGTTGACGACGGCCATCCGCTGCTGGGCGGCGAAGGCCCGCAGCTCGGCCTCGCTGCCGGCGGTCCTGGCCACCAGGACGTCGAGCATCCGGGACAGCACCGCGGCGGTGTCCTCGACGGTCTCCCCCGTGTTCTCCTGCAGGTCGGCGGGGCCGTAGGTGATCAACCGGCCGCCCAGACGCAGCGTTCCGGCCGAGAAGGCGGTGCGGGTGCGGGTGGAGGTCTTGCGGAACAGGACGCCCACGACCGCGTCGTGCAGCGGGCGGGCGTCCTCGCAGCGGCCGGCCGCGAAGTCGGCGCCCCGCTGCACGATGCGGTGCATCTCCTCGAAGCCGAGGTCGTCGATCGAGATCAGGTGGCGGCGTTGCGGACGGGACATCCCGTCCTCCTCTCTTGGCGGTACGTCGGGTGCGTCAGATCGTTCGCAGGCCCTGCAGCAGCACGTCGAGGCCGCGGTCGAGGAGCGCGAGGTCGACGGTCAGCGGTGGCAGGAGCTTGACCACCTCGTCGTCGCGGCCGCAGAGTTCGACGATCAGCCCCTGCTCGAAGGCGTGGCGCTGCAGCCGGTCGGCGCGCCGCGGGCCGCCGGAGGCGCCGAGGTCGATGCCGAGCGCCATTCCGCGCCCACGCGTCACCAAGCCCTGTCCCAGCTCGTCCAGTTCCTCGCGGAACCGGTCCAGGCGTTGGCTCGCGGTGGCGAGGTGGGCGTGGAAGGAGTCCTGCCGCCACAGCTCGCAGGCCGCGGTGGCGGCGACGAAGGCCAGCTGGTTGCCGCGGAAGGTCCCGGTGTGCTCGCCGGGCTCCCAGGCGTCCAACTCGCGCTTGAGGAGCACCATCGACAGCGGAAGCCCATAGCCGCTGAGCGACTTGGACAGCGTCACCACATCCGGGACGATCCCGGCGTGCTCGAAGCAGAAGAACCGGCCGGAGCGGCCGCAGCCCGCCTGGATCTCGTCGAGGACCAGCAGGATTCCGTGCCGCTCGGTGAGTTCGCGCAGTGCCCGCAGCCACGCGCCGCTCGCCGGGTAGACGCCGCCCTCCATCTGCATCGGCTCGAGGATCACCGCGGCCGGCAGGTCGACGCCCGAGGAGGGGTCGGCGAGCAGCCGCTCCAGGTAACCGATCGAGTCGAACGGGCCCTGCGGTCCGTCCTCGTAGGGGACGAACGTGACGTCCTGCCCGCTGACCCCGCCCGCCCGGCGGGCCCGGCGACTGCCCGTCACCGCGAGCGAGCCGCGTGACATGCCATGGAACGCGCCGGTGAACGCGACCACGCCGGTGCGGCCGGTGTGCTTGCGGGCGAGCTTGAGCGCGGCCTCCACGGCGTCGGTCCCGGTCGGACCGGTGAACTGCGCCTTGTAGTCCAGCCCGCGGGGCCGCAGCACGGTGTCGGCGAAGGAGGTCAGGAACTCCCGCTTGGCCACGGTGTACATGTCCAGGCCGTGCGCGATGCCATCGGCGGCGAGGTACCCGGCGACCCGGGCCTTGATGAAGTCGTTGTTGTGACCGTAGTTGAGTGTCCCCGCGCCGCAGAAGAAGTCGATGAACGTCCGGCCGCCCTCGGCGTGCAGCTCGACGCCCTTGGCCCGCTCGAAGACGGCCGGGAACTTGCGGCAGTACAGCCGGACCTCCGACTCCATCTCCTCGAAGATCTTGAAATCCTGTTCCGGCAAGGGCTCCTGGCCGGTGTTCGGGGTGTCCTCGGCGATGTCCATCGGATCCTCTCGGCAGGGATCGAACGCGCGGAGGACCGCTCGGGGCGGCGTCCGCGGGCGGAAGGAGGGTGGCCATGCCCGCCGGACGGACACGGGCAGGAGCAGCGTGCCGCGGGTCCGCGGCACGCTGCCAGGGAACGAGCGGCAGGCTCGGCGCCGCGGCGCTGCGCGTTTGTCCCGGTCCGGTGTCCCGCGGCGGCCGGCCCGGTCAGATCAGCCCGGTCCGCACGGCGTGCGCCACCGCGTGGGACCTGTTGTGCACCTGGAGCTGGCCCATCAGCTCGTAGATCACGTTCTTGACGGTGTGCTTGGAGCAGGACAGCGTCCGGGCGATGGCCTCGTTGCCGTGCCCGTCGGCCATCAGCCGCAGCACCTCGACCTGGCGGTCCGTCAGCGTCGGGGCGCCCGCGCGCCGGCCGGGACCGGCCGGCTCGGGCGATCCGTTGAGCAGGCAGGCCAGCACCGGGTGGGAGAGCCGGCCCTCGCCGCGATGGGCCGAGTGGACGGCCGCGGCCAGGCGCGTCGGCGTCGCCTCGGCGGAGAGCAGCACGGCCCGCGCGCCCGCCTTCAGTGCCCGCAGCACGCCATGCCGGGACAGCACGTCGGCCACCACCACCAACAGTCGCTCGCCGCTGCCCGGAAAGGCAGGCCGGCAGGCTGCGATCGCGCCCTCCACGGTGTCGCCGACGGCTACCAGCACGTCCCGCGACGACGGCTCCGGCACACGGACCGGGCGGAGCCCCGCGACCGTCAGCCTGGCCTCCACCGTCGCTCGCGCCGCCGCGTCGCTCGACCGCACCCGCACCCTGGGGCCCTCGGAGGGGAGGACCGCCGCCGCGGTCACAGCAGGCCCGCCCGCAGCGCGAACGCCACCGCGTGTGCGCGGTTGCGCAGTCGGAACCGCCGGGTCACGTCGTACACCACGGTGGTCACGGTGCGGGACGAATAGCACAGTTCACGGGCGATCTCCTCGGTCTCCCGACCGTCGGCGACCAGCCTCAGGACCGCCTGCTCCCGCTCCGACAGCTCCCACCCGGCCGGTGCCGACACCCCACCCGGGCGGCGGCTGTCGCCCCAGTGTTCGAGGAGCCCGTCCAGCAGGTCCGGCGGGAGCGTGCAGTCGCCCGCGGCGGCCGCCACGACGGTCCACGCCAGCCGCTCCGCACTGGCCTCGGACCGGCGCAGCAGTCCTCGGGTGCCGGCGGCGAACGCCTGGACCGCGTCGCCGGCCGCGAGTTCCGTCGCGACCAGCACGACCTCCCTGCGCTGGTCCGCCTCCCGGGACGCCCGCACCGTGTCCATCACCTGCGGGGTCACCCGGTCCACCATGATGACCGCGACCTGTGCCGGCTCCCCGGGCGGCGCCACCGCGATGTCGCCGTGGTGCTGGAGGCTGGTCCGCGCACCGGCCTCCAGCACCGGGTCCTGCGCGACGATGCTGACTCTCACCGGTTCGCCCATCGGCTCCTCCTGGGATCTGGCTCGTACCCGACAGGAGGAGATCATCGTCCGGCGGGCGCCCGGCGACATCGGGTGGAGGCCCCCAGATTTC
This sequence comes from Streptomyces sp. NPDC092045, assembly GCF_044756005.1. Lineage (NCBI taxonomy): Bacteria > Bacillati > Actinomycetota > Actinomycetes > Kitasatosporales > Streptomycetaceae > Streptomyces > Streptomyces sp. NPDC092045. Next base: position 1,532,016 of record NZ_JBIVSC010000001.1, on the reverse strand, counting down.
CCGTCCCGGCCGCGGGCCGGACCGGCACGGACCTGTGCGGCCGCTCGCACCCGGCCCTCGCCGCCCGCCCGGCGCCGTCCACCGTGCGTGCCGTCGCGTGCCGCACGGTCGTACGGCGAACTGTCGTGCGCATTCCGGGGCGTGCCGGGAGACACGGGGGAAACATGGGGGCGATGCCCCCATGACGGGCCGGGGCCGTCCGTCGACGGTCCCGGCCCGTGTCCGGGTGACGGCCCGGCCGGATCGCCGGTGTCCGGGCTCCGGGTCGGCGCCGACGTGGACACGGGTCACGGCGGACCGCCCGTCCGGCACGCCCGGAGCCGTCGACGGCTCCGGGCGAGGTGCGCCCCCTGCGTGATCGCCTGCGGGTCGTCGACCGCTACCCGAGCAGCACGTGGCCGTCGCCCGGCCGGTGGGAGAGCGAGCGGCGCAGGTCGCGTGCCGCGAACGAGCGCTGCAGCCAGCGGTCCCGCCCGTCGTAGCGCGGGGTGAACGCCGTCCGGCCGTGCGCGGTCACCGAGTTGTCGACGATGGCGAGGTCGCCGGGGACGAGGTGGTGGGTGATCGCGTGGCGGCCGAACAGGGACCGCAACGCGCGCAGGGCGGCTGCGGCCCGTTCGGTCAGTGGTTCGGTCGCCGCGAAGTCGACCACCATGTCCGGGTCGTCCGGCGCACCGCTGAGCACGGCGTGCGGCTGCGGCTGTGTCGTCCGCGCCCCGAAGGACGGTGGCGGATCGGTGACGAATTCGGGTCTGAACAGCGCCTCGCGGTGGTCCGCACCGAGCAGATGGCGGACCTGGCGGATGCACACGGTCCGCAGCCCGGCCACCCGTTCGTGGTCGGCCCGCAGGCACAGCAGCAGCACGTAGTCCGGCCGGTACGGGTGGAAGGCGTTCTCGGTGTGGAAGTTCAGCAGCACCGAACCCTCGTTGCCCTGGAAGTCCTCGTTCCCCGGCACCGGCACGACGTCCTGCACCATCGCGCCGGACTTCTCCGGGCGGAACGCGATGGGGTCGCCCAGCGCGCTGGTGACGAGCATCAGCGCGCCGGCCGGGACGGTCGCCTCCCGCTGGACGGAGCCGCCGGCCATCGGAGTGTCGGGCAGCAGCTCCTGGTCCACCGGCAGGCCGCGGACGAGCAGGGCACCGGTGGGTCCGGAGTCGCGCCGGAAGGCCGAGAGCGACCTGCGCAGCGCCAGCGGCAGTTCGTGCCACCGGCGGCCGGCCTCCCGCAGCCACCGGACGTCGTCGACACGCCCGTCGGCCACCGGCAGCAGAGCCGCGGCGACCGCCTCCAGGGCCGGTACGGCACCCGGGTCCAGCGCCACTCCCTGCGGTGAGTCGGCCGTGAGTACGGTCGGCATCACTTCACATCCTTCCTGCTCGCGGTGGTGTCGCCCTCGATCAGGCTGGTCAGCAGCGCGGCCACGTCCGCGACGTGGGGCGCGCGCAGGACACCGAGGTGGTTGCCGCTCACCCGGTGGACCTCCAGCCCCTCGGTGGCCAGTTCGGCCCACCGGGCGGTGAAGTCCGCGAACCCCACCCCGACGGCGACCTCGTGCTCACCGGCGGCCAGTTCGTCGCCGGCCAGGAGGTGCAGCCGGGCGGGGACGGGTGTGTGGCGGTAGTCGAGCCGGGTCTGCAGCAGTTCCCGCCAGACCCGGACCCGGGAGGGCCAGAACTGGTCCCCGGGCACCGGCGGGTCCACCTCACCCTCATCGATGATCTTGGTGAGGACGTCCACCGCCTCCTGCTGGAGTTCACCGATCCGGTTCCCGCTCGCCTCGGCGAGCTCGGCGAGCACGGTCTCGGCGTACTGGAACCTGCGTACGAAGTCGTGCATGTTCTCCCGCTCGTAGGTGTCCAGAGCGGGATCCAGCAGCATGAAGGTGACGTCCTCGCCGGCTGCCCGCAGCCGCCTGACCATCTCGCTGGTGATCTGGCTTCCCCCGCACCAGCCGAGGAGCCGGTACGGCCCGGTCGGGGCGATCCGCCGCAGTTCGGCCAGGTTGAGCTCGGCGATCTGCTCGACGCTCTCCGGGGCGGGGCACGGCCGGGTCAGCCCGGGCCACTCGAACGCGGCCACCGGCTGGTCGGCCGGGAGGTGCTCGGCGAGTTCGGCGAACCAGTGCGCACTGCCCGGGTGGATGCAGAACAGCGGCGGCTTGGTGCCCTCCCGGCGCAGCCACACGATGGAGTCCGCGGCCTGCGAGCCGGACGGGGCGTCGGCCCTCGTGTCCGTCACGGCGACGGCCAGCTCGGCCACCGTCCGGTGCCGGTAGAAGTCCTGGAAGGACAGCTGGTAGCCGTGCTCGGCACGGAGTTTGACGATCACCCGCATCACGGTCATGGAGTGTCCGCCGAGTTCGGCAAAGCTGTCGTCGATCCCGACCTCGGGCATTCCCAGGGCCTCGGCCCAGGCCCTGGCGAGGATGTTCTCCACAGCCGTGCGCGGCGCCCGGTAGGGCCGGGTGGTGGTGGCCTCGTCGATCCGCGGCAGCGCGGCCAGGTCCACCTTGCCGCTCGGGGTCATCGGCAGGTTGTCGAGCACCAGGTACCTGGACGGCACCAGGTGGGCCGGCAGGATCCGGGCCAGCCGGTCGCGCAGCGCGACCGGGTCGAGCTCGGTCCCGTCGGCCGGCACCAGGTAGGCGGCCAGCTCCCGCTCGTGGCTCGGCGTCGTGTGCACGCGCACGGCCACCTCGCGCAGTGCGGCCTCCCGGCGCAGCGCGGCCTCGACCTCGCCCGGCTCGATGCGGAAGCCTCGGACCTTCACCTGGTGGTCGACGCGGCCGACGAACTCCATGACCCCGTCCGCACGGTAGCGGGCCAGGTCCCCGGTGCGGTAGAGCCGTCCACCGGGCACCGCGGCGTAGGGATCGGGCACGAAGCGTTCGGCGGTCAGGCCCGGCCGCGCCACGTAGCCGCGGGCCAGCTGCGCGCCACCGATGTACAACTCGCCCACCACGCCGACCGGTACCAGCTCCATCGTCCGGTCGAGCACCCGCATGGTGGTGTTGGAGAACGGCCGGCCGATCGGCAGCACGCCCGCTTCGAGGTCGGCCGCGGTGCCTTCGAGGTGGGAGCAGCCGACCGTGGTCTCGGTCGGACCGTACTCGTTGTCCACCACGGTGTCCGGCGCGAACTCGGCCCACCGGGAGACCTTCTCCCGGGTCAGCTCCTCGCCGCCGGCGATCAGCCGGCCCGCGGCGGTGCGCAGCCCCTGGGGTGACAGCGACTGGTTGAGCAGGGCGAGGTGGGAGGGGGTCAGCTTGAGGATGCCGAAGCCGCCCTGCTCCAGCGCCGCGACCAGGGCGTCGATCCCGGGCGTCCCGTCGTCCTCGACGAGCGTGACCGGCTGGCCGGACAGCAGGGCGGGGAACAGCGAGGTGACCGGCAGGTCGAAGGCCATCGAGGAGTACAGCGGCGCGCCCGTGCCGCCCAGCGGGGTGTAGCCGTCCAGGCACCAGCAGACGTAGTTGACCACGTTGCGGTGCTCGATCATCACGCCCTTCGGCGTGCCGGTCGAGCCGGAGGTGTAGATGACGTAGGCGAGCGTGTCGGGTGTGGCGGTCCGCCCGAGGTTCTCCGGCGACTGGTCGGCGACCGCCGTGTCGGCGTCGACCAGGCACCGTTCTGCCGGACAGTCGGCGAGCAGGCCGGTCAGCTCGCTCTGGGTGACGACCACCCGGGCGTCGGTGTCGGCGACCAGGACGGCCTGCCGCTGCGCCGGGTGGGCCGGGTCGAGCGGGAGGTAGGCGGCGCCTGCCTTGAGCACGGCGAGCAGCGCGACCACCAGCTCCGGTCCCCGGCGCAGCAGCACGCCGACCCGGGACTCCTGGCCGACGCCGAGCGCACGCAGGCGCCGGGCCAGGCGGTTGGCCCTGGCGTTGAGTTCGGCGTAGGCGACGGTCGTGCCGTCGGCGCACCGCAGCGCGGCCGCCTGCGGGGTGCGGGAGACCTGCTGCTCGAACAGCTCGTGCAGGCACAGCTCGGGGTAGGCGGTGTCGGGGCCGGCGGCGAAGGAGAGCAGCAGGGACCTCTCGCGCTCGTCCACGGCGCTGTGGCGGGAGTCGCCGGCCGGGTCGGCGGCCATGCTCTCCAGGACCGTGCGGTACAGGCCGGCCAGCCGTTGCCCGTTGGCACGGCTGATCCGATCGGGCCGACCGGAGACGTACAGCACGCCGGGGAAGGTCCACACGTCCAGCCCGAACTCGTTCGGGCTGACGTCCACGACCTTCGCGGACTCGATCGGCCGGGTGTCCAGGACGTGGAAGTCCAGGTAGGTGAAGGCGACGTCGACCAGCGGCGTGCCGCCGCCCCACTCGCGCTGCATCTCCGGCAGCGGGAACCGGCGGTGCGGCCAGGCCGCCGCCTCGGCGGCGAGGACCTGGCGGACCAGCTCGGTCCAGGTCGCCCCGGTCAGCTCGACCCCCAGCGGCAGGGTGTTCAGGTGCATGCCGCGGACCAGGTCGCCGCCGTCGGTCTCCAGCCGCCCGTTGCAGACCAGGCCGGTGTGGAAGCGGTCGCTGCCGCTGATCACGCCGAGCACCTTCAGGTGCGCGGCGAACAGCACGCTCTTGAGCGGGGCCCCGGCGGCGGCGGCCAGCCGGCGCAGCCCTGGCTCCAGATCCTCGAACGGCACCGCTGTCCGGTACGGCGACTCCCCGGCGTCCGGCGCGGCGGCCCAGGCGGCCGGCAGCTCGACCCGGTCGAACCGGGAGACCTGCTCCCGCCAGAACGCGCGGTCGTCGGCGGACGCCAGCGAGCGCTTCTCCAGGGCGATGTGGTCGGCGAAGCGCACGGTGTGCGCGCGGGGGGCGGCCGCCCGCCGACCGGCCCGCAGCGCCCGGTAGTCCGTCATCAGCTCGTCGAGCAGCGAGTGGTGGCTCCAGCCGTCGAGGATGGCGTGGCACTCGATGAAGGAGAGGGTCCAGCGGTCCTCGGCCGTCTGGTGCACGTGGAAGCCGAGCATCGGCGCCCGGCCGAGGTCGAAGGGGTTGCGCCGGGTGTCCGCGGTGAACCGCCGCAGCTGCTGTTCGGTCTCCTCGGCGCCGAGCGTGCGGAGGTCGTCGTGGCCGACCTCGATGGCGGCCTCGGCGTGCACCAGCTGGAGCGGCTCGGAAAAGCCGGTGAGATCGAAGCTGGTGCGCAGGATCTCGTGCCGGCCGGCCAGCAGCCGCGCCGCCTCGCGCATCGCGGGCAGCGAGAACGGCGCGTCGTCCAGGAAGGGGAACAACGTGACGTTGTGGTACGGGCTGTCGTCCTGGTCCGAGACCATCTGGTAGGCCATGGCCGCCTGCACCATGGACATCGGGTAGGCGTCCACCAGGCCGGCCGGCAGCTTCGCCCGGTCCTGCGGCGTCAGCAGGGCGAACGGCTCGACCCGCTGCTCCTCCACACCGGCGGCGGCCGCTGCCGCCGCCTGCGCCCCCGCCGACTGCGCGAACCGGGCGAGGGCTGCCACGCTCTGGTGCACCAGCAGGTTCTGCACGGTCAGTTCGACGCCGCGACGGCGCAGCGCTCCGATCACGCGGATGGCGCGGATCGAGTCGCCGCCCAGGGCGAAGAAGTTGTCCTGCGCGCCGACCCGTTCGAGTTCGAGCACGTCGGCCCAGATCTCCGCGACGGTCCGCTCGACCGGGGTCCGGGGCTCGATGTACTCCTCGTCGGCCCGGGCCCGGTGCGCGTCCGGATCGGGCAGCGCCCGGCGGTCGATCTTCCCGTTGGCCGTCACCGGCAGCGCGTCCAGGGGGACGAAGAGCGCGGGGACCATGTAGGCCGGCAGGATCCGGCCGAGGTCCTCGCGCAGCCGGGCCACGTCGATCCGGTGGCCGGCCCGGGCCGTGAGGTAGGCGACCAGCCGTGCCTCGGGTTCGCCGCTGCGCCGGTGGGCCAGCACCACGCTCTTGTCGACGTCCGGGAGCCGGCCGAGGGCCGCCTCGATCTCGCCCGGCTCGATCCGGTGCCCGCGGATCTTGACCTGGTCGTCGGCCCGGCCGAGGAACTCGAGGTCGCCGTCCGGCCCGAAGCGCGCCACGTCGCCGGTGCGGTACATGCGCTCCCCCGGCTGCGTGGCGTACGGGTCCGGGCCGAATCGCTCCGCGGTCAGCGCCGGGCGGCCGAGGTAGCCGCGGGCCAGCCCGGGGCCGGAGACGAAGACCTGGCCGGGCACGCCGGCCGGCACCGGGTTGAGGTCGTCGTCCAGCAGGTAGACGCGCAGATCGCGCAGCGGCCGGCCGATCGGGCTCGGGCGCGTCCCCGCCGCCTCGGCCGCGTGCAGCGGGCGGTACGTCACGTGCACGGTCGTCTCGGTGATCCCGTACATGTTCACCAGGACCGGGCCGCCGTCGCCGAACCGGGCGAACCACGGCTCCAGCTCGGCCACGTCGAGGGCCTCGCCGCCGAAGACCACGGTCCTCAGCGCCAGGGCGTCCGGCCGCAGCCCGGCCTCGGCCACCGCCTCGGCCAGCACCCTGAAGGCCGAGGGCGTCTGGTTGAGGACGGTGACGCGTTCGGCGACCAGCAGCTCGAGGAAGTCCCGCGGGGAGCGGGAGACGGCGAACGGCACCACGACGGCGCGGCCGCCGTGCAGCAACGCCCCCCACAGCTCCCAGACCGAGAAGTCGAACGCGTAGGAGTGGAAGAGCGTCCACACGTCGGTGGGGCCGAAGCCGAAGTCGGCCTCGCAGGAGCGCAGCAGCCGCAGCACGTTGGCGTGGGTCACCGGCACGCCCTTCGGCCTGCCGGTGGATCCCGAGGTGTAGATGACGTAGGCCACGTTGTCCGCCCCGGCACCCGCGCCGGGGGCGGTGTCCGGCCAGTCGCCCGCCGGGGCGTCGGGCGACACCGTGGCGACCGCGTCGCCGGCCGGCTCCCGGCCGACCACGACGGACACCTCGGAGTCGGCCAGGATGTAGGCCAGTCGCTCGGCCGGCTGTCCCGGGTCGAGCGGCAGGTACCCGGCCCCGGACTTGAGTACGCCGAGCAGGGCCACCACCAGGTCGGGGCCGCGCTCCAGGCGGACGCCGACCAGCTGGTCCGTCCGCACGCCCAGCGAGCGCAGCCTGTGGGCGAGCCGGTTGCTCCTGGCGTCGAGCTCGGCGTAGGTCAGGTCGGTGCCGTCGCAGCTCACCGCGACCGCGTCGGGGGTGCGCTCGGCCCAGCTCCGGAACACCTCGGGGATGCTCTGCCGGACCGGCTCGGTGGTCCCGGTCCCGGCCCAGTGGGTGAGCAGCTGCTCGCGCTCGGGAGCGGTCAGCAGCTCCAAGCGGCTCACCGAGTGCTCCGGCGCGGCCACGGCGCCCTCCAGCAGCCGCAGGTAGTGGCCGGCCATCCGCTGGATCGTCGCCGGGTCGAACAGCGCGGTGGCGTACTCCAGATGGCCCGTCATGGAGCCGTCCGGCCGCTGGACCAGACCGAGACTGAGGTCGAACTTCGCGGTTTCCCAGTCGACCGGCCGCTGCTCGCCACCCGGACCGGTGGGCGACCCGGCCGGCTCGGCGTCGACCAGTTGGAAGGTCACCTGCACCAGCGGGGTGCGGGAGGCGTCCCGCTCCGGCGCGAACTCCTGGACCAGCAGCTCGAACGGGGTGTCCTGGTGCTCGAAGCCGCTCAGCACGTCCTCGCGCACCCGGGCGAGCAGCTCCACGAAGGACGGGTCGCCGGACAGATCGGTGCGCTGGACCACCGTGTTGACGAACAGGCCGATCAAGTCGTGCGTGTCGGGGTGGCCGCGCCCGGCCACGGGGGTGCCGACCACCACGTCGCTCTGCCGGCAGTACCGGCCGAGCAGCAGCTGGAAGGCGGTCAGCGTGACCATGAACGGCGTCGCACCGTGCTCACGCCCGAGCCGCACCAGGGCCTCGGCGAGCGTCGCCGGCAGCTCGAAGGAGATCTCGGCGCCGGCGGCGTCGCGCACCGGACCGCGCGGCCGGTCGGTCGGCAGGCGGAGCGGCTCCAGGCCGGACAACTTCGATCGCCAGTAGGCGAGTTGTTCGGCCAGTCGGGGGCCGGAGAGACGTTCGCGCTGCCAGGCGGCGAAGTCCGCGTACTGCACCCGCAGCGGGGGCAGCGGGGAGGGCAGGCCGGCCGCGAAAGCCGCGTACAGCCGGTCCAGTTCGGAGAGCAGGACCGACTCCGACCAGCCGTCGGAGGCGATGTGGTGCAGGGTCAGCAGCAGGGCACACTCGTCGTCGGCCAGGCGGACCAGCAGGGCCCGGACCGGGTGCTCGCCCGCCAGGTCGAACGGCCGCCGGCCGGCCTCGGCCACCAGCTCGGCGAAACGCCGCTCGGCGGCCTCCCGGTCGCTGCCGGACAGGTCGACCCGGGTGAAGGCGACGGCGCCGGGCGCGTCGATCACCTGCAGCGGCTCGCCGTCCACCGCCACGTACCGGGTGCGCAGCACCTCGTGTCTGGCGACGATCTCGTCCAGCGCGCGCCGCAGCGCCTCCTCGTCCAGCAGGCCGGGCAGCCTGAGCTGCAACGCCATCAGGTATTCGGTGCCGCCCGGCCGGATCTGGTCGAGCACCCACAGGCGGCGCTGCGCGAACGACGGCGGCAGCTCACCGTCCCGGCTCACCGTGGCGATCTCGTCGCTGTGCTTCACCTTCGTCAGGCCGCGCAGGCGCCGCTGCAGCAACTCAGCGCGGGCAGTGGAGCTCGTGCTCATCTGGGCCTTCCTGTGTTTGCGGTGGTCAACCCGGAACTCGGGGGGGTGGGCTGGGTCTCAGCCTGCCGGGTCGGCGGTCGGCGCCGGCAGAGTCACTACGGCACACTTCGCGCGGCCGTGACTGCGCGCGTGACTGCCGGTCCTTCTCTGCTCCCGGTCGTTCGCGTCCGCGCAGCATCGGCGCATGACAAATAAGGTGCAACCGCTGCGGCGCAACCGGGACTTCCTGTTGCTCTGGCAGGGCACGGTGGTGTCCGAACTCGGTACGAACGCCACGACGGTGGCCTATCCTCTGCTGGTCCTCTACCTCACCGGCTCGCCCGCCAGCGCCGGGTTCACCGGGTTCGTCGCGCTCCTGCCGCAGTTGCTGTTCCAGCTCCCGGCCGGCGCGCTGGTCGACCGGTGGAACCGGCGGCGGGTGATGATCTGGTGCGACGTCCTGCGCGGCCTGGCCATCGGCAGCCTGGCCCTCGCCCTGGCCGCCGACCGGCTGGTGCTGGCGCACGTGCTGGTCGTCGGGTTCGTCGAGGGCACGCTCACGGTGTGCTTCAGGATCGCCGAGGCGACGGCCGTGACCGCCCTGGTGCACCCCTCGCAGTACGCGCTCGCGCTCTCCCGCAACGAGGCGCGCACCCGGGGCGCCGTCGTGCTCGGCCAGCCGCTCGGCGGTCTGCTGTTCGGGCTCGGCAGGGCGATCCCGTTCCTCTTCGACGCGGTCAGCTACGCGGTGTCGCTGGCCACGCTGCTGATGATCAGGAAGGACTTCCGGGCCGAGCCGGCGGATCGGCCGGATCGGCTGGGCACCGAGCTGGCCGCCGGGATCTCCTGGTTGTGGCGCCAGCCCTTCCTGCGCGTGACCACCCTGCTGGTCGCGGGCAGCAACCTGCTGTTCCAGGCGCTGTTCCTGGCCGTCATCGTGATCGCCCGCGCCGACGGCGGCTCGTCGGGCGCGGTCGGGGTGATGTTCGGCGTGGCCGCGGTGGGCGGGGTGCTCGGTTCGCTGGTCGCGCCCGCGCTGGAGCGACGGCTGTCGATGAAGACCGTGGTGATCGGGGCGAACTGGGCGTGGGCGCTGATCGTCCCGGTGCTGCTGGTGGTGCACGACCCCTACCTGATCGGGGCGGTGTACGCGCTGATGTGCTTCGTCGGCCCGGTGTGGAACGTGGCGGTGGTGGCCTACCAGCTCGGAGTGACGCCGGACCGCATTCTGGGCCGGGTGCAGGGCGCGGCGGGCATGATCGCCTTCGGAGCCGTCCCGCTCGGCTCGCTGGCCGGCGGTCTGCTGCTGAACTGGATCGGTGCCGGTGCCACGGTGGCGGTGCTGTCCTGCTGGATGCTCTTTCTCGCGGTCGCGGCGAGCGTCAGCCCCGCGATCCGCAAGGCGCCGAGCCTGGCCGAGCTGCACGCGGCGAAGCCCGTGGTGACGGCCGGCTGAACCACCGTGCGAAGCCCCGCTCGTCGTCGGTGACGAGCGGGGCTCATCGCTGTCCGGCACGGGGTCAGACCGCTCCGGTCATCGCGCACCCTCCTCGGAGAGCAGTCCGGCGACCTCGTCGTCGGTCAGTTCGGCGATGTCGTCCTCGACGGCCTGGGACACCACCTGCGCGAGGGCGGCCACCGTGGTCGCCTCGAACAGGCGGCGCAGCGGGAGCTCGACCGCGAACGCCGTCCGGATCCCCGCCAGGACCCGGGTGGCCAGCAGCGAGTTGCCGCCGAGGGCGAAGAAGTCGTCCAGTGCGCCGATCCGCTCCACGCCGAGCAGTTCGCTCCAGATGCCGGCCAGCGCCTCCTCCACGGGGCCGTCGGGCGCCTGGTACTCCCGCCCGGCGCCCACGCCGGCCGACACCGGATCCGGCAGCGCCTTGCGGTCGACCTTGCCGCTCGGCGTCAGCGGCAGGTCCGCCAGCGCCACCCACAGCGACGGGATCATGTACTCCGGCAGCAGCTCCCTCAGGTGGGAGCGGAGCTCGCTGATGTCCGGCACGGTGTCGCCGGGCCGGGCCACCAGGTAGGCGGCCAGCCGGCGGTCCCCGGGCAGCGGCTCGGCGGCGATGACGACCGCCTCCTGCACCGCGGGGTGCGCGGCCAGTGCCGCCTCGATCTCGCCGAGCTCGATCCGCAGCCCGCGCACCTTGACCTGGCGGTCGATCCGCCCGAGGAACTCGATGGTGCCGTCCGGCAGTCGGCGGACCAGGTCGCCGGTGCGGTAGAGCCGCTGCCCCGGTTCGGCGGCCAGCGGATCCGGCACGAAGCGATCGGCGGTCAGGGCTGCCCGGCGGTGGTAGCCACGGGCCAGCCGCACCCCGCCCAGGCAGAGTTCGCCGGGGACCCCGACCGGCACCGGCCGCAGGTCGGCGTCCAGGACGTGGGCCCGGGTGCCGGCGACCGGCCGTCCGATCGGCAGGGCGGCGGGCTGCTGTCCGGACGGCGGGGTCTCGCCCACCGGGTGCAGCAGGCAGGTGACGGTCGCCTCGGTCGGTCCGTAGTTGCACAGGAACCGCCCGGGCAGGCCGCTGTCCGCCCAGCGCTCGGCGTCGGCCACCGTGACCACGTCGCTGCCGACGTTCATCAGCTTCAGCGAGGTCAACCGGCCGAGGTCGGGCGACTCCAGCATCGCCCGGTAGTAGGCGGGGGTGATCTCGACGATCGTCACCTCGTGCTCGGCCAGTCGGGCCGGCAGTTCGGCGGGGGTCCAGAAGACCGGGTCGCCGACCACGACGGTCGCGCCGGCCACCAGGGTGGCCGCGATCTGGTCCATGGCGACGTCGAAGGTGAGGGCGGACAGCAGGGCCACCCGCTCGCCCGGCGCGATGCCGTAGGCGTCCGCGATCACCCGGCAGTGCTGGGCGTAGGACCGGTGCTCGATCATCACCCCCTTGGGACGGCCGGTGGAGCCCGAGGTGTAGATGACGTAGGCAAGGTTGCCGGGACCGGCCTGCGCGGGCAGGTCGGCGGAGGAGTCCTGCCCCGCGGCCTCCTCCTTGTCCAGCACCAGCAGCCGCCCACCGCCGCCGTCGAGCCGGTCGGCGAACTCGCTGGAGGTGACCACGACCTCGGCGCCGGCGTCGGCGAGCATGAACTCCAGGCGCTGCGCCGGATGCCTCGGGTCGAAGGGGACGTAGACCCCGCCCGCCTTGAGCACCGCCAGCAGCACCACGACGGCCTCCGGGCTGCGCTCCAGGCACGAGCCGACGACCGTCTCCGGTCCGACCCCCAGCGCACGCAACCGGCGGGCGAACCGGTTGGCCCGCCCGTTCAGCTCCGCGTAGCTGATCCGCTGGTCCCCGAAGACCACCGCGATCGCGTCCGGCGTCTGCCGGACCCGGTGCTCGATCAGCTGGGGCACGCACAGCCCGTGCTCCTCGGCGGGGTCGAGCGCGGCCAGCCGGTCCCCGTCGGGATCGGGCCAGACGGTGAGCAGGTCGTGCCGCTCGGGGGCGGTGAGCATCGCGAGGGCGCTCAGCCGCGCGTCCGGCGCGTCCACGATGCTGCGCAGCAGGGTCAGGTAGTGTCCGGCCAGCCGCTCGACGGTGGCCCGGTCGAACAGCGCCGTGGCGTACTCGAACCAGCAGTGCAGGCGCCCGTCGCCGTGCTGGGTGACGCTCACCGTCAGGTCGAACTTGGCCACGGCCGGGCCGATCTCGATGGTCTCCACGGCCGCCCCGCCGAGCGCTGTCAGGTCGCCCTCCCGGTGCTGGAGCTCGAACATGACCTGGAACAGCGGGTTGCGCGAGAGGTCGCGGTCCGGCTTCAGCGCGTCGACCAGGTGCTCGAACGGCACGTCCTGGTGGCTGAACGCCTCCGCGGACACCTGATGCACCTGTTCGAGGAGATTCCCGAACTCCGGGTCGCCCGCCAGATCGGAGCGGATCACCAGGCTGTTGGTGAAGAAGCCGACCAGTTCCTCGGTCTCCGGCCTGGTCCGCCCGGCCACCGGGGTGCCGACGGCGACGTCGTCGAGACCGGTGTAGCGGCCGAGCAGCACCTGGAACGCGGCCAGCATCAGCACGAACGGTGTCACACCGCGCCGGCGCGCCAGCTCCGCGACCTCCTGGCTCAGGGCCTGCGGCAGTTCGATGTCGAACAGGTCGCCGCGTGCGTCGCGGACGGCGGAGCGCAGCCGGTCGGTCGGCAGCTCCAGCGGTTCCAGTCCGGCCAGCCGCTCGCGCCAGTGGTCGAGCTGCCCGGCCGTCTCGCCGGCGGACTGCTGCCCCCGCTGCCAGGCGGCGAAGTCCGCGTACTGGACGGCTTGCGGGCGCAGCGGTGACGGCTCGCCTGCGGCGAGCGCGCGGTAGGCCTGGTCCAGGTCGCGCAGGCAGGGGCCCATCGACCATGCGTCGAAGGCGATGTGGTGCAGGGTCAGCACCATCACGTGCTCCTCGGGCGCGGTCCGGACCACCGTGACCCGCAGCGGCCACTCGGCCGCCAGGTCGAAGGCCCGGCCGGCGGCCCGGGCCAGCAGTCCCAGCGCCCGCTCCTCGGCCTGCGGCGTACCGCTGAGGTCGACCAGCTCGAAGGGGACCGGTCCCGCAGGGTCGATCACCTGCCGTGGGTTGCCGTCGTCGGCGAGGTAGCGGGTCCGCAGCACCTCGTGCCGGGCGACGCAGGCGTCCACCGCCAGCCGCAGCGCCTCTGCGTCCAGCGGGCCGCGCAGGCGCAGCGCCAGTGGGACGAGGTACTCGTCGCTCCCCGGCTCCAGCTGGTCGAGGAACCACATGCGCTGCTGGCCGAAGGAGAGCGGCAGCTCCCCGGTGCGCGGCACCGGTCGCACGCCCGGCCCGTCGCCCTCGGAGCGGGCGGCGTCGATCCGGGCGGCCAGCGCGGCGACGGTGCGGGCGCTGAACAGCTCGCCGACCGTCAGTTTGACGCCGAAGTCCCGGCGCAGCCGCAGGACCAGCCGGATGGCCACCAGGGAGTGGCCGCCGAGCGCGAAGAAGTCGTCTTCGGCGCCGACCTGCCGCACGTCGAGGACCTCGGCCATCAGCGTGGCGACCGCGGCCTCCGCGCGGGTGCGCGGGGCGATCCACTGCGCGCCCTCCGGCCGGTCCCGCTCCTCGGGCGAGGGCAGCCGCTGCCGGTCCACCTTGCCGCTGGGGGTCAGCGGCATCGCGTCCAGGATCAGCACGACGGAGGGCACCATCGCCTCCGGAAGCCGGGCCGCGAGGTGGGCGCGGATCTCGTCCGTTCCGGTCGGCCCGCCGTCACCGTCGTCCGCGAGTACGACGTGGGCGAGCAGTTCGAGGTCGCCCGCCGTCGATCGGCGGGTGGTCACAGCGGCGGCGGTGACCGAGGGGTGCGCGGTCAGCACGGCCTCGATCTCACCCGGTTCGATCCGCACCCCGCGCACCTTGACCTGTTCGTCGACGCGGGCGACGAACTCCAGCGCGCCGTCCTCGCGGCGGCGCACCAGGTCGCCGGTGCGGTACCAGCGTTCGCCGGGTCCGGCCGCGAACGGGTCGGGGGCGAACCGCTCGGCGGTCAGCGCGCCCTGGCCCAGGTATCCGCGTGCCAGGCCGATCCCGCCCACGCACAGCTCGCCGGGGACGCCGACCGGTACCAGGGCGTCGTCGCGGTCCACCACGTAGGTCCGCACGCCGGTCAGCGGGTGGCCGATCGGTACGATGCCCTCGCCCCCGCCCTCGTAACGCCAGGCGGTGGAGTCGATGGCGCACTCGGTGGGGCCGTAGGTGTTGAACACCTCGGTGTCGAGCACCGCGCGCAGCCGCTCGCAGAGTTCGGCCGGCAGCGGTTCGCCGGCCGAGCACACCAGCCGCAGCGAGGCGCAGCCGGCCAGTTCGGGCTCGGCCAGCAGGAGCCGCAGCACCGAGGGCACCAGTTGCAGGACGGTGACGCCGTGTTCGGCGATCGCCCGGGCCATCACGGCCGGGTCCCGGTGCGCCTCCCGGGGCGCCATCACCACGGTGGCGCCGCAGACGAGCGGCGAGAGGAACTCCCACATCGCCGCGTCGAAGCCGATCGTGGTCTTCTGCAGTAGCCGGTCGCCGGCGCCGAGCCCGTACCGTTCGACCGACCAGAGCACCCGGTTGCGGATCGCGGCGTGCGGGATCAGCACGCCCTTGGGCTGGCCCGTCGAGCCGGAGGTGTACATCACGTAGGCCCCGTCGGTGTCCTGCACGGAGGGCAGTTCGACGTCGGGGTCCGGGGCGTCGCCCGCCGGCCGGGCGTCGTCCGGTGTCACCACCCGCAGTCCGGCCGGCAGCCGCTCCCGCAGCGACTCCTCGGTCAGCACGACCTCGACGCCGGCGTCGGCGACCATGTACGCCAGCCGGTCGACGGGGTGATCGGGCGCCAGCGGGACGTACACGCCGCCCGCCGTCAGCACCGCGAGCAGAGCCGTGACCAGGTCCGTGCCGCGGTGCAGCGCCACTCCGACCGGCGTCTCACGGGTGACCCCCCGGGTGCGCAGGTGGAGTGCCAGGCGCCGTACCCGGTCGGCGAGTTCGGCGTAGTCGACCTCCTGCTCCCCGGCCACCACCGCCACCGCGTCCGGGGTCGTCCGGGCCTGGGCGCGGAACAGCTCGGGGAGCGAGAGCTCCGGCGGCGTGGCGTCGGTGCGGTTCCACTCCTCGAACTGCCCCAGCTCGGCCTCGGTGAGGATCTCCAGCCGGTGTACGGGGGTGTCCGGCCGGTCGGCCACGTCGCCCAGCAGCCGCAGCAGGTGCTCGGCCATCCGCGCGATCCGGGGGCGCCCGAACAGGGACGTCGGGTGGATCAGCCGGCCGTCCACCGAGCCGTCGGGGCGCTCGGTGAGGTGCAGGGAGAGGTCGAAGGCGGAACTGGGCGTCGCCGTTTCGTCCGCGGTGACCTCCAGCCCCGTCAGCCGGAACGGTTGAGGCGCGACGGTGTGCAGGGCGAAGCCCACCTGGAACACGGGGTTGCGGGAAAGGTCCCGCTCCGGTGCGAGGTCGGCGACCACCCGCTCGAACGGCACGTCCAGGTGCTCGTGGGCGTCCAGGACCGTCTCGCGGACCTGCGCCAGCAGAGCGGTGAAGGACGGGCCGCCGGACAGGTCGGCGCGCAGCACCGCGGTGTTGAGGAACATGCCGATCGAATGTTCGAGAGCGGCCGGCTCGCGACGGGACACCGACACCCCGACCGCCACGTCCTGCTGTCCCGAGTGGCGGGCCAGCAGCACCTGGAAGGCGGCGAGGTGGACCATGAAGGGCGTCGCGCCGCGGCGCCGGCCGAGTTCGGCCAAGCGCAGGGCCAGCTCGGCCGGCACGGTGAAGGTCAGGTCGGCCCCGGCCGACTCCCACTGATCCGGTCGCCGGTGGTCGGTGGCGAGTTCCAGTGGCTCCAGTCCGGCCAGCCGCGCGCGCCAGTAGGAGCGCTGGCGCTCGATCTCCTCGCCGCCCGCCTCCCAGCGGTCGCGCTCCCACTGGGCGAAGTCCGCGTACTGCAGCGCCGGCGGCTCCAGCCGGGACGGCTGGTTGGAGCGGAACGCCTCGTACAGGTCCTGCAGTTCGCGGGCGAGCACGGACCAGGACACGCCGTCGAAGGCGATGTGGTGGACGGTGACCAGCAGGGCTGCGTCGTCCGGCCCGAGCCGCACCAGGGTCAGCCGCCAGGGTGCCTGCGTGCGCAGGTCGATCGGGGTCGTCAGTTCGGCGCGGCCCAGCTCGCGCAGGCGCGCGTCCCGGTCGGCGGCCGGCAGCTCGCGCAGGTCGACCGGGCGCGGCTCCACCGGCGCGGGTTCGTCGACGATCTGGACCCCGGTGCCGTCCACGGTGCCGTAGCGGGTGCGCAGGATCTCGTGCCGCGCCGAGATCCGCGAGAGCGCGGCCGACAGTGCGCGGGGGTCCAGCGGGCCGCGCAGCCGCAGTGTCTGGTTCGACAGGTACTCGGTCGAGGCGCCGGACCGGAGCTGGTCGACGAACCAGAGCTGCTCCTGGGCGAAGGACAGGGAGTATCCCGCCTCATCGGTTGCCATCGGAGGCCTCCCCGAGCACGTCGGAGGGGCGGCCGCCCTCGGCCGCGGCCGACCACGGCTCGGCCATGGCCACCGCGATCTTGCGCGGACCGGTGAACGGCTCGCGGCCGTGGGCCGTCAACATGTTGTCCACCACCAGCACGTCGCCGAGCTGCCAGTCGAAGCGGCGCTGCTCGGCGCGGTAGCACGCGCGCAGGTGCGCCACGACCTCGTCGGGGATGGGCGCGCCGTCACCGTAGTACGTGTTGGTCGGCAGGTCCTCCTCGTCGTACATCTCCCGCAGCCCGGCGCACACGTCGGCGGCCAGCGTGCTCACGTGGAAGAAGGCGAGGTGGTTGAACCAGACGGTCTCGCCGGTGACCGGGTGCCGGTGCACCGCACGGCGCCGGGCGAGGGTGCGCAGGCCGTTCCCGCCGGTCCACTGCGGCTCGATGCCGTTGCGGTCGCAGTACCGCTCCACCTCGGCGCGGTCGTCGGTGCTGAACGCCTGCTGCCAGGGCACCCCGAAGCCGTCGGTGAAGTTGCGCACGACCATCCAGCCGCGGGCGGCGAACTCCTCGCGCACCGCGGGGTCGATGGCCCGGTGGATGCGGCGGGTGTCGGCGAGTGGCGTCGCGCCGAGGGTGTCCGGCGGGCACACACAGGAGAAGAACAGCGTGAGCGGCCAGTCGGCCTGGTAGGAGTTCTCGTTGTGCAGGAAGATCTCCTCAGCGGGCGGGTAGTCCGTGGAGGTGTACACCTGCCCCTTGATCGTGCTGCGGGGCGAGGAGCGTTCGGCATAGGCCAGCGGTTCCCCGGACACCGCCCGGACCACGTCCGCGAACGCGTCCACCCCGCCCACCTCGAATCCGCGCAGCAGGACCGCGCCGTGCTCCAGGAGCCGTCGGCGGATCAGCGGACGGGCGGCGGGCAGGGCGTCGGCCACCGGTGTGCCCGGCGCGTCCGCCGCCAGGACGAACGGGAGCGCGGACTGCGCGGTGGGTTCCCTGTTGTGATCCGCGGGGGCGGGCGGGGCGGATGGATGCGCGGTCATCGGATACCTCCATGGAGAGCCCTGGCCTCGGCCGGGGGAGGAGACGGATTCCCTGCGGAACGGAGCAGGGAGGAGTGGTCCACGGGCAGCTCGGGCCGCGTGGCGGCGTCGACGAAGGCGTGCGCGGCGCGGTCGGCTCGCGCGGAGGACGACCGCGCAGACCGGACCGGCCGGCGGTCGCGCGCGGACGTCCGGCACGCCGGCCACTGCCCATCGGGTGCCCTACCGGCGCAGCCGGCGGGTGCCCGGCAGGGGGAGCGTGACCGGAGCGGACAGCTCGGGGTAGCCGGGCAGCGCGGCGGCCAGTTCGGCCACCGTCGAGTGGTCGAAGAGGGCCCGTACCGGCACCTCCCGGCCGGTCGTCCCGCGCAGTCGCAGGGTGATCCGGCCGGCCAGCAGGGAGTGGCCGCCGAGGGCGAAGAAGTCGTCGTGCGCGCCGACCCGCTCCACCTCGAGGACCTCACGCCAAGCGTTCGCCACCGCCCGTTCCCCTTCGCTGCGCGGCTCGACGAACTCGCTTGCGACGCCGTCCGGTTCGACCAGCGGCAGCAGCCGCCGGTCAAGCTTTCCGTTCGGGGTCAGTGGGAGCCGGGCAAGGGTGGTCCAGGCGCTGGGGACCATGTGCTCGGGCAGCAGACGGCGCATCCAGGTTCGCAGGTCGGCGGGATCCGGGACGGCGTCCGGGTCGGCGGGCACGAGGTGGGCGGTGAGCCGCTCCTGCCCCGGATCGCCCTGGACGGCGGCCGCGGCGTCGACGACCAGTGGGTGCTCCCGCAGCGCGACCTCGACCTCGCCGAGTTCGATCCGGTGCCCGTGCAGCTTGACCTGGTGGTCGCTGCGGCCCAGGTAGGTGACGGTGCCGTCGGGGTTGCGCCGGGCCAGGTCCCCGGTGAGGTAGAGCCGACGGCCGGGGTGGCGCGGGTCGGGATCGGGAACGAACCGCTCGGCGGTCAGCGCGGGGCGGCCCAGGTAGCCGCGGGCCAGCTGGACGCCGGCCAGGGCGAGCTGGCCCGGGACGTTCAGCGGCTGCGGCGCGAGGTCGCGGTCCAGCACGTGCACTCGGGTGTTGGCGACCGGGGTGCCGATGGTGACGTGCTCGCCGGGCGGGCACGCGGTGGCCGTGACGTCGATGGAGGCCTCGGTCGGGCCGTAGAGGTTGTGCAGCCGGACGCGTCCGGTGGCGGGATGCCGGTGAAAGGCGGCGGCGAGGTCGTCGGGCAGCGCCTCGCCGCTGCACAGCACCAGGCGCAAGGACTCCAGCGGGGCGTCGGGGTGCAGCGCGGTCAGGAACACCCGGAGCATGGCGGGGACGAAGTGCAGGGCGGTGATCCGATGACGGCTGACGGTCCGGGCGAGGTACTCGGGGTCGCGATGGCCGTCGGGCCGGGCGACGACCAGGGTCGCGCCGGTCGTCAGCGGCCAGAACAGCTCCCAGACGGAGACGTCGAAGCTGTACGGCGTCTTGTGCAGGACGTGGTCGGTCCCGGTGAGCCCGTAGGTGTCCTGCATCCAGCGCAGCCGGTTCACGATGCCCTCGTGGGGGGTGACCACGGCCTTGGGCCGGCCGGTCGAGCCCGAGGTGTAGATGACGTAGGCCGGGTGCAGCGGGTCCACCCGGGTCGTCGCCCCGGTCCCCGCGGGGATCTCCGCGGGGGCGGCCTCCTCGTCGACCAGCAGGACCTGGGCCCGGTGCGGCGGCAGGGTCGCGGCGAGTTCGGCGGTACTCAGCACCACCGGGGCCGCGGAGTCGTCCAGCATGTAGCCCAGGCGCTGGGCGGGGTATCCGGGATCCAGCGGCAGGTAGGCGCCACCCGCCTTGAGGACGGCGAGCAGCGCCACCGGCAGCTCCAGGCCGCGGTGCAGACAGACGGCCACCACGCTCTCCGGCCCCACCCCGGCGGCCCGCAGCCGTCGTGCCAGCTGCTCGGCACGGGCGTCCAACTCGCGGTACTCGAGCTTCTGCTCCTCGAACCGCACGGCCACGGCCGCCGGGGTGCGGGCGGCCTGCCGCTCGACCAGGGCGTGCAGCACCTCGCCCTGCGGGTACGCCACCGAGGTCTCGTTCCACCCCTCGAGCAGGCCGCGCTCGCGCTGCGAGAGCAGCGAGGTACCCGTCACGACGGCCTTCGGATCACGGGCGGCCACGCCCAGCAGCGTGGTGAAGTGCTCGGCCAGCACCGCCATGCTCTCCCGCTCGAAGAGCGCCGTGGCGTACTCGACCACGCCCGACAGCGAACCGTCGGCCCGCTGGGTGAGTTGCAGCATCAGGTCGAACTTGGCGCTGTGCCAGGGGGTCGTCAGCGCAGTGGCCCGCACCCCGGCCCCGCTGAACTCCGCGGCGGTGTCCGAGTCGTGCAGCGAGAACATGGTCTGGAACAGCGGGTTGCGAGACAGGTCGCGAGCGGGTGCCAGCTCGTCCACCAGCCGCTCGAACGGCACGTCCTGGTGCGCGTACGCCTCCAGTGCCGTCTCCCGGACCCGGCCGACGGCCTCCTCGAAGGTCGGCTCGCCGGACAGGTCGGTGCGCAGCACCAGGGTGTTGACGAAGAAGCCCAGCAGGTCCCGCACCTCGACCCGGTTGCGGCCGGCGACCGGGGTGCCCACGGTGACGTCGGTGCGGCCGGCGTGCTGGGACAGCAGTAATTGGAACGCGGCCAGCAGCACCATGAACGGCGTCGCACCCCGGGACCGCCCCCAGGCGATCAGCGGCTCGGCGATCTCGGCCGGCACGGTGAACGGCAGGGTGGCGCCGGCCGGGTCGAAGGCCGCCGGCCGGGGCCGGTCGGTGGCCAGCTCCAGCGCGGTCGATCCGGCCAGCTTCTCCCGCCAGTAGTCGAGTTGGCCGCGGAGCGCGGTGCCGGAGTGCGCCTCGCGCTGCCAGGCGGCGAAATCCGCGTACTGAACCGGGAGTTCCGGCAGTGGATCGGGCCTACCGTCAGCGAACGCCGAGTACAGCGCGCCGAGTTCGGCGGCCAGCACGCCGATGGACCAGCCGTCGAAGGCGATGTGGTGCACCATCAGGACCAGCGCGTGGTGCTCCGCGGTGAACCGGACCAGTCGGACCCGCAGCGGGCCCCGACCGCCCAGGTCGAACGGCGTGCGGGCCTGGCGCTCCACGACTTCGTCCAGCCGGGTCGTCCGGGCGTCGCTCGGAAGCTCGCCGAGGTCCACCACCTCGAAGTCCAGCTCCTCCGAGGGAAGCACGAGCTGACTCACGACGTCGCCGACCGCCGGATAGCGGGTGCGCAGCACCTCGTGCCGCTCCACGACCCGCACCAGCGCGGCGCGGAGCGCCGCGACGTCCAGCGGTCCGCGCAGCTCCCACCCGACCGGCACCACGTACTCGGTCGTGCCCGGGCGCAGGCTCTCCACCAGCCAGATCCGCTGCTGGGCGGACGACAACGGCAGCGGCCGGTCCCGCGGCACCCGGGGAATCGCGTCGGAAGCCCGGGCGCCGCGGCCGCCCGCGCGCAGCAGGCTCTCGAGCAGGGCCTGCCGCCGAACGGCGGGGCTTGCCGCAGCGGGACCGGTCAGGGGTGTGCTCATCCCTCACGCACCTGAGACAACATGGACTCCACCTCCGTGTCGGATAGTTGCGCGACGTGATCGGCGATCGCGCGATGGACCTCCTCGGCGAGCAACGCGACGGTGGGTGCTTCGAACACCACGTTCACGGGGAGGTCGACGGGGAACCGCTCCCGGAGCAGCACGGCGGCCTGGGTGGCCAGCAGGGAGTTTCCGCCCAGCCCGAAGAAGTCGTCGTGCACGCCGATCGCGGCCACCTTGAGCAGCTCGGTCCAGACCTCGGCGACGGCCTGCTCGAGGGGTGTGCGCGGGGCGGTGCCCGGGCCGTCACCGCCGGCCACCGGCGCCGGGAGCGCCGAGCGGTCCAGCTTGCCGTTGGGCGTCAGGGGGAACTCCGTCAGCCGCACCCAGGCGGTGGGGACCAGGAAGTCCGGCAACCGTTCGCGCAGGTACTCCCGCAGCTGTCCGCCGGCCGTTGGGCCGAGGGTGTCCGACAGCACGTACCCGACCAGCTGCTTGTCCCCGTTCGGGGTCGTCCGGACGGCGGCCGCGGCCCCTCGCACTTCGGGATGGTCGCCCAGCGCGATCTCGATCTCGCCGAGCTCCACGCGGTGGCCGAGGATCTTGACCTGCTGGTCGCGCCGGCCGAGGTAGTGCAGCACGCCTCCGGCGTCCCGACTGGCCAGGTCCCCGGTCCGGTACAGCCGGGCACCGGGCTCGGTGCCGAACGGGTCGGGGACGAAGCGCTCGGCGGTGAGGGCCGGCCGGCCGAGGTAGCCGCGGGCGACCCCCGGGCCGCCGATCAGCAGCTCCCCGGGCACCCCGGGCGGCGCCTCGTGGTACGCCTCGTCCACCACGTACGTGTCGGTGCGGACGATGCCGCCGCCGATCGGGATGTTCCCGCTGGTCTCGGCGACGGTGACGCCGCGCCGGGCGCAGCTGAACGTCGTGCACTCGGTCGGCCCGTAGGCGTTGACGACCTCCACGCCGCACTCGAGCAGCGTCCGCACCTCGGCGGGCGGCGGCGTGTCGCCGCCCACCAGCACCTGGCGCACCGTCGCCAGCGCACCGGGGCGGGTGCGCACCACGTGCTGGAACAGCCCGGCGGCCATGAACAGCACGGTGACGCCGTGGCGCCGCACCGCCTGCTCGATCGAGGCCGCGGTCGGCACGCCCTGCGGGAGCACGGCCACCCTGGCACCGTT
Organism: Streptomyces sp. NPDC092045; assembly: GCF_044756005.1. Taxonomy (NCBI): domain Bacteria; kingdom Bacillati; phylum Actinomycetota; class Actinomycetes; order Kitasatosporales; family Streptomycetaceae; genus Streptomyces; species Streptomyces sp. NPDC092045. The sequence goes on along the minus strand of NZ_JBIVSC010000001.1, from coordinate 1,509,632 downwards.
GCACAGCGCGCCCCACAGCTCGAAGGTCGAGGCGTCGAAGGACAGCGGGGCGAGCATCAGCATCACCTGCCCCGGGTCGAGGTCCGCGTAGTCGGCCTCGTGGACCAGCCGCATGATGTTGCGATGGGTGACCTCGACCCCCTTGGGACGGCCCGTGGACCCGGAGGTGTACATCACGTACGCCAGGTCGTCGGGCCGGGCCCCGGCCGCCGGCGTACCGGTGGGCTGCCCGGACGCGACCGACCAGTCCCGGTCCATCAGGACGCCGTCCAGCCCCGGGACGCCGGCGAACCGGTCGGCGAACTCGGGCTGGACCAGCAGCAACCGGGCGCCGGAGTCGGCGAGCATGAACTCCAGTCGCTCGGCCGGGTAGTCCGGGTCCAGCGGCAGGTAGTGGCCGCCCGCCTTGAGCACGCCCAGCAGCGCGACCAGCACCTCCAGGTCCCGTTGCCCGCACACGGCCACCGGGACGCCGGGCCGCACGCCGCGCCCGCGCAACAGGTGGGCCACCTGGCAGGCCCTGGCGTCCAACTCGGCGTAGGTCAGCCGCCGGCCGCCGCACTCCAGGGCCACGGCCTCCGGCGCGTCGTTCGCCCGCTCCTCGAAGCGGTCGTGCACGCACTGTTCGGGCAGCGGCGGCGCGGCGCGGCCAGCCTGGGCGCTCATGCGGACCGGCTCTCCTGCTCCATGCGCCGGCGCAGACTGAGCGGACGCATGTCCGTCCAGATCGAGTCGATGTGGTCCAGGCACGCCTGCCGGGTGCCCTCGGTGCCCTCCCGGTGCCAACCCGGCGGGACCTCCCGGTCCGCGAGCCAGATCGAGTACTGCTCCTCGTCGTTCCGGACCACGAGATAGGTGCGCCCGTCGGTGTCCTCGTCAGCCATTCCGCTCTCCTCCCGCTCGGCCGGCGCCTGTCCTCCGGCGTCCTGGCGGAAGCCTGTCTCGCGGCGGTCCGACCGCCATAGGGAAGAACCGGCCGAGGATCACGCAGTCGGCCTGCGGCAAGGACTGCCCGTCCTTCTCTACTGCGCACCGTCACCGGCGCAGCATGCTGCCCGCATGCCGACCCGGCGACGGATGCCGCGGGGCCGGTCACCGAGTGCGGATGGCGAACGGGGATCAGGAAGGACGAGCGCGCCCCGTGGACCTCCGGATCCGGCGCCGACGCCTGGCCGCCCCGCCCGGGCACCGGCCGGGCCTGTTCCGCGAAGGCCGCCTGCCGCTTCGGGTCTGCGGGCGCCGCCGGGCGACGCCCGTTCGCCGAGCAGCCGTTCGACGACTCTGCCTGATCATCAGGCCCATGCGTCGAAGAGCGTTCCGCCCAGCGTGGTGATGCCGCAGGAGCGAATGCGGCGCCACTCCCCCTTCGTCAGCACCGAGGCGTCCACGTCGGAGAGAGGGAGGGCGGGCCGCCCGCTCCTGAGGACCGCGAAGCCCGCTTCGGCGAGGGTGGAGGCCCGGGGAGGAGGAAGGAACTCTTCCGCGTACCGGTTCCGGCGTTCTCGTGCGAGGGCGGTCCAGGGGTGATGGGCGTGGCACAGGACGACGCTCTCGCCCGTGCGATCGACGACCGACGCGGCCCGGAGCAGGTCTGGACCCACTCGTCCTTGTCGGCGCCCCTCCAGTGCCGCTGCCGCACTCTTTCACACGGGCCGGGACCGGAGGCGGAGCGGAGCGGGGAGCAGGACAGCGCGGGCGCGTGACGCCGGACACCAGGACCAGGGCCACGAGCACCCGTCAGGACGTGTCGGTGTCCGGCCTGGTGTCTCTCACGGGCGTCGTCCGCCTTCCCCGGGGAGGCGCACCGGGATTCCCGGTGCGCCTCGGCGGCCTCGCGCCGCACGCCGACTACGCGTCGCGGAGGGACCGGTCGTACAGCGCCCCCAGGGCCGTGTCGATGGGGCGGGGCCGCGGGGTCCCCTCCGTGCTCCGGGGTTTCCAGCGCTGGAGGTTGACCGCCACCGACATCTGGCGGCCGCCGTCCGCCCGGGTCAGGGAGATCGTGCCGGCTCCCCACACCGTGCCGTCGTGGCCCCAGAAGGTGCCGCAGCCGGGGATGACGACCTTGTGCAGTCCGAGGCCGTACTCGATCATCGTCCCGTCGAGTGCGCGGACCGGGACCGTGCGCTGCATCTGGGCCAGGGACGACCGGCTGACGATCCTGCCGTCGAGCAGCCGCGCGTAGAGGCGGTTGAGGTCGTCCATCGTGGAGACGAGGGCGGCCCCCGTGCCCGTCCACGACATGTCGTAGACGCTGTGGTCGCGCGGCGGTTCGAGCAGGCCCCACAGGGACTCGTACATGCGCGCGTGCGGCCCGTCGCTTGTCGGCCCGTCCGGGAACCGGGTGTGTCGCAGCCCCGCGCGGTCGATGACGTGTCGGCCCGCCAGATCCCTCGACGTCTCACCGCTCACCGCTCACGAACTCGTTAGGATGATGATCATGTTCAAGTCAGGTGTTGGGTTCTTCGCGTTGTTCGGGCTGGGCTGGTGGCTGTTGGCAACAAGTGCATCCGACGGCACAGCGCGGCTGGTCGAGGTCGTGATCGGTTGTGCCATCGCACTGGCGCTGATGCTCGCCGCACGCCGTTTCCTCCCCTCTTCGGCAGGGGGCCCGTTTCCCACCGACCGACGTCGGCGGTTCAATCAGATCAACGGTCTCCAGTGGCTGCTGATCGTCCTCATAGCTGCGGTGTGCGCTCGCGCCGGGCTACCGGTGCTCATTCCCCCTCTGGTTGCGATGGTCGTTGGGCTTCACTTCCTCCCCCTCGCCGCGGTGTTCGAGCAGCCCCGGCTGCGGGTGCCGGCGGCCCTGTTGATCGTGGCCGGGGCATCGGGCACGGCCGTGTGGTTCACGAATGGCTCGGACGAGGCCGTTCGCTTCGTGGTGGGTGCCACATCGGCGCTCTGTCTGTGGGGCATGGCGACCTGGGTGGTCACGGGAGCGGCATCCGCCGCCAGGCGTGGCGCAAGGGAATGAGGACGCCGTCGATGCCTGGGGCCGTGGCGGCGCATGGGCGTGCAGGACGTCTGACTGAGCGTTTCAGAACGAGTTCGCTGTTGGGGGTCGGCGGTCGGGCTCGGTGGCGGCAGAGTGGCGCGGGTGTCGGTTGATCTCGTGCCTGATGAGCCGCGGGAACGCATCGCCCCGCTGCTGCCGCCCCGACCTCTGCGGCGTCATCGGTGTCCCGGGCGCCTGCCGGCGGACGACCGTGCGGCTCTGCGGGGCACCGTGCACGTGCTGCGCAAGAACGTCAGCCGGAGAGACGTGCCCGCCGAGCTGACCGGGTGTGCAGTGGAGTGACGGCCCGGCGGCTGCGGGACTGGACCGAGGCCGGCCTCCGGCCCCGCCTGCACCAAGTGCTCCTGGCCGAACTGCGCAAGGCCGGCCTGCTGGACATGGACGACTGCGCGATCGACGGCTCGCACGTCCGGGCGCTCAAAGGGGGACTCACACCAGGCCTCCGCCGACAGGCCGCGCCCGGCCGGGCAGCAGGCACCACCTGATCGCCGACCGTCACGGAACCCCTCTCGCCACCAGCCTGACCTGCGGAAACCGGCATAGCGCCACCCGGCCGACACCGCTGCTGGACGCGATTGCCCGCACCCGCGGCCTGATGGGCCGGCCTCGTCACCGGCCGCGACGGCTGTCCGCCGACCGCGGCTACGACTACGACAAGTACCACCGCATCCTCCGGGCCCGCGGCACCCCACCCGAGATCGCCCGACCCGGCGTCCCGCACGGTTCGGTTCCGGGCAGGACACGCCGGCTCGTGGAGCGGACCTTCGCCCGACTCCACCAGTTCAAACACCTCCGCATCCGCTGCGGGATACGCGCCGACCTCCACCTCGGCCTGCTCCAACTCGCCTGCGGCATCATCTGCTTGCGACGACTCCGAACCTCATTCCGAAACGATCGGCAACGGCCGGGACACCGCCTCTTCCGCGTCGCGGCCACCGACTCGCGCCAACCACTGGCGGACCGGCCGGGACCCGATCGCGTGAAGAACAGCCCCGTCCGGCATCCGCCGCCGGTGCCTCGGCCGGTGGAACGTCTCCGGACCTCGCCGGGCCCCGTTGTTCGGCCGAGTCGAGAGCGAGGCGCTGAACCGGTGTGGCAGGAGGGCTTTCACCAGGACGAGGGCGGCCTGACGGCGTGTTTCAGCAGTCCTGTCCACAGGCGGGTTCGGCCGGTGCGGTCGAGAGCCTCATGGGCGGCGAGCAGACCGCCGGTGACCGCGCCGAGAAAGCCGCCGGCCAGGCAGTCCTGGCCCGAGAGGTACAGGCCGTGGATTGCGGTGCGCGGACGCAGCCAGTCCGCGAGGCCGGGCCGGTGGCCGTCGCCGAAGGCGACGACGTCCTTGGCGAGTCCGTAGAGGCTGCCACCGGGCCAACGGGTGAAATGCTCGGCGCTGAGGGGGGTGCCGAGCTCGTGGTGGGCCACCCGGCCCCTGGTGCGCGGCAGACGGCGGTGAAGCTGTTCGAGGAGTTCTGCCGTGAGTTCGGCTTTCAGCGCGAGGTAGGCCGGGTCCCGGTCGCGCGGACCGGAGCCGTGGAAGGGCGCGAACAGCTCCGGATGCACGTAGGTGAGGATCTCACCGGTCGACCGGCCGGGGTGCCGCGTGGTCCAGGTCGGGTCCTTGGCACAGGAGAAGGAGAAGAAGTGGCCGCTGGTGCGTCCGCCGGTACCCTCGAAGAAGGTGTCGCAGTCGCCGTCGGTGACCAGCAGGTTGTGCCGGGGCAGACCCAGTTCCTCCGGGTCGCCGTCGAGGCCGACGAAGAGCACCACGAAGGGGAATCCGCGCCGCATGCCCTCCAGCCGGTCGGTACCTCCGGCGGACAGGTCGGGCAGCAGGGTGCGGTAGGTGTGGTGGGCCCCTGCCGCACTGACCACCACCGGAGCACGGACACGGGTGCCGTCCGCCAGCACGATGCCCGTCGCCCGTCCCCCCTCCAGCGTGATCCGGGCGACCGGCGCCCTCACGAAGACCTCGCCACCCGCGAGACGGATCGGGTCGAGCATCGCGCGGGCGATGGCGGCGCTGCCGCCCACCGGGTACCAGGCACCGGTCCGGAAGTGCTCGAACAGCACCGCGAGGAGGAAGAACGGCAACCTGGCGGTGGAATCTGCCAGCAGCAGTGCGCTCTGTGTGAGCACCGCCTGCCTCAGCCGCTCGTCGCGCACCAGCTCCGCCACCACCTCCCGGGCGGGCCGCAGGGCTTCGGGCGGGACGGCCGCCGCCCGCAGCAGACGAGCCAGTCTGCGCACCACCGGGCCCGAAAGGCGTCCCAGGGCGAGCGCGGGCAACACCGCACGGCACCGCCCGATCAACCGGAACAGCGCCTCGATCCCTGCCTGCTCTGCCGGGAAACGCGCGATCAGAGCCGCTCGGTAGGCGGAGAAGCCGACGGGTGCCCAGTGCACCTCGTCCGCCAGCCGGTACTCGTCGTAGGGGTCGCCCACCGGGGTCCAGCGCAGAACTCCGCCCGTGAGGTAGTCCGACACCACCCTGACCGGCTCGCGTCGTCCGAGCTGGCCGACGTAGTGAATGCCGACGTCCCACTCCCAGCCGCGCCGCCGGTAGGCATGGGTGTAACCGCCCGCGGTGTAGTGCTGTTCGAACACTGCTACCCGCCGCCCCTGCCGGGCCAGGCAGACCGCAGTCGTCAGTCCGCCCGCCCCGGACCCGATCACGACCGCGTCGTAGGTGTCCGACACCAGGCCCGCTGCCAGGGGACGTCCCGTCAGAACGCCTCGGCTCACCTGCGCCTCCCTCCTCGCAGGGCTTTCGTTCCGGGCCGGGTGCCCGGGGCCGCGCCTGCCGGGGCGAGGTGGATGCGCACGATTGTGACTCCGGGGGTCGGAAGGAGGCTGACGCACGGGGAACGGATGACCGATGCCGGTCGATACGGCCGTTCGCCCGCTATTGATCAGAAACTCATGGGGTTCACTAGGGATCTTCAGATCGGTCACCGATCGGGTGACGGTCGAGGCCGGACAGCAGGCGAGGCCTTCGGGCAGTGCTTCGAGATGTCTGACGTCCCGACCGCTGCGACCAGAGGCCTCGTCGGTCCCCCATCCTGCCGCACTCGATCTGCCGCACGCGCTCGTGGAACGGGTCACGGTGCCGATCGTCACCCGCGAGGGTGACCGCCGCCGCAAACCGCGCCCCTCACAACGCACCGTCATCACCCTGGTCCACCTGCGCGAGCACACCACCTGTGCGAAGCTCGCCGCGGGCTTCCGGAACAGCGAGGACACCGCCCACGCCTACGTACAGAGCGTGATCAAGCCCCTCGCCTCGAGAGCGCCATCCCGCGCACAGGCACTGCGCCGGGCACGTCCTGAGTACGTTCTGGTGGACGGCGCCATCGCCGAGTGCGACCGGGGCGGTGACCACGAACGGGACCGCCCGGGCAAGGCCGGGTGGCACGGCGTGAACATCCAGGCCGTCACCGATCCGGTGGGCGAGCCGATCCGGTACTCGACCGTGCTGCCCGGTCGCACGGTCGACACCACCGCCGTGCGCACCCACCGCATCATCACCGTCTGTGAACGACTGAGGATTCCCGTCCTGGCCGACAAGGCCTACGCCGGGGCCGGCGGCACGTTCCAGGTGCCGTTCAAACGCCGCCCCGGAAGACCTCTCACCACCAGACAGGCAGCCGTCAACCGTGCACACGCCCGACTCCGCTTCCCCGTCGACCGGACCTTCGCCCGGCTCGAGGCCTGGCGGACCTTCCGCAGAGCCGGGATCAGCCCCAACCGACTCACGTCGACCACCGGCAACGCGGGAAACTGCTGCCACTCACCTGAGCCCTCCCCGCACGGGCGCACCGCCGGCTCGCGCGCCGTGCGCCGGTCAGATCTTCGCGGTGCTCGCGGGGAAGCACGCAGGGCCGGCCGGTCCGGTCAGGGCACTGTGCGCTCTTTCCGATTACGCGAAGCGCGCCGCCCGGGCATCGGCGTTTCGGCCAACCTGCCTTCAGTTGAAGGCTCTTGTACGGCAAGGGTTGGCGCATGTGACCGAGCACCATAGTTGGCGGATCGCCTTCGCATCAGGCACAGCTCACAGGTATGCAGAGGAAGCTAGTTGGCGGATCTTGAGAGCGATAGTTGGCGGATCGCGCCGAGGCGAGAATGCATCTGGGCTCATCTCCGGTGAGCGAATCTGTCGAGGGCCTTGAGTACATGGGCGCGGGTCGTGTCGCTGCCCAGGTGGCCCCCGTTGTCGACGACGGTCAGCTCGGCATCGGGCCAGGCGCGGGCGAGTTCCCATGCGGTATCGAGTGGGCCGGCCAGGTCGAGCCTGCCGTGGACCAGCACGCCCGGGATGCCGGCCAGGCGGTGCGCATCGCGCAGGAGTGCGCCTTCCTCCAGCCACGCTCCGTGGGCGAAGTAGTGCGAGCAGATGCGGACCAGGGCCAGTTGCGCGACCGGCGGGCGGTCACCGTACGGCTTGGAGGCGCCGTTCGTTTCCCCGGACAGGACCGCGTCCTCCCATGCGCACCAGTCGGCTGTGGCCTTCTCCCGTACCGCAGGGTCCGGATGTTCCATCAGGTGTGCGTAGGCCGCGACGACGTCACCGTCTCGTGGTGTGCTGCCGGCTCCTTCGAGGAAGCGTTCCCACTGCTCGGGGAAGAACCGCCCCGCACCTCGGTAGAGCCAGTCGATCTCGGAGCGCCGGGTGGTCGTGACGGCGGCGATGACGATCTCCGACACCCGCTCCGGGTACGTCTCGGCATAGGCCAGGATCAGCGTGGAGCCCCACGAGCCCCCGTAGAGCAGCCAGCGGTCGATACCCAGGTGATCGCGGAGCCGCTCCATGTCGGCGATCAGGTGCTGGGTGGTGTTGTGGCGCATGTCGGTCGTGGGTTCGCTTGCGTGGGGGGTGCTGCGGCCGCAGCCGCGCTGGTCGAACAGGACGACGCGGTAGCGGTCCGGGTCGAAGTACTGGCGTGCCCCGGTCCCGCATCCGGACCCCGGCCCGCCGTGGACGACGAGTGCCGGCTTGCCGTCCGGGTTGCCGCAGGCCTCCCAGTACACAAGGTTGCCGTCGCCGACGTCGAGCATCCCCTTCTCGTACGGTTCGACCGGCGGGTACAGCTCGCCCATCTTCCAGACCTCCTGACAACCAAATGCAACATGAACAAGGCTTGTAGTAGACAACATGGACGAGGCGACGCCGTCGGCGCCTCTGACACCTGCCAGATCGGCGGGCTGGGTTCGCGGTTGGTCACTAGACGGTTCCCGGGCGGTAATCACGATGTGTGACTGACGGTGGCGATCACCTGTCTGGCGTATTCCTCCAGGGCCGTGCAGAGCCAGGAGGCGGGGATGGGCGGTTCTTTCGATTCCCAGCGCCTGAGCTTCGTCAGGTGCGGCATGTCCAGCGAGAGCGTTCGGTCGTGGGGCCGCATCGGTGGCTGGAAGACTGGTGCGAGGGCGAACTCACTTCCCGTGATGTAGCTCCAGACGAAGGCGGATGCGCACTCTCGGGTGTGCTCGTTGGGCTTCCGGCCTCGGCCTGGAGGACGTTGTCGGCAGAGCTCGTCCCATGTCCTGTCGTCGATGGACCAGCGGGAGAACTGCATGCGGCGGGACCGGTAGTCGACCCTCTCCTGGCCGAGGACCTGGTGCGCCAAGAGTCGCAGCGTGGCCGGCAAGTCTCCGTTCTGGAGGTCGCGACGGGGATCCAGTGACTTGATCCGCAGACGGTTCTGCGTAGTCCAGGACGTGGGGATGCCGAGAAACGCCGCTGCTTCCAGGAAGTTCATACTGCTGATCGCCTGGACCAGGTGGACGGGCAGAACGCGCCGGAGTCGGTAGCTGGTGAGGTCCCGTTCGGAGTCCTTCAGGGTGGCGGCAAGCAGCCAGGAGCCGGGGAGACACTGCGGGATGTACTCAGGAGCGATCCCGAGATCGGTGAGGGTGTTGGTTGGGGCGAAGACCTTCTTGGTTGTGTTCGCCTTGGAGGCCCGCAGTGTCGGGGCTCCCTGCCGGATCCAGTCGGCGGAGAGCCTGTGCCGGTAGACCTGGTCGATCCGGCGCCGGAGCGAGGGAGACGCCTGGTGAGCGAGCATGGGCCAGGTCCTGCCCCAGCGCAGATCGTCGCGGGTCGGAAGACTCCGCAGCAGTTGGGGCAGCGGGCTGCGCGGATCGGATGCATCCTGAGCGAGCAGATGGTAGGCCGCAAAGAGGAGGCCGGCGGTCGCGATGCTGTCCCCCGGTGGCGCGCTCCAGACGGCTTCGGGTGGAAAGCCCGTGCTTTCGGCCGCTGGGCCAGGGCCACCACCATCATTCTGCTGCGGTGCGAGATGCGCTTCCAGAATGGCGCGGGTCGCGGCGGGGGCGAGCTCGGCCGCGACGGGCCAGCCCGCCTGGATCAGGGAGATGGCGACCTGGAGATTGGCGAACCGCTGGGAGACGAGCTCTGCGGGCTCGTCACTCTCCAGCAGGTCCAGAAGGACGGTCTGCAGGTCCGCGAGTTCCGGAGTCAGGGCCGCGGCGGCCGGCTCGGCACCGTCGAGGCGGTGACCGCAGACTTCGCGCCTGCCAGACCAGTTGCGGCACTGCGCGGGATGAAGCCTCGGCGCGTTGGCGGCGGGCAGCAGGGTCAAGGGGCCGCCTGATCTGCCGCTGAGCGCGGGCTGCCGGCAGCGCGGGCACTCGCTGCGGAGGAAGGTCCAGTGATCAAGGCAGGCGAAGGTGACAGCCAGCCGCCACTGCCGCTTCCAGGGCCCGCCATGGGCAGCCTGGATCGGCGTCCCATCGCCTGCGAGACAAGCCGGGCAGTAGCGTGAATGGTTCATCAGCAACCAGGGCTGGGACAGCCGGCGGGGGCGAGGAATGCTTCCCGGGCGGACCAGTGCCTGGGCAAGGGCGGGGTAGCGGTCGGCGTGGGACCTGAGCGTCAGCGCGTCGGCGTCTGCGGTGGTCATCCGGGTCACTCCGGCGAAGGCGTGCAGGCGGGCCGGCTCCATCATCAGCAGATGCGCCGCTGAGACCCGGGCATGGGGATCATCTGGGGGGATCAGCGTGACTCGCCGTGCCAACTGGTGGGGAGTCAGGTCAAGTCGGTGAGTCAGGCGGAGGAGGAAGCCGGGCAGGCTTTCGTCGGGCAGAGGTTCAAGGCTCCTGGGCAGCGGGGCTTGGGCGGCAGGCATGGGTCAGCCCGTCCTGTCGTCGGCGGCGCGGGGTCCGTGATCGTCGAACACGGTGTTGCGGGGGCGGCGTTTCGTGCCGGAGGTCCGGCGGGCGGCGGGCGCCGGGGTCGGGGGACTGGGTTCGTCGGGGGCGTCGGTCATCTCTTCCCGGCGCAGGACGATCTCGTCGAGCAGGTCCTCGTCGAGGACCTCCCTGCCGGTGTCCATCGCTTCCTGGGCGCCGTCTTCGATGAGCCGCCCGAGCAGGCCGACGATGCCGCCGGTGCGGCGCATCAGGTATTCCGGCATGGTGCCGTCGGTGAGCATGCCTCTCTTCGCGTTCAGCAGCCGCAGGTGTTGCTCGATCCCGTCCAGGTGGTTGACGAACGCCTGGATCTGCTTCGGCGTGGTGTAGCGGAAGCGGTCGAGTTCGATGAGCTCGAAGCGGTGCTCTGTCTGTGTGATCTCCAGGCCGTGGATGCGGGTCGACTCCAGCGGTGGCATCTCCCACTGCCTGGTCCGCTTGTTCCACTTCGACTCGCGCAGCAGCCCGATGCCGGGGATGTTGACGGCGGTCAGGATCAGGGTGACGTCCAGACTCATGAAGGCCCGGATCAGGTCGAGGACGTCCTGGTCGTCGGCCCGGTGCATCCGCAGCCGGCTGACATCGTCCAGGATCATCGCCTTGACGCCGTGGTCGTGCAGGGAGTCGGCGACCTGCCGTACCAGTTCCGGGAGAGTCGCCGATTTGCGCATCTCGGCGCGGAAGAAGCCCAGGATGGAGGCGCAAAGGCTCTTCGGTGACGCCGTCACCGGAGTCGAGACATAGACGACCGGCGCGTGGATGTCGCGGGTGCCCGGCAGAGTCCCGGGCTTGAGGTAGCTGTGCATCTGCAGCCAGTGGTCCTCGAAGACGGCCGCGGTCGAGCAGACGGATGCCGTTTTGCCGTAGTTGCCCCAGCCGCTAACCATGACGCCGGCGCGTGTCGGGTCGTCCTGCTTCATCGTGTTCCCGCGCAGCCGTCGCCGGATCAGCCTGCCGACCTTGTCGTGCATGGGGGTGTCCTGTAGCGGGAGGTTCGCGTTCGTCAGGTGGCGAAAGAGGTCGTAGTCCGCGCGGCGGCTCTCCGGGGTCGTCCTCCACTGCTGCGGCGAGATCGCCGGAGCGGGAAGGAGCAGGCCGCGGCGGGACCGGTAGCTCTGCCAGCCGACGTAGGTGTCGCGCGGCGGGTGCCCGCCCAGGATCAGCTCGGCGATCCTGGCTCGTGAGGGCAGGCCCTCCAGCGGATCACCGTGGGAGAGGGCTTGGGTCATGCGTCGTCCTCCCGGACAGTCGTCTCGGCGTCCGCGTCGTCGCGCGGCAAAGGCAGGAACATGGGCCGCCGGTTCAGGGCCTCGTGCAGCGTCGGCGGAGCCAGGGGCCGGGTTCCGGCGAGTGCTTCTTCACGTCGTCGGCGGCGGTCGGTGTCGACCGCCCGGTCGATCATGCGAGCGTGTTCTGCCCAGGCGGCAGGCATCCGGGCCGCAGACGGCTCGTCCGCGGGTGCGGGTGCGGGTGCGGTGGGGCGGTCGGCCGCCGCGGTCTGCGCGCGAGCGATCTCACGGGCCTGGGCGACGCGTCGCTTCTTCCCGGTCTTCTTCTCGGCCTGGCTGGGCCATTGGTCGACGGGGGTGACCGAGCCGAGGATCTCCAGCAGATGCTCCAGGAGCTCGCTCTCGGAGTGGATCCTGATCTTGTTCGCCTTCACGTGTCCCAGGAGAGCGTCGGCGGTCTTGTCGGAGAAGGCGGGGATCTCGCCCTCGGGCGGCAGCCCTCGCCAGCGCAGGATGTGCCACGTGTCGTGGTCGGCAGGGTCCTGGAAGAACACCTGCCGGCGGTCCCTTCGGTCGCTGCGGACCACCCACTGGCCCGCGTGCCTGCCGCCTCGGGCGGAGGGCTGCTGGAAGCGTGGCTCGTCGAGGACGGGGTGGTGATACCAAAGCCCGAGGATCTTCACCCCGCGACGGGGATGGATCTTCACGTGGTGCTTGCGCAGGACCTTGTAGTAGAAGCTCGGTTCGGGGAAGTCCAGGTCGAAGCCGCCCTGGTCCATCGCCGCGGCGAACAGGGTGTTGGGGCTGTGGTCCTCACCCGGTGCCCAGCTGGGGGCGTATTCGCCTAGTTTGCGGTTCTGCCAGATCTGGACGATCCAGGTCGCGATGACGTGTTCGGCCTGCGCGAGTGTCAGGCTCGCATCTCGTTCCGGGTCGGTCCCGCGGTCGGCGACGTCGCCGCCGGCGAAGCCCAGCAGGTGCTCGAAGAGCATGGTCTGGATGGTGAGGAACTGACGCTCGACCGCGAACTTGTCGGTCTGCCGCAGCACCCGGGCGGGCAGGATCCGGCAGCCGATCTCCCGCTCGGCCTCCACCAGGTCGTGGTTCTTGTAGGGGCCGCCGTGGTCGGTGGTGACCGTCTCCGGTGCGAAGAACGGCAGAGCGGCGACCCGGTGCCCGGTGAACTCGGCGATCACGTCGGCCGGGACCCCGGCGTAGGGCCACTCCATGTCCTCGCCCCAGCCCTCCCGCATCGGAAGCGGCAGCATCACGTCCCGCAGCAGCATCGCGATGTCGACCGAGGTGTCGGACTGCAGCGTGAGCCGGAAGGCCGGCAGCCCGTGCGTGTAGAGATCGAGCGCGAGGGTCAGCGTCGCGGTCACCGCGTCACCGAACACGGTCTCGCGCAGCTTCACCGGCATCGGCGTCGAGTCCAGCACCAGAACCTGGCCCGGGCGGTGGACCACCATCCGGCCCGAAACGCCGGCCTCCGCGGCGGCCTCGGCCGTCCGTCCGTAGCGAGGCCGGGCGCCACCGGGCCCGAACCACTCCTTCCAGACCTCCGCGAACGTCCAACGGGAAAGGATCTTCTCGGGCGGAAACGCCGGAAACCGCTCGCGCATGTACTGGTGCATCAACCGGTGCCTGGCGGCCAGACTCAGGCGGGCGCGTTCCCCGCACTCGGCCTTGACCGCGAAGATCGCCTCACGGACCTCCTCGGTCACGCTGCGATGGCCACTGCGTCGCCGGGTCCAGCGTCCATCCGCGCAGGCCAGCAGGAGACTGTCGCCCGCGAGCCCCGACAGACGCTCCAGCGTCCGGAAACTGAGGTGCTGCAGACCGAGCCGGACCGCCTCCGGCCGGGGCATCGCCTTCATCTCCGCCGCCTTCGCGTACCGACGCTGAGTCAGCGTCGTGCGGCCCGGGTCATAGGCCGGGCGAGGCTCTCCGGGCAGGGCTCGAGCAGGGTGCTGCCCCTCCCGGAACCCCGTCTCGGCCTCCAGCACATGCGCAGCCCGCAGCCGGGCCCGCTCCAGCTGGTCCTCGGTCAGGTCGGCCAGTGTCCTCGGCTGCCGGGACACCGGCGCCGACCGCCCCGGCGCTTCGGCCGCCGGAAGGAGTCGCAGGTCGGCGTGGTTGATGAGCCAACGGAACGAGCGGGTCTCGGCGTTGCCGCCGCCATCGAGGAGCACGAGCCGGCCGAGCTGGCCGTGGACCTCCTCGACCGTCCACTCGACGCCGTTGAGCGTGACCCGCCGGCCCGGCGCGATCTGCAGAAACGCCCGCGCCGCCATCACACCCCCCAGATCAGCGAGCTGTCGCGCAAGGGACTGCCCAGATCAACGCCAAGCTCGCGCTGCCAGAGCAGCCGGACGATGTTGGCCCGTCCGACGGAAGGCACGCTGGTCGCGTCCGCCAGCGCGGAGAACGTCATCACGCGCCCCTCCCGGCCGCCGATGATCGTCAGCAGCTGGTCCCGCATGCCCAGCAGATCCCTCACCGGCCGACGACGCGACGACAAGTGGTCAAGAACGCTCCAGACGTGCGGGCGCCAGCCCGCGATCACCGAGTACTGCCAGCCGCAAGTCGCCGCCATCTCCCTGGCCGCCGCGAACTTCAGCGCGTCCTCGTCCTTGATCAGTCCCATCGGGCGTACGTCCATCAGCCACATCCCGCCACCGATCACGGCCAAGTAGTCCGGGATGTGCCAGGACGACCCGCCCTTGTGTCCGAAGTCCAGCCGGAACGGCTGCGACAGCACCTCCGACGCCCCCACGAAGTCCAGCGCGACCAGCAGCCGCACTTCCTCCAGTGACTCGAAGCCGTGCCCCCTGCCCGTGGACGCCATCACCTCCAGCCCGGGCCGGTGCCGCTGCTTCGCCCGCCAGGTGAACCCCCGCATCGGCCGCGACGACAGCACCGGAACATGAGCCATGTCGCGGACCGGCCAGCAGACCTCACCGGCACCCACCCGCCACGTCGAACTCCACCGACAGATCCAGCCATCCACGAGATCAAGTTCATCCCGAAATGCGGCATCCCCGCTGTACACCGCGACGAGATCATCAAGGCGGCTCAAGTCCGACCGGATCCCTGCCCTGGCAATCTCGCTCACTCACTCAGAGCATCACCACCCGCGTGACGACAGGGCCCGATCTTCGGAAGTGACCGCAACGGAGCGTTACGGGACCAAGATCCGCCAACTACTGCGCTCATCCGCCAAGTAAAAATCTCGGTCGCAGCGCACTGCGCACCTTCATCGATCCGCTCAACCCCGGGGCGCGCAGTCCGGCCGAAAGACATGTGTTCGAAATCGCGGCGGTTTCGTTGGGCATGCCGACGCGCCCGTCACGTCTACGAGAGGAAGCACATTGACGTCAGTCGAACCGGACGGCGACAGGACCTACGATCCGTCGAAGGACGCGAACGCGGACAACGTCTCGGACGCCGAGCGGGAGCTGTACGGCGGCCGGCTGCGCTACGACCAGTCGTACGTCCAGCACGAAGGCCCTTTGACACGGCTGGGCTTCGGGCACATGGCGGCGGCGCTGCCCCGCATGGTGGGCATGGTGCTGCGCACCGGCTGGCGGACGGACCGGCGCGCGCTCGCCGGGGTCGTGGCGGCGCAGCTCGGGCAGGGCGTGACGGCCGGCTGGGGACTGGTGGCGGTCAACAGCGTCCTCACGCGGCTGTTCGCCGACGGCCCGACCGCGGACAAGCTCGACGAGGCGCTTCCGTCGCTGGCCGTACTCGCGGTCGCGGCGGTGGCGACCGCGGTGCTGTCGGCATGGTCCACGGCGATGTCGGGCCGGCTGGAGCCGCAGGTGGAGCGGGCGGTCTCCGCCCGGTACTACACGGCCGTCACCCACGTCGAGGTCGAGGCGACGGAGCGGCCGGAGGTCCAGCGGGTCCTGGAGGCGGGTAAGTTCGGCACGGACTCGGCCCGCAGCATGCTGCGGTTGTCGGTCGGCGTCGGCAATGTGGTGATCGGCATGGCGGCGGCCGCGGTCGTGCTGGCGGCTCTGCACTGGACGTTGCTGCCGATGCTGCTGGCGATCGCCCTGCCCAAGGGGTGGGGGGCGGTCCGCTCCGCGCGCCGTGAGTACCTCTCCCGCCTGAACTGGGTCGACCACCGTAGGGCGATCGCGTCCCTGCTGGCCTACCTGACCCGCCCGCACGCCGCCGGTGAGATCCGCGTGCACGCCGCGGGCGCGAAGCTGCTGTCCGGCTATGAGGAGATGTCGCGGCAGACGGAGGCGGAGCAGCGCCGTCTGGCCCGGGCCCAGGCCTCCACGGACCTGGTCGCCGGCGGCTTCGCCGGTGCGGCGTCGCTGGCCTGCTACGGGGTGCTGTGGTGGCTCCTGGCGTCCGGTGGTCTGCCTCTCGCCATCGGCGGCACGGCGGTGATCGCCATCCGCACGTCGACGGCGCGGCTGACGTCGCTGGTACAGCAGGTCAACCGGCTGTACGAGGAGCTGCTGTTCCTCACCGACACCGAGGACGCCATCGAGGTGGCGGGCGAGAACGCCATCCCGTCGTCCGGCACGCCGCTGCCCGCGCCGGCACGGGAGGTCCGGACGGAGGGTGTGTCGTTCACCTACCCGGGGGCCGACACCCCCTCCCTGAACGGCGTGAGCGTGCGGGTGCCCCGAGGGAAGGTCACGGCCCTGGTGGGTGCGAACGGGTCGGGCAAGACCACCCTGACGAAGGTGCTGGCAGGAATCCTGCTGCCCTCCGAGGGAGCCGTGTGGTGGTTGGGCGAGTCGGGTGAGCGGGTCGAGCTCCGCGAGGCGGACCGCGCCCACGTCTTCGGCGCCGTGGGCCTGCTGGCGCAGGACTTCCCGCGCTGGGAGATGACGGCCGCCGCGAACGTGGCCATCGGCATCGGCGACCGCCCCCGGGACATGGACCGCGTCCGCAAGGCCGCCGAGGAGGCAGGCGTGCTCGAACTGGTCGAAGGCCTGCCGCACGGCTGGGACTCCATCGTGTTCAAGGGGTACGAGCGCGGTGTCCAGCTCTCGGGCGGCCAGTGGCAGAAGCTGGGGTCCGCTCGAACGAGATATCGGCAGGCGCCGTTCCTGCTGGTCGACGAGCCCACCAGCGCGCTGGACCCCCACGCGGAGATCGCCGCGTTCCAGGGGCTGTGGTCCCTGGCCGAGGAGGGACACGCGGTCGTGCTCGTCACCCACCGGCTCGCCGCCACCATGAAGGCCGACCACATCTACGTCCTCGACCAGGGGCGCGTCGTCGAAGACGGCACCCACGAGGAACTGATGACACGTGAGGGCGGCCTGTACCAGGGCATGTTCGCCGCTCAGGCCGCCCAGTACGGCCACGCGCCCGCGGCCGACGCGGTTCCCGGCCCCCGCGGCCCCCGGCCGTCCGACCATCCGACGGCGAGCTGATCCGCCGCCCCCGACTCCCACCAGCCGCCCGCAACCCCGCCCCACCTCGAAGGGAGACGAGACCCGTGCCACCCAGCTCTTCCGCGATCCGCAAGACCATCAGGACCCACCTCGACCGCCACCCCGAGGAGCGTGACGCTCTGGCCGGGCTGCCCGCCGTGTGGGAGCAGCCCGCCGACGTGACCGCGCGCACGATGCTGACCGGGCACGTCACCCGCAGCGCCGTCGTCGTCGACCGCCGGCACCGGGTCCCGCACATCCGCCACCGGGCCGCCCAGGGCCTCGTGCTCGCTCCGAGCGGTCACGTCGAGCCCGAGGACCGCGCACTGCTCGACGCGGCGCTGCGCGAGCTGTCGGAAGAGGCCGGCCCCGGTCGACGGGGGCGCGACAGGAACGGTGACCGGCGACCACCCGGTCGGGGACCGCGAGGGCGGACGGTGGTCGGCATGCCCCGTGGGACCGATACGGACGAGGAACGGCAGGCCTTGGCCCCGGGCGAGGCGGCCGGGGCGGCCGGGGTTCCGGCGCCGGCCGTGCGGCGGACGGTGACGGGTGAGGTGATCGTGTCGGTCGGCGGGCCGCAGCGGGCCCCGTACGCCACCGGCCTCCACGCCTTGGAGCGGACCCTGCCTCCGCTCGCGCCCGTACCTCGACAGCCCCGTAGTAACCCCTGCCCGACCGCACACCACACGGAGAGAGCCCTGTGACCCTGTTCCACGCCACGGCGGGCGCCTGCGCCCGGCACCGCCCCGGTCTTCCCGAAGGTGTCGTCCATCTGCTCGCGGGCACGCTGCACGGCGTCCGCCGCGCGGCTCTGCTCGATCCGGGCGCCGGGACCGGCCAGGTGCCGGCCGCCCTCCTGCCCGTCCTGCCGCAGCTCGCCCGTCCGGACCTGGTGGACGCCGACCGGGACATGCCCCACCAGGCCGACCTCTTCCTCCGGCCCCTTCTCGCAGGCCGGGCAGCCGCCTTCCATCCCGTCCCAGCCGAGGAGTTCACCGCACCCGAGGAGGGCCACCGGGCCGATCTGGTCACCTGCGCGCGGGCTTTCCACTGGATGGACCGTCCGGCCGTCCTGGCCGTGGCCGACCGCGTCACCTCCCCCGGCGCCGCTCTGGCGATCATGGGCGACGGCAGCCTCTGGACCCACCGGGCACCGTGGACGACGGCGCTCAGAGAGCTGATCCAGTCCCGTCTCGGCGCCGAACGCCGCACCGGAACCACCGGGACCTACAGCGGTCCGGATCGACGGTACGAGGACGACCTGGCCGATTCCCCTTTCAGCGACCTCGAAGAGCATCGCTTCCCGCTCCGCCGCGCGTGGGCCCCGGACACGGTGGTCGGCTACCTGCGCAGCACCGGCTTCGCACGCCCCGCCCTCTTCGGAGACCGGCATCCCCGGTTCGAGGCCGAAGCCCGGGCCCTGCTCGAACAGCACGCGGCGAAGGAGGGCGGACTCGTCGAGGACACGGTGTTCGACGTCCTGCTCGTCCGCCGCCCGGGAGGCGCCCGGTGAGCGGCGGCGAGCGGCACACGGTGCCGGTGGACGTGCATCTGATCGCCGTCCGCGAGGGAGAGGAGGGGCCCGAGGTGCTGTTGTCGCGGCGGGCCGGCGCCGTCTACGCCGCAGGGCACTGGCACTTCCCCTCCGGCCACGTCGACGGTCCCTTCGAGGACGTCGTCACCGCGCTCGTGCGCGAGGCGTACGAGGAGACGGGCCTGGTGGTGGATCCGGACGACGTACGGGCCGCGGTCACCGTCCATCACCGGGCGCCGGGCGGGAGCGCGCGGGTCGGGTTCTTCTTCGATGTACGCCGCTGGTCCGGAAGGCCGGAGGTCAGGGAGCCCGCGGTGTGCGATGCCGTGGGCTGGTTCGCGTTCGACGCCCTGCCGGAGCCGATGGTCGCCTACTGCCGCGCGGGGCTGGACGCCTACCGGGCCGGTGTTCCCGTGGCGGTGCACTTTCAGGAGCCGGGCGACCCGATCGGGCACGACCCGGCCGCCGACCGGCTCCGCCCCGTGGCCGCCCCGGGCCGCGGTGCGCCGCGGCCCGCACGGGAGGCGCGGGAGTTCGCCGAGCGGGCGGTCGGCCGGACCACCACCTGGACGGACGCGTCCTGATCCGGGCCGAGAGCCGGGTGTGGCGCGCGGAGGGCGCCTCGGGCGGGGTGTGGTTCGTCAAGATCCACCAGAACGACCGGTTCCACGGCCGGGAGGTGGCCGCTCTGGCGGGCTGGGTGCCGGGGCTCGGGGGCGCCGGTCCCCGGCTGGTGGCGGCCGACGCGACGCTGCGGACGGTCGTCCTGACCGCCGTCGAGGGCCGCCCGCCGCACGGGGCAGTGCTGCCGCCGGACGAGGAGCGGCGGGTGTTCCGGGCGATCGGGGAGCTCGCGGCCCGCATCCACGCCAACCCCCTGTCGGCGGCGCCGCCCGGGACGGCGCCGGTCGTCCCGTACGCGAAGCTGCGGCGGCACCTGGAGGGAGCGCGGCCGCACCTGAGGTCCGGCGACGGGGAGTACGTGCGGTGGGTCGTGGACAGTGCCGTGCGGCTGCCGCCGGTCGAAGCGGTGGTGACCCACGGCGACCTCCGCCTCCGCAACCTCCTCCGGGCCGGCGACGGCACCCTGCGCGTCATCGGCTTGGAACGCGGCGGACCCCAGTCCGCCGTACGGGATCTGGTGCGTCTTCTGGACTGCTTCGACGGCCGGGAAGACCTCCACGAGGCGTTCTTCGACGGGTACGGCCGCCGTCTCACCACGGACGAGAGGGCGCGTCTGCTGGTGGAGGGGGTCCTGGACGCGGTGTCCGACATCGCCTTCGGGAACAAGATCGGTGACCCGGAGCCGGTCGCACGGGGACGCCGCACCCTGCTGCGCTGCCGCGCCGGCACCGCATCGACCGTGCTCCCCGCGATCGACGGAGGTCCCCGGCAATGACACAGAGCACTGCTGCGCCGGGCACGGCGGCAGGGTGTGTGCCGCGTCCGGCCACCGCGGACGACGCCGCGGAGATCACCCGGCTGCGCTCGCAACTCGTCCTGTCCGAACCGCTCGACGAAGAGTGGCTCGACGTCTGCCGCGACCGGCTCGCCTCCCGGCTGCGGCCCGGGGGCGATGCCCGCGCCTGTGTCGTGGACGCGCCGGGCGGCGGGCCGGCCGCCTGCGCGCTCGCGCTGATCCACCCCGTCCTGTCGGCCCCGAGATACCCCCGGGGGCTGGCCGCCCGGATCCACATCGTGGCCACCGAACCCGCTCACCGGCGGCGTGGGCTCGCCCGGGCGGTCGTGTCCTCGCTGCTCGAACCGCTGGAGCGGGAAGGAGTCACGCTCTACGAACTGCACACGAGCGCGGACGCCGCACCGCTGTATGAGGAACTCGGCTTCGCGCGCGATCCTGCCCCCGTGCGGATGACGAAGCTCCCACAGGCCCCTGAGGGAGGTGCGGAATGACCGAGGGACGGCTCTCGCCCGAGGAGTGCGCGGCGACGCCATCCGAGGCGGTCGTGTCCGCCGGTGTGTTCTTCACCGGCGGAGACGACCAGCCCGTACAGCTCCACAGCGTCCACAGCCCCGAACACCCCTGGCGGTGGCCCGGCGGGCCGGCGGAGGCGGGCGAGCGGCCGTGGGAGACCGCGGTGCGCGAGACCGCCGAGGAGACCGGGCCGGTGGTGTCCGGGCCGCCGCGGCCGCCGGCGGTGTTCGGCCTGCCCGGGCCCGGGTTACCGTCGTCGACCGTCACGTTCGTGTTCGACGGCGGGCGGCTCTCCGGCGAGCAGCTCGCGGGCGTCGTCCTCGCCTCCGAGGAGCACGACGAAGTACGGGCGCTGCCGCCGGAGCAGTGGCGGACGCCGATGCCGGTGAGGGACTTCGACCGGCCGACGACCGCCATGGGGGCCCGCCGGAGCGGGGTGGCGGCCTACGTCGGCGCCTGGGAGCGGGGCACCGGACCGGAGGATCCTGTCGTGCGGAGCCAGGAGGCGGCACGGTGAGCACGGCAGCGTCGGCACCGGGACAGGACGGCGGCTCCCTGCCCGCCGCGTACTGGGAGCCGCTCTGGGCGGGCGGCCGCCGCTACCGGGGGGTGTGCACGGCCGAGAAGGGGCTGATGGCCGGGCACCTCGCCCCTGGCAGGGGCCGGCCCGCCCTCGACGTCGGCAGCGGCGACGGCGCGCTGGCCCGTCACCTCCACCACGAGCTCGGCTACCGGACGACCGGCGCCGACTGCTCCCCCAGCGCGGTCGCGCTCGCCGCCGCCCACGACGCCGCCCCCGGGTCCGTCCTCGGTCCGGGGCCGGTCTGGCGGTGCCTGGACATCACCACCGCCGACCTCACGGCCCTTGCGCACCCCGCCTACGCCCTCATCACCTGCCGTCTGGTCTACCGGTGGATCGACGACAAGCCGGCCTTCCTCGACCGGGTCCGGCATCTCCTCGCGCCCGGCGGAGTCTTCTGGGTCGTCACCGAGCTCGCCGGCCGCCGCGCGACTACCGACCCGGCCCTCCAGAAACTCGGGATCTCACCCCTGGACGCCGAGCTGCTGACGGCCGGCTGGTCTTCCGTACGGACGGCCGACCTCGATGTCCTGCGCTGCTACGCCCTGCGCCCCTGACCCGCCCCCGTGACCGGAAAGAAGAAGCGGTCGGGCAGCTGACCGGTCACGCGGACCATCGGCGCACCCATCAGATCGCCCTGCTCGCCGTCGGAGCCGCCGGCCTGGTGCACCTGTACCCGGAGGCGGGCGCTCCCCGGCGGCCGCGGGCGCTGTACGCGGCCGCACACCCCGAGTCCGGGGTGTGCCGGCTCGGAGCCCTGCCGGAGCAGGTCGGCGAAAGCGTGCCGGCCGTACCGAACGCGTACGTGAGCACGACCGTCGACGTCAGCCCGTGGGCAGAAACCGAATGGGCGGCGATCCTCGCCCACCGCGGGGAAGTCGCGAGCGAGCGGCCCCTGCCCGGCGTTCCCACCCGTCTGCCGGAGGCAGAACGCCAGGAAATGACCAGCACCGAGTCCTTCACCCGGCCCACCTCCGGCCCCGTGCCGGGCGGTCCGCACCGGCTCACCGTCTGATCGTCACGCCAACCACTCTGTCCCGCCCGAACGGGAGCGCCGGACGACTTGGAGACGGCCATGGCGACGACTTCCCCACAGGACGAACGCCACCGCGCAGCAAGGGCGTTGGGGTTGGCGGTCGCGCGGAGCGCGGTGCCTCACGCCGCCGAAGCGGCCGCACAGCATCCTCCACGCCGTCTCCGACCAAGCCCGGCCGGTCGCGCGGTACGGCAAGCGGTTCCTGTCGCACACCGAAGTGTCCTTCCTCCACTCCCCGGGGCATCAGCCGCTCGTCCCGGAGGTGGACGGCATCCGGTTCGGTTTCGCGCTGTGCGCCGAGGCCGACTTCCCGGACATCTTCGCCGAGCACGAACGCGCGGATGCCGACTGCGTCCTGCTGTCGGTGATGGTCGACGAGGCGACGCGGGCCCGTGTCGCCCCAGCCCGCGGAACCCCTGCAACCACTGGCTCGGCCACTCCGCCCCGGCCCGGTTCAGCACAACGGTGCCCCTCCGGGATCGCGCTCCCCGGCGGACGGCGGCTGGAAGGCAGTGCCGCGAACGGGAAACCTGCTCCGGCGATCGCGGACAGCGACCTCGCGGCACATGCCGACCACCAGGGCGCCGAGCCCCGTCTCCACGGCCGCCCGTTGCTCGCCGGCGGGGAAACAAGCCGGCCGAAGGCGTACCTACCGGGCGAGGACGTCCATGTGGCGACCGTCTCCGCCGTGCGCACGGCCGGAGTATCAGCCGGACGTGAGTGGGACGTTAGCGAGGAAGCGGAGAGTGGGGCTCGACATGTCGGCCGACAGGCCCCGCCTTCCGAAGGAGCTCCAACCATGCGCCAGCGAGATCGTCGCCACCGGAGACCGGTCCGCGCGTTCCTCGGCGTGATCGTCCTCGCCTTGGCGGCGTTCGCGCTGCCGGGTGCGTCCGGTGTCGCCGACGCGGTGGAGAGACCGCCGAACCGCCTCGGACCGGTCCAGATCCAGAACGTGACGAACGGCTTCGCCGTGGACGCCGAGGACGGCGACATGGAGGAAGGCCGGAAGATCTTCCAGCGCACCTACGACGCCGAAAAGCGCCAGCAGTGGTGGTTCGAGGCTGTCGGCGCGGCGTACCACATCAAGAGCAACGTGAACGGGGCGTACTGCGTCGGTCTCGACGGCACGTTCGCCGTGCTGAGGACCTGCGGGGCGGAGGGCACCTCGTGGGTCTTCGACGAGGTCGAAGCCGACACGTACTTGCTGAAGTCCGCCGGGACCGGGCAGTACCTGGTCGCGGCCACCGCCGAGGGCGGCGAGGGCAACAGCGAGAAGCAGCTCGCCGTCGGCAGCGGGGAGCAGGCGCAGAGCACCGGGCGGTGGTACCTGACGGACCTCGCGCTGGAGGAGTACGCCCCGCCCGCCGACCCCCGCCTCGACGAGGCGACCTTCCTCACCACCCACAACGCCTTCAACAGCTACGCCTACAACCACCCGATGCCCAACCAGTCGCACAGCTTGACGAAGCAGCTGGAGGACGGTGTCCGCGGGCTCATGTTCGACGTGTACGAGAAGTCCGGAGGTCTCGTGCTGTGTCACGGGCCCTGTGAACTGAGCGGCGGCATCTCTCTGGCGCATGCGCTCAAGGAGGTCGCCGACCACCTGAAGAACGATCCGGACGCGATCGTCACCATCTTCCTGGAGGACTACGTCAGCGACCGGGCCGCCCTCCGGCAGGCGTTCGATGCCGAGGGGCTCACCCCCCAGATCTTCGACCCGGCGGCGCAGGGGGTGCGGACGGCGGGCTGGCCCCGCCTGTCCGAGATGCGACAGCTCGGCAAGCGCCTGCTGGTCTTCACCGACAACACGGCGATCCCCGAGATCGGCCTGGTCCGGGCCCAGGAGTGGACGGTCGAGAACTACTGGAGCCTGGGCGCCCTGGGCTCGAAGTGGGAGTGCTTCAGCCGCTGGGGCGACCGTCCGCTCACCCACCGCGAGACCGGATTCTCCCCGCTGTTCGTCATGAACCAGTTCAGGGACGCCCCGACCGTCATCACGGCTGCCATCGACAACGGCGACGAACTCGTCGACCGGGCGCTGAACTACTGCGGGCCCGCCGCCCGCAAGAAGCCCACCTACGTGGCCGTCGACTTCTACGAGCTGCCCCTCGGCGGCGCCACCCACCGGGCGATCGAGACCATCAACCGGCACCGCTACCAGGCGAAGCCTTCCTCCCGTGACCTCACCACGCAGAACCGCCGAGGTCCCCTGCCCGGCCTGCCGAACTGGACCGGGGCCGGCTACCGCAGCGGTGCCGCCCTCCCCGGCAGCGAGAAGTTCAACCGGAGCGAGTCCTGCCGGATCACCCCTCAGCGCATGGACACCGCCTACGGGGTGAAGCCCGATGACGGAGTGGACGACTCCGCCGGACTCCAGCAGGCCATCGACCACATCCGCGCCCAGTGCAGCGGCACGGCCACCTTCGACCGGCTCTCCCTGATCGAACTGCCCGCCGGACGGATCGACGTCACCCGGCAGATCGCCGTGGACGCCGACTACCTCGTCCTCCGCGGCCAGGGTGGCGGCGCAGGCGGCACCAGGATCGTCTTCGCGCCGGACGGGAACACCCTCTACGACACCCTGACCAAGGACGGCAGCCGTTGGGACCAGGACACCATGACCCACGAGGCCGGTGCCGACACCGCCAAGGGGGGCTGGATCTGGCCGGGCCGGGGGCTCTTCCGCGTACAGACCCGTGAAGTCGCCCCCCGCTACGCCGACGAGTGGGCCGCCGCTCCCGCCAACCGCAAGGACCTCTACGAGGGCTCGATCAACCAGCACTGGGCCTCCGGTGTGAGACTGCGCGGCGCGACCGGCGACTCCGCCTACTCCGCCCGGGAGGGCGGCCAGGTCGTCCACCTGGCCTCGAACGCCGACACCACCCGGTTCCGCATCGGCGGCCACCTGTGGGTGGGCGCCGCGAACAGCCGCTCGTTCTACGAACGGCAGGGCGCCACGGACACGAGCCAGTACGAGGACCTGCACATGCGCCAGCAGGTCTTCCGCATCAGCGCCGTGAACGCCGTCGACCGCACCGTCACCCTCGACAAGCCGCTGGAGTTCGACCTCCCCGTCGACTCCACCTCCGACGGTTCCGCGCCCATCGGAAGCACCGCGTACGTCAGCAAAGTGACCCCCCTGAAGATGGTGGTCGGCGTCGGCTTCGAGAACTTCTCCTTCACCCAGGAGGTACCGGGCCTGGCTCCGGAGCAGGCGAGGAACAACTACGGCAACCTCGCGCCCGCCGCAGCCCTGCACGGTCTCGTCTTCAAATGGGCCGCCGACTCGTGGGCCCGGAACGTCAACTCCGAGATGACCGGGTCCCACCCGATCGTCACCGAGGTCGCCAAGAACCTCCAGTTCGAGAAGAACCGTCTCGACGGTGCCTGGAACAAGGGCAAGGGCGGCAACGGCTACTTCCGCGGCAGCCGGGTCTGGGACTCCCTGTACGCGGACAACACCACCCGTCACCTGCGCCACTTCACCCTTCAGTGGTCCTCCTCCGGCAACGTCGTCCACGGCAACGACTTCGACTCGGACCTGAACCTCCACGGCGGCTGGGAGCGCCGCAACCTCTTCGAGAAGAACACCGTCCGTGTGCCCTACGAGCACGCCCCGGGCAACTGCACCGCCAACTGCGGCGGAGAGGGAGGCGGCGTCGAGACCGGCACCTGGTACCCGATCTGGTGGGCCGCCGGGGCGAAGGCGGCGAAATGGGCGGGTTCCTCCGGGCCGCAGAACGTCTTCCACGACAACGTCCTGAGCAAGCAGCTCGCCCCGGGCGGGCCGTACGTGGAGTACGCGCCGTACACGCGCGGCGGCACCGGTGCCCAGCCGGTCTTCCAGTTCGGCTCCGCCCCCGATGCCCCGGGCCGCTTCCTGCACCTCGCGCGCGGCGGTTCCCCGATCTCCGACTGGAACGGCAACGAGACGGCGGACTTCACCGGGGGCGCCGGCATCAACGCCTCCCACACGGCGCCGGTCACCTCCGTGTTCCTCGACACCGACGGCTGATCCCCGGCCGGTGGCTGCGGCGTCCGGCACGCCGCAGCCACGGGTCACGGCGCGAGCCGACGGAGCACGGATCGGGGTACGGACAGCTTTTGGAGAAGGACAAGGCGCGCGGGTACACAATGGGGTGGAAGTCCTGCGACGACCTGGAGGCGGTCGTCGCCGGGACCGGCCCGGAACATGAAAGGAAAAGCCCGCCCGCAGGGCTTGTTTCGCGGTCCACCCGTCGGTGCGGGATCAGCGCCCGTAAGCCCTGCGGCACAGCTCCGGTGCCCCTGGGCGCCTGGATCTGCTGCGTCTGACGGCATGGCTGCCGTACCTCCGGGACCTGTCCCGCCGCCGGCTGCCGACGCCGCATGGCGAGCTCTTTCGGGCCCTCCAGGGGCTTGGCGGCCGCCCGGACAGACGTCCTCGCGGTGCTCTTCTTCGTGGTGGTGCTCCTCGCGGACCCGCCTGGTCGCCGGAGGCGCTGTCCACTCGGCGACGGCGGGCCGTACGGCCAGGCCGCGCCCCCGGAGCGGCAGGCTCGGTGGTCACAGCCGGGCCTCGGTTCTGCCGGTCGTTGCGGACCGGGTAAGGGATCTTGAGACCACGAGCGGCCCGTGACAGGCTGATGCCGCATGATCGATGAATTCGCGAAGGACAACCTGCACGAGAGACTGCGGCGGGACCGCAAGGCGCTGCTCTGGAAGCTCGACGGCCTGTCCGAGTACGACGTCCGCCGGCCTTTGACGGTGACCGGGACCAACCTCCTCGGCCTGGTCAAGCACGTGGCCGGCGTCGAGGCCAGGTACTTCGGCGAGGTCTTCGACCGTCCTTCCCCGCAACCGCTGCCCCGGTGGCAGGACCACGACGGCAGCGATCTGTGGGCGGCCGAGGACGAGACCCGTGATCAGATCGTCGAGTCCTACCGGCGCACCTGGGAACACTCGGACGCGACGATCGACGAGCTTCCCCTCGACGCCCCCGGCCACGTGCCGTGGTGGCCGGAGCCCCATTCCCGCCCGAATCTGTTCGCCGTCATGGTCCACGTTCTCGGCGAGACCGTCCGGCATGCCGGGCACGCCGACATCCTGCGCGAGAACATCGACGGCCGAACCGGGATGCGGCCCGAACACGAGATGCGGATCGACGAGGAAGCCCGCGGCGCCTACTGGGCGAAGATCGAGCAGGCCGCCAGATCGGCCGCATCGATCAAGGCGTAGAGGGCCGTGCCGCGCGACCTGGCGTTCGAGCGACGTGGTGACGGCCGTGAGCACCGATCTGTCGAAGCACTTGGTGCCGGATGGACTCGGGGAGCTGCTCGTCCCGCTCCTGCCGTCGTTCGCGGCTCGACCTGAAGGCGGCGGGACCGCTCCGCATGACGAGCGGGCGGTGTTCGCGGCTGTGGTGCAGGTACTGACCAGCGGGTGCGCGTGGCGGTATCTGCGGAATCGTTCGGCGTCTCACGGCCACCGCGCGCCGCCGGTTCAGCGTGTCGCCCGAGGCAGGGCTGTGGCCCGGGCCGCACCGGGCTGTGCTGGACGAATCCGGTGCCAGGGGTGCCCAGTACGACACGCTCGTCCTCGCCGGCTCGGGCACGGACCCGAGGCGATCACGGCCGCCTCGCGGAAGCCTTGCACCGGACGATTACAACCGATCGATTCCGATCGATTACCTTCTGTTATTTTTTCTGATTTTCCTGTGCACGTTCGGGCGTCCGGGATCGCTGTTACAGGTGGAGGCAGTGGCCTTCGGTACTGCGGGGAGGGATGCGGGCGGTGCTCAGGATCAACGGGAGGGGTTCACGTGCGGCACGGCACGACGGTGTTGCGAGGCGGGCTCACCGTCCCCCGGCCCGGGGGCGGCGCCGTACGGACCGAAGAGCACGCCTTCGCGTCCTTGACGGTGAAGGCCGCCCGCCGGAAGGCGGACGGCGCGGACACGGGAGCACCCCGGTGAACGATCTGGGCACGGAGCAGTCCGGTGCGGCCGGCCGGCCGCGCCAGCCCCTTCCCACGGAAGGGCGGGCTTTCGAAGGAAGTCCGGACTACTGGGTTTTCCACGCCGAGATGTACGACAGGTTCGTACGGTTCGCGCGGTACGACCTGCGGTCGGACGAGCTGGCGGACGCGGCCGTCGAGAGCACCTTCGCCGAGCTGATGTCCCACTGGCCGAAGGTGGCGGTGAACCGCAACCCGACCGCCTACGCGTGGACCGTGCTGAAGAAACGCCTCATCGACCAGGGGCGCAGGCGCGGACGGACCGCTCTCCCCGTAGACGACCACACCCTGTGGGGCCTGGTCGACGAACGTGCCGGGCGGGACGACCCGCTCGAAGCCCTGGCGCTGCGGATCAGCGTGCGCAACGCCGTCCGCCGGCTGCCCGAACGGCAGCGCGACGTGGTCACCCTCTACTACCTCCTCGACCAGCCCACCACCGTGGTCGCGGAGTTGTTGGGCATCGACGCGGCCACGGTCCGCTCTCACATCAACCGGGCGCTGCCCCGCCTCGGCCGGTTCCTCGACCTGCCCGGCACACGCTCCGGACGTGGAAGGACCGGCTCATGAGCGACGACAAGGCCTTCCGGTCGACGGAGGACGCTCTCGCCGCGGTCGCGTCCGGTCTCCCCTGGAAAAAGCCCGACCGCGCCGCCTCCCGTGCGCGCCTTCTGCACTACGCCGCTCTCCTGTCCCGCGCGTCCTTCGCCGTCCTCGGCCCGCGCGACGCGGCGGCGGACTGCGCGGGCGTCGAAACCGCCGAGGCCGTTCACGGCGACGAGACGCTCCTGGACGCCGACGAGGCCGCGCACGAGCTCGAGGCGCTGTGCGCCGCCGTCGTCCTCCGGCCCGTGGCCGGCTCCCTGCTCGCGACGTTCGCCGAGCACGCCGCCGCCGATCCCGAGGGCGCGTTCGTCTTCGCCTGCGTGCTCCACCTCGCCGACGACCCCGAAGGGGCCGTGTTCTGGTGGCAGCTGGCCGCCGGGGCCGAAATGGACGCCGCCGTCTACTGCCTGTTCCTGGACCACTCCCGCCGCGGGGAGTACCACGACGCGGTCCTGTGGGCCCGCCGCCTCACCGACGCCGAGGGCCTGCACGCATTCGCCGCCGACTCCCCCCTTCCGCCGCCCGAGCTGCGGCACGTCCTCGCGCGCTCGCACCGGTGGACGCTCCCGCAGGAGCACGAGGACCTCGGCACCGTGCCCTTGGCGAGCCCACGCCTCGCCAAGGAGGTCTTCGCCCTCGCCGCGCGGACGCGGGAACCGGCGGCAGGCAGCTGGATGGTCCCCGGCCCGGCGGCCCGCACCCCCCGGTTCCGCACGAGCGAACCAGGCCGGGCCGGTGGGGAGGGAACGGCGAACCGTCCCTCAGGACCGGCCGAAGGACACCTGGACGAGGGCCGTGCTGCGCTGCCGGGCGGGAGCACCGCTTTCTCGATCGGGCCGCTGCGGCACACCACCTTGACCGCCCTGGCTCAACAGACGTCCGCCGCACCGCACGCGCCGGCCCAGTGGGAGGCGGCGCTGCGGGTCCTCGACGTACTGCACGCCGTACGCGCTGCGCGTCGGCCGCTCGCCGCACCGGAGATCGCCTCCGCGGTCCGCCTCGACGGGATCGACCTGACCGAACTGACGCGGTGGCTGTGCCGGCACAAGCTGCTCGACCGCCTTCCCGACGGCTCCTACACTGTCGGCCCCCTCTTCTCCGCCCTCCCCGCAGGCGACCCCGTCCTTCGCCACGACGCCCTCACGCAACTGCTGGACGAACTGAGGGACGCCACGGGCGCCGCCATCTACTTCTCCCGCTACACCGACGGCGAGATCGAGATCCAGCACTGCTCGCACAGCCCCACCACACCGGCCATCACGCAATGGGTCGACCTCAAGGAAGCCGCCCACGCCAGCGCGAACGGCAAAAGCATCATGGCCCAGCTCGACTTCGACAGCCGGATGGACCACCTCGCCCGGCACCGGCCCTACGCCCTGACCGACCGCACCATCACCGACCCCGCCACGCTCTTCCGCTCCCTGGACGACCACGGACCCCACGCCAGTCAGTTCGACGTCCTGGAGTACTCCCGGCGCGAAGTCTGCGTCGCCGTTCCGGTCGCGCTCGACAACCAGCCCGCCTGCATCGCCCTGTCCCTGCCCGCCGGCCGGCTGCCACGCCTCGTCGAGGCCGCCCGGACCCTGTCGGAGAGGTCGGGCCTGATCCTGCTGACCCTCCTGGCCATGCTCCCCGCCGCCCCGGAACCGGATCCGCAGGAGACCGGAGAAGGCGACGCCCCTTCCAGCAAGACGCCAGAGGACCAGCCGTCGACTACGAGCACGGCTCCGGGCCGCTCTCCCTCAGGGCTGATCCTTCCCCCGGGGCTCCTCACCCCCGGCACCGCCGACTGGACCGGCTTCCTGACCGGCACCCGGTAGACGCACCCCACCGGCATCCGGTAGGCGCACCCCACCAGATCCGGTAGACGCACCCCGTTCCTCCCACCCGCACCCGCGAGCCCGGGGGTGCACGCCCTGCCCGACCCAGTCACGAACGGACGTCAGCGCGCGACCGGGCTTCCTCCGGCGCGCCCTCACCACTCGTGAACGACATCGTCCTCTCCGCCCTGCCCGAATTCCTCGGCAGCCTGTGCGCCGGACTCGTCCTCGCCGCCGCCGCCCGGGCGGTGCGTCGACTCCGCGCCCGCCGAGCCCGACGCTCCGAACCCGCCGTCCCGAGCGATCCCGCCCTCTCCCCGCCACGACATGAGCGACCGGACGTGTCCCGGGGCACAGCGGGCCCCTAGCGGATCACGAACCGTACCCGGACCCGACGGGGCCTGCCCGGAGCGCCGGCATCGAGGCGGAAGGCGGGCCGTGGGGTACGGAAGTGCGGGACCGGCGGCGGGCGGCTTCGAGTCGCACGAGGGCACGGTCGGGGTGCTGCTCGCCGGCGGCAGTGGGTCGAAACCATTGCTTGTCGACCTGGGCAGTGCGGCCCGTCGTGCCCGCTTTCTCACCGGAGCCCAGGTCGTTTCGGATCGGTACCGGGTGAGCAGACCCGTGCGGGCGACGATTCAGGGCCGTGCAGCGGACAGCCGCACGGCCCTGAACCTGTTCACCGCGCACTACGGCGCCGGCTCTTCGTCTTGCCGGGGGCAAGGAGGTCAGGCGGGGGTGATGTTCTCCGCCTGGGGGCCCTTCTGGCCCTGGGTGACGTCGAACGTCACGGTCTGGCCTTCCTGGAGCTCGCGGAAGCCCGAGGAGTTGATGGCGGAGTAGTGGGCGAAGACGTCCGGGCCGCCGCCGTCCTGGGCGATGAAGCCGAAGCCCTTCTCCGCGTTGAACCACTTCACAGTTCCGGTAGCCATGTCTGACGCCTTCCAGTCGATGAACGCCTCCCGCACGATGCGGAAGGCGGAGGTGATCGCCCTGGTTCCTGCGGCACAGCACAGCAAAACGCCCACGCCTGGAGCGTGGGCAAAGGGAACTTCCGAACCACGACAGCTAACGGTGACGCTACACGCTTGCACCCTGCGTGACCACCGGAAAGAGCGGCGCGTTCCCAGGATGCAGGGCGGGCGAAGCCCGCGGTCCGGCCGGTGCCCGGTTCACTCCACGGCCGGCGGCTCGGCCGATCCGGTGGCGCGGCGGTATTCGGCGTTGACGCACTGGGCTTCTTCGAGCCGGTCCTCCAGGACGATGATGCGGCAGGCGGCTTCGAGGGCGGTGCCCCGGTCGGCGAGTTCGCGGGCATGACAACAGCGCGTCTCGGCCTCCGGCCCGCCACTTCGCCCAGTCGTGTCCACGGCCACTCAGCGCGTGGGAGGTGAGCCTGCCGGCCCCGACCTCCTGACCGGAGGCGGTGATGCCCGCTCTCACGGGGAACGCCAGAGCCGCGGGGGCTCGTCGAGTTCCGCGGCGGCCTGGACGGCGGCCCGGGCGAAGTGCCGATGGCACGGGACGTCGTTGATGTTGAGCCAGGTTGCCGCCCATTCGATGGGCGGCGCGTCGGTGAAGGGGAGGTAGACGACGTCGGGGCGGGTGTAGAAGCGGAGGACCTGGGCGCCGACGATGACAGCTCCTGCTCCCGCTCCCACTTGCTGGAGGGCTTCTTGGAACGTTTCCACCGGTGCGCCGCTGCTGATGGCCGCTCCGCCGGGGGTGCGCCGGGGGTGGCGGTCGGCGGGCCAGCTGTCCGGGCCGCTGTGGGGTGGGCGCAGCAGGACGACGTCCGCCAGGTCCTCCTGCGTCAGGCTCGTCCGGGCGGCCAGGGGGTGGTGCGCGGGGACCGCGAGCATGCGCGGTTCGGAGAAGAGGACGGGGCCGACGGTTACGTCCGGCGCCGTCACCGGCAAACTGATGAGCAGCACGTCGATGTGCTCGCTGCGCAGCTTCTCCGTGGCGTCGACGACCTGGACCTCCCGGATCTCCACGGGTATGCCGGGCGGGTCGGCTGCCGTCCGGCGCGCCGCACGGTGCGCCACCTGGCCTGCCAGCGCGCCGACGAAGCCGACCCGCAGAGCTTTCCGAGTGGCACGGGCGGCGTCAGCGGCGCGGGCCAGTCCCGCCTGGATCTGCTCGTATCCGCTCTGGAGGTCGTCACGTAGCCGGCTGCCGATCTCGGTCAGTTCGACGCTGCGGCTGGTGCGCTCGAAGAGGAGAGCGCCCACACGTTTCTCGATCCCCTTCACGACCTGGCTGACCCGCCCGGTGGTGACGTGCAGCCGCTCCGCGGTCCGGCCGAAGTGCAGTTCTTCGGCGAGCGTGAGGAAGACCATGAGTTCCAGGCGCTCCAGCATGAGTTCCTTTCTTCTTCGGGCGGGCCGCTGCCGCCCCGGCCGAATCGGTGGCCGAGGCGCGGGTTTCCGACGTCGCATCCGAGCATCCAACCCCTCCACCCGAATATTCCTCAATAAAGCACGCAAACCGGTCACATGATGGTGCGTTAAACGTGCGTTTAGGGATTCTATCTTGATCGCCTTCATGGCCGACGGCAGCATCATCGGTACGCGGCGCACAAGCGGACGACGCGGAGAAATCAGCGAACGGAAAATTCACACGAGAGATCGAAGTGAATACTTTTACCGTTTCCCCCGCCGCCTCTTACGAATCCACCTCGAAGGTGCGTCCACTTTTCCACTCGTTACAAAGGGATCAAAAATGCGGATCAACAGCTCGAAGGTACGTGCGCTCGCTGCATCGGTCTTCACGGCGGGCACCCTCATCGCCCTGAGCGCGGCTCCGGCGTCGGCCGCTCCGACCGTCACGTTCCGGATCCTCTCCGCCACGGACATGGGCTGGTCGAACGTCATGGTCATCATCGACGGTCACGTCGCGGGCACCGGGTCCTGGGCGGGTGACCCCGGCGACCAGGGATCGTCCACGGGCGACACCATCATCGCCCACGACAGCGCCACCGACGGCTACGGCATCGAGGTGACCCTGGACGGCACCCGCGTGGCGACCACGCGGGGCCACAATGCCCCCTACACCGACCGGGCCAGCGGAAACCTGAAGGAGGACTCCAAGCACACGATGCGGGTGTGCGCGGTCAAGGGCTCCTACGCCGGCTGTACCACCATCTACAACCTCAAGGCCTGACCCTCCCGGGCCCGGGCCACGACGGATCCCGGGCCTGTGCACAGAGCGGGCCGGCGTCCCCCCGGCCGACGGCCTCAGCTGTCGGCGCTCCAGGGACGCGGAGCGTCGGGCGACCCACGGGGGAGCCGCCCGGCGCAGAAGGTGCCCGTACGGGGGAACGACACACGACTCGCGGGCGGCGTCCGCACGAGCCGCCCACGGTCCCGACGCCGACGCAGAGAACCCGGGCCCCCGGATTTCCGGCACAGAGAATCCCGTACGCGGGCGCCCCGGAAATTCTTTAGGGCTCGCAGCGCATCAAACACGCCGACTTGATCTCCGTGGTGCTGCTGGTGGCGAGGAACATGGTGACGTCGGTGGGCGCGCGGAGCCTGTCTGCCGAGTGCCGAGCGGCTGAGCCGGTCTCGGTGGCGAGGGGCCGGACTTGCCGAACGGCCCTGGTGAGGGTGCTGGCGTCGACGCCGAAGAGCTGGACGATCAGGTCTCGGGTTCTTGGTTTGCGCAGGTAGAGAACAGAGGCCAGGACTCGGTCAGCGGCGGCCGGTTCGTCCTTGGCCCCAGCTCCGCGAGCCCGAACGCGGTCTCCTCCTCGCTGCTGCGACCGCTCGTGTTCACGTAGCTCATCGAGTCTCTGGCACAGCTGGTCGACGAGTTCGTCCAGTGCCGGTTCGGTCATGCCGGTCAGTTCCGGGGGTGTGCAGACCGCCGGGGTAGGACTGAGGCGGCAAACCCTCGGCCCGCCGGCCGTGGCGCCGTGCTGTGGATAGAGGGTGTGGCTCCAGTCGCCGTGGAAGCGGTGCCGGTGTACGGGCAGGGCGCCGATGTCCGCGTCGGTGACCTCGATACCGGTGTCGTAGGTGTCCGGGTGGAGTTCCCCGTGGACTGTCAGGCCAGTGCGGGTGGTGATCGCCCTGATGCTGTCGACGATGACGCCGTGGCTGTTCGGGGGTCTGCCTCGCCGGTTCATGGAGATGTGGGAGAACAGCCGGTGCTCGATCCTGTTCCACTTCGAGGCGCCCGGCGGCGTGTGGCAGACGGTGATCTCCGGGCCGGCCTCGGTGGCCGGGGCGGCGAGTTCGGTCTTCCGGGCGCGGGTGCGGTAGCCGTCGGAGCCGTCCGCGTCCGCGGTGATCAGCAGTCGGGCGGCCGGGGGAGTCGCGGCTTCCGAGGCCCTGCCAGCAGAGACGGATGGAGGCGACGGCGAACGCGGCAGTGTCGTGATCAATGTCGGCACCGACCCCGCCGGTGTTCGCGGCCACATCGTAGATCCCGTAGGGAATCGCCTTGCCCAGTCCCTGCCGGTCGAGGAAGTCATGGGTCCCGACCTGGGTCGGCAGCCCTTTCGGATGCCACTGGCGGCGTCCGTTCTCGTACCGGCCGACCGCAGTTCTTCCTTCTTGGTTGCGACGCTGATCACCGGGTCGCCGACGTCCATGTGTTCCTCGGCCCGGTCGCTGATGCAGCAAAACCGGGCGTGCCGGTCGTGATGCTGGGCGCCCTCGATGGTCTTGGCGTTGGCCCGGAGACCGAACCCCTCCTCCCGCACGCTGCTGATGCCCCGCGGGCCGAAGCTCCGCCGACCTGCGCACCGGGCGTGGACGGACAGGGCTTTCAGCGGCCGGCGCGGCAAGGGGTCTCGGGGGCGCGGCAGTCCGGGGCGAGGTGGAAGGCATCGGCGTCGGGTGGGAGGCCCGGTGGCCGACGGAGACGAAGACCGGCTTGACACCGGCCCAGGCGCGCACGGCCCGTCCCGCCTCCCCGTCGGCGGGCAGCGGAGCCGGGTGCTCGTACGTAAAGATGAAGGGGTTTCCGTCCGGCACATGCGCGTGCGCACGTGCCGGACGGAAGAAAGCAGTTTCGCAGTCAGGGAGAACACCACACGAGATCACCGCACGTCAGGATCATCACCGGCCGTGGAGGAGCCGGCGTCCTGCTCGTCTTCGCCGTCCTCGTCGCGTTGCTCGTACCCGCGCGCAACGCCAACGCCGCGACCGTCACCACCGGGCCGGTCTTCAATCGCCCCACTGGTGACACGGCCGAACAGCAGGCGATCCGTTCCCAGGTGCGGTCCGTCATCGCCAACGCGGACAGCGGCTCGATCATCCGGCTCGCCATGTACCACCTCTGGGACGACACGATCGCTGCCGATCTCGTCAGCGCCAAGAACCGGGGTGTGAACGTCCGTATAGTCCTGGACCGCACCACGCTCGACCACCCCTCCTCCTACGACACGCTCCGGGCGGCACTCGGCACGAGCACCTCCGCCGCGTCGTGGGTGGCCCTGTGCGCCCCCGGTTCGTCGTGCCTGGGCCCGGCCGGGACCGGCATCAACCACAACAAGTTCCTGCTGGCGAGCAGCGTCGCGGGCGGTACTCAGAAGAACGTCACCATGCAGTTGACGTCGAACCTGACCCCGTCCAACTACAGCCGCTACTGCAACAGTTCGCTCACCGTCGCCGGGAACAACGAACTGTACGACGGTTACGTCGCGTACTTCGCCAAGCTCCCGGCTCAGAACCGCGCGGCCTGGTCGTACGCGTACGGCAACGCGGGCGACTACAAGCACTACTTCTTCCCCCGCGCGGGCAGCGACGAGAGCACCGACACGGTCGTCAACGCCCTCGACAACGTCACGTGCCGCTGGACCGACTCCTCCGGTGCCCACCGCACCAGCGTCCATGCCGCGATGCTCAAGATCACCCGTCAGGCCGTCGCCGACAAACTGGCCGCGCTGGCCAGGTCCGGGTGCCTGGTCGACCTGGTCTACAGCGAGACGGACGCCGGCACATGGAACGCCCTGCACGGCGTCTCCGGCCTGACCAACCGCTGCTACCAGCACGACGACGACGCGGACGCGACGACGCCACGGCGGATCGTGCACTCCAAGAACTGGATGATCGACGGCATGTACGCCGGCGAGGTCCAGAAGGTGATGTGGACCGGCAGCGACAACTGGAGCGGACCGGCCCTGCGCAACAACGACGAGGCGCTGCTGCGGATCACCACGCCCTCCGTGCACGACGCCCTCGAGGCGAACTTCCAGGCCGCCAAGTCCGCCGCGGTGCCCGGCACCAGCGACAACGTCGCCGTCTGCAAGAGCGACGAGACGGACTGATCACGTCCGGGGAGGTGTCGGTATCGGTGTGAGGTCCGAAGGCGGGTGGCAGTGGTCTTCCGGGCTTCTCCGGCGGCGAGGACGGGCATCGAGGTGGCCCTGTCCGCACCGGTCCGGCCGGCGGGATCGACGCGGGGCCGGGGCTGAAGGCGCATCGGGCCGACAGTTCCCGGACCACCAGCGCGATCCCGTCGGATGCCTCCTCCGCTTTCTCGACGGATACCTCTTTCCAGCTGACGTTCTTACGCGGCACGTGGACAATGCCTCGTAGGGCTGCGGGGCCGTCCACTGGTCGAAGGTCTGGGACACCGATGACATCGCGGAGTGCCGGGCCTTCGGCAGTCACAGCACGGGGACTTTCGACACACGCCCCGGCGCCGCATCAGTCAACGTTCGCCCTGTCGTGGCGGTACTGTTGCGGCCGGGTGGCGATCTCCTACCGGCCGCATGGGGGCGATGCATGAACCAGCAGTTGAACCTGGTGACATTGGGTGTCGAGAAATTGAAAGCCAGCCGCCAGTTCTACAGCCGTGGTCTGGGCTGGACACCACTGCTCGATCTGGACGAGATCGTCTTCTATCAGATCGGCAAGGGGCTGGCCCTGGCGCTCTTCCCCCTGGCTGACCTCGGCGCCGACACCGGACATCCAGCAACAGCCGGTACGCCCTTCACCCTCGCCCAGAACCTCGACTCGCCCGCCGAAGTCGACGAAGCCATGCAGCGGGCCCGTGCGGCAGGAGCAACTGTCCTCAAAGAGGCGCAACGTGCGGCGTTCGGTGGTTATCACGGTTACTTCGCCGACCCCGATGGCTACCGCTGGGAGGTGTGCCACAACCCCGGCTGGTCTGTCGCTGACGACGGCACCGTGACCCTGACGGCTGTCGCGGCGGCAGACGCGGGGGATTGACGGCGTCTCAACCCTGCTCATCGTCGAACTGTGCGGGTGGCTGAAGGCTGAACGTGTGCGCCTCCGTGAGATCGACGAGGAGGAGGAAGAAGAAGGCCTGCTGCGGATCATCCGCAGAGGCAGCGGGCCGGTGGTGACACGGCGGCGCGCGCAGATGGTGCTGCTGTCCGTGCAGGGCATGCCGGTGGCGGAGATCGCCGAGGCGGCCTTCACCAGCTCCGACCGGGCGCGGGACGTGATCCACGACTTCCACACCGACGGCTTCGAACCGCTCCACCGGAAGCACAAAGGCGGGCGCCCGAAGGCCTTCACGCTTCCGGAGCGCCGGGAGATCAAGAACGCTTCATTCGACCGGTCCCGCCGGATGAAGCGCTCACGCGGAAGAGGAGCCTTTCGGAGTCATTCCTGGTCCTGGGCGTACTGGGCCGCGTACCAGCTGGAGTCGATGGCGGAGTTGCGCAGGGTTCCCCAGAAGCGATCGTCGGGTATCGGCGGCAGTGGCGGAAAGCCCAGGTCCGCGTGCAGATCTGCCCGCCAGTCGACGGCGAGGCGGCTGCGGAGCCCCGCGACCTTGTCCAGGGACTTGTAGGGCGAGCCCCAGATCACATCGGGCATCCTCTCCGCGGCCCACTTGCGGTAGCTGTCCCGGTGCGTGTCCGCCTGTGCCATCACCTTGCGCAGGCGCAGGGGCAGCGGGTCGGTCTGCTCCGGCCGTGGCGGGGCTTCGCCGCGTTCCAACGCGTCCAGGACCGCCTTGACCTCCGGGTATTTGTTCAGGCCCGTTTCGACGGCCAGTCTGCGCAGTTGCCTGCGTGCGGCCCCGGCCACCTGCTCACGCGGCAGGACCGCGATCAGTGCGCCGAGTTCCTCGAATTCGCGCAGATGGCTCGCGTGGAGCAGATCGGCGGGGCTGCAGGAAAGGTCCAGTTCCGGCAGCTGCTCATCCGCTGGGGGAAGAGGATCGTCGGCGCTGCCCCATTCCGGGCCGGCGGGACAGGCCCACTCCCAGAACAGCCGGCCGTTGAACGTGACAGCGCCCCCGTCCCGGCCGCGCTCGAGCTGATCGGCCAGTTCTGCCAGGTATCCGCCCAGGGAGTGCGCATGCCCGAAACCGATTCCGGTCTCGTCGAAGAACCGCCCGATCGCGCCGAAGGAGTCCCGCTCAGGACGGCAGTCGATCATGAGACCGTCGGCCGTCACCCCGTAGGAGCCGAACTTCACGTAGCCGTGGTGCCAGTAGCCCTCGGCCTCCTCCTCGTCGAGGTCTTCGGCGGTCCCACGCATGAACCTGGTGTCCTGGAGGATCCCCGCCACGTCGAGCAACCGGTCGTGCGTGCTGAACCGGAAAGCCTCCGCCCCGTCCTCCGCCCCGTCGTGCCGGAGCAGTGAAGCGACCAGGTCGGGAGGGAAGGTGACGCCCAGTTCCTCCTGAGCCGCAGCGATCTCCTCGTGCCTCGCGGGCGGTCCAAGCGTTGCGAAGGTGCGAGGGGCGTGCTCGCGCAGCCAGTCGTCGATACGGCTCCATGAATCCTGGACCAGGTTCTCCGTCATGGGGCTGACCCTAAGAACAGGCACTGACAGCCTGGTCATCGCCCACTGACCTCACTCGTCGGACCTGCCCCGCGCCCCCGCCGAGTCGAATATCCGCACACCGCAGTGCAACGCCCGGTCTCACCCGGTGACAACAAGCCTGCCTCTACGACACCCGCCGTCTCGGCTCCGGCTCGGACCCGGGGCTGCGGGCCCTGGCCGGGGTAGTCGGCAGCCTCGGTGCCGACGGAAGGAGCGGAATCGCCGACGGCACGAAATCCGGGGCCGGCGCCCCGCCGCCGTGCCGCACGTTCAAGAAGAACGCCGGTTCTGGTTCACCTTCCGCAGCCCGTCGGTGCCCCCGCCGCCCCGATCGATCACGCGATCGACAGGCCGCGCTAGGGCGTGTGTCGAAAGTAGCGCCGTCTGCCCGGAGGGCAGGCCCGGCGGTGTCCGGTGCGTGCGATCGCAAGGCGGAGGGTCGCCCCGATACTGGTTGTATCGGGGTGATCCCGACAACGCGGCGAGCGTGCGTGCCGGGCGCCGCCGGGCAGGCGGGACTTTCGACACACGCCCTAGTTGGCCCAGGGCGGCGCGATGGTGCTGCCGTCGGCCAGTTCGGCGGTGAGTCCGACACACGTGGTGACCCACATCCGGGCGGGCTGGTCGGTGGTGTTGGCGACCGCCAGTTCGGAGCCCGCAGGTGCCACTGCCGCGTCACCCGCGCGGAGTTCGGCGCTCTCGCCGTCGATGACGAGCCGAAGACGACCGGAGAGGACGTAGAAGGTCTCCTCGCTGCTGATCGTGTGGGTCGGCCCCACCATTGCGGCCGGGAGTTCGACGCGCCAGGCGGCGAGGTCCCGGCTGCCGGTGTCCGGGCGGACGTAGGAAACGAAACGGCCGCCATGAATCTCGTACGGGGTGGCCTCGTCACTGCGGATGAACGGCATGCTCCACTCTCCCTCTAGACAAGTTGCTTGTCTATATAGACAAGCGGCTTGACGAGTTATAGTCAAGCCCATGGATGACGCCCTGGCCTTCTCCGCACTCGTGCTGGCACTCTCCGGACACCTGGTGCAGGAGATCCACACCAGCGTGTCCCGGCAGGGATTCGAGGACCTGCGCCCCGCGCACGGCTTCGCCTTCGCCCGCATCTCCACGGGCGGCGCCACCACGGCCGACCTGGCCGAGCACCTGGGGGTGACCAAGCAGGCCGCGGCCCAGCTGGTCGAGGAGCTGGTCCGGAAGGGGTACGTAGAACGGCATCCGCACCCGCACGATGCCCGCGCCCGCCTCCTGGGACTGACCGAGACCGGCTGGGCCGCTACGCGCGCCGCCGACCGGGCAGCCCGGGCCGCCGTCGCACCGTGGCGAGAAGCACTGGGCCAGGCACGCTTCGGCGAACTCGTCGCCGACCTGACGTTCCTCGCACCGCCGGGGCCGATCCGCCCCGCCTGGTGAGACGACGGCCCACCACCCTGGTAAACCACCGGCTGCGAGCGAAGCGCCCGTTCACGCTGCTCGCGGTGTCCGTGTCGGCCCCGCCGGCCACCGTTCCCGCCACGACCGTCCCGGCCCCGCACTCCCCCGCACGGCCGCCGGCCCGCACGGCGGCAACGGCTGCCCCGCGGACGGCTTGGGCCCCGCGCCGACCGCCCGGCTCGACAAGACCGTCGAGGACGTCCGCAGGCAGGCCCGTGTCCCCGGACTCGCCGTCGGCCTGTGGACGTCAGGCAAAGGCCGCTACGTCCGCGCGACCGGCGATACGGGCATCGGAGACGACGTGCGGTTCGGCCACGGCACCACGGCCATGTCCGGCGCACGCATCGATCACGGCGCGATCGTCGCCGCCGGCGCCGCGGTCACCGGCGACGTCCCCCACTACAGCAACCCCCGCACGCGTCCGTACGGACGTACGTACGCCAACAGTCCTGTCCGCAGGCTGCTCGCCGTGCCGGGACCCCGGACACGGAGCACCCCGGACACGGAGCACCCCGGGCGGCGCAGTCATCCGCCTGGACAACCCACCGAATCAACCCCGTCGGGCAGGTGTCGGCTGTCAGGATGGTCGGGAACGCGAGGAGGCTGTCGTGAACGAACCGCTGCCCATGGACGACAAGGGGCCCAAGGTGCCGCCAGCCTACCCGCCCCGCACCCCGCCCCCGCAGAAGAAGCCGGTCGAGCCCCCGCGACCGAGGCCGTCGACGAAGCCCGTCACCACCTCCCTGCCGCTTCCCGGCCCCGGACAGAGCCGCGTACAGGCCCGTCGGCCCCGGATGACCGTGAGGGCCCGGCGCGCCGCGAACTGGGCGCTCACAGCCTACCCGTGGACCGCCGCCCAGGCCGTCAACAAGGTCACCGGCACCGTCCGCACCTGGGGTTATGCCCACCCCGACGACGAAAACCTCGCAGCGACCGTTCGTCTCCTGGTCGACGCCGCCACCGCCGACCACGGCCGACGCATCAGCGTCCACCTCGCCGACCAGGACGACATGCTCCTCATCGCCGTCCTCAGCCACACCGGGTCCGAACCCGACGAGGCGGTCCTCGCCGACCTCGCCGCCGTCCCCGGCACCGCCAGCTGCGGCACCGACGCCTCCGCCGACGGCCGTCGCGTGTGGGCGGTGCTGTCCACCGAACGCCCCCGTACCCGTCCCACCTCTGCGCCCTGACGCCGACCGGTCGCGTCCGGCAGGTCGGGTCGCCGCCCACCAGCCCTCCCGACCCGGCCTCGTGGCCCCGACCCTCGTAGGCGAAGACGAGCGCGAGGCTTCCGTCCGACGCCTTCGAGAGTTCGCCGAGCAGCACCGCCACGGGCGCGACACCTTCGAGCACCGCGCCGACCACCTCGAAGGTTTCCGCGGCGTCGCCACCGGATACGAGAAGACCGCCACGTCCTACGAAGCAGTGGTCAGCCCCGCCTCGTTCCTGCTCCGGGCAAGATCCGGTGAGGGCGGACCCCCATCACGGTCGTGGGGCTGAACGACATCGATCGGCTTCGGAACGGCGTGGTTCCCGTCGGCGTTCCGTACTGTACGGATCTGCTGTTCCGTACTGTACGAGGCACCGGGAGGAACTCGAAATGGCCGGTCTGAGGCTGGGGCCGCTCCTGCGTCATGTGGACTGGGAGTCGGGCACGAGCGCGACGGTGTGGGTCGAGACGGACCAGCCGTGCACGGTGGAGGTCCGGTGCCCGGACGGCGCCGGGGGTTCGGCTCCGACGTTCCTCGTCGCCGGCCACCACTACGCGCTGGTGGTCGTGACCGGGCTCGCCCCCGGCTCCACCACCGCCTACGAGGTGCTGCTCGATGACGAGCGGGCGTGGCCCCTCGCGGACTCGTCCCTGCCGCCCAGCACCATCCGCACGCCACCGGTCCCGGCGACCGGCGCGGTGGTCGCCTTCGGCTCGTGCCGGTGGGCGGCTCCCGCCGTGGACGAGTCCGACCCGGTGGGTCCCGACGTCCTCGACACCCTCGCCGCCCGGCTCGCCGCCGACCCGGAGGCCGAGCGCCCGGACGTT
This sequence comes from Streptomyces sp. NPDC092045, assembly GCF_044756005.1. Lineage (NCBI taxonomy): Bacteria > Bacillati > Actinomycetota > Actinomycetes > Kitasatosporales > Streptomycetaceae > Streptomyces > Streptomyces sp. NPDC092045. The sequence continues at coordinate 1,467,027 of NZ_JBIVSC010000001.1, read as the reverse complement.
CTCCTCCTCCTGGGCGACCAGGTGTACGCGGACGAGACGTCCGCCGGTACGCGCGACTGGATCGCCCGGCACCGGCAGGCCGCCGGTACGGGCTCGGCCGCTCCGCCGGACCAGGTCGCCGACTACGAGGAGTACACCCACCTCTACGACGAGTCCTGGGGCGATCCCGAGCTGCGCTGGCTGTTCTCGACCGTGCCGACGTGCATGATCTTCGACGACCACGACGTGATCGACGACTGGAACACCAGTGCCGCCTGGGTGGCCGACATGCGGGCGACACCCTGGTGGCACGAACGGATCACCGGCGGCCTGATGACGTACTGGGTCTACCAGCACCTGGGGAACCTCTCCCCCGCCGAGCTCGCCGAGGACAAGCTGTACGCGGCGGTGCTGGCGGCCGACGACGGAACGGAGGTGCTGCGCGCGTTCGCCGAACGCGCCGACGCCGATCCGACGACGGTGCGGTGGAGCTACCGCAGGGACTTCGGTCGCACCCGGTTGCTGATGGTCGACACCCGGGCCGCGCGGGTGCTGGAGGAGCAGCACCGGGCGATGCTGGACGCGGAGGAGGCGACCTGGCTGCGGACGCAGGCGTTCGAGGACCCCGACGGCGTCGACCACCTGCTGATCGGGACCTCGCTGCCATGGTTGCTGCCTCCGATGGTCCACTTCGCGGAGGGCTGGCACGCGGCGCTCTGCCGCGGTGAACGCGGCCCGCGCTGGGCGCGCTTCGGCGAGTGGCTGCGTCGACGGGCCGACCTGGAGCACTGGGCGGCGTTCACCTCGTCGTTCGAAAGGTTGACGGAGACGGTTGCGGAGGTGGGGAGGGGCGACGCCGCCCCGGCGACGGTGTGCGTGCTCTCCGGGGACGTGCACCACGGGTACGTGGCGGAGCCCGTCTGGGCCGATGGGCGGCAGCCGGATTCCCGCGTCTTCCAGTTCACCTGCTCGCCGCTGCACAATTCGGTGCCCACGCCCATAAGGGTCGGGTTCCGTTTCGGCTGGAGCCGGTTCGCCAGGGGGATCGGGCACCTCCTCGCCCGCCACGGACGGGTCGCGAGGCCGGCGGTCCGGTGGGAGCACACCGGTGGACCGTGGTTCGGCAACCAGTTGATGACGCTGACACTGCGCGGACGTACGGCGCGGCTGCGGCTGGAGAAGGCCTCGACGGATGCGAAGCGGGGGCGCCGGGGGACCGACCGCGCGGGCGCACGGCTCACGGGGGTCCTCGACCGGATTCTGACGGGAGAAAGGTGACGCCCCGCTGGGCGACGCGGTTCGGGTGCGTTCCGACGGCAGGGAGCGCGTCCGTCCGCTGTCCGGCTGTGCCGCCCACCGTCACAGGTCCCGCCGGTCTGGGGCTCAGGCGGTGAGGACATGCACAGCGGCCCGGATTCGACACGTCTGCCCCGACCAGGGCGTCGCTGAAGTTCGCCGCACAAATGAGCCCCACGCGGTTCACGTCGATCATCCAGCCCCCCCTCATTCCCGAGGGATGACGCCGAAGACCCTTAACGACGCGTGTCGTCCTCGGCCCCGCCGGCGGACACGCCGGCGGGGTGCGCGTGCCTTGTCCCTTCACCGGAGCGGTCGTCGGCGGAGGGCCCGACCGCTCGACGCCTCCTGCGCGTTCGCGAGGACAGGCCCTGCGTCATCTCGGCAAACCACCACGTCCCCGCCACCACACACGCCATCAGGAACCCGCTTACCACAGCCGTACGCCAGGGGGCCTGCTCCGCCCGCCATTCCACCAGGGTCAGCGCCACCCATCCGACCAGCAGCACACACGCGACCCGTACACGTCGATGTTTGAACATGACCACCCGCTACCCGAGACGGCGTCGATCACACCGCCGACCTCCACCGTCACACCGGCCCCGCTTGTCGTCTCTTCCCCGTCGCCATGGTGCGGGTGCCCCACGGTTGCCGACACGACGAGCGACGCGGGGGTGCCGAGGCCGGAACCTTCGCGGTCTGTGCATCAGCAGGGTCGTTGCCCACCCGCCCCAGCCGTCTGCCGGTCCCACTGATGGCCCGGGCCGGCCGGGAGAGGGTCAGTGACCGGTGCCGGCCTTGACCGCTTTCGTGGCGAAGTAGCCGGGAAGCCAGCCTGCGGTGGCGTCCGAGTGGTGCGGCGCCTCGGCGAAGCCGGTGATGGCGAAGCCCGCCGCGATCTGTCCACCGATCTGCTCGGTGAGCGTGTGGCTGTATTCCACCGGCGCGTCGAGGCCCCACAGCCGTTCCCGCTCGGCGGGCTCCAGGTGGGTGAGGTCGCTGTAGGGCAGGCGGTGGCGCACCACCAGCTCGTTGCGTGCTTCCGAGGACTCGGCGTCGAAGAGGTAGACGTCCGGGTTGAGGAAACCGGACAGCAGCGTTCCGCCGGGGCGCAGCACGCGGTGGCACTCGCGCCAGACCGGCGCAAGCTCCGGGATGAACAGGTTGGAGACCGGGTGGACGACGAGGTCGAAGGAGGCGTCCGGGAACGGGCTCAGGTCGCGCGCGTCACCGAGTACGGTGCGCAGGTCGAGCCCCTCCCGCGCTGCGACCGTCTCGTCCTGCGCCAGTTGGCGGGGCGAGTTGTCGAAGACGGTCACCCGCGCGCCCGCAGCGGCCAGGACCGGACCCTGCTGCCCGCCGCCGGAGGCGAGGCAGAGCACGTCGCGACCGGCGATCTCCGGCGGGAACCAGGCCGGGTCGACCGGCTCGTACCCGATCAGGACGATGGACCACTGGCCGGCCCGCGCCTTTGCGATCACTTCGGGGCCGACGGGGCGCGACCACTCGTTGCCCCTCTCCACCTCACGGTCCCAGGCGAGGCGGTTGTGCGCGACGGGGTCGACGGGAGTCTGGCTCATACGCATGACCCTAGTCGCCGCACCGAGGAAGTTCCGCCGACGGCTCTCGGTCGTGAAGCACTCGTCGATGGCGTCGACGGCGAGGTGCGCGTCTTCCACGCCACCGGCACCGGCACCGTCACCGTCGCCTCGATCCCACTTCGGCTCCGTCCGTGATCCCCAGCGGATCTAGTGGCCGGTCGTGCCATCAAGCATCTCGCGCAGGATGTCCAGGTGGCCGTTGTGACGGGCGGTCTCCTCGGTGAGGTGGAGGAGGATCCAGCGCAGGTCGACGTGGAGACCGTTGCGGACGGTGCCCTGGGCCTGCTTGTCCAGGTCGCTCCCGGCGACCAGTTCGCGGTAGCGGGCGCTCTGTTCGGCGTATTCGTCGAGGAGCTGCGTGAGCGGGAAGTCGACGGCGATCCGCATCTCGCGGTCGGGGTCCTCATCGGTCCAGGGCCCCTGGTCCTCCTCCCCGAGGAAGACCACCTGGAACCAGTGGTACTCGACCCAGCGGAGGTGGTTGATCACTCCGCTCATGGTCATCAGCGGTGAGCCCGGCAGGAGCGCCTTGCGGGCGTTCTCCGCAGAGACGCCTTCGCACTTGGCGCGGGCGGTGCCACGGGCGTAGTCGAGAAACGTGGTGAGCTGGGTGCGCTCGTCCCACGCGGGCGGTGTGTCGTCGATTCTTGTCATCGCGCGAAGCGTCCCCGATCATCACGCTCGATGTCGAGTCGTTTAACGGCGCGCCCGACCCGTCCCACCGGCTCCTCGTCCGGTGGGACGCCACAACCGGTCGGCCCTGGTGGGCAGCTCGCCCGTCGCGGCCGCCGGCGCCGAGGTCCTGTGCGCCTTCCCGTACGCGTGCGCCGACGAGCAGTGGCGGGACCGCCTCGGCTGCCTCCCGGCCCGGCAGGACCTCCGGCCGGCGGACATCCGTCAGGCCCTCGGGGGCTGGCGCCCGAGGGCTCAGTGGCGCATACCTGTGCCGTTCTTCGGTGGGCATTCGGGTTGCCGTATGCGGAGGGACGGGGGTTACTGCGGTGTGAACATCCCTGCGGCGTCCATGAGGAGAACAGCGAGCGGTGTGGTGACGACGAAGGCCGCTCCACCACGGGATACGGCGTCCGTGTACGAGGTGCCTCCGAGGCGCGCCAGGATGCCGGCGGCCAGGGCGGCCACCAGGCCGATCAACAGGGCGATGGAGATCAGCAGGGCTCGGGTGAGAAGCGAAGACATCATGGTCTCCCGGGGGTAGGTCGTGCCTTCCTGAGCCCGTCAGTCGGGTGCGGTGACTGTCGGCGTGGTCGACGCTACGAATGTGGTTTCGGGTGGCCTAGTCGCCTGATGCTCCATCATCCACAGCGCCACGGGGCCTTGGTGGTCGCCGTCCGGGGGTGGATGAAGAGACGATGCCGCGTGGTCCGGGCGGGTGCCAGAGTGAGGCATGGCCTTACAGACCGCGTCTGCGGAAACCGCTCTGAAACGGACTCAACGCATGATCATCCGTGCATTGGCATGGCTCCGAGGGGTCCAGTTCCTCCTGTGGATCTGGGTGCCCTTCACCGACGGCGGCCCCGGCCGGTTCGCTCCACAGGTGCTCGCGGGATACGTCGTCGCCGCGCTCTTCTCCGTGGCGCTGTTCACGGTCGCGGTCAAACGCGACACCCTGTCGGCGCGTTGGGTGTGTGCCGATGTGGTGCTGGCCGTGGTCTACGCGATCGTGGTCAGCCGGTCCTATCCGCCCGTGGAAGCCGCGTCGATCACGAACTGGGTGATCCCTCCGCTGTGCGGTGTGACGGTGACGGCGGCGATCTACGGCGGCCGTTACAGGGTGCCGGCGGTGGTGCTGGTCGTCGGCGCGTGGGTGGTGGGCGCATGGCCCGCGCTCGGTACGGAGAGCTCGACGGAGCTGCTCTCCAACAGCGTGATGATGGCCCTGTTCGCCGGCGTGGCGGGCATCACCGGCAAGCTCCTGTTCGAGACCGCGGGAGGAGCGGACCGTGCCGCGGCGGAGACCGCGGTGGAGCGGGGCAGGGCCGAAAGGGCGTCGGAACGCGAGCGTCAGATCCGCCACCTGCACGACACGGTGCTCCAGACGCTGGAAGGCATAGCGCAGGGCGCCCGCGGAAGCGGCCTCGATGAAGTGCGGCGCATCTGCGGTGCCGAGGCCGAGGCGCAGCGAGCCACCGTGCTGGCCGCCCGGCCCGACGGAACCGTCGCATCCGTTGTTCAGGCCCTGGCGGTGATGGTCCAGGACCATCCCGCGCAGAAGGAGCTCCATCAGGTGATCACCAAGTTCGACAGCCGTCTGCCGGATCTGCCCGCCGAGGTGGTCGAGGTGCTGACCGGCGCCACCCGTGAGGCGTTGAACAACATCGTCAAGTACGCGCGCACCGATGAGGCCAGGGTGACCGCGGCCCTCCTGGAACCCGGCGGGATCAAGGTGACCGTCGTCGACCACGGGGTGGGATTCGCCGCCGGCACCACGCCTCCCGGTTTCGGTGCGCGACGCTCGATCCTGGAACCGGTGGCAGGCATCGGCGGCAAGGCCTTCATCGACAGCGCGCCCGGAGAAGGAACCATTGTGGAGATGACATGGACCCCGTGATAGAGATCGCCGGTATCGACGACGCCCTGATGGACCTGCAGAGCAAGGCCGTCTGGCTGGAGGCGAAGAGCGAGGTGCGCATGGTCACGACGGCCGCCTCGGTGGAAGAGTTCCTGCAAGGAGCCGTCCGCCCGAGGATCGTCACCCTCGATCTCCACCTGAACAACGGCACCCTGCCCGCGGACAACGTGACCGCTCTGATCGACGCGGGCCATCAGGTCGTCGTCGTCACCGTCCTGGCGCAGAACAGCTACGTCGAGGAGGTGACCGAAGCGGGTGCTGTCGCCTACCTCCACAAGAGCAACCGCCTGGAAGCCCTCGTCTCGATCGTCCGTGACGTACACGCCGGCAAGGTGCCCACCACCGCCGATCACGCCTACCACCTCAGGCACGACAAGCGGCCCAACCGGCCGCACCTGTCACCCCGCGAGCTGGAGATCCTGGAGATGGTCGGCACCGGCATGACCCACAAAGCCATCGCGCGCCGCCTCGACTGCTCGCCCAGCACGGTGGCCACCCACATCGGGAAGGTGCGCGAGAAGTACGACAAGGCCGAGCGGCCGATCACCAAGCCCACCGACTACCGGGACCGCCTGCGCGAACGGAGACTGGAGCGCGACCGTCTCGATCCGAAAGACTGACCGGCTCGTGCGCAGGGCAGCCGGCCGGCGTGGAGGAAAGAGACGGCGAATCCGTTCAGGTCCTCCCCGGTTCGTGCTCCTGATCTGTTCGATCGCCGCGGGCCGGGCCGTGGCCTCGCGGACGGTGTCGGCCGACGCCCGGGACTCGTCCTCGCCCGTGTCCGACCTCTCGCCCGGATCGCCTCCTGCGCTCCCCCTCTCCCCCACATCTGGGATGGCGGGAGCACCGTCCGCCCAGATGTAGTGTTGGCGAGGCTGGTGGTGCACCGGCCGCTCGTGCGCCCGCGGGGTGCGGGAGGCCAGGGGAGAAGTGAGGAATGGCAGTGATCTGCGTCGGCGGCATGATCGGTATCGGCAAGACGAGCGTCGCCGAGCTGCTCGCCAGGGAACTGGGGAGCGAGGTCTTCTACGAGAGCGTGGACGACAACCCGATCCTCCCGCTCTTCTACACGGCGACGCCCGAGGAGATCCGGGCGAAGCGCTATCCGTTCCTGCTCCAGCTCTACTTCCTCCAGACGCGGTTCGCCTCGATCAAGCAGGCGTACAAGCAGGAGAACAACGTCCTGGACCGCTCGATCTACGAGGACTGGTACTTCGCCAAGGTCAACCACGACCTCGGCCGCATCAGCAGCCTGGAGATGCGGGTGTACGAGGGGCTGCTCGACGAGATGATGCGCGAGATCGACGGCCTGCCCTACCGCAAGGCGCCCGACCTCATGGTCTACCTGCGGGCCGACTTCGAGACGGTGCTGCGCCGCATCGGGCTCAGGGGCCGCGACTTCGAGCAGGACGCGGGCCTCGTCGAGTACTACCGGACGCTGTGGTCCGGCTACGACGACTGGGTCCACCTCCACTACTCGGCCAGCGACGTCCTGGTCGTCGACATGAACCGTACGGACGTGGTGAACGACCCCGCGGACGCGGCCCGCGTCGTGCGCGAGGTGAAGGACGCCCTGGCGGCGGCCGGACGCCGCCGGGCCGGAGCCGGTCTGGGACCTGCCTGAAGCCACGTCACGGGGGATCGACGGGAGACGGGGTGGGACGGACGGTCCGGGAGGCGCCGGTCCGCCGTGAGACGTTCGTTGCCATGTCCTTCGCATTCAGGCGGCCCTCACCTTCCGGTTCCCGCCTTCGGTCGCATACGGGTACGCCGGGTCTTCGCCGGCCGGTCCCGGAGGTGTCGGAACCAGTACCGTGCGTGCTGTCAGCGAGCGTGGAAGCCGGTGCAGCCCAGGCGGCGCCATCGGCTCCGGTCATCGCCTTCTGCGTGGTAGACGACGACCGTCCAGTCACCGGCCGCCGTCACCGCCGGCGCCCCGGCGAAGTCGGCGGGGTAGACGAGTGCCGTACGTTTCGAGCTGACGCGCACCGGTGCGGATGTGTGGCCGAATCCCTCGGTCCCCGGTGGTTTCACTCCCACCACGACCCGGTACGGCCCGGTGCCCTCCGCCGACAGCCGTACGTCCGCGGTCCGTGCGCCGCTGCGGTACGAGACGGACGTCGACGCCGAACCCCGCGCGGGTCCCCGGGACGGACGGTCGCAGTCCCCCATCCCCATCCGCGCCTCCTCGGCGTCGGTGGAGAGCTTCCAGCGTACGTCCCCGGCGGCGCCGTCCCGCGCCGGCTCCGGCCCGACGTCCAGGCTCCAGCTCCCTTCCAGGGTCCATCCGTCCGCACTCGTACCGGTCGTTCCGCCGCCGGGTTCCGGGACCCGGGCGCCGTCCTGGGCGCCGTTCTGTGCCCACCACCGTGTCGTGGTGACGCCGGCGGTGGCGATCACCGCCGACAGAAGTGCCACGGCCACCGCCCTCCTCAGGGGAAAACGCCGTTGCGGTACCCCTGCGGGCAGGGACGCGGGCAGGGTGTCGCCCGGGCCTTCGCAGCGAGCGGCGACGTGGGCCGGCGCAGGCCGTTCGGCCGGGTCCTTGGCCACGCAGGCCCGTACCAGAGCGATGAGTTCCGGGTCGTCGCCGGCCGCTCCTTCGAGGTCGACGTCCTCGTGGACGGCGCGGTAGGAGACCGCCTCGGCGGCGCCGCCGCCGAAAGGGGGCCGTCCGGTCAGCGCGTACGCCATCGTCGCGCCGAGCGCGAACACGTCGGCCGCGGGGGAGACGTCGTTGCGCAGCAGGATCTCCGGTGCGGTGAAGCCGGGGGTGCCGGGCGCCGTGCCGGTCGCGGTGAGCCGGGTGTCGTCGGTGCCGCGGGCGATGCCGAAGTCGATCAGCCGCGGGCCGTCGGGGCCGAGGATCACGTTCTGCGGCTTCAGGTCCCGGTGGGTGACGCCGTGCGCGTGGACGCCCGCCAAGGCGCGGGCCAGCTCCGCGCCCAGTGCCCGGACCCGTGCCGCCGGGAGGGGGCCGTCCGCTCCGATCGACTGGCGGAGCGTGGGTCCCGGCACGTACTCGGTGGCCAGCCAGTACGGTGGCGCGTCCAGCGACGCGTCGACCAGACGGGCGGTGCGGGGGTCACGGACCGTCCGGACGGTGGCCGCTTCGCGCCGGAACCGGGGCAGGGCCTCCGGGTGTCCCGTGATCTCCTCGTGGATCACCTTGACCGCCACCAGGTCGCCCCGCGCCGACCGGGCCAGGTACACCTGGCCCATGCCGCCGGAACCGAGCCGGCCGACGAGTTCGTAGCCGCCCATGCGCGAGGGATCCCGACCTGCCCTCAGCGGGGCCACACCTCCGTGCCGCAGTGACGGGGGCTCCGGGCGGATCCGCCCGTCGGAACCCGTCACGGGTCACCCGCCGGGTCGCGGTCGGCGTTCTCGGCACGAGGTCGCATCCAGCGGCCGTCGCTGAGGGCGGCGTACAGCGGGGCCCCGCCGACGCCGGTCATGAACAAGGAGCCCGGGAAGCCCGACAGCCCCGGATCGTTCCGCCCCATGCGTCCGCCCCTCCCCCGCGCCGCTCGCCGACCTCCTCAAGCTATAGGTCGCCGTGCCGGGGCGGAGCGGCTTCGCACCGATCCGCTCATCGGCACCCGCGAACGGATCGGCCGCCGCCACGGGGCATGGCGCGACGTCGTCCTCGTCGGACGCCGCAGCCCCGTCATCGGCCGACCACCCACGGGATCAGGCCGCGGTTCCCTCCACGGGCCGGTCATCCACGCACGTGGGCCGACCAGGGCCCGTCCGGCAGACGGTGAGCCAGGACGGCCGGTCCGCCCCGAGGGGTTCGCCGTCGGCAGGGAGGCAGGGCCGCCGGACCGTCAGGCGGCCAGCTCCGTCACCGGCAGGTCGGCGGCGGACGGCTGCGGGCGAACCTTCGTCACACGGGCAGCGGCCAGCAGACTGTCGGCGGCGGCCAGAGCGTCTTCGACCCGGTTCGTTCCGGTCATCACGCACAGGGTGTAGGAGACGTCCTCCAGTCGTTGCCCCTCCCTCTTCTCACCTCGTGCTTCGGCGATGCGGAGATCGGCGTACCGGGTGAGCAGGGAACGGAGGAGGCGGGAATCAGGTGTCAACACAGGCCGGCCTTTCACGGTCCAACAAGTGACACCCGCCTTCCCCGTCCTCCCCTGTGTATGCATCCCCTCGGAAGAATTCGTGCCGTCAGGAGCCTCCCCCGTCCCCGGCTCCTCGCCCGCAGGACCGCCGCGCCTCCGGCGACGCCGACCGGAAGAGTGACGTCCTGCCGGTCGGCGGGCACTGACGGCGGCAGGGTACGGGTGCTGGACGGGTACGGGTGCTGGACGGGTCCGAGCGGCCGGCAGACCGACCGGGCCGGTGTCACCACGGACGATCGCGGCGTGGCGTGGCCCTGCGCAGGGGTACGCGTCCGCATCCGTTCCGTCCTCGGAGGTGGAGACGGCGGCGGAGCGGGTAGCAGGGAAGGCACTCCCGGGCCGTGGACCGTATCGGCCGGTGCGTCTCCTGCCGAGGAGAAGGCAGGAGCGCACACCTGGGCGACCGATGGACCCGGCGGCTTGGAGGCCACCATGCACCACCTCACGCACTCGGCGGCACAGCAGCCCTCGGGCGGACCCGCGGGCTGGGCGTCGGACCTCGTCGAGGCTCTGGGAGGCCCTGGAGCCGGCCTGGCCGTCGCGCTGGAGAACCTCTTCCCGCCCCTGCCGAGCGAGGTGATCCTCCCCCTGACCGGCTTCGCGGCCGGGCAGGGCGTGCTCACGCTGTTCTCGGCGATGTTCTGGACCACCCTCGGATCCGTCGTGGGAGCCCTGCTGCTCTACTGGCTCGGAATGCTGCTCGGGCGTGAGCGCGTGCGCGCCCTCTGGGCCAAGCTGCCACTGGTGAAGGTCTCCGACCTGGAGCGTACGGAGGAGTGGTTCGCCCGGCACGGCAGCAAGGCGGTCTTCCTCGGCCGCATGGTGCCGGTCTTCCGCAGCCTCGTCTCCGCCCCGGCCGGGGTGGAGCGGATGCCCCTGCCGTTGTTCGTGACGCTGACCGCGCTCGGCAGCCTGATCTGGAACGCGGCCTTGATCATGGCCGGTTACTGGCTGGGCGACCAGTGGAACGTGGTGGAGAGGTACGTGGGGTTCCTCTCCAAAGCCGTCCTCGTCCTGAGCGTCCTCGCCCTCACGGCCTATGTGGCTGTGAGGTGGCGCAATCGCGACCGTGAGCACCGCACTCCCTCGGACCGTTCCTGAGGTCCCGCCCATGGATGCGCGGGAGTGGCCGGGGAGCCGGTGCTCCGGAGCGGCGGTGTCGGGTCTGTCAGGTGTTGGAGAGCCAGATCGCGAGGTTGAGGGCCGAGGCGAAGGCCACCCACAGGGCGTAGGGGACGAGCAGGAGCGCGGCGGCCCTCCGGTGGCGGGCGAAGAGGACCATCGTGGTCAGGAGGGCCGCGAGGAGGAGGCAGATGTCGAGGAAGGCCAGGCCGTACTCGTCTGCGGTGAAGAAGAGAGGGGTCCAGGCGAGGTTGAGGAGCAGTTGGACCGACCACCAGGTCATGGCCGTGCGCGTGGGTCCGTGGGGGTTTCGGAGTACCAGCCATGCGGCGACGGCGATGGTGCCGTACAGCACGGTCCACACGGGTCCGAAAAGCCATCCGGGCGGGGCCCAGGTGGGCCGGTCCAGGGCGTCGTAGGTGTCGCCCGCGTCCGCGGAGGCCAGCCCGCCGAGCGCGGCAACGGCGTAGCAGACCGCCAGAAGGCCCAGAAGGACGGGCCACCGCGGGCCTTGTCGCCCGCGTCCTGTTCGGGAAGGCTCCGTCTTCGGCACGGCATGCTCCGTTTCCTCGGGGATGACGACACTGTCCTGATGCCCGGTGAAACCCGTGCGATGTGGGCGCGAAGCCTTCTTGTCACCGGGCTCAGCGGTCCGGGAGCCGATCAGCCGTGCTGTGCGGCCGAGCGCGGGTCGGAGGTGTCGACGCGTTCGGCGAACCGGCGGACCTGGTCCTCGACGGGTTCGTTCCCGGTGACGGGCACGGTGTAGTGGCGGAACGCCGTCGCGAGGAGTGAATCCTCGACGCGGAACCGCATCGTGACGTGGGCCTTCTCGCCCCGGTCGCCGACCGAGACGCCGAAGCCCCGGGGCGGGGTCGGGCAGTTCCATCGCCGGTGCCAGTCGCGGGCGACCAGTTCCCGGGCCAAGAGGCGTGCGGCGGTGTCGACCGGCTCCTCCCAGCTGTGGTCGGCGACGAAACGCTCCAGCTCGGCGTCGTACCGGTCGGCGTCGAAATGGGAGTCCGGTGGCAGCGGCACCCGGATGTCGTCCGTGTTCTCCCACGTCCACACCACCAGACCGCCGGACCGCTCGATGGTCACGAAGACGCCGCCGCAGCATCCGGTGTCGCAGTGATTGTTCGACAGCTCGACCCGCGACGGTTCGCCGCGAGCCCTCAGCGGCCACGTTTCGGGCGGGCCGATCAGCATCTCGTGGAAGAGGCTGGAATCGCTGTCGGGGTGGATCGTCTCCACGACGTCCACTCCGTCGACCGACAAGCGGATCCGCGCCGCCGCCCGCCATGACTCCGGATGCGCGGGGACGTGGCGAAGGGAGAGGACGTTGAACGGCTCGGAGGACCCCATGCCCTCATCATCACACTTTCGGAACCGAACCTTCCGCTGTCCGCGCGCACCCGCGCACAGCGCCCGTTTCGACGTCGGCCGCCGACCAGGTGGGGCGAGGCGATCGACGAAGGAAAAGAATGGCTTCGACTCGCCATGATCGCTAGCCTCGCCGGCCATGAAGCAACGCAGGCAGAAGAAGCTCTCCCGTCGTCTCTTCGAGGCGATCCTGGCAGGTGACGCCGGGAACACGAAGACCCTGTTGCGCGCCGGAGCAAGTCCCGAGCGCCGGGACAGCGACGGCACCACTCCGCTGTACTTGGCATCGGTGCAGGGCGAGGCCGAAGTGGCCCGTCTGCTCCTGGAGGCCGGAGCCTCCCCCGACGCGGAAAGCAGCGGCCCCGGCTCGGAGGGCACCCCGCTGTGCGCGGCCGCGTGCTGGGGGCACACCGAAACGGTCCGGCAGCTGCTGGCGCACGGTTCCGATCCCCACCTCCGCGAAGACCACGGCACCGGCAGGTCCCCCCTGGAGTGGGCGGACAACGGCCCCCACCACGACACCGCCGAAGTTCTCCGAGCAGCAGGAGCGTGAACGACCAACCACCCGGCTCAGTAGCCGACGCGGGCTCAATGGCCATTTCCGCAAGCTGTCCTGGCAGGGGCGGCTGTGTCGAGCCGATGGTCCGGGGCGTCGCCGCCGACGGCCGGGCTCCCAGTTGGTCCGGGGCGTCGCCGCCGACGGCCGGGCTCCCGGTTGGTCCAGGGCGTCGTCACCGGCGGCCGGGCTCCCGGTCAGCTCCGCCAGGCGGGCACGTCGGGCAGTGGCCCGGGTGGGTCGAGGGTGAGTCCGTGTCCGCCCGCGCGGCCGGTCAGCCAGCCCAGGAGAGCCGCCGCGGGCCCCGAGACCCGTGGCCCGCGCCCGTCGCCGACCGGGCGCAGCACCCGGTCCTCGTCGGCGACCAGCACCATGCCGGGCACGTCGTCACGCTCCCGCAGCCCGGCCGCCGTGGTCGCGAGTTCGCGGGCGACGAAGAACGGGGGCCAGTCCGCGGGCCGATGACCGCACCTCAGGTCGGTGTGGTGCACCTCCACCTCGCGCAGCAGGCTGCCGACCGCGCGCCGCACGGGGCGCGTCCCCGCGCCCAGCCAGCGCACCGGCACCTCCCACGCCGCGTCCGGGTGCGCGGCGGCGGCCGTCAGGAACCCGCCCAGCGCACCGCGCAGGTCCGCCGCCAGCTCGGCGGCCCGCCGTCCGGCACCCTCCTCGATCTCCCGCTCCCGCTGCGCCTCGTCGTCGTACTGCGCAAGGCCGGCGCCCGTACGGGCGGCGACCAGCAGCCGGGAGCGCGAATCGGCGCTGCGGGCGATGTGCGTGAGCACGTGCGCGCGGCTCCAGCCGGGCAGCAGCGAGGGAGCCCGCACGTCCTCGTCCGTCAGGGCCCGCGCCGAGACGTGCAACCGCTCCACGGACGTGCGCAGCAGGGGCAGCAGGGCGGCGGGCCCCGCACTTCCGTCGTAGGTCATGGCATGTCTCCGTCCGGTGTCCGTGCGTCCCCGCACCGGTTCCCCCGAGACCGCTCCGTACCCGCGGCCACGCTCCTTCGCCGTGCTTCTGCCCGGGTTCGGACCGCCACGCCTCCGCCCCGTCGTCTCGGGCCCCTGCCCGCATCCGTCCGGCTCGGCCGGGTCTCACGGCAGTGGCCGGCGAACGGTCGCCGCGGCTTCCGCCCCTCCCGCTCATCGGAGTCGCGGCAGGTCTCGGTGTCCTGCGCCTTGGGCCGCTACGGGTGTGGACGCGCGTGGGCCCGGGAACGCCCGACCGCGCGCAGCGGAGACCTCCGGAGTCCTTCGCCGGGGACCGGCCAGAAGCGTCACCGCCGCCGCACCGGCGAGTCCCACCGAGCTCTCCACGCGCTCCCGGCCGATGGCGGCCAAGTTCTCGCCGTTCCTGCGCCTCGGACGGGCAGAGCCGGGGACCGGGCTCTCCCGCGCACGCCGCAAGGTCGGCGGCGGAGCGGGACGGAGGGTGGGGTCAGGTGTGCCGTGCCGGGCGGCCGGGGCGGCCGGGGCGGTTGTCCATGTGGTCGAGCACGGTCGACAGGTGCCAGACGGGTTCGCGGCCGATGTGGTCGTCCGGGGCCGGCGCCTGGCCCCTCGAAACGTAGCCGCTCCAGGTCTTGGCTTCGGTGCCGAGGAGGGCGGCGGCGCCGGTGGTGGGCACGCTGCCGATGCGCCGCGTCACCATGTCGGCCGTCATGTCCGTCCATGCCGCGATGTCCTGTGCGGGCATGCCGCATCGGTACAGGTGGGCCAGGTAGCGCCACTGGACGGTGGTGTACCGGCGGCGCGCCTCGTCGATCTTCGAGCCCAGCGCGTCGACCTGCTCCTTGACCTCCAGGTCGTGCGCCGAGGCGGTGCCGTCCTGCACCCGCCGGACGAGGGCGGCCCGTAGGCCGGGGTCCTCCGGCATCAGGTCGGCGGGCTCGCCATGGGCTTCGATCCGGTGCCGGGCCGCGAGCAGCTGTCCCCTTCCCTGCGCGGCAGCGATCTCCAGGCGTACGCGGGTGACGGCGTACTGGACGTCGAGGTCGTACAGGTCGTCCGCGTCCGCGATCTCCGTGCGGGGGCCGACCTCCCGGCCTTCCAGGTAGCCCCACAGGCTGATGCCCGTCGGGGACCAGTCACGGTGGTAGGTGTCGGCGGACCGGTGGTCGATCCACACCACGGCGGTCCCGTTCTCATAGCCGACGCCGGCGAGGCGGACCGGGATCGATTCGGGGTTGAGGAAGGAAGACTGAGAGACCGTCACGCCTGAAATAATTACAGCCCCGGACTGTGATTACAAGGTGGGTGCGGGAGTCGCCGACGGCACTTGAGCGGTCGGAGGGCCGGACAACCCTCGGAGGCGGGTGGTCAGCGTTTGACGCGTCCTCTGATGGCAAGGACGGCGAAGGCGGGGAGAGCGGGCTCGAGGAGGCGGGAGACCATTTCGATGTAGGTGCCGGCGGTGGTGAGGTCTTGTCCGCCGGAGCGGAACCCCACCGAGTTCAGGGTGACGCTCAGGGCCTTGTGGAAGCGTTTGCTCGTGAACCGGTCCTCCGTGGGGTTCTTCGGGTCCTGCTCGTCGATGGTGAGGGTGACCTGGCCCCCGCCGGGCGGGAACTCCTCCCGCTCCGGGTGCTCGGACCACTGCGCGCACCGGCGGATCCACTCGGCCTCGTCCACCAGCCGGTCGGCCACGACCGCCCGTCCCGCCGGTTCCCCGTCGCCTCTGCCGGAGCCTCCCCAGCCGGTCACCCCTCACCCGGCACAGCCTTCCAGTCCCACCCCACCCGGTGCGGGCTGTTCAGCAAACTGAACAGCCCGCCGCTACGCACCGAGCCGGTACCCCCGGGCATGGAACGGGGCTCTGGGCACGCAGGGGCAGGTGAGGGCGGGGGGATCCGCTCCGCCTCCACCTCCGCCGGTTCGGGGCGGGGCGGGTAGGACCGTCGAGTCGACCGCGTCGACGGACCGGGCGCGCGTGAACGTGCCCCGCCGACCGCACTCGGCGACGCCCCCGGCCGATCCGACCGCCCCACGACGGCGCGACCGGAAGCGGTACACCCCCTCGTCCTTCCGGCGCGCCCCCGGTCCGCCGTCCTGGGCCCGGCTCACAGGTGGGCCAGAGCGAACGCCGACAAGAAGCCGATCACGGTGACCAGACCCGTCAGCAGGTGCACCCGGCCGTACGCCTCGGGGATCATCGTGTCCGCGATCATCGCCAGTATCGCCCCGCCCGCCACCGCCGTGATCGTCGCCGTCACCGCCGCGGACGCGCCGCCCAGCAGGGCGTACCCGGCCAGCGCCGCCAGGCCGCTGACCACCGCGATGCCTCCCCACAGGGCGAACACGTATCCGCGCCCGCGGCCGGCGGCGCGCATCCCGGCGGCGCTCGCGAGCCCTTCGGGCAGGTTGCTGATGAACACCGCCCCCACCGTCGCCACTCCCAGGTGTCCGCCTCCCAGCAGGCTGGTGCCGATGACGACGGATTCCGGTACCCCGTCCAGCAGCGCTCCCAGGGCTATGGCATCGCCCGACCCCGGCGCCTCGTCCTCGGAGGGCTGCTGTTCCCCGGAGCGCTTGCGGTGCCGCGCGCCGCGCCGCGCGAGGAGGGCATTGGCCCCCGAGTACACGGCAGCACCGCCGACGGCGCCGGTGACCACGGGCACCATGCCGGAGCGTTCGTACGCCTCGGCGATGAGTTCGAACGACACCGCGGCGATCAGGACGCCACTGCCGAAGGCCATGACCAGTGCGATCAGCCGGGGCGGAACCCGCACCAACGTGCCGATGGCAGCCCCCACCAGCAGAGCCGTCCCCGCGAACAGACCCCACCCGCCCGCAACCAACGCTCCCGTCACAACCGGCCCCTCTCATTCTCGCCGACAGATGCGCCCCTCCTACCCGCCGAACAGCAGAACAGCGAACGCAGGAGCGATCCCGGCCGACACCCAATAGGTATGAGCGGGACGTGGCCGGGCATCCGGGCAAGGAACCGGCCGCACTCCAGGCCGCCCGCCGACGTCGAGGAACTCCGAGGAGCGAGAAGGTGAAAGGATTCCGCAGCTTCATCCTGCGCGGAAACGTGGTCGACCTGGCCGTGGGCATCGTCATCGGAGCGGCGTTCACCGCCGTCGTCAACGGCTTCGTGAGCGCCTTCCTGACGCCCCTGGTCGGGCTGGCGGCCGGCGCCACCGGCGACATGAGCCGCAAGACCTTCACCGTGGGCGCCACCCACTTCCCCTACGGCGCCTTCATCAACGCGACGATCAGCTTCCTGCTCCTCGCCAGTGCCCTGTACTTCCTCGTGGTACTGCCGATCAACAAGCTGCACGAGCGCCTCGCGCCGCACCAGGACGTCCAGGCGCCCAAGCGGGACTGCCCCGAATGCCTCAGCCCGGTCCCGGCCCGGGCCCGCCGCTGCGCGGCGTGCACCGCCCCTCTGCCCGCGGTTCCCGTCCAGCCGGGAGACACGACCCGGCGCATCGAATGACCGGCCCCGACCACGTCGCGGATTCGGGCCGGGGCGCGGGCGACGTCGAGGAGCCGGTACGCCCGGGCGCGCGGGGTGCGGGCGCCACCGGAGCGAAGGAGCCGGTGACGAACAGGAGCGGGTAGGAGCCGTTGGCTCTGATCCCGTCGCCCGGTGTACCTGCGCAGCCGGATGGGCGCCAGGGTGCGCCCGTGAGGGGGTGGCGGAGGACATCGGGGCGGGGAAGGGGCGTGCGGATTCCCGGGCCGGTCGGCCCCGCGGCACGGGCACCGGGCCCGGTGGGCATCGGGCCCGGTCGGCAGGTACCGGCCGGCGGCATGGCCGAGCAGCTCGGTGACGGTGCCCCGCCCCTACGGAGCCCGAACCCGGGGCTCCACGTCCGAACCGCAGCGGCGAGGGTGCGCCGCGAAAGCCCCCACCGGCGGCCCGGCGGGGGCTGTACACCGCTCAGGGGAACGGGAAGGACGGAAGCGGGGCTTCAGCCGCCCGGGGTGACGACCTCTCCGCCGAGGCCGACGTACACGGTGTCGAAGACCGGGCGGTGCTTGAGGTCCGTCAGGCCGCTGTAGCGCCGGTAGTTCGCCGCCGTGTCGGCCGGGTTGGCGTTCTTCTGCCGGATGAGCAGGGTGGTGGAGCCGCCGCCGTCCAGGTTGATCGCGTCCATCACGCCCAGCTCCGCCAGCGGCTTGGTGACGTCCGCGAAGAAGCCGCCGTCGTAGACCGCGATGTCGGCCTCGCCCGTCACGGGGTTCTCGTCGCGGGGCCCGGTGAGCGTCGCGAGTACGGTGCGGCCCTGGCCGTCCACGCCCACGACCGTCCGGGAGTCCTTGCAGATGACCTGCTCGCCCTGGCTCACCAGGCGCGCGCACGACGTCGGGTTGCCCTGCCCGTCGCGGCTGCTCGGGAACTTGTTCACCCCGTTCATGATCAGGCGGTGACCGCCGGAGACGATGTCCACGGACTCGTCGAGGGGTATGTCACGGCCGTCGAACGTGTCGGTGACCTTCTGCTCCAGCGTGAGCTTGGCGCCCGCGGCGTACATCTCCTTCAGCCACGCGGTCGGCTGCGCGCCGACGACCTGGAGGACGTGCTTGCCCCGGGGAACGCCCTTGCCGCCGCGGACGGTGGTCCAGGTGGAGGGACGGGTCAGGCCGCCGTCCGGCTCGATGACGACCTCGAAGCCCTCCGAGTTGTCCGAGCCGATCGCGGGGTTCAGGTCCGGCCTCGGGGTCTTCATCCCGTACCGGTCGTTGAAGAGCACGAACTCCGTCGGGTCCTGGTAGGCGGTCATCGACCGGCCCTCGGAGTCCGTGTACTTGCGTCCCTCCGCGTCGTCCGGGTCGTCGGGGTCCTTGTCGCCGACCCCGTCCGTCTCGTCGCGCGGGCAGGCCAGTGCGCCGCCGGGGTTGCGGTTGACGTCGTCGACGACCTGCCGGACGGGTCCCCCGGCCGCCGGGGCCCGGTCGCTGGTGACGGCGATGCTCGTCGAGACCTCCGTGACGTACGGGATGCCGTACTGGAGGACGAGGGACCGGCGGCTGGCCTTGTCGGGGTTGCAGGCCGCGCCCAGCAGGACCCCGTCCCGGACCGTCGCGCCGTAGCTCTGCACCGATTCCTCCTCCCCCGCGGCGGCTTGGGCGTGGCGGCCCTCGGGGGAGAAGAAGCTGCCGTTGATCCCGGCGACGGGGAGGTTCTTGTTGATGTTGAGCTGGTCGCGGACGATCTCGGCGTCACCGGCGGCGCGCCCGTACGAGCTCTCGATCCGCAGGGCGCCCTTGGCGGGGTCGATGCGCAGGACGTTGAGCTCGCGACGCGGCTTCCCGTGGCGGAGATCGCCCGACGGCGGGGCGGTCTCCCGGTAGCGGAAGTGCTCGACGCCGGGGGCGAGGACCTTGTCGGCGTCCGCGTCGGTGATCGCTTCCCAGCCGGCCAGCGGCGGTGCGGCTGTGGTGGCGACGGCGGCGAGAGGGCCGGGAAGGGTCACGACGAGCAGGGCGGTCGCCAGGGCGGTGACACCGGCCAGTGCGGTACGGCCGGCGGCGCTCCCGGTGGTGCGGCGGAGGACGGTGTTCACGAGCAGTCCTCCTTGGCGCTGAACCGGTGGGAGTTGAAGGTGTCGGCGTGACTCCCGCTGATCGTGGTCGCGTCGCCGGGCAGCACGCGGAAGGGCCGGTCCGCCGCGGTGAGCTGGTCGAGGTGCTTGGTGTAGAAGCACGCCGTCTTGTCGGTGCGGTTCACGACCGACTCGACCTGGTTGCCCCAGACGTCGGGGTGATAGGCGCGGTAGTCCTGGGTGACGCCGGTCGTCCGGCCCCGGCCGGACGGCTCCTGGAAGAGGCACAGCGTGTCGTCGGCGCAGCGCTCGAACCCGGTG
Organism: Streptomyces sp. NPDC092045; assembly: GCF_044756005.1. NCBI lineage: Bacteria > Bacillati > Actinomycetota > Actinomycetes > Kitasatosporales > Streptomycetaceae > Streptomyces > Streptomyces sp. NPDC092045. The sequence goes on along the minus strand of NZ_JBIVSC010000001.1, from coordinate 1,447,559 downwards.
AAGCAGTGGCCCTGCGAGGGCGCCAGCTTGTGCGAGTTCACCTTGCCGCCGAGGTTCGGGGCGAGGGCTGACAGGTTGCCCTTGGACCCGGGCGCCACGGCCCTCACCTCACCGCCGGAGCGGGAATCGGCATAGAGGCAGGCCCAGTACGGGGAGTTGTTGTACAGGGACTCGGTCCGGTTGCCCCACGCGCCGTAGGACTGGGCGTCGGCGTTCGCGGTCACTCCGTACGCGTGCACCGCGTCGCCCTCGTCGCTGGTGCCGTCGGCGGCGCTGTAGAGGCAGAGGGAAGCCGTCGGGCAGGCTTCATAGCCGGCTGCGCTCGCGGGCCAGGCGACGAGCGCCGATCCGAACAGCGCCAGGACGCTCGCCGTCAGGGCGGCGCGCAGTGTGGTGATCTTCAAAGCTCTCCTACGTGGTTTCCGAGGCGTTCGCACGAGCAGGGCCCGGCGGGGCCCGTGACGGGCCCCGACCGCACTTCGGTGAGCGGCACGCGGCGGGTGATCGCAGCGCACGCGGCAGGAACTGCGCACACGCGGCCGGCGAAGGTGCGACATCGGCGGCGCGGGGCAGCACAGGCTGTGTGAACAGGCACATTGTCGTTCGCCCGGACACCCGGAACAAGTGGCTTCGTCGGCGAGCGACGAGCGGGACTCGACGGTCCCGCCCCGGATGCGAGGGCTCCCTCCGTCGAAGGGGGCCGTTTCGCGGCCGGAGTGCCCTCCGTCGAAGGGGGCCGTTTCGCGGCCGGAGCCCCCTCCGTCGAACGGGCCTGTTTCGCGGCCGGAGTGCCCTCCGTCGAAGGGGTCCGTTTCGCGGCCGGAACTCCCTCCGCGCCGCGCCATACGTCCGACCGGCCGGCTCTCCGAGCTTGGTCAAGCGCCGGATGTACGGCCTCGGGGGCTCCTCCCTCCCCCGCCACCGCATCCTCCCGGGCCGATCACGCCCTCCGTCACCAGCGGCTACGGAACAGACCCGTTCGATCGGCGGACCCCGTTTCCTGCGGGTGCCTGATGGCCTTGCGCCCGACGGCCGGGGGGAACGTACCGCTCCGCCGCAGCCTCGCCCGCTGCGGCGTCACCGGCATCCGGGGCGGCTGTCGGCGGACGATCGCGCGGGGCGGCGGGCGGCCTTCGGCCCGCCGGGAGGGCTTGCCCGGAGCAGTGCGGGCCCTGCCTGTTTAGGTCATGGTCTCTTCGGTCATACGGGCAAGCACACGGGCGCCGGCCCGTGGTCGGGGACCGAGCCTTCCGGGCTCGTCCCTTCGACCTGCCACAGACGGGCCGGACTGTGGCATTTCGATGGAAAGTACCTGCTCAGAAGCGGTCCTCTCGGACACGACGGGCTGCTCGGCCGACGAAGGAGCACGATGCCCACCCCCGTCCCCACCCTCACCTCCGAGCAGCGGGCCGAAGCCCTGGCGAAGGCTGTCCGGAGCCGCAAGGACCGCAGCGAGATGCTCGCCGCCCTGAAGGCCGGACGCCTCTCGCTCCTCGACGTCCTCGAGCGCGACGACGACATAGCCCGCCAGACCCGTGCCCTTCGCCTCCTGGAGTCCCTGCCCGGGATCGGCAAGGTCCGTGCCCGACGCCACCTGACGGATCTCGGCATCCCGGAGACGCGCAGGATCCAGGGCCTGGGCAAACGGCAGCGCGAGCGCCTGATCGAGCTCTTCCCGCCCCAGAACTGACCCGACCCCGTTCCATCGCCGGGCGGTTGGTCGGACCGGCCGCCCGGCAGCCGGCTTCCCTCGTACCCGTGGCGCGTGCCACCACACCACAGCGCTGAGGAACTACGGCTCCTCGTCGGCCCCCTTCCGCGTGACGGCGAGTCGGATCGGCCGACGTCGACGGCTCGATCCGGCCCCACGTCGCATCAGTGGTCACCGGCCGAACAGGCATGTCTGATCGGCCGGAGAGCAGATCGAGGAGACACGCCCTAGGCTGTCGGGGTCATCACGTGAACGAAGGACAATCATGGCCCGCCCTTACGAACCCGGACCCAAGCAGTTCGTTTTCGCCGTCGGTGACGGCAACGACCAGAAGGTCTCCGTGGGCGATCCGCAGGAAGCCTACGTGGCGTTCTCCGCGTTCTTCCGGGATCGGGATTCCGGTGTTTACACCATCAGTGACGATCCGGCGGGACAGAGCCTGGTGCTCATGCCCGACCAGGGCGTGATCGTCCGGGTCAAGGGTGCGGACCGGCCCCGGTCGGAATATCTCCGCGCGGACCGGGCCAATCGCTGTCTTCCCGGCGCGATGCTGTTCTTCGAGAACGGATACGCCGGCCTGGACCACTTCGGCCAGTGGTTCCCCGACCTCGCCGATCTCGACGCGTCGCCGGAGACGCGCGGCGCCGCCCGCGCCGCCACGTTCACGACGGAAGCAGCGGCGATCGAGGAGGTCGCCCGGATCTGGGGAGCCTCGGGCATCGTGGACCCGAGCGACCGGTACCACGTCTTCTTCGACTCGCACGATGTCGACGACGACCGGGCCGAACGAGCCGAACTGCTCGCCCTGATCGAGTTCCTCGGCATCGAACGAGTCGACGCCCCGGCGGAGGCCGCCGACGGCGAAGTCTGGGTGCGCACCGACGCACGGCTCGACGCCGCGTGCGCACGGTGGTCGTGAGCAGGTGCGCACCGGGAGCGCACCACCCCTGTGGCACGCGCCCCGCGCCCGAGGCGGGCACGTGTCCGGCCGCCACCGTCCCGGAGAGGCCCTGAGCGCATGAGAGACGTCGTGTTCACCCGTAGCAGCGGATGGATTCCGAACGTGATCGGCGAGGACGGCGAACTGAAGCTGATGCTCGGCGCCGGGGCCGACGCGAACCACGAGCCTCGCACGTTCACGTTCCCCATCGAGGAAGCCCATCTCGCGGTGATCCGGGAGGATCTGCCCAGGCACCTGCTGCTGTGGAGTGCGGTCCTTCCGCTGTGCGACGCCGCCGGAACAGCGGGGCGGCTCGACGAGAACGCTGCCGTCGCGCTCCTGGACCCGGTCCTCCTCTCCTCGCCCGCAGACGTCGACGCGCTCTTCCGTCGCATCCGGTGGGACAGGAGCCGGCTCGTCGCCCACGGGGCCGACATCGGTCTGCTCGAACGCGGACGGGTCTGTGCGGCGATGCGCTCGGCGACCGAGACACCGAACGAGAAACGTGCCCAAGAGCATCACGCGGACCGCCGACGCGCCGAGCGCGGAGCAGTCCTCGGCCCGCTCGACGCTGCGATTCTGCGGTACACGGGCCAGTACGCGCACGGCGCGACGGTTCCCAGGCGGATACCCGGTGCCGTCGACACCGCCCTGCTGCCGCACGTGATGCGGGTGATCGCCACCGCGGAGCAGGCGTGCGCCGGGACGTGGATCGGCATCGATCCACGACGGGGAAAACGCGCCACGGACAAGCAGAGCTGGGGCCGGGTGGCGGCGGCGGTCGAGTCGGCCGTCCGCCGTGCACACCCCGGACTCGCCGACGACGCGGTGCGTACCGTGAGCTTCCTGATGTGCTCGGAGACCGCGGCCCGTTCCAGGAACACACCCGAGGAAGATGACGCGGAGGCCGCCGGCGACCGCGCCGACCTCGGTGGAAGTGCGAGGAAGACGGCCCTGTCGTTCACCGACGACAAGGGCGCCGAGAAGAAGTGGCTGAGGGGCGGCCCTCGCAGCGCCTCTGCGGAGTTCTGGGCGTTCGTCGGCGATCGCTCCGCCTCGGACAACGAAGTGTTCACCATCGAGGACGAGAAGAAGGGTGAGGGGATCCAGCTCCACTTCTACGCGGACTCCATCGCCCGCATCACGACCGTGCGGGAGGGGAAGGGCGGATCGGAGCCGGAGTACCGGGTCGAATACAGCCTGGTCGACGGGCTCGGTGAGTACCGGACCCTGGTGAACGCCTTCGTTCACGGCGGTTGCTCCGCACTCGAACCGCACGGTCCCTGGACATCGGATGTCGCCGAGTTCGAGCGCGCACGCCGAAGGCGGCGCGAAGCGCGTTAGGGCGTGTGTCGAAAGTAGCGCCGTCTGCCCGGAGGGCAGGCCCGGCGGTGTCCGGTGCGTGCGATCGCAAGGCGGAGGGTCGCCCCGATACTGGTTGTATCGGGGCGATCCCGACAACGCGGCCGGGGGTGCCCCCGTGCCCGCAGGGCTACGGGGGAGTGCGTGCCGGGCGCCGCCGGGCAGGCGGGACTTCCGACACACGCACTAGGGCGTGTCCGGCGGATCGGGATCGGGTGGGTCGCGGCGTCCGGTGCGGTGGCTCGCGAGGTGCCGGAGCGCACTCACGGCGGAGCTCGGGGGCGTTTCGGCAACGCGGCGCGCGATGTCCGTCACGAGGTCGTAGCGCGCGGTCGCGTCACACAGCTCGGACGCGGTCGCAAGGTCGTACCCGTCGAACGTGTTCGGTCGCCTCGACCCGACCGACAAACTCCTCAGAAAGCCCTCCCGGCGATCCGTGCAGGCGCGCACGAGAGGGCGAAACACCACGACCGGACCGACATGCGACGTCAGGCGACTCGTCAGGACCGACGGGTCGTCGACGATCTCCGTCACCACAGGTGTCCCAGCCCCCACTGGCTCAGATCTGGTGGCACGAAGCCCTGGGCGATCGATCTTCGGCTAAACGATCACGCCAACGGTGAGGGGCAAGAGCGTCGCAAAGGCGAGTGACGTCGCACAACACTCACCCCGCGCCACCCTGTCCGCTCCCCCCTCACCGGCACCACGGCCCCGAGCAGGCACGTCTCGTGCGCGCGCCGCATCCGTCCGGGGAACATGTCGCGATCCGGCTGCGGAACGCCGCTCTTGTTGCGCATCGTTGTTCCGACACGTCCCGGACGAGCCGTCCGGGGCGCCGGTGTCGGGGCCGAAGGGGAGCTGTGGTGCACGGAGAGCACGACGGGCCGTCTTTCCCCTCGTCGAGGTCACCCCGCCCCGCCGGCCCCTTGCCGAGCATCCCGTCCGTGACGGAACTCGCCTTCCCTCCCAATGGGTTGACCTGTCGTCCCGGTCCCTTTCATCGTGTCCTTGCTCAGCTTCCGGTCATCGTCTCCACCGCTGACAAAGCCTGAAGGAGCCTCCTCATGACGCACCTGCCCAGCGCCCCGATCGTCCTCGACTCCGCCGGCACCGACCGTCACTCCGAGAACGCCCTGCTGCGCTCCCACGGCGCGGCGGCCCCCGTCGACGTCCTGGGAGTGCGGGCCTGGTCCGTCACCGATCCCGACGTGCTGAAGAAACTGCTGAACAGTCCGGACGTGTCCAAGGACGCCCGCGCGCACTGGCCGCGGTTCGCCGAGGTCGTGCAGACCTGGCCGCTGGCCCTCTGGATCGCGGTGGAGAACATGTTCACCGCCTACGGTGCCGACCACCGCCGACTGCGGCGGATGATCTCCCCCGCCTTCACCGCGCGCCGTATCGCGGGCCTGTCCGAGGTCATCGACGCCGTGGTCACCACGCTCCTCGACAACCTCGACGCCCTCCCGGCCGACGAGGGCGTCGACCTGCGCGAGCACTTCGCCTATCCCCTGCCGATCGCCGTCATCGGCCACCTCATGGGCATCCCGGACCACCAGCGGGCCGACTTCCGCAAGGTCGTCGACGGGGTATTCGACACCACCCTCACGACCGAGCAGGCCCATGCCAATACCGTCGAGCTGTACGCGGTCCTCGGCCGGCTCATCGCCGACAAGCGGAGCGAACCCGGTGACGACATGACCTCGCTGCTCATCGCCACCCGCGACGAGGACGGCAGCGCCCTGTCCGACGCCGAGCTGCGCGACACCCTCCTGCTGGTCATCAGCGCCGGCTATCAGACCACCGTCGACACCATCGACCAGGGAATCGTGCTGCTGGCCACCCACCGCGAGCAGCTCGCCCACATCCGTGCCGGACGCGCCACCTGGACCGACGCGGTCGAGGAGACGCTGCGCCTCGAACCGGCCGTCGCGCACCTTCCCCTGCGCTACGCCGTCGACGACATCGCTCTGCCCGACGGCCGGGTCATCGCCAAGGGCGAGGCGATCCTCGCCTCCTACGCCGCCGCCAACCGCCACCCCCGCTGGCACGGCGAGAGCGCCGACGCCTTCGACGTCACCCGCCTCTCCAAGGAGCACCTCGCCTTCGGTCACGGTGTCCACTACTGCCTCGGCGCGCCTCTCGCCCGTATGGAGGGCGCCATCGCCTTGCGCGGCCTGTTCGACCGTTTCCCCGACCTCGAGCTGGTCGTCCCCGCCGACGAACTGGAACCGTCGGGCTCGCTGATCAGCAACGGGCACAAGACCGTGCCTGTCCGCCTCCGCCCCTCGGCCACCTGACGGATCGGAATCGGATGGGCAGGAGGCGCGGCCGCAGCCGGTGGGAGAGTCGGAGGTGAGGTGACGCGGGCGGTGTCGCTCCTCGGTCCAGATGCCGCAGCGCCACCACGGCTGCCGGTCGCGGGCACTGCTCGCTCCGGTCCGTCTGCGGGACGGTGGCGCTCATGCTCCGCTCGCCGCCGGGTTCGGCACCCACCCCTCGCATCTCTCCTGGCCGGAACGATGGACAACACGCGAGGCCTGCCCCTTCCTGTTTCCGTTTCTCCCGAAGAGAAACCGACGCACGAACGACGCGATTGGTGGTGCCGCCGAAGCCGGAGGACGGTGGACGGAGGAAGCCGAACGAAGTCCTGTCACGCCAGACTGGAGTGAAGGCCATGTCCGATCCGCTCGTCCCTCCCGAAGAGACCCCGCCGGCCGAAGGCTCCACCTCTTCGGCACATGTGGAACGGCCTGATGGAGGCATCTGGGAGCATCCCATGGTCTGGCTGTCCCTCATCCTCGTCGGATCACTCTCCGTGGCGCTCTTCTTCGCACTTCGGATATTCGGCTTCTGACCCCGGGCCGGGGCCCGTATCCGGCGAATGCTTCTCCGGTGTGTTCGCGAAGCCATGCGACAGCATGGCTTCGCGAAATACGGATCCCGCCGAGGATCCCGCCAAGAACAACCCGGCCGAAGGCAGCGACGTCGTCAACGGTCGCACCACGGGCGACCACGCCCGTCCGCCTGTGGCGTCAAACGGTCCCGTCCGTATCTTGAGGCGGTACGGCGCTACGAGTGGAGCCGTGGCCTCCGCTGACGTCGGCGTCCTGGCGCGGCACGGCAGCGGAAGCCACGGAGCCGTCCGCAGGGGCGGGCCCGCGCTCCGGGTCATCGTGTTGATATACCAAGGGCCTCGGGCACATCGCCCTTCCTCGTGTTGAAACCGACGGAGAAACACCACATGCTCCCGAGGGACCGGATCCGGGCCCTCCTGCTGGAACACGACGACCCCGGCCACCTGGAACGTCCCGCGGACTTCGATCTGGACGGTTCACGGAAGTGCTTCGCTCGGCTGGTGGGCGCCCTGGAGGAACGCTTCGGGCCCTCTCGTTCGAGGGGGTTGCTCGCCCAGGACGCCAGTTTCTACGGCGTCATCGACGTCTCGGCGGACGCGGCGGGCCCCGGCCGGCCCTTGCGCGTCCTGATGAGCAACTTCGGCAACTACTTCGTCACTGCCGACGTGGTGGCCGACGGGGCACCCAGTGGTGATGCGGGCCTGTCCGAGGAATTCGTGACGTGGATCGACTGCGTCTGCACGGCGATGGGGTGCGCCTTCGTCCCGGCCGATCTCCTCCGTGAGCCGTACAACGGTCCGTCGTTCCTGGAGGCGCACCGAGACGAGGAGTTCGTCGCGGCGCTCGTGGCTGCGGGAGAGGTGACCGAAGGCGAGGACGACGACGAGGAGACGGGGAAGGCGTACTGGGCCGACCGGTACTTCGCGTACATGTGAGACGCCCACGGTCCCGCCCCACCCATCACCGGCAATTCCACTCGCGGCAGTGTCCGTGCTGCTCGATTCGTCCACGATCCGGCGCATAGCGTGGCTTCGCAGTACATCCGAAACCACGCCTGCCCCACGGGCCGAATCGCTGGGCCGCACTCCAGACTCACGCACTCCGGCATCAGCGTGTTCCCCATCGATCACTACTTCTTGGCCTGATGGGCCGCTGTGCGCGGCAACCGTGGACGGCTCGACCCGCCTCACAGGATCCTCTCGGGGAGCGTGACGTTCCCGGGCGAGGCGGTCCTGCACAACCGCGTCGGTCGAGGAAGACGGACGGGTCGTCAAGGGTCGATTCGCTTGCCTTGACCAGGTCGATGGTTCTTATCGCGCTTGCCTGTCCCGTACGGCGGCGGCACGGACGGTGTGCTGCGGGGTCCAGGGCAGGGGCAGGTCGTCGCCCTCCTGCCGGGGCACGACGTGGACGTGGAGGTGGAAGACGCTCTGGGTCGCCGCCTCCCCCTTGCTGGTGATGACGTTCGCGGCGGGATGCTCGGCCACCAGCTCGGCGGCCCGACGCATCACCGCGGCGGTCACGTCCGGGTCGGTGCCGGCGTCCTCGACGTGGACGCGGGGCAGGACGAAGACGTGCCCGTCGTTCACGCCGCCGCTGCGCGGGCGGATCGCGAGGGCGTCGGGCCACTCCCGGACGATGACGGCCGGGGCCTGTCCGGCGACGACGGCGCAGAAGACGCAGTGCTTCATGTCAGACCTCCTTGGTCCGGTCAACGGCTCGGTACCGGCCTTTCCGGTACGCGACCGTGAGGCGGGCCGAACGGGCCATGGGTGCCTCGTCGGCATGAGCGTGCAGTTGCGGAGCGGTACGGTCGGTCGGATCCCGGGCGCCGGGAGCGTTCGGGACGCGCCCGTGGCCCCTGTGGCCCAGGCCGGTGAGGGAGCGCTTCTCGGGGGCGTCGGCCGGGTTGTGCGGGCCGGGGTGGAGGCCGTCGGGGACGAGGTCGTGAGCGCCCTCCTCGTACCGGAAACCGATCGGACGGACGGCAGCGGCGACGGGACCGGCGCCGTCCGAGAGCGTGGTCTGCACGGCTCCATACTCCCCACGGTGGTGGGCCGCTGAAAGGTGTTGCCCGTTGCCATCGGGAGGGTTCCGTGGTCAGGGCGGTGCCGTCGTCGACCGCCTCGGTCCGCCGGCCGTGGATGTCCGGCAGCAGGACGCCCAGTGGGCCGCCGCCGAGTTCGACGTGGGGCCGGTCCGGTCGCCGGCCCGAAGGGGGCTGTGGTCGTAGACCCGGCCGTGCGGCGGGTGAGGGCACCGCGGTCGATGAGGCCTTGGACGGAGGGGGACGACCCTCGCCGGTCCTGGGGGGCGACCGATGAAGCCCGGCCCGCTCGTCTCGGCCCGATACCGTCGTCGAACGCGACCGGCCCAGGCCCCGACGAGGCCGTGGGAGACCCCGGGTCCGCTTCGATCCCGGTGGTCAGGTCGCGGTGGGTGTGTAGGGTGCCGCGGCGACCTGGGCCATGGTTCGGAGTTTCGTGAAGTAGGAGGCGCAGTACTCCTCGTTGATCAGAGGAACGATCCTGTCGAGGTCGGCGATGCAGCCCCAGAGGTGGGCGATGCCGTCGTCGTCCAGTCCCCCCTCCAGTTCCCTCTGTACGAGGCCGGCGACGTCGGCGTCCAGGAGGACCAGGTCGATGCCGTTGAAGTCCACGCCGCGGAAGCCGTCGGGGAACAGGGCGCGCCGGTGGCCCTCCCACAGACGGACGAGGCCGCCGTCGGACTGCGTTCCGCCCGTGTCGGCGGCTGTCGTCTCCGCCGTGGACGGTGGGCGAAGGAGCAGGGAGACGGCGTCGAAGACGGCACGCACCAGGGCGACGGCCCCGGGCGGCTGGAGGGCGGCGCTCGACGCGGCGCCCTGCGCGAGCTTGTCGCGCAGCAGTCGGCCGCGGTCGAGTTCGGCGGCGAGTCCGGCCGTGATGAGCCCCGCGTCGGTGGCCCGCTCGATGAGGACGTGGAGCGGTTCCTTCGTGGCCAGACGCTCGGTGAGGACGTGTTCCAGGGCGAACAGGGAATGCGTGACGGCGACGGTGGCGAACTCGTACCGGTAGAAGGAGTGCCGGATGAGTTCGCGGGAGGTCTCCATCGCACTCATGACGTACATCGACGCGTCGCCGGGCAGAACCAGGTCGGCGACCAGGGCGTGCATGTCCGCGTAGTCGAGCACGAGGTCGCGGGCGCGCGGGTCCCGTGCCGGCAGGAGGAGCGGGTCGGACAGTGGTGGCAGGGCGTTCACGGTGCAGTCTTACCGCCGGGAGGTTGTCGGTGCCATCGGATTCGCTCGGGGCGATCGGCGTCCCGCTGCCGTATGTCGCCGTCGGCCCGGTCCGCCCCCGAGAACGAGCCGGGCGCTTGTTCCCCAACCCGCTTACCGGGTTGAGGAGGGGCCCTGCCGGGCACGGCCGGCACAGCCCGCCCGCACGGCTGTACGTTTCGCCTTCGGCGTGCGTCGACCGCGTCCAACCACTTCTGTGAAGGGTGATTCCGATGAACGGCCCTGCCGGCCCCCTGTCCCGAACGGCGTGGGGAGCGCCGCGCCGGCCTTCCGGCCGGGGGCGGTCCGGATCGCGGCACCCCTGCTGGGCGGCGGTCTGGTGGGCATCGCGTCGGCGTACGTGCTCGCGGCGGCCACCGGCACGCGCCTGCCCGTGGGAGAACTGTGGACGTGGGTCCCGGCAGCCGTGCTCGCCGGCGTGGTCGTTCCGGTCCTGTCGCCTCAGTACCGTGTCGAGCTCGGTGCCGACTTCCTCGTTCTCCACGGAGGCAGGCGTCGCGATATCGCGTGGCGGGACGTCATCGGCCTGGAGGTCCGGAAGACCGTCGGGGTCCGGACAGTGGTCGTGCACGTGTCGGACGGACGTCGCACACCACTGCGCGCGCCGATGTCCTTTCCGGACCGTCGCTTCGACGACAAGACCCGGCTCCTCGTGGACTGGTGGACCGCGCGCCGGGGCGGCCCCGACCGCGTGTAGCGACCGAGTCGGGGTGAATCGTCCTCTGCGCCCCGACCGGAGCGATGCGGTGCGGCCCGGCACACGGTCGACAAGATGCGTGGAACTCTTGCTCCCCGCGCGAAGCCCCGGCCCCGGCCCCGTCCCCAGCTCCAGCTCCAGCTCCAGCTCCAGCTCCAGCTCCAGCCCAGGTTGAGTCTCCTGTGGGGGGAGACAGCAAGCTGGGGACATGGAACGCGACACGCTCTATTCCATCGGGGAGTTGTCCCGCAGGACGGGCTTGACGGTGAAGACCATCCGGTTCTACTCCGACAAGGGCATCGTCCCGCCGACCGACCGAACCCCCGCGGGCTACCGGCTGTACGGTCTCGACGCCCTCGCGCGCCTGGACCTGGTCCGTACCCTGCGCGATCTCGGGCTGGATCTGGTGACCGTACGGAAGGTGCTGGACCGGGAGGCGTCCCTGGCGGAGGTCGCGGAAGCACACGCCGACGCCCTGGACGTACAGATCCAGGCCCTTCGTCTGCGCCGGGCAATACTGCGAGCGGTCGCCAGGCGCGGCCCCACCCCCATGGAGACGGACCTCATGCAGCGACTCGCCACGCTTTGCCGAGCCGAGCGGCACCGGTTGGTGTCCGACTTCGTCGACGACGTGTTCAGGGGGCTCGACGACAATCCCGAGTTCGTGTCCCTCATGCGCTCCGTGGTTCCCGAGCTCCCCGACGATCCCGAGCCCGGACAGGCCGAGGCCTGGGTGGAGCTCGTCGAACTCTGCCAGGACGCGGACTTCCGCATCGCGTTGCGCCGCACAGCCGTGGACCAGGCGCGAGAGCCTTCCCCGCAGGACGTCGGCGCTCTGCACGACGCCCTCAACGACGCGTTGCGCGAACGGTTCGACGAGGCCGTGTCCGCCGGTGTCCTCCCGGCCTCCGCCGGAGACGCGCCCCGCGCCACGTCACTGGGCGGTCTCTACGGCTACGCGTTCGAGCATGCCGACGACGGCGGTCTGCGGCGCTGGCTCCTCGCCCGCCTGGAGACGACCGCCGACCCGCACACCGAGCGCTACTGGCGACTCGTGGCGACGGTCAACGGCCGGCCGGCCTCGCCCGCACTCGCTCCCGTTCGCACCTGGTTCGCCGGCGCCTTCCGTCACGGGTGAGGACGGAAGGCACACGGGCGTCGTAGCGGTCGTCCGGGCCACGCACGGCATCGTGGCGGCGCGCCGGGCCGGACGGTGCCTGCTGCTGGACGGTGGCCGGATCGTCGCGGCAGGCCCTCCCTCCGAGGTCCTGGGGGGAGGGGGGCCGGAGCGCGTGACGCGGCCCTTCGAGAGGTGAGCGGCCTTCGACCCCGCGCCGGCGAGCGGTGAGAGGCGGGGCGGCCTCCACGACGCCGGCACCCGGGCGGTGCGAGGCCGGAAGGCAGGTATCTTTCGGTCCGAACATCGGGCAATCGGAGTGGCATGCAAAAGACAGGCGAACGGTCGGTGGGCTCGTGCGGGGCCATGGTGGACGACGCGGCTGTCGCGGTCGCCGACGGGGCGCCCGGCCGCGGCTCGCCCCTGTTCTGGCCCCTGGTCCTCCTCGGGTCGGCGGTGCTTCCCGGGACGCTGGTCGTCCTCGTCGGCCTGTGGGGCGACGAGCCGGCCGTGCGGGCCTGGCGGAACGTCTGCCTCTCCATCTGTGTGCAGGCGTTGCCGTTCCTGCTGCTGGGAACGGCCCTGTCCGGCGCGATCAACGCGTTCGTGCCGGCGAGGGTGTTCGACCGGGTGCTGCCCCGCAGGCCCGCGCTCGCCGTCCCGGTGGCCGGAGCGGCCGGTGTCGTGCTGCCCGGCTGCGAATGCGCCTCGATCCCCGTCGCCAACAGCCTGATCGGCCGCGGTGTCACGCCGGCCGCCGCCTTCGCGTTCCTGCTGTCGGCTCCGGCCGTCAACCCGGTCGTCCTGACCACGACGGCCATCGCCTTCCCCGGCGACCCGTCCATGGTCGTGGCCCGGCTGCTCGCCTCGCTCGCCACGGCCGTCGTGATGGGCTGGCTGTGGCTCGCGCTGGGACGGGAGAAGTGGCTGCGGCCGACCGTGCGCCACACCGGGCACCGGCCGGGGCACAGCCGCCGGACGGAGTTCCGGCTCGGCTTCCAGCACGACTTCCTGCACGCGGGCGGCTTCGTCGTCGTCGGGGCCATGGCGGCGGCCACGTTCAACGTCGCCGTCCCCGATTCCGTACTCGACGCGTTCTCCGGCTCGCCCTGGCTGTCCGTGCTGTTCCTGGCCGCGCTCGCCGTCCTCCTGTCGGTGTGCTCGGAGGCCGACGCGTTCCTCGCGGCCTCGCTCACCGGTTTCTCGCCCGTCGCGCGGCTGGTGTTCATGGTGGTCGGACCGATGGTCGACCTCAAGCTGATCGCGCTCCAGGCGGGCACGTTCGGCCGCGCCTTCGCCCTCCGCTTCTCCGCCGCGACGGCGGTCGTCGCCATCCTGTGCAGCACGCTCGTCGGAGGAATACTGCTGTGAAGCGCTTCCCGCAGGCGGTCCTGCTCGTCCTCAGCGGCACCGGTCTGCTGCACATCTCGCTCCTCACCGACCTCTACCTGAGGTACGTCAAGGAGTGGATGCGTCCGATGCTGATCGCGTCGGGGGTCCTGCTGCTCCTGCTGGGCGTGGCCGACGCCTGGTCGCACCGCGGGCCGGGCCCCTCCCGGGGCGAGGACGAGGGGGGTGCGCACGGGGACCACGACCACTCCGGTGTGCCCCGGTCGGCCTGGCTGCTCCTCCTGCCCGCGCTGAGCATGCTCGTCTACGCCCCGCCGGCCCTCGGCTCCTACACCGCCTCCCGGCAGACCTCCCAGCCGGTCGTGCGGCAGGACTCCTTCGAACCGCTGCCGACGGTCTCGCCCCTTCCGCTGACCCTCGGCGACTTCACCGGCCGCGTCCGGCAGGACCGCACACGGGCCGTCGGAGGACGCAGCGTCCAGCTGACCGGATTCGTCACGCCCGGCGGGCGGGGCGAGGGCTGGGACCTGACCCGGCTCCTGATCAACTGCTGCTCGGCGGACGCCCGGGCGGTCAAAGTACGGATCCACGGGAGCGAGGCCCCGCCCGCCGACACATGGGTGACCGTCGTGGGCACCTGGCACGCGGGCGGAACCCTCGGTACGAGCTCCGCCGCGGTCGCGCTCGACGCCCGTACCGTCAGCGAGGTCGACCGTCCGGCGAACTGGTACATGGACGCCCTTCCGTCCCCCCTCCCCCGCTGACGGCGGCACCCGCGCCGTCGGGACGGCACCGGGTGGGCGGTCCGCGGCGGGCGGCGGGAGACGCCGCTTCCCGCCACCCGCCGGCCGTACGGATGCCGGTTCAGCAGCCGCCGCAGTTGTAGAAGGTCACGTCCCAGTGGTTGCCCTCGTCGGCGTAGACGTTGCCCGCGCCGGACTTCCACTGCGGGGCCCCGTCGCCGCGCACGCCGATGTAGGTGAAGGTGTTCTTGACGTAGTTGGTGAGGCAGGTGGCCTTGCCGAAGTCCAGCTTGTAGCCGTTCCAGTGGGAGTACGTGCCGCTCGCGTGCCCGGTCTCGGTGCCGCCGGTGATGTTGAGGGCGCAGCCGCTGGCGCTCCTGAGGGTCTGGGCGCCCTGGGCGGTGGCGAGGTTGAGCTGGTCGAAGGAGGTGCAGGTGGGGTTGTTGCGGTCGGAGCAGCCGCCGGAGGAGGACCAGGTGATCCCGGACGACTGGAACCGCGAGGTCGCGGCGGAGTGGCTGATCTTGGTGACCGCGTGGGCCTCTCCGGCGGAGGTGAGCACGCCGACGCCGGGCGCGAAGAGCGCGCCCAGGACGAGGGCCAGGGCGGTGAGGACGGAACGGAGCTTCATCGGGGGTTCCTCCGGTGGTCGGTGAGGCGGCGCGGCCGCGCCCGTCGCGCTACGCGCGTCACAGGTGGGCGCGGCCGTGCCCTGTGGAGTTTCGTGGGGATGGGTCTCAGGCGACGGAGCGGAAGGCCGGCAGGTATCCGCCGGAGTGGCCGGCGGCGGTGGGGTGGTAGCTGTTGGAGACGGGCACCGTGACGCTGTGGAGCCAGGCGTTGCCGGAGCAGATCTCGTGCCCGGTGAACTCGTCGACGACGCTGGAGTAGGTGAAGCCCGCGTTGGCGGCCTGCTTGGCGAGCATGGCGTTGAGGGCGTCGCCGCCCCGGTTGATCGCGGTGCGTTCGGTCTCGCTCAGGCCGGCGATGCAGCTGCCGTTGAGCTGGTAGAAGCGCGGGTAGCCGAGGACCACGACGCGGGCCTGGGGCGCGCGGCTGCGGATGGCGCCGTAGAGCGAGGAGAGGCTGCCGGGAAGGGTGCCGTTGACCTGTGCGACGGCGTTGTTCACCGCGTTGACGCAGGTTGCCTCGCTCTGCAGCACGCAGGTCTGCATGACGTTGGCGAAACCGACGTCGTTGCCGCCGGCGGTGACGCTGACGAGCGTGGTGGAGCTGTTGAGCGGGGCCAGTTGGCCGCTCTTCACCGTACTGGTCGTCGCCCCCGAGCAGGCGGTGAAGGCGAACGAGGCGGGGGCGTTGGCCGCCGCCCAGAGGGACGGGTAGGCCTTGCTGCTGCGCTGGCAGCTGCCGCTGTCGGACAGGTAGCTGCCGGCGCCCACCCCCGAGGAGTAGGAGTCGCCGAGCGCGACGTAGCGCGCTCCGGCCGTCGTGGCGGCGGAAGCGGGTTGGACGAGGCCCACGGTGGCGGCCGTCAGAAGCAGGAGCGTCAGCAGACCGGACCTGAAGCGAGATGTGGACATGACAAGCGACTCCTTGAGGATGAGGGGCGTCACTCTTCTAGCAGGCCGCTCGGCTCAAGGGATAGATGTGCGGAGTGGTTTGCTCCTGTTCAGATGTTCCAGAGGTGCAGACCACCCGCCCTCCCTGACGGCCGCTCAGGGGCCTCGCTTCGAGCACGATCGCCCGGGCGGGCGAACGCCTCCTGGACGTACGGCGGACGTCGGCGGTCGCGCAGGGAAATCCGGCCCCTCCGCACCCCGATGCGCAGGAATCCGGCCATGCGGCAGATCGGGTGAATGACCATCATTGCCGTGCGCCCGCGAAGTCCGGACCACCGCCGCCACCGCCGTCCGGCGCCCTGAGCAGCAAGCCCTCACGGAGGCGCGGGGAGATCACGCGGGGCGTCGGCCGTCCGCCCGCCGGCGCCCCGCGATTGCACCAGCACCTTTTCGGATCCGGCCGCGACGGACGGCGGACCGGGTCCCGCCCTCGGGCAGGACCACGCCTCCCGCCGGTTCGGGTCGCACCGGGACGGGGCGGGGGCCGGAGGGGAACTTCCGGTCCGCAATCACCTTCTGCAACTTTCCGACGAGCTTTCAGCGAGGGGGCGGGAAGATCGCCTCCCATTTGTTCGATCTCGTTGGGCGCGCCCCGCGACCCGGACGCGCGTAGAGCGGCCGAAAGGACACCTTGCGGCACCCCGGCGCGGAGTCAAGGATTCCCCCAAGCAATTGACAGGTTCATGGCGGCCACCGCCGCCGACCCGTGCTCCAGCGGGCCGCTCACCCAAGCGGCCCGACCACCCCCACCGGAGGATCAAGTGAACCGATCGTCCCGTCGCGCCAGGATCACCCGAGGAAGCCGGCTGATCGCCGTGCTCGGCGCCTTCGTGGCCGCCTCGGCCCTGACCGCCCCCACCTCCTCGGCACAGCAGGCCGACACCGCGCGGGCCACGTCCGCGGCACTGGCCACCACCAGCAGCGCCGTTCTCCGGGCCGACGTGGCCGGCACCGCCTGGTACACCGACCAGGCCACCGGAAAGGTCGTCGTCACCGTCGACTCCACGGTCTCCCGGGCCGAGATCGCCACCCTGCGCGAGGCCGCCGGCGACAACGCCGGGAACCTGAGGATCGAGCGGACCACCGGGAAGATCAACAAGCTCATCGCCGGCGGCCAGGCCATCTACGGCGGAGGCGGCCGCTGCTCCCTCGGCTTCAACGTCCGCAGCGGCAGCACCTACTACGCCCTGACGGCCGGCCACTGCACCAACGGCGGCAGCACCTGGTACACCAACTCCTCCCAGACCGCCGTGCTCGGTTCCCGGGCCGGGACCAGCTTCCCCACGAACGACTACGGCATCATCCGCCACTCCAACGCCTCCGCCGCCGACGGACGCGTCTACCTCTACAACGGCAGCTACCGCGACATCACCGCCGCCGGCAACGCCTACGTCGGACAGTCCGTCCAGCGCAGCGGCAGCACCACCGGCCTGCGCGGCGGCACCGTCACGGGTCTCAACGCCACGGTCAACTACGGCAACGGCGACATCGTCTACGGTCTGATCCAGACCAACGTCTGCGCCGAGCCCGGCGACAGCGGCGGCGCCATGTTCTCCGGGACCACCGCCCTCGGCCTCACCTCCGGCGGCAGCGGCAACTGCTCCAGCGGAGGCACCACGTTCTTCCAGCCCGTCACCGAGGCGCTCAGCGCCTACGGCGTCAGCGTCTTCTGACCCCTGGTCCGGCACAGCCGGGGCGGTCCCGTTCGCGGGGCCGCCCCGGCGCGGCGGAGAGGCCCCGCGCCTTCGCGTCCCGGCACCCCTCCCGACCGCAGCACGGTCTCTCCCGGGCACAGGGGAACCCGGCACCGAGAAAGCGAGGATCCACCCCATGACTTCGCCCACTCGCTCCGGACGGGCGCGTACCGCGCTGTACGGGACGGCCCTGGCCGCCGTCGTGGCGCTGGCCGGCCCAGCACTGCCGGCGGCCGCGCACTCAGCGGGCGCGCCCGTCACCGCGATCGATCCGGCTTTCGCGCGGGCCGCCGCCGCCCACGACGTGCCCCGGGACCTCCTGGTGGCCGTCGGATACGGCGAGACCCGCCTCGACCACCACGACGGTCTGCCCAGCCAGGACAACGGCTACGGCGTGATGCACCTGGTCAGCAACCCCGTCCGGCACTCGCTGGAGAGGGCCGCCCGGCTCACCGGCGCGACCGTCACCGCGCTCAAGGAGGACCCCGCCGCCAACATCCGCGGAGGCGCCGCCGTCCTGCGGGCGCTGGCCGACGAAGCGGGTCTGGCCCCCGCCGACAGGCGTCGCGTCGACGCCTGGTACCCGGTCGTCGCCCGGTACGGCGCGCCCCACAGCGACACGGCGGCCCGTTCGTACGCCGACGCCGTCTACGACGTCCTCAACCGGGGCGCCCGCGCCCGCACCGCCAGCGGCGAGGAGATCGGCGTCGCCCCCCGACCGGTCGCGCCCGAGCGGGGCAGGTACGCCGGCATCGTCCCCGAGGGCCTTCAGGCCTCCACCGACTACCCGCCGGCCCTGTGGGTCCCGGCCTCCTCCGGCAACTACAGCGCGGGGCGCACCTCCGCCGTCACGAAGGTGGTCGTCCACGTCACCCAGGGGTCGTACGCGGGCTCGATCAGCTGGTTCCAGAACCCTTCCTCGCAGGTGAGCGCCCACTACGTCATCCGCTCCTCCGACGGTCAGGTGACCCAGACGGTGCGCGAGCGGGACACCGCCTGGCACGCCCGCTCCGCCAACGCCTCTTCGGTGGGCGTGGAGCACGAGGGGTACGTCAGCAATCCGGCGTGGTTCACCGATGCCATGTACCGCTCGTCCGCCGCGCTGACCCGGCACCTCACGAGCAAGTACGGCATCCCGCGCGATCGCGCGCACGTCGTCGGCCACAGCGAGGTCCCCGGCAACGACCACACCGATCCCGGTCCGAACTGGAACTGGGCCTACTACATGAGCCTGGTGCGGGGCGAAACCGGTACGGGGAAGACGTTCCCCACCTGGGGGACGGACGTGAACATCCGTCAGCAGGCCACGACCGCGTCCACCCGCGTGGCCACCCTGCCCGGTCCCACGACCGTCCGCGTCACCTGCCAGGTCCGCGGACAGAGCGTCACCCACGACGGCCGCACCAATGACGCCTGGGCCTATCTCCCCGACCACGGCGGCTACATGTCCAACCTCTTCGTCGACGTCCCCGAGGCGTGGCTCCCCGGGGTGCCCACGTGCTGACTCCGCCGTGGCGGCGGGGGCGCCGCCCCGCCGTACGTCTGCCGGAGGCCCCCGCCGGCCGTGCGATGCCGGTCGTTCAGAAGCACCGTCGCGGGGTGTCGGATCCGGCCCGGTGATCCCGGGCCGGCGGACCGCTCCGAGCCCGGGGCGGCCGCCGGGAACGCCGCCGCGTTCACCGGCGCTGTCCGTGGCGGGACGGACGACCGGCCCCGAAGGGCGGGTCGGCGGACGACGAACGGCTCGGCCGGGTGCGGGGTCGCGAGGCAGGGGGTGCCGGCGGTCCGGCTGTGGAGCACCTGCCGCCCCGGCTCCCCCGCCCGCTCGGGGTCCGTCTCGTGGACGTAGGCGAGCTCGGGGTGGAGCAGTTGGACCGCGTGCGCGTGCAGGCCTCCGGTGACGGCGGCCCGCTCGCGCGCGGACGTGACGAGCACGCTCTGGTGTCCGGGGGTGTGGCCGGGCGTGGCGCACACGCGCCCGCCGCCGCGCAGCGGGGTGTCTCCGGCGAGCAGCCGCAGCTGACCGGCCACGCGGAGCGGGTCGATCACGGTGGCGCGCGGTTGCGGGTCGACCTCCCCGATCGCGTCGAGTTCGGCCCGTCGCAGCAGGTACTCCGCGTCCGGGAAGAACGGCCGCGCCCGGTCGCCGCCGACGACGGCCCAGCCCACGTGGTCGGTGCGGAGGTGCGTGAGCACCACGGTGTCCACGTCGGACGGTTCGATGCCCTCGGCGGCCGGCGACGCCGGGAGCGCCCCGGGCGCGGGCGCCCAGGAGGCCGCCGGTCCGTCGGCCGGGCCGGTCCCCGCGCCGACCGGCGTCACCCCCGGTCGCCGCGGATCGCGAACGTGCGGAACTGGACCCGCCAGTGCCCGTCGGCGTCGAGCGCGCCGGGATCGAACCGGTCGGCCGCCGCCCACTCCTCGGTGGTGGCGTCGGGGAACGCCTCCCCTCTGGGGGAGAAGAAGGGGCCCTCGCCGTCGGCGAGCGCGACGACGGTGCAGGGACCGACCCGAAGGGAAGGGGGCACCCTCCGGATACTGCCACCGGAGGGCGGGCCGCGACCGGCGGGTTCGTCCCGGGGCTCGCTCCGGGCCGTGGGCACCCCCCGGGGGCCGCTGTCTCGCCGGCGGGCGGCTCCGGCCGATCGCGCGCCCTCCCGCCCGGTGTGCCGTGACTCCCGTACGAGACCGCACGCGTGAAGTCAGGGCCGCCGCCGGGCGCGGTGCTCGTCGAGGACCTTCCGCGCGAACCGTACGAGGTGGGCGTTGTCCCGGGCGTCCGAGCCGTCGGGCGACGTCAGTACGTCCTCCAGGCCGATCCTGGTGTCCAGGCCCAGGCCGGCCGCCGCGCGCAGCACGGCCCAGGCCCCGCCGTCCTCGCCGTGCAGCAGCAGAGGCGCCGCCGTTCGGTCCTCCAGCTCGCGCACCAGGGCCGTGGCCGTGTCGGCGGCGGTGACCGGGTCGGTGTCGGTCACCTCGGCCAGTACCCGCAGCACCCGGTGGGCCCGTGGCCAGGCGCGGAAGCGCCGGGCCCCGTCGGTGCCCGACCAGACACCGGCCTCGATGCCGATCCCGCGCTCCAGCAGCACGTCGGCCACCGCTTCGGCGCCCTCTTCGTGCCAGTTCACCGAGGCGTGGTCGGGCAGGACCGTCCAGGACCTGATCAGCTCGACCCGTCTTCCCGGATCCGGTACCGCCCAGGCTCCGGTGGTGACCCCGACGCGCACCCCCGCCGGGACGGCGGCACGCACCGCGCCCACCGCCTCGCCCACCGCCCGGGGCTCCAGCGAATCGACCCCGTCGGCCCCTTTCGGGTGCAGGTGGACGTCCTCGGCCCCGGCCGCCACCGCACGGGCGGCCTCGACCGCCAGCTCCTCGGGGGTCACGGGAACCCGGCGGCTCTCGCTCCGCCTCCGCACTCCGTTCAAGCAGACCTGCAGCATGGGCCGAACTCTGCCAGACACCGTCGGCGACTCGCACGGCCGGCGTTCGACGAGCACCCGGCGACGCCCTCCGGCGGCCGGTCCGTCCTGTTCTCGCGCCGGAGCCCGGACGGGAGGGGACGTGCACGGAAATTCGCCGGCCGTTCGCGAGCCGTCCTCGTCGGTGGAGGACTCCCGTTCGGTCTGAGCAGAGACCGTCGGGCCGCCGCGTCCACGACACTCCCAGAACGGAATCCCGTGACCTCATCGACCGCCCGCCGCCGGCGCCGCGTCCTCCCCCGTCTCCTCGTCGCCGCGTCCGTGCTGACCGCGAGCGCCCTGACCGGCGCGCCCACGGCGCACGCGGCCGCGGCCGACGACGTACGCGTCAACGAGGTGGTGACCACCGGCGACGTCAACGACTCGATCGAGCTGTTCAACAAGGGCACCGCGACGGTCGACGTCTCGGGCTGGGTCCTGAAGGACGACGACAAGAACCACGCCTTCACGATCGCCTCCGGGACCACGCTGGCACCGGGCGGGCACCGGGCGTTCGACGTCAGCGGCGCGTTCGGCCTGGGCTCCGCCGACCAGGCCCGCCTCTACCTGGCGGACGGCAGGACGCTGGTCGACGGCTTCTCCTGGAGCGCCCACTCCGCCCCGTCCTGGTCGCGCTGCCCCGACGGCACCGGCGCCTTCGGGCAGGCGGCGGCCGTGACCCTCGGCGCCCCCAACGCCTGCGGCACCGGAGGAGGCGGTTCCACGACCCCGGTGGCGTGGCCCGGCAGCAGCGGCGTGTCCACGGCCGACGGCTCCAACGTGTTCGGCCAGGACCTCAGCGGCCTCTACCAGGAGGGCGGTGTGCTGTGGGGGGCGCAGAACAGCGGCAGGCTGTGGCGCCTGGTGCGGGACGGTTCCGGGGGCTGGAAGCCGGACACGGCCGGGGGCTGGTCCTCCGGCAGGGCCCTGCGCTTCCCCGGCGGCTCCGGCAGCCCGGACGGCGAGGGCGTCACGCTGACCGGCTCGGGCTCGGCCGGCGGGGTCTTCGTCGCCAGTGAGCGCAACGGCGACGCCTCCGGCACCAGCCGCCTGTCGGTGCTGAAGTACGACGTCGGCGGATCCGGCTCGTCGCTGACCGCCGTCAAGGAGTGGAACCTCACCTCCGACCTGCCCCCGACCGGCTCCAACCTCGGTCTGGAAGGGATCACCTGGATCCCCGACGCCGCGCTGACCGGGGCCGGGTTCAAGGACGCCTCCACCGGCGCGGCCTACGACCCGGCCCGCTACGGCGCCCACGGCGGCGGGGTGTTCTTCGTCGGCGTCGAGGGCACCGGCACGATCCACGGTTACGTCCTGGCCGACTCCGGCGCGTACACCCGCGTCGCCTCCTTCGGCAGCGGCACGTCCGGTGTGATGGAGCTGCAGTGGGAGCCCCAGGCGTCGCGTCTGTGGGCGGTGTGCGACGACACGTGCGACGGCCGGCACCGCACCCTGACCATCGGCGCCGGCGGCACCTTCGTCACGGCCGCCGTCCACAACCGCCCCGGCGGCATGCCGAACTACAACAACGAGGGCTTCTCCCTGGCCGGGGCCGACGAGTGCGTGGCCGGTTCCAAGCCCGTCTACTGGTCCGACGACACCAACGACGGGGGCCACGCCCTGCGCAGGGGCACCGTCACCTGCTGACCGCCGCCGTGTCTCCCGGGTCCCACCGGCCGGGAGACACGGCTTCGTCCGGCCGGTCCGAGCGCCGAGACCGCCGATCCGGTGGCGCCGCGGCCTCCTCCCCGCTCACGCGGCCGGGACGTCAGCCCCGGGGCACCGCGACGTACGCCTCCATGGGGGTGGTGGTCGGCGTGTAGCGGGACGCGGCGGGCGCGGTCGGGATCAGGTCCCGGTGGATCACCTTGGCGACGGCCTGGATCGTGGTCACGCCGTAGTTCATCGTGCTGTTGCCGTCGGTGAGCACGGAGACGGTGTAGTCGTGACCGGCGCCCTTGAAGGTGCCGACGCTGTGCACGCGCCAGCCCCGCGTGGCGCGCTGCAGCCAGCCGTTCTTGACGTGCACGGACACGGAGGAGGGCGCGCCGGCCGGGGTCCCCCACTTCTGAGAGGTGACGACGCTCCCCATGAGCTTGAGGATGTAGGCGCGGGAGTTGTCGCTCAGGACGGTGTTCTTGGCGGTGATGAGCGAGAGCAGCCGCTGCTCGTCGGTGACGTTGATCTGGGTGAGCCCCCAGTAGCCGTCGGCCCCCGGCACCGTCCGCGTCATGCCGGCGGCCGTCAGGAAGCCCTTCACCTTGGTGATGCCGAGCTGCTTCCACAGGGTGGTGGTGGCCGTGTTGTCCGACTTGGTGATCATGGCGTTGGCGAGGTCGGACTCGCGTGAGGTCAGGTAGCGGTTGGTCTTCTTGGCGTCCCACAGGAGCGCGGCGAGGACGGTCACCTTCACGACGCTGGCCGAGTCGTACGAGGTCGTGGCGCGCAGGGTGCAGGTGGTGTTCGTGGTGCGGTCGTGCAGGCCGACGGCGACGGTGCCGGTGCGCCCGGCGAGGGCGGCGGTGATGTCCTTCTGGAGCTTGGCGGCGAGCCCGGCCTTGCCGGACGTGCAGCCGACCTGCGGCGGAGCGGCGGAAGCGGGCGTCGCACCCGCGACGACGGCGGGCACGAGCACCCCGGCGGTGATCACGGCCGGAAGCACGCGGGTGCGCAGGGATATGCGGTGAGTCATGTGGATTCCCCCTGGAAACGGAACGAACACGCCTGCGGCGCGCTCGTCCTACATGACTCCTGAGCGTGCGGATGGTTGTACGAATCCGTCGAACCCCGTGACCCCGGTCGTTCGGGACCTCCTTTCAGCGGGCCCGGTCGTTCTTCGGTCCGGTGCCTTCGATCCTGATCGGCGTACCGTCCGGGGCGAAGGGGTGCTGGAAGGTGAAGGCGTGCGGCGCGGAGCCGTGGTCGTGGAGGTGCTCCAGTCCGGAGACCCCGTCCCGCCAGGTGGGCGTCACGCCGTCGGACACCCACCAGATCACGTGGCTCGGGCGTCCCGTCCT
Source organism: Streptomyces sp. NPDC092045 (assembly GCF_044756005.1). Lineage (NCBI taxonomy): Bacteria > Bacillati > Actinomycetota > Actinomycetes > Kitasatosporales > Streptomycetaceae > Streptomyces > Streptomyces sp. NPDC092045. The sequence goes on along the minus strand of NZ_JBIVSC010000001.1, from coordinate 1,423,752 downwards.
CTCGAACCAGTCGCCGCGCCTGTTCAGCGCTTCGCGGTGCGGACCCGTGTAAACGGCGTCGAAGGCGGAACGCGGGTCGGTCCAGAGGGAGAGGGTCGCGTCCAGGGCGGCGGTCTCCGCCGTACGGCCCTTGTCGTACCAGGCCGGCACGGCGAACTCTCCCCACGCGCCCCAGTCCGAGTCGAAGTGCGCGCCCCGGGAGCCGTCCACCGCTTCGGCACGAGCGAGGTACCCGGGATGCCGGCCGACCTTCCGGTAGACGGCCCTGCCCCTGGCGCGGAACTCGCGCGTGAGGGGTGCGGGATCGGTGAGAGGGGACTTCAGGACGCCGAATGTGTACAGCGCGAGGCGGGGCACGCGTTTCTCCCTGGTCGGGGGGCCTGGTGGGGACTCGGTGAGGTGGTGTGCGCCCGGGGCGGCGATTCGCGGGCGTGGGCGACTCGTCCGGTCGCGGACGGCTCGGCCTGGAGGAACTCCGGTGCGACCGTGGGCGATCGCCGGGGACCAGGTGAAGGTAGCCGCCTCTGCGGACCGTGTCGAAGTTGCGTTTTCCCTGTCCAAGTGGCTTCCCGCACCGGTCATTGCGGGGGACGGGTTCCCGGGCCCCGTCCTTCTCGCCGACCGCGGCACGGTGCGGGCGCGCGCGGGAGGGGCGGCCGCCCGGGAGGTTTCCGGAGCGGCCGCCCCCGTGTGCGGAGCTTCGGTGTCAGGAGTCGGCGCCGTCCAGGGCGCTGTCGGGGATCCAGGAGCCGTGGATTCCGGCGGTCACGCGGCGGGGCAGGTGGACGGTGGCGACCCGGTCGAGGCCGGAGGCGTCCAGGACCAGCAGGTGCGAGGTGTCCTGCTTGAGGTCGGAGACGACGGTGAGCAGATAGCCGTCGTCCTCGTTGGTGGCACCGGCCGCGGGGACGAACACCGCCTCGCTGGGCAACCGGGCGTCGCCGACCCGGTGGATGCGGCGCGCGCCGGTGACGCGGTCGTACTTGACGACGCCGTAGCCCCCGAAGCCCTCCTGGTCGGGGAAGGACACGGCGTACTGGTAGCGGTTCTCGACGCCCGAGTAGTTCTCGTTGAGGGTCGGGAACTCTATGGCGAGGTCGTCGACGATCTGCTCGTCGACGGTGCCGGCGCCCGGGTCGACCACCCAGCGGCGGGTGTAGGAGCGGGCGTTGGGTTCGCTGCCGCGTCCGGGAGCGCCGACCCACCAGTTCCAGGAGAGTTCGAACCCCTTCCGGTCCACAGTGGGGCCCTCCAGGACGATGCGTCCCCGGCCGTCCTCGTACGCGTTGGAGACGTGCAGCATGTTGCCGGGCTCGATGGAGAACCAGCGGACGCGCCGGGCGCCGTCCTCACCGCGCGGCATGACGCCGATGCGGGAGGGCTGCCGGTCGCTCCAGGCGTAGGGGATGCCGGAGTGCTCGGTGGGGTCGAAGGTGACGTTGCCCTCGACGAAGACCACGTGGTGGCGGGTGAGGGCGAAGTCGTGCTTGAGCGCGGCGGTCGCTCCCGGGACCTCGACGCTGCGGACGATCTCTCCCTTGGCGTCGGAGACGTAGTACATCAGGTGGGGCGGGAACGGCGAGGAGCCGAAGAAGTGGAGCTCTCCCGTGCGGGGGTCCTCCTTGGGGTGGGCGGTCATGGCGGTGCGCAGCCGGCCGTCGAAGTCGTGGGCGCCGACCGTCTCCAGATCCGGGGTCAGCTCGAAGGGGAGGTTCGCCTCGCACAGCGCGAGCAGGCGTCCCGCGTGCTCGATGACGTGGGTTCCGGCCGTGCTCGCGGTCAGGTCCGGGCCGTGTTCGGTCATGTAGGGGGCGCCGTCCAGGGCGGGGGTGTGCACCCAGCGGTTGCGGTACCACTCGGCACGGCCCTCGCGGAGCCGGATCCCGTGGACCATGCCGCTGCCCTTGAACCAGTGGGTCGGGGTGACGCCGGGCTTCGGGTTGTGGCTGTTGCGGATCAGCCGGCCGGTCAGCTCGGTGGGCAGGGTGCCCTCGACGGTGAGTCCGTCGGCGGTGATCTCGTCGGCGACGGGGGTGTAGTGGCCGGTCAGGTAGGGGGCGCTGGTCATGTTCGGGTCCTCGGATTCCGTTGGCCGTCGTGGTGGGGCGGACGGTGGAGCTCGGTGGCGTGCGGGTTCAGGCCGTCTGCTCGGCACGGGCCTTGAGGCTGCCGAGCCAGTTCTCCAGGGAGGTCTTCAGGGCCGTGGCGAGTTCGTCGGTCGCGGCGTCGGCGGGGGCGCCGCTCCAGGACTCCTCGGTACGGACGAGGACTCCCCCGTCCGTCTCCTCGAAGGTCCACGCGTGGACGCCGACGATGCCCTCGACGGTCCCGTCCCGGACGACGCGTCGCAGGGGGACGAACTCGCGGAGGGTGGAGGTGATGTCCAGTCCGTGGGTGTGCCAGGTGAAGGTGCTGCCGACGGCCGCCGGACCGTCGAGCTGGGCGCGGTCGATGCCGGTGTTCCAGGCCGGCCAGCCGTCGATGTCGGTGTGCAGCGACCAGACGGTGGAGAGCGGGGCGTCGACCAGCGTTGCCAGGCGGACGACGACGGGGGCGGTGGTGTCGATGGTGTGCATGCGTCTTCCTTGTCGGGGGGACCGTGTGGGGTCGGGGAAGCCGGGGGACCCGGGCGGGGCCGGGGGGAGTCGGGCAGGGTCAACGGGCGGGGGCAGCGGGAATCGGGCGGTTTCCGGGTCCCGCATCCGGGATTCAGGCCGCAGGAGGGCAGGGGGCGGTCCGGTCCCGTCGGGGCGCCGCCGCGGGGCCGGCGGAGGCGGTCGCGCTGTGCTGGAGGGTGCGACCGGTCCGGCGGACGAGCGCCGGGGTGAGGAGCGCCGTGGCGGCCAGGACCGCCGCCGAGACCGCGAAGGCGGCCCGGTAGCCGGCGGTGAGGGCCTCCAGAGGGGGCTGGTGGGAGGAGGCGCGGGCGGTGACGGAGCCGGCCAGGGTCGCCAGTACGGCGAGGCCGATCGAACCGCCGACCTGGCGGGACGTGTTGACCAGCCCGCCGGCCAGGCCCACGTCGTGTCGCGGGACACCGTCCACGGCGAGCGCGGTGAGCTGGACGAAGGCGCCGCTCAGACCGGCGCCGACCAGGACGCTCGGGCCGAGGACATCGGCGGTGTAGCTTCCGTCGGCGCCGATCCGCGACATCCACAGCAGACCGGCGGCCGCGGTGAGCAGGGACGCGGTCGCGCCGGCGGTGACGCCGACGCGCCGGGAGAGGCGGGGCGCCAGGGCGGAGCCGAGCATGCCCGCCGCGGCGAGGGGCAGCTGGCCCGCCCCGGTGACCAGGGGGGTGGAGCCGAGGACCTGCTGCTGGTAGAGCGGGAGGAAGAAGAACAGGGCGATCCACACGGACCCCAGCAGCGCCATCAGCAGGTTGCCCGCGGCGACCCGGCCCACGGCGAACAGCCGCGGCGGCAGCAGTGCGTTCGGCCGGCGGAGCTCGACCACGGCGAAGACCACGATCAGCACGACGGCGCCGAGGAGGGCGCCGAGCACCCGGACGTCCGTCCAACCGCTGCCGCGCGCACCGGTCAGGCCCCAGACCAGGCCGGTCAGGGCGAGGGTGACGACGGCGGTGCCCAGCAGGTCGAACCGTCCGCCCGGCCGCCCGTCCTTCGGCTCCGCCGTTCTCGGTACGAGCGCCGCCACGGCGGCCAGCACCAGCGCCGTTCCCAGCGCGACGGCGTGGAAGGTCCAGGGCCAGCCCCACGCCTGGGTGAGCAGGCCGCCCAGCAGCACGCCGCCCGCCCCTCCCGCGCCGGAGACCGCGCCCCACACGCCCAGGGCCTTGTCGCGCCCGGGACCGGGCGGGAACAGGTCCACCGTCAGGGCGAGCGCCGCCGGTGCGACGGCGGCGGCGCCCAGCCCCTGAACGGCGCGGGCGGCGATCAGCGCACTCGCGGAGGCGGCCAGTCCCGCCGCCAGCGAGGCCGCCGCGAACACGGCGAGGCCGGCGACCAGCACCCGTCGGCGTCCGAGCAGATCGGCCGCCCGCCCGCCCGCGAGGAGCAGTGCTCCGAACGCCAGGCCGTAGGCGTTGACCACCCAGGTGGTGCCGTCGTCCGACAGGTCCGCTCCGGCGCGGATCTGCGGCAGCGCCACGTTCACGATCGAGGTGGCGAGCATGACGGTGAACTGGGCCGCGGCGAGTGCGGTGAGGGCGGCTCCCGGCCGGGAGGAGGGGGCCGCTCGGCCCGTCTGGGTGCGTCGGAGGTTCATGACGCAGAGCTTCGTGCGGGACGGTGTCCACTTCCCAGACCGGCCGGGAACGAGGACTGTCCACTCCTGTCCGCAGGTGTCCACCCGCGCGGGCGCCCCACCCCACCTGCCCGGCCGTCCGCCTGCCCGGCCGTCCGCCTGCCCGGCCGTCCGGCGCCGGCCCGAGCGGACGACCGGCCGAGCGGACAATCGGCCGAGCGGACGAGCGGACGGGCGGACGGGCGGCCGAGCGGACGAGCGGACGACCGCCCGAACGGCCCCGCCCGGCACCCCCTCACGGCTGCCGGCCCGCCCGGAGGACCGGCCGCTCTCCGCCGTCGTACGTCCCGGGGTCCCTATCGGGGCTGTCGGGTCCCGTGCAGCTCCCTCTGCCACAGGGCCTCGCAGAGCAGGTCCAGGCCCTGGCGCAGATGGCGTCGGTAGGTGCCGTACGGAAGGCCGAGGCGCCGGGCGGCGGCCTCCTGGGTGGGCGCGCCGGAGAAGTGGCCCGCCGTCAGGGCGTCGCGGGCCCGCACTCCGCGCGGATCGCGTCCGAGGTCGTCGACGGCCTGGCGCAGCAGGGTGCGCAGTTCCTCCGCCGGGTCGGTGAGGTCGGCCGCCAGACGGGTGCGCAGCAAGGCGCAGGCGGCGAAGGCGGCCGTGTCCCGCCAGTGCGTCAGGGCCTCGCGCACGGCCTGGTCGAACGCGGTGCGCGAGGTGCCCGACGGGCCGGAGAGCACGGGCACGTCGGTGGCGGATATGAGGTGCCGGAGCCAGGTCTCGACGGGCACCCGGCGCCAGTCGATGCTGAACAGGCCGTACGTGTGCTCTCCGACCCGCGGCCGCGCACCGGTGTCGCCCATGACGCCCTCGAAGCGCGCGGCCCAGGCGTCGGCGTCCCGGTAGACAAGGAAGCCGTGCGCGCGGGCGCGGTCGCGGGCGGCCCCCGCCTGGGCGCGGGAGTTGCTCAGGTCGATGACGCGCGAGGGGATCTGGTACCGCTCGGGATAGACGGAGAAGCGGGTCATGCCGATGTTCTCGCCGGCGCCGACCGGAGCCGTGGCCGCGGCGTGCTCCCAGGCGGCCGCGACGACGGGGTCGGTGGCCGCCTCCTCGGGGTCGGGCGGGGCCGGCAGGGTGAGCCGGGCCGTGAAGGCCACCGTCCGGCCCGTGGCCACGAGGCGGAAGACGCTGAACGCCTGCGGCTGCCGCCGGATCCAGTAGCGGACCAGGTCGCGGGAGGCCGCGCCCTCGGTCTCCTCGGCCATGGCCAGCACGGTGTCGATGTCGTCCGGTCGCAGGGGGCGCTCGTGCACCTCGTCCTCGCGGTCCCAGGTGCGCAGCCGCGCCAGGCTCTCCACCTCCCTGAAGAGGTAGAAGAGTTCGTCGGTGGCCGCCCACACCTGCTCCTCGGGCGCCTCGCGCAGCATCCGCAGATACTCCTCCGCCAGCCGTCGGCGCATCGCCGTGAAGGCGTGCGGGGCCCGCCAGCGCAGATCGGCGGCCAGCGTCTCGCGGGCCGCGTCGTGCGGGTGGAGCCCCCGCTGCGTGGACTCCATGAAGGGCAGGTCCCTCAGCCAGGCGAAGAGCGGGTGCACGTCCTCCTCGGGAAACACCGAGGCCAGCAGTTCCTCGGACGTGGAGTGCGCCTGCGCCGCCACTTCCAGGGCGCGGCGGTGGGCCGCCGTGGGCACCTCTCCGATCAGCCCCGCCAGCAGGGTGCGCAGGACGTCGGCGGAAGGCGCCCGGCCCTCCTCCCCGCTCCAGCCCGCCGGTCCCGCGGCGGCGGCCAGCGACAGGGCCAGCGGATTGCCCCCGGCGAACCGCAGCACCCGGTCGCGCAGTTCGGGCCGGATCCGCGCCGCGGCGAGCAGGCTCATGGACTGCTCCTCGGAGAACGGCTCCAGTTCGGCGACGTGCAGCAGTCAGGCCCAGGCCGGATCGGCGGTCCACTGCGGCTGCGGCGCGAGGCGGCCGGCCAGTACGACCAGGGCGCCGTCCGCGGCGCGGGGCAGGAAGCGCTGCCACAGCCATCCCTCCAGCCACTGGCAGTGCTCGAAGGAGTCCACGAGGAGCACCGTGTCGGGAACGTCGAGGAAGCACGCGGCCGCGCGCTCGAAGTCGGCCGGGTCCCGGCTGACGAACCGTCCGTCGAGTTCGAGGACGGGCCGTCCCGCCGTACGCGCCCGGTCCGCCAGGCACCGCAGCAACGCCGACTTGCCGATGCCGCCCGGCCCGACCGCGTAGAACGCGAACGGGGCCCGCGGATCGCCGCTCAAGGCCTCTTCGAAGCGGCGGACTTCGGCCTCCCGGCCGATGAAGGCCCGTACGCGCGCACTGCTCAGTCTCTCTCCCACCGACACCATGGACGGCTCCTCTCCCCGTTTCCCCTGTGCGCCGGACGGCCGGCGTCCGGGCTCTCCTCCTCGCCCCGCGACGCGGTCACCGCCACGAGGTCCCACCGCTGCTCGGCTCTCTGCCACGGTGCCGGCCACCAGGCCTTCACAGGTCCGTGGAGCATCCCGGGAACGATCTCCGCGAGAGCCGGGACGAGCGCCATCAGAACCGCTCCGGCCGACGAGGTCAACCCCGGTGGGCCGCGGCCCGGTTCCAGGGGTTCGACACTCCGGCGAAGAGCACGCCCGTCGAACGCGAGGGCGGAAGAGCGGCGTGCGCGGTGCGCGACCGGAGGCGGCGCGGCCACGAACCACACGGAATGAACAATTGCGTCTGAGCTGCGGTCATGCGGGTAGGGAGGGAGAATCGCCGCCCTTTCACCCCATGGAGCGCGAGGACGTACGGCCTCGCACCCACGCCGCACGAGGAGATGCCCGCCATGAGCCCCACCACGGTCCTGCCCCTCCCCGGCCGTCCGGTGCGCACCACCACCCCGGCGTCCGCCGGCCTTCCGCCCTCGGCGCTCGACGCGATGCTGGACGCCACCTACGAGACGCACCGCCGTTTCCGGCACGGCGCTTTCGGCGAACCCTGCCCGACCTGCCACGTCCCGGCGGGCGAGCTCTGTCTGGCGCGTCGCAGTGTGCACACCGCCCGTCGGATGGCGCACCGGGTTCGGGTGGCGCAGGCCGGGCCGTTTCTCCGTATGACCGCGGAGGCTTCCCAATCTGGAAGTCAAGCGGCATGAGGTGTCGGCATACCTGTGAAAGTGCTCCACCGCATGCACCTGAAGGCGCACTGTGCTTGCCCCGCCGTCTTCGTAGGGGCCGCGGGGAGTACGCCACTCTCCTGACTCCTGCAGAAGCCGTGTCATCATCTGCGGATGCTGTTGCCACGAGCCCGCGCGGAGAGGATTGATGACAGGGAACTGGCTGCTCTGCTGGCCGACGAAGCGCTCCTGGAAATCCGCTCCCTAGCCCGGCGTGCCAAGACGGCACCACAGTCCGTCCCGGCTACTGAGGCCATCGACCGGATCAGGGTGCTGGCCGACTTCTGCCACGACATGCGAGGTGTCGCCGGGGGACCTGCCAAGCGGACGTTCTCCCGCGGTCGTCCGCCCAGTAGGCGGGAGCAGGCAATACGCAAGCGCCCGATGAGCTATCGGTGGAACGTTGCCAGTGAAGAGCGGCGTGCATGGATACTGCGGTACATCGACCAGACCGGGTACAAGTGGACGCCGCCGCGTCCACTGCCCACACCTCGCAAGGGCGCCTCGGAACCCAGCGTGCGCCAGCGTCTGGGCGCGCTGGCGGGCTGGCCGGTGAAAACCCCGGTCGGCCGTCGGCCGCTGCCTCGCCCAGCACGGGTTCTCAAAGCCCTTGACCGTGACGGGCTCTTCGCCCTCTACCAGGAGGCGGAGCGACTTCGCCTGGGGCTCGGTAAGAGCAGCCCGTGGTTTTATGCGCACCTCGATGCCGACTCCGCCTGCTACATCTTCCCCGACCCGGCCCCCTACTACTGGCCCGATGCAGATGCAGGACGCCACTGGTGGCAATGCCGCGTGCTGGTACGGATGACCGACGGCGAACAGGTGACCAGCTCCCTCGCCGTGCTGCCCGAGACCTTCACCACTCTCCCCTCGACTGTGCCCCGCCGCAGGCAGCGCCGCTTGGCGCTCACCTCCCGCCTGACCGAACGGGACGTATACCTCTGGGGCCGAGACCACGACACGGTCTGTAACCCCGATTACTGCGGATACACATCGCCCGGCGGACACTCAGACGCATAGACAGAAAGGGCCGGAATCAGACGCAAACTCATACGAACCGCATGGTCAGGGACAGAGCCTATGCATGCGCACCGAGTTGAGCACATTCACAGGCACACCTACGCATGAGAGACCGCAGGCGGGATGACCTCATAGCGGCGTCGCTCTCGGATGAGGGCCCAGAGGACGTTGACACGCCTGCGTGCCAAAGCGAGAACGGCCTGGGTGTGGCGTTTGCCTTCTGCCCGTTTGCGGTCGTAGAACCGGCGCGAGTTCGGGTCGGAACGGATGCTGAGCAGCGCGGAAGTGTAGAAGACGCGTTGCAGTCGCCTCTGGTAGCGCTGTGGTCGGCGCAGGTTTCCGCTGGCCTGTCCGGAGTCGCGTGGTGCAGGGGCGAGGCCAGCAAAGGCCGCAAGCGGGTCCGGCGTGGGGAAGGCATCCAGACTGCCGCCCACGCTGGCTAGGAACTCGGCGCCCAGCGTGCCGCCGATACCAGGCATGGACAGGATCACCTCAGCGAGCTCGTGCTCGCGAAACCGGCCTTCGATGAGCTTGTCGGTCTCCGTCACCTTCTCGTTGAGAGACATCACCTCCTTCACAAGGGTGCGGACCATCCTCGCGATGGCGGCCTCTCCAGCGACGGCGGTGTGCTGACGCTCGGCGGCCTCGACTGCTCTCGCCGCGAGAGCCTCAGCATTGCGCACCTTCCGGTTACGCAACCACGCCGTCGGGCGCCGGGTGCCCAGCCGGCGGATGACCGCCGGCGTCTGGTAACCGCTCAGCAGCACGAGCGGTCCCGCTGTGTTGAGTTCGAGCGACCGTTCCAGCGCCGGGAACATGCTTGTCAACAGCGATCGGAGGCGGTTGACGGTACGGGTGCGTTCGGTGACCAGATCGGTGCGGTGCTCCGTCAGCAGCTTCAGCTCAATGGCGGCTTCGTCACCGGGCCGGATCGGCTGCAGGTCCCGGCGCATACGCGCCTGGTCGGCGATGATGCGCGCGTCTCGGGCGTCCGTCTTGCCTGCTCCGCGGTAACCATCGGTGGCTCGGTTGACTGCGAGACCGGGAATGTAGACGAGCTCCTGACCGTGGTTCACCAGGAGGGCGATCAAGAGAGCTGGTTCACCGCCGGTCATGTCCAAGGCCCATGTGACTCGATCGCCGCCGGCGAGCTCCAGCACATCTGCGATCAAGGCCAGCAGCTCAGACTCGTCGTTGGCTACCCGTCGCGACAGCAGTGTGTCGCCCTCAGCGTCCAGGAGCAGGCAGTGGTGATGCCCCTTGCCGCAGTCGGTCCCTGCCCATACCCGGCTCATCGTGCTCCAGTCGTTCGTCCTCGTCTGCGTACCACGGACGACCTCGCCGGTATTGCTCTACACAGCGACATGTTCGCACTTCCCAATCGGCGGCCGAGTCGTCGTGGGGAGCGGGGCGGCCAAGCCTCCGGAACCACGGTCGGCAGCCAGCTGAAAGCCACACCCCGCTCCCCTGGGTGCCTCAACCCTACGAATGGCTGTGGTCAACCCGTGGCCAGAAAGGTAGAGCCAGCTGATCGCGTGGGCGGACGGCAGGGGGTGTGCGCGTGCCGGCCCTCGGCGGGGTCCGGGAAGGCGCCGCCGCGGAGAACGACCTGCCGGGTCGTGTCCGGAACGGGGCGTGCCCCGGCCGGACGGTCTTCGGCCGGGGCACGCGGGGTCGGACTGCGGACTTCTGGGGGGATCAGGCCTCCGGGGCCTTGAAGTGGCAGTTGGCGGACACGGGGGTGTTGCCGGTCGTCGCGTCGGCCGTGCGGACCCGCCAGCCGTAGCTGTGCCCGGGGGTGAGCCTCGGCGCGGTGAGCGAGACGGTGCCCTGGCCCTTGACCACGGTGCTCTTCGACGCGGGCGTGCCCAGGCTCAGGATCTGGGTCGAGGTGGTGTTGTCCCACAGGGAGAACTCGGCCCACACGTCCTTGGACGGGTCGGGGTGCCGGACCGTCGCAGTGGGGGTCGGCGTGAGCGTGACGGCGGTGCCGAAGGCGTTCCCGTAGTCGTCGCCGTGCTGGTGGCAGCCCTGGGAGTTCGTCCCCTCGATCCCGGCCATCGCGATGTTCTTGCCGGTGGGGGGCGCCATGGTCGCGGAGTACGAGGCGACCTGGTCGGCCCGCAGGGCGTGGCCGAAGGCCTCGGCCCGTTGGATGTGCCCCTTGAAGCCGGCGTTCCGCACGCCGCCGACGAGGTCCCGGCCGACGACGAAGGGGCCGTTCGCGCGCCACCTGGCGGTGTGCGTGGTCTCGGCCCTCTTCGTGCCGTCGACGAAGAGGCTCGCCTTGCCGGGGGCGGAGTCGTAGACGCCGGTGAGCCTGGTCCACTGGCCCTTGACCGCGCCGGGAGCGACGGCCTGGTCGATGTTCCAGCCGTCGGCGTCGGCCTTCGGCAGGACGAAGCGCCAGGAGTTGTCGCCCGCGTTGTAGAAGAGGATCACGCCGCTGACCCGGTTGCCGTCCTGGGACAGGACGGCGGACGTGCCCGCGTCGGCGTCGAGCTCGGCCCAGGCGGAGACGGTGAAGCTGTGGGCGGTGTCGAAGGCGGGGCCGCCGGCGGCCACGGCCTCGTCCACCCGGCCGTCCATGTACAGGGAGCCGCCGTGTTCGCCCGTCCGCCAGTCGCTCGTACCGTCGCCGCTCGCGCCGGTGAGCCCGGCCGAGCCGCCGGTGGTCGCCGTGGCGCCGCCGTCGAGCTTCCAGGAGACGGCCGGGCCGCCCTGGGTGTAGCCGTAGAGCGGGGTGTGGTCGGAGTAGGCGTCGTCGTCGGGCTTGCAGTTCTTGGCGACCGACTGGCACTCCGGCTGGTGTTCGGCCAGGTAGTCCGTGCTGTCGCCGAAATCGGTCCGCGCGTCGCAGCCGGTGAAGCCGTCGGTCGAGAAGAGGTGGTCGATCTTGGACGACGTCATGGCGTACGACTTGTAGCCCCCGTCGGGCCTCGTCGCCCCGTCGGTCCGGGTGAGCTTCGTGGCCTCGTTGACGGCGTCGTCGTACGTGCCGTCGTTGGGCAGGTACGCCCGCTGGTCGCACTCCGCCATCAGGCTGTAGAGCGGTTGAAGCGTCTCCTGGTCGCTGGTGTTGAAGTCGCCGCCCAGGACCACGGACGGGAACTTCTTCACCGTGTCCACGATGGTGCCGAGCTGCTTCTGGTAGTAGGCGTCGGCCGTCGCCGGCGAGATGGGGACCTCCCAGTTCGCCTGGGCCGGGTCGTCAGGGTCCTTCTTCTTCGTCGTGTCGGCGTGGAAGTCGGAGACGTGCGTGCTGCACAGGTGGCTCTCCCAGCCGGCCACCTCGGCGCAGAGGATGGTCCCGCTGTTCATGGAGAGGCCGGTGCCGACGGGAGTGCGGAAGTCGTCCTCCGACCGCCAGGTGATCCGCCCCTTGACGGCGATGGCGACGCTCAGCGTGCCGGTCAGGGCGTCGCCGCGGCAGTCCGAGCCCTCGGAGTCGACGAGTTCGGGGTCCTTGCGCTCGGGCTCGACCCCGTACTTGTCGTCGGGCCGGGTCACGCCCGCGGAGGCGAAGCTCCAGCCCTTTCCGGCGAGCAGCTTCGCGAGCTCGTCGAGGTGGCTGGTTCCGGAGGAGTCGCCCGGTGTCGTACCGGCACAGACCTCCTGGAGCAGCACGGCGTTGAGGTTGCGTTCGTCGATGAGCCTGACGACGCCCTCCATCTTCCTGCGGGGGCCGGTGACGTCGAGGATCGCGGAGCCGTCCGGTCTGTAGCGTCCGGTGGCGGCGCCGTTCCACCAGGGGCAGTACCCGGCCGCCGAGGCGTACGAACCGCCGGCCTCCCCGCACATGTTCCAGGTCGCCGCGCGCACCGACTCGCGGGTGTAGCCGGTCGCAGCCGCGTCACCGGGCCTGGTTTCGAGAGCCGCGGCGGGCGTCGCCACACCCCCGGCGAGGAGGACGACGGCCAGGACGGACGCCCACGCGTGCGGCCATCGGGCCGCAAATCTTCTCATGTCATCTCACAAGCGGACGTATGGGCGTCCGCGTTCCCCCACCCTGGAGGCCAGGACGGCCCCAGGACTCTAAAGGGCCTCCTCTCAGGTCGTTTCCCCTCCACTCCCGATCCGGAGAACGCTCCGTGGGCGGTCCGGCAGACCGGTCCGCCGAGACCGCCGCAGGACGGTGAACGACGGCGACGAAGGCGTACGCGCGCGGCCCTCACCTGCCCACGAGGAGATCACGCCCGTCCACTCGGGAGCACCCCATGAGCACAGAAAACGGCGTAGTGGCAGGATGACGCGGTGTCCGACTCCCTGCGTGAACCGTGGCTGCGCGGCCTCGCCTTCAATACGGCGGCGCCCTCCGACGTGCTGATACGCCTGCTGGACGGAACCGCCGGTGGGGCGGGCCTGCTGATGTGCGAGGGCCGCGACCTGCCCGACGCCGTCATCGACGCGGCCCTGCGCCACCCGGTCGGAGCCGTCCGCAGCGCGCTCGCCCGCAACCCGTACGTCGACCCGGTGTGGCTCACTCCCCTGGCGACGGATCCGTCGGGACTGGTCCGCGCGCACCTCGCCGGCGGTCCCCGGCGCCACCTCCGGCGGGTCCGGCCACTGCCGGACGACATCCTCGTGACGCTGCTGACCGCGAAGGACGGAGGAGAGGACAACAGACTCACCGCGGACGACATCGCCGGGAATCTCGATCTGTCCCGGCAGGTCTCGCTGTCCTTCCGCCGTTCCCTGGCCGACCGCGAGCACCCCGAACTCCGGAGACGAGCCACGTGGAGCTGGGAGTCGCTCACCCCTTCGCAGCGGGCGGGACTGCTCGACGATCCGGATCCCGCGGTCCGTGAAGAGGCGCGAAACCACAGCTGGGTGCTGGATCCGGAACAGGTGGAGGCCCGGTTGCCCTCCTACGAGCGGCGGGGCAGGCCCATGGTGTTCGGCAGGTGCGCCCTGTCCCCGGCGCTCGTCGAGCAGTGCTTCGCGGACGGCATGGTGCAGCCCCTGGCCGGAAACCGCCAGGCCCCGGCCCACGCCCTCGCCAGGCTCGCCCGCCATCCCCGGGCCGCGGTCCGCGCGTTGGTCGCCGTCCGCCCCGACCTGGGCGCGGACCTGGTCGCGGAGCTGAGCCGAGACCCGGACGAGGACGTGCGGATGCGCGCACGCCTCCAGCGCTTCTCCCGCACCTGGGCCGAGTACGACATGATCGACAGGGTCCTCGACCACGGTCCGAACTGCACCTGCCCGATCACCGCGCCGGCGATCCCGCCGTCACCCGACTGGTTCGCCGCCTGCGCCGCGTCCGGGGAGCCCGTGCTCCGCAGGGTCGCAGCGAGCTGGCCCGGCCTGCCCGGCGAACTCGTCGCGGCGCTCGCCCGGGACGAGGACGAGGAGGTACGGATCCGGCTGGCCTGCCACCACCCCCTGGCTCCGCCGCGCCTGCTCCTGGACGTCTTCGTCGCCCGCCCGGCCCACCGTCCGCACCTCCTGACCCTGCCCGCGTTCCCCCGCACCGGCACGAGCCACCTCGTCGGCCACCCGGACCCGCAGGTGCGCGCCCTGACCGCGGCCGACCCCGCCGTGCCCGATCCCCCGGTGGAGGATCCCGACGAGTCGGTGCGCCGGGCGGCCGCCACCAACCCGGGCCTGACAGCGCGGGTCCTGGAGGCGCTCCTCGCCGACCCCCGCACCGCGGAGGGCGCCGCGGCCAACCCGTCCCTCCCCGTCCCCCGCATGCACGCGCTTCTCGACCGCTGCCTGAACGACGCCCCCGCGTCGCCGACGACGGCTCAAGGCCGAGGGGCAGCGGACGCGTAGCGATCACCGGCGTGGCGGCCTCCGTCGGCCACCGGCCGGCGCCGACACAACGGCACCGGACGGGCACGGGCCCGGCAGGCGGCACGAGGAATCCTTACCGCCGAAGGCGCCGCCCGGGTCGGGGCGGGACCGTCCGGCACCGCGCTGCCGGCCGTGTCACCCGGGGAAGGAGAAGTAGAGCACCTCGCTGTAGAAGGACGCGAAGTGCCTCTGCCAGTCGGCTCGGACCGAGGCCAGCCAGTCGTCGTTCCGGCCGGCGATCGCCGCCTCGGCCCGGGCGACGACGTCGGGGATCTCCTTCGCCGCCAGGAGCCGCACGCTCTCTGCCGGATCGTCGTCCGTCATCGAGACGATCTCCCCGGTCTCCAGGATGAAGTACTTCGCCCGCTGCTTCTCGAGGTGGGCCGTGACCTTGGCGACGCATTCGGCGAACTCGGCGTCGTCCTCCAGGCCCTTGCCGACCACGTGCAGGAGGTCGCGCAGCAGCGTCGCCCCGCCGGCGTAGTCGGCGGCGATGCCGATCGGAGGGTTCCAGATCATCGACGGGACGATCGTCGTGCCGCGTCCCGCCATGAGCTTGTGCGCGAGGGGGATGTCCCCGTTGTGCTCCGATATGCATCGGATCGGCTTGGGGATCTCCGCCTCGTTCGGCATCGAATCCGCGGAGTAGAGATATGAACGGTTTGCCATGGTGGCGAAGCTAGCACCGGGGACCGACAACGCCGGTACCGTCGGGCTCCTCCCGCGCGGCCAGAACGCGGGCGGGCCTCACCGGGACGGGTGCCGGCCCGCTGCCGGTGCGTCGGACAGCCGCGAGGGCGAGTCCGGCGCCGGGGCCGGGGCGGGCGGCCGAGGCGATCGCCGTTCACCCCGCCGTCGCCGAGCAAGGCGCCGGACGGCAGCCGGTTGCCCGCGAGGCGCTCCGCCTCCCTCTCGGCGCGGTCCGAGGCCCGGCAGCGCATGGAGCCGTGTGCGCGGGGCCGTGTGCGCGGGGCCGTAAGAGGTTCACACGTGTGCCCCGGCAAACCCGGGGAAGCGGTTCCGACGTGCACCCGGTGATCGGCATGACGGACGATTGCCGAGGTGACGCATCGCTTATGAACACGAAAGGGGCGTCAGCGCGTGGCCCACGTACCTCCAGAGGACCCGACCGGCTCCCGGAGCCGCACACGCCTACCGGAAACGATCGCGAACGTTCCGGGGCACGTCCGTGAGGAGCTGGCGCGGCGGCTGCGCCGCAACAAGCGGGCCTACCGCGAGCAGGACATCCAGGTCGTCGAGAAGCCCCTCCTCAAGCGCGCGGTCGGGGCCTCGGCGCTCGGGAACTGCATGGAGTGGTTCGACTTCGGCGTCTACAGCTACCTCGCCGCGACCATCGGCAAGGTCTTCTTCCCGGGCGCCTCGCCGGGGGCCCAGCTGATCTCGTCCTTCGCGACGTTCGCCGCCGCGTTCGTCGTGCGACCGCTCGGCGGCCTGGTCTTCGGCCCCCTCGGCGACCGCCTCGGCCGGCAGAAGGTCCTCGCCACGACCATGATCATGATGGCCGCGGGCACCTTCGCGATCGGACTGATCCCCAGCTACGCCACGATCGGCATCGCCGCCCCCGTCCTGTTGCTGCTCGCCCGAATGGTCCAAGGGTTCTCCACCGGTGGCGAGTACGGCGGCGCCACCACCTTCGTGGCCGAATACTCGCCCGATCGCCGGCGGGGCTTCCTCTCCAGCTGGCTCGACTTCGGCACCTTCGTGGGCTACGCGATGGGCTCCGCGCTCGTCACCGTGCTGAACGCGGCGCTCTCGGACGAGCAGATGCTGTCCTGGGGCTGGCGCCTTCCGTTCCTGATCGCGGGGCCGCTGGGCGTCATCGGCCTCTACATGCGACTGAAGCTGGAGGAGTCCCCGGCGTTCCAGCAGCAGCTCGACGAGCACGAGAAGAACCTGGCGCAGGAGTCGGTCGGCGGCGAGTTCAGGACCATCGTGCGCGACCACTGGCGGCCGCTGCTGCTGTGCATGGGCCTCGTCCTGCTCTACAACGTCACCAACTACATGGTCACCGGCTACCTGCCCACCTATCAGACGGAGACCCTGGGCCGGTCCAGCACGTCGGCCGACGTGCTGGTGCTCATCGGCATGGTGTGGATCGTCCTCCTCATCACCTTCCTGGGCCGCCTCAGCGACCGCGTCGGACGGCGTCCCCTGTACGCGGTCGGCGCGGTGGCGATGATCGTCCTCGCGATCCCGGCCTTCCTGCTCCTGAAGGCGGAGGGGACCTGGCCACCGATCCTCGGCATGCTGATCCTGGCCACCCTGCTCGCCTGCTTCGCCGCGCCGAGCGCGGCGACCCTGCCCTCCCTCTTCCCGACGGCGGTGCGCTACGCCGCGATGGGCATCGGCTTCAACTTCGCCGTGGCGGCCTTCGGCGGTACGACTCCGCTCGTCACCGAAGCGCTGGTGAACGCCACCGGCAACGACATGATCCCCGCGTACTACCTGATGCTGGCCGGTGCGATCGGGCTGGTGACCGTCAGGTTCCTGCCGGAGAGCGCCGGGCTTCCCCTGCACGGCTCCCAGCCGATGGTCGGCTCGCAGGAGGAGCGGAAGGAGCTGATGGACACCTCCCGGGACCTCATCCGGTACGCCGAACAGGGGTCCCCGGCACCTTGAGCCCGTCCGCCCGCGGTGCCGGGCGCACTCCCCCGTACTCCCCCTCCGGTTGCCGCTCCGGGCCTCACGAGTGAGCTTGTAAGGGGTACGGGGAGGTTCCGAGCGGGACCACCGATCCCCGATCGTCCGATCCTCAGGAGGAAACATGGCTTACCCCGGGCAGGACCCGAACCAGCAGGAGGGCCCCGCGGACGGCGGTGCGGCGGGCACCCCCGGCGTGCACGACGGTGGTGCCGACGGCGGAGCCGAAGGCCCTGCGGACGGCGGCGCGGCCGGCACCCCCGGCGT